>NZ_JBVIFM010000014.1:0-235391 GCF_055571335.1 Kitasatospora sp. NPDC030952
AGGGGGGACCCTGTGGGAGAGTAGGACGCCGCCGAACAATTCTTCAGAAAAGGCCCACCCGGGTTTCCGGGTGGGCCTTTTCGCGTTTCCCGGGGGAAACCGGATCCAGGAAAGCGGCACCCGGGGGGCGGGATCTAGGGAGCGGGGGAGCCCGGGAAAGATCTTGGCCGGCCATGTCGAGAACCCGTCGCCTGCTCCGTCCCCGGGGTGGACGCGGCCACAATGGGTCGCACCAGCACCGAAGGAGAAGCACGATGGCCAAGTACCTGCTGCTCAAGCACTACCGTGGTGGCCCGGCGCCGATCGACTGCGCACCGATGGACCAGTGGACGCCGGAGGAGGTCACGGCGCACATCAAGTACATGCAGGACTTCGCGGCCCGGCTGGAGCAGACCGGCGAGTTCGTCGACGCCCAGGCGCTCGCGCCCGAGGGGACGTGGGTCCGGTTCGACGGCGAGGGGCGTCCGCCGGTGACCGATGGTCCGTTCGCCGAGACCAAGGACCTCATCGCCGGCTGGATGGTGATCGACGTCGACAGCTACGAGCGCGCGCTGGAGCTGGCCGGCGAGCTGTCCGCGGCCCCCGGAGCCGGGGGCGAGCCGATCCACGAGTGGCTGGAGCTCCGTCCGTTCCTGGCCATGCCGCCGACCATCACGGAGTGACCTCCCCGATGAACGAGGCCCTGATCAGGAGCCTCACCCCGGGTGTGCTCGGTGTTCTCGTCCGCCGCGGAGCCGATTTCGCGGCGGCCGAGGACGCCGTGCAGGAGGCGTTGGTGGAAGCGGTCCGCGTCTGGGAGCGCGATCGGCCGAGGGATCCCAAGGGCTGGCTGGTCACCGTCGCCTGGCGGAAGTTCCTCGACGCGGCCCGGGCGGACACCGCCCGCCGCCGGCGGGAGGACCAGGTCGAGCGGGAGCCGGAGCCCGGGCCGACGGCCGAGCGGGACGACACGTTGCAGCTCTACTTCCTGTGCGCCCACCCGTCGTTGACGCCGTCCTCGGCGGTGGCGCTCACCCTGCGGGCGCTGGGCGGGCTGACCACCAGGCAGATCGCCCGGGCCTACCTGGTGCCCGAGGCGACCATGGCGCAGCGGATCAGCCGGGCCAAGCGGACCGTCTCGGCCGTCCGGTTCGATCAGCCGGGCGATGTCGCCACCGTGCTGCGCGTCCTCTACCTGGTCTTCAACGAGGGCTACTCCGGTGACGTCGACCTCGCTGCCGAGGCGATCCGGCTGACCCGGCAGTTGGCGGCGGCGATCGACCACCCGGAGGTGGCGGGGCTGCTGGCGCTGATGCTGCTGCACCACGCCCGGCGGGCCGGCCGGACCGCGCCGGACGGCAGTCTGGTCCCGCTCGCCGAGCAGGACCGCGGCCGCTGGGACACCGGGCTGATCGCCGAGGGCGTCGTGATCCTGCAGACCGCCCTGGCCCGGGACCGGCTGGGCGAGTTCCAGGTCCAGGCGGCCATCGCGGCGCTGCACGCGGACGCGCCCACCGCCGGGGAGACGGACTGGGTGCAGATCGTCGAGTGGTACGACGAGTTGGTGCGGTTGACGGACAGTCCGGTGGTGCGGCTGAACCGCGCGGTGGCGGTGGGCGAGGCCGACGGGCCGCGGGCCGGACTGGTGGCGCTCGGGGAGCTGGACGGTTCGCTGCCCCGGTACGCCGCCGCGGCGGCCTACCTCCACGAGCGTGACGGGGACTTGGCGATGGCGGCCCGGCTGTACGCCGAGGCGGCCCGCCAGGCGTCCAACCTCGCCGAACGCGATCACCTGACGCGCCAGGCCGCCCGGCTCAATGCCCGGCTCAACGCCCGCGGCGGCGGCTGACCCTGGCGGCTGACCCCGGCGGCTGACCCCGGTGACTGACGCCGGCCGACCGGCTCAGAGTCGGCCTGCCGCCTTGAGCGCCAGGTAGGCGTCCGCCAGGGCCGGGGCGATCCGGGCGGGCGGCGCGTCGAGAACGGTGACGCCGTGCCGGGTGAGCCGGTCGGCGGTCTGCCGCCGGTCGGCGCGGGTCTGCTCGGCGGCGGCGGCCCCGTAGACGGCCTCCACGGTGCCGCGGCCGGCCGCCAGCACGTCCAGGTGCGGATCGGCGACGGAGGCCAGGACGACCTCGTGGCGCTTGGTCAGCAGCGGCAGCAGCGGGCGCAGGCCGTCCTCGACGGGCGCCGCGTCCAGGCCGGTGAGCAGGACGATCAGCGAGCGGTGCGGGGCCATCTTGAGCGCGGTGGAGACCAGCGAGCGCATGTCGGTCTCGTGCAGCGCGGGCTCCAGCAGGGCCATCGCGTTGGTGAAGGCCGGCAGGATCTCGCTGGGCGAACTGCCGATGACCGAGGCGCGCTTGCGGGCGTCGTGGGCGAGCAGGTCGACCCGGTCACCGGCCCGGGTGGCGAGGGCGGTGATCAGCAGGGCGGCGTCGAGGGCGGCGTCCAGGCGGGGGGCGTCGCCGACCCGGCCGGCCGAGGTGCGGCCGGTGTCGAGGACGACGAGGATGTGCCGGTCGCGTTCGGGGCGCCAGGTGCGGACGGCGACGGTGTTGCGGCGGGCGCTGGCGCGCCAGTCGATGGAGCGGACGTCCTCGCCGGGCAGGTACTCCCGAAGCGAGTCGAACTCGGTGCCCTGGCCTCGGGTCAACACCGAGGTACGGCCGTCGAGTTCGCGCAGTCGAGCGAGCCGGGAGGGCAGGTGCTTGCGGCTGTTGAACGGGGGGAGGGCGCGGACCGTCCAGGGGACGTGGTGGGAGCCCTGGCGGCCGGCCAGGCCGAGCGGGCCGAGCGAGCGGACCGTCACCCGGTGGGCACGGTGGTCGCCGCGCCGGCCCGGGGTGAGGACGGAGACGGCCCGGCGCCGTTCGCCGCCGGGGACGGCGAGGGTGTGCCGGGAGGCGGTCTCGGCGGTGCCGGGGCGCCACGCGGAAGGGGCCCAGGCGTCCCGGATCAGCGCCCGGAGCGGCCGCCCGGAGGGGTTGGTGACGGTGAGTTCGACCGAGGCGTCGTCGCCGAGCCGGACGGTGGTGTCGCCGCTGCGGACGATCCGCAGACTGCGGACGGGGGCGGCGAGCACCAGGTCGACCAGGACGGCGAGCAGCAGCGCGCCGGTGACGGCCCCGATCCCCGTCCAGGAGGGCAGCAGCAGGCCCACGAAGAGCGCGCCGAGCGCGGCGATCAGGGCGGTTCGCCCGGTGAGGGCCATGCGGGGTGCGCTCCTTCGGAAGCCCGGTGGATTCGAGGACCCGGTACGCCTACCGGTGGTGGATCAGCGGGGGGCGGGCGTCTGGGCGAGGACGGCCTGGATGACCGAGTCGGCGGTGACGCCCTCCATCTCGGCCTCGGCGCGCAGCGCGACCCGGTGCCGCAGGGTGGGCAGGGCGAGGGCCTTGACGTCGTCCGGGGTGACGTAGTCCCGCCCGGCCAGCCAGGCCCAGGCGCGCGAGGCGGCGAGCAGCGCGGTGGCGCCGCGCGGGGAGACACCGATGGACAGCGACGGGGACTGCCGGGTGGCCCGGCAGAGGTCGACGATGTACGCCAGGACCTCGGGCGAGACGGTCAGTCGGGCGATCTGCTCGCGGGCGGCGGCGAGGTGCTCGGGCCCGGCGACCGGGCGGACGCCGGCGGCGGCGAGGTCCTTGGGGTCGAAGCCGGAGGCGTGCCGGGACAGCACCTGGAACTCCTGGTCGCGGTCGGGCAGCGGCAGGATCAGCTTGAGCAGGAAGCGGTCCAGCTGGGCCTCGGGCAGCGGGTAGGTGCCCTCGTACTCGACCGGGTTCTGGGTCGCGGCGACCAGGAACGGGACGGGCAGCGCGCGGGGCTCGCCGTCGACGGTGACCTGCCGCTCCTCCATGGCCTCCAGCAGGGAGGCCTGGGTCTTCGGCGGGGTGCGGTTGATCTCGTCGGCCAGCAGCAGGTTGGTGAAGACCGGGCCGGGCTGGAAGGAGAACTCGGCGGTGCGGGCGTCGTAGACGAGCGAGCCGGTGACGTCGCCGGGCATCAGGTCGGGGGTGAACTGGATGCGCTTGGTCTCCAGGCTGAGCGCCGTGGACAGGGTGCGGACCAGCAGGGTCTTGGCGACGCCGGGGACGCCCTCCAGCAGCACGTGGCCGCCGCAGAGCAGCGCCACCACCAGGCCGGTGACGGCGGCGTCCTGGCCGACCACGGCCTTGCCGATCTCGGCGCGCAGGGCGGTCAGCGCCGCGCGCGGGTCGGTGGCGGGGGTAGCGGGTGCCGTGCCGGGGGTGATGCGGAGCTGGGCGGTTGCCTGTTCGGTCACGGGTTCCGTACCTGCCTTTCGAGGGCGTCGAGATCGTCGGCGAGTCGCAGCAGCGCGGCGTCGTCGGTCGGGGGCGGGCCGTACAGCAGGGCCCGGACGTCCCCGGCGGGTCGTTCGGGGAGGCGGCCGGCGACGGCCGCGCAGAGTGCCTCCGGCTCGGGTGCGCCGGCCTGGAGCGGGACGCCGAGGGCGGGGGCGAGGCGGTGGGCGGCGGCCCGGCGCAGGGCGTCGGCGGCGCGGCCGCGGGCCCTGGCCCGCCGGTAGAGGCGGGCGCGGCCCTCGGTGGTCTCGGCGGCGCGGACCACCACGGGCAGGTTCTCGCTGACCACCGGCCCGAGTCGGCGGGCGCGCCAGAGGGCGGCGAGCACGGCGGCGACGGCGAGCTGGTAGAGCGCCCAGTGCCAGCCCTTCGGAATGAAGTCGCCGAAGGTCTTGTGCTGGGTGCCGGCGGCGACCGGCGCGGAGTAGTCGGGCAGGTGCCAGGTGAGGCGGGGCTGCGCGCCGAGCAGGCCGAGCGCGAGCGAGGCGTTGCCGTCCTCGGCGAGGTGGCCGTTCGCCAGGAACTGGCCGCTGCCGAGCACGATGACGTCGCCGCCCCCGCTGGGGGTGCTGACCAGCGGGTAGCCGTGGCCGTGCGAGTAGCAGCCGTCGCCGCGGCTGCCGCTGGTGTAGAGCGTGCCGCCCATCGAGGCGGTGCCGGCCCGGACGGCCTCGGGCAGCTCGCAGCCCGGGCGGGTGCTGCGGACGGCCGCGAACGGACCGCCGCTGACGTCCTCGGCGACGCGGATGCCGGGGGCGAGCTCGTTGAGGGCGGCCGGGCCCGGGTTGATCAGGACCAGCCGCTGGTGCCGGGCGGCGGCGACCGCGCGCAGCTGGGCCGGGCTGAGCAGGTCGGGTTCGGGCAGCAGCAGGGTGTCGGCGCCGTTCGCGGGGGCAGCGGGGTCGGTGCTGAGGTCGGTCTTGACGCCCTGGCGTTCGAGCAGCGCGACCACGGCGTGCGAGCCGTCGGCGTCGTAGGAGCGCGGGTCGTTCGGCGGGTAGCGGTGGCCCTGGTTGATGACGGCGAGGCCGATGGCGGCGACCAGCAGGACGGCGAGGAAGAGCAGGTACCAGCGGGCCCGGCGGAGCAGGCCGCGCCCGGTGGGGGCGAGGCTGGTCGGCGTGGCGTCGGTGGCCTGCTCGGCGGGTCGCTCGGCAGCTGGCTCGGCAGGTCGTTCGGCGGCGGGGGGAGCCGGGGCGGTGCTGGTCATGCCGCTCCTCCCGGGGTCGGGGTCGGGGCCGGGGCGGTGGCCGTGACGGGGGTGTGGACCGGACGGGTGCGCTCCAGCGTCCGGTCGAGGTCCAGCAGCAGCCGGTAGGCGGCCTGGTCGGCGGTGCGCTCGCCGTACGCGATGTCGTCGAAGACGCGGGCCGCGGCGGCCAGTTCGGCGGCGTGCTCCGGCAGGGCCCGGCCGGCTTCGGCGGCGGCCTCGTCGGCGGTGCGGCCGGGCCGGTTGTCGAGCAGGGTGCGCTCCTCCAGGGCCCGGACCAGCGCGCGCATCTGCTCGCGGACGGCCTCGGCCCAGCGTCCCGCGGCGGCGTGTCCGGCGGCGTCGGCGCGGTACCGGGCGGCGCTGCGCGGGCCCTCGGCGCCGTACACGCCGACGACGGTGCGGGCGGCGCGCTTGGGCGCGCCGAGGCGCCACCAGACGGCGGCGGCGATCACCACGGCGACGATCAGGAAGAGCACCAGGCCGGTGCTGCCGTCGGTGCCGCCGGCGGAGACGGTGCCCACGGCGCGGTCGATGTGGTCCCAGATCCAGTCGACGACGCGTTCCAGGACACCCGGGTCGTTCTTGTGGTACTCGGCGTTGAGCAGCTCGTCGCGGGCGGCGTCACGGGCCGGGTCACGCGGAACGGTGACCGGGGCGCCGCCGGCGGCGAGGAGCCTGTCCCCCCAGATAGGCATCCGGTTCAGCGCCTCGCCGGAGTCTGGTCGGCCCGGTCGTTCCAGCCGGGGCCGCCCGGCTCGGCCAGTCCGGCGGCGCGGGCGAGCTCGATGTCCAGGGCCTCGCGCCGGATCCGCTGGTCGATGTAGACCAGCACGCTGACGGCGGCCAGGAAGGGGGTGGACAGCGCGGAGGAGATGATCCCGGAGATCGCGGTCATCGCCATCATGCCGATGGACTCGTGGGCGGTGTCGCTCAGCCGGTCCAGGGAGCCGAAGCCCAGCACCAGGCCGATGAAGCGGAACGGGACGGCGAACGTCACCGCGACGATCCCGGCCAGCACCCGGCTCAGCAGGACGATGCCGAGGATCCGCCACCAGGAGCCGCGGGCCAGCCGCCGGGAGCGCGACAGCGCGGTCAGCACGCCCTGCTTCTCCAGCATCAGCGCGGGGGCGGCCAGGCTGTAGCGGATCAGCAGCCAGAGGGCGACCGGGACGGTCAGCAGGCCGACCAGGAACAGCAGGGAGACGGTGGCGGGGGTGTCGGCGCCGCCGGCGCTGTAGCCGAGCAGCGGGGTGAAGCCGAGCAGCACCACACCGGCGCTCATCAGGGTGGTGAGCACGGTGAGCCCGAGCAACTGCAGCAGCCGGGGGCGGGCGTCGCGCCAGGCGTCCCCGGCGGTCACCGACCGGCCGAGGACGGCGCGGCTGACCACGATGGTGAGCAGGGCGACGGCGAGCGCGTCGAGCAGCAGTGTCAGCGGCATGCTGACGAGCACGGTGAGCAGCTGGGTGGAGGCGCCGGTGCGGCCCCTGACCAGGAGCGCGGCGACGAAGGCGCCGGCCTGGTCGAGCACGGCGATGCCGAGCGAGAGGGTGAGCGCGGTGCGCCAGTGCCGGCGGACGGTGGTGACGGCGCCGTCGAGCAGTTCGCCGACGCTGAGCGGGCGCAGCGGGATGACGCCGGGCCGGGGGCTGCGCGGGACGTCCCAGCCGTACGGGCCGCGGCCGGGCGGCTGGGCGCCCCGGTTCGGCTGTCCGTACTGTGCGTCCCAGCCGGGGGTGGCCTGAGGGGGTGCCGACGGCCCGGGCACGGCGGCGGGCGCGTCGGCCGGGGGCCGGGCGCCGTCGCGGGGCGGCTCGGACGAGCTGGGCGAGGCCCAGCCCGGAGTGTCGGTCATCACTGCTCCTCGGAGGGGCGTCACTGGGCGCGGCTCCGGGCGGATCTTTCGCCCGCGCGCAGCGCCCATCGTGCCATGGGGCCCGGAGACGCCCCAGGGGTATCCGGTTGCTGATCGGCAACGGGGGCCGCCGGGGGGTCGGACGGCGGGTTCCGGACGGTTCGGAGGCGCTTCGACGGGGGCTATTCGCCCGGTATGGCCGGAATTCGACGGCGGGCGAGTTGGCCGTTGTGGAGCATTGGCACTGCTGTGCGGCAGGTCACAATCCGGTAATGAGAAGATGGACCCATGAAGGGACGCGTCCTCGTCGTTGATGACGACTCCGCACTGGCCGAGATGCTCGGCATCGTGCTGCGTGGTGAGGGTTTTGAGCCGTTTTTCGTCGCGGATGGGGACAAGGCGCTAGCCGCGTTCCGGGAGAGCAAGCCCGATCTGGTCCTGCTCGACCTGATGCTGCCCGGTCGGGACGGCATCGACGTATGCCGGCAGATCCGGGCGGAGTCCGGCGTGCCGATCGTCATGCTGACCGCGAAGACCGACACGGTCGACGTCGTGGTGGGCCTGGAGTCCGGCGCCGACGACTACGTCACCAAGCCGTTCAAGCCCAAGGAGCTGGTGGCCCGGGTGCGAGCCCGGCTGCGCCGCGCCGAGGAGCCGACGCCCGAGCAGCTGACCATCGGCGATCTGGTGATCGACGTGGCCGGCCACTCGGTGAAGCGGGACGGGCGGAGCATCCCGCTGACCCCGCTGGAGTTCGACCTGCTGGTCGCGCTGGCCCGCAAGCCCTGGCAGGTGTTCACCCGCGAGGTGCTGCTGGAGCAGGTCTGGGGCTACCGCCACGCGGCGGACACCCGCCTGGTCAACGTCCATGTGCAGCGTCTGCGCTCCAAGATCGAGAAGGACCCGGAGCGCCCCGAGATCGTGGTGACCGTCCGCGGCGTCGGCTACAAGGCCGGACCCAGCTGAGGTGACGGACCGGGCTGAGGACACCCCGTCGGGTACCGCGACCGACGGGGCGGGGGCCGTGCGCGGGGACGTGCTGAGTTCCACCACCCGCCGCCGTCGCGGCCCGTCCGGAGTGTTCGGTCTGATGAAGCGACAGTTGCGGCGGCCCGCGCGCCGGGTGAGCGCGCTGTACCGCCGGTCGATCCAGCTGCGCGTGGTCACGGTGTCCCTGCTGGCCTCCATCGCGGTGGTCCTGGTGCTGGGCGTGGTCGTGGTGGCGCAGGTGCGCAACGGCCTGCTCGACACCAAGATCGACGCGGCCCGGGCGCAGGCCCGGATCGGCTTCCAGGTCGAGCAGAAGAAGATCGACGAGGCCCGGGACCAGGCCCTGCGCGGCGCCGTCGACCCGAGCACCGGTGAGGCCGGCACCTGGCTGCTGCGCCAGGTCAACGACCTGGCCGCGAGCGGGCAGACGGTCTACTCGGTGATCGCGATGGCCCCCGGCACCGGGGCGGTCGTCCCGGACAGCGCCGGCTTCGCGCCGCGCTACTCGGGAGACATCCAGCCCAGCAGCGTCCCGGACACCCTGCGCGCCAAGCTCATCGAAGAGCCCGGGCAGATGTTCGACCAGCCGACCCGGATCCACCGCTCGCCCGAGGCGGGCGGCAAGAGCGAGCCCGGACTGGCCCTCGGCATGCAGTTCGTCGGGCCGGCCGACACCAGCTACCAGCTGTTCTACGTGTTCTCCTTCGGCCAGGAGACCGACACCCTCAACCTGATCACCGGCACCCTGGCGACCGCCGGCGTCTTCGTGGTGATCCTGATGGGCGGCATCGCCTGGGTCGTGGTGCGCCAGGTCGTCACCCCGGTCCGGATGGCGGCCGGCATCTCCGAGCGGCTCGCCGACGGGCACCTGGAAGAGCGGATGAAGGTGACCGGGACGGACGACATCGCCCGCCTCGGGGAGTCGTACAACCGGATGGCCAACGCCCTGCAGGCGCAGATCCGCCAGCTGGAGGAGCTGTCCCGGGTGCAGCGGCGCTTCGTCTCGGACGTCTCGCACGAGCTGCGCACCCCGCTGACCACCGTCCGGATGGCCGCCGACCTGATCTACGACAGCCGCGAGGACCTCGACCCGATGGCGGCCCGCTCGGCGGAGCTGCTGCAGGGCCAGCTGGACCGCTTCGAGTCGCTGCTGGCCGACCTGCTGGAGATCAGCCGCTTCGACGCCGGCGCCGCGATCCTGGACGCCGAACCGGTCGACCTGCGCGAGATCGTCGCCCGGGTGGTGGAGGCCGCCGACCCGCTGGCCGACGCGAAGGGCAGCACCGTGGTGATCCGCGGCGACGGCGAGCCGGTGCTGGCCGAGGTGGACTCCCGCCGGATCGAGCGCATCCTGCGCAACCTGGTGGTCAACGCGCTGGAGCACGGCGAGGGCCGCGACGTGGTGGTCCGGCTGGGCTCGGCGGACGGCGCGGTCGCGGTCGGCGTGCGCGACTACGGCATCGGCCTCAAGCCGGGCGAGGCGTCCCGGGTGTTCCACCGCTTCTGGCGGGCGGACCCGTCCCGGGTGCGCACCACCGGCGGCACCGGTCTGGGCCTGTCCATCGCGGTCGAGGACGCCCACCTGCACGGTGGCTGGCTCCAGGCCTGGGGCGAGCCCGGCGGCGGTTCGCACTTCCGGCTCACCCTGCCGCGCACCCGCGGCGGCGAGATCAACCGGGCGCCGTTCCGGCTGGAGCCGGAGGACTCCCGCAACAACCGGGGCCTGGGCGCGTACGGCACGCCGTACCGGCGGGCGATCTCCCCGGCCGGCTCCACGGCGATGACCGCCGCCGAGGAGCAGAACGAGGCGCCGGAGGGGACGGGCAGCGGGCTGGGCAGCGGGCTCGGCGGGGTGCTGAACATCGGCCCCGGGCTGGGCCCGCGCCGGATGCCCGAGGGGCCGCGCTCGGACCCCTCGGACGTCCGGACCGTGGGGGCCGGTTACGGCGCCACCGGCGCCCAGGTCATGGTGGACCCGACGCCCGGACGGCCGTCGGTGGCACAGCGGACGGCGGAACCGGACGCGACGGGTGGGACGGACCTGGAGGGGTCGCAGCGTGCGAAGGACGAGCAACAGGACTGAGCCGCGGCTCGTGGCGGTGGCCGGCGCGGTGCTCGGCGCCCTGGTGGCGAGCGGCTGCGCGGCCATGCCGGACTCCGGCAGCATCACCAAGGTGGAGCTGTCCCAGGGCTCGGCCGACAAGAACCTGCAGGCCAGGGTGTTCCCGGTGGCGCCCGGCAAGGGCGCCAAGCCGCGCGAGCTGCTGACCGGGTTCCTGGACGCGGTGACCGCGGACGAGGGGTACGAGACCGCGCGCAAGTACCTCACCGAGCACGCCGCCGCGACCTGGAACCCGGACGCGGGCATCCAGGTGCTCTCCGCCACGAAGATCCCGTCGGACCAGGTGGTCGGCGACAAGGACACCGAGTACTCCGAGACGGTGTCCGGGCAGCTGGTCGCCAAGGTCGACGAGAGGCACTCGTACCTGCTGGTCACCGGGCAGAACAACAACGCCTTCGACTTCACCTTCACGCGCGAGGACGGGGAGTGGCGGATCGCCAAGCTGCCGCCCGGCGTGATCATGAACGAGACCAACTTCCGGAACAGCTTCCGGCAGGTCGAGCGCTTCTTCTACACCGCCCCCGACCCGTCCGCGCCCCCCGCGGGCGGCGGCGGCCAGGAAGTGCTGATAGCCGACCCGATCTACCTGCGGCGCCGGATCGATCCGCTGGCCTCGGCCGCCAAGGCGCTGGTCGCCGGGCCCTCGAACTGGCTCTCGCCGGTGGCCCGGACGGCCTTCCCGAGCGATACCACGGTCGACAAGGTGACCATCGACGACAGCCGGATCGCCCACGTGCAGCTCGGCGGCGCGGACCTCGGCGACGCGGTCGCCTGCCGCCGGATGGCGACCCAGCTCTTCTACACCTTCGCCGACCAGGGCAAGGGGCAGGTCGAGCGGCTGGAACTCAAGGGCCAGCGGGGCTCCTGCACCGCCGGCCGCACCGACGACCCGGCCGTCGGCCCCGGCGCGCTGGCCGGGCGGCTGCCCGTGCAGCAGTACTACCAGCGCGCCGACAACGGCGTGCTGATGGCGGCCGACGAGGGACGCAGCGGCGACCCGGTGCCCGGGGTGCTCGGCAAGCCGCACCCGAACGGCGCGTCCCAGCTGGGCGCCGTCGCGGTCAGCCGGGACGGCTCCCAGGCCGCCGCGATCTCGGACGACGGCCACCAGCTCTACTCGGTGCCGCTGCAGCCCGGTACGGCGACGCTGCCCGAACCGGTGCTCAGCTCCCCGGCGAAGGCGGGCGCCAAGGACGACGGCCTCACCTCGCCCAGCTGGGACGGCCGCGGCGACCTCTGGGTGGTGGACCGCAATCCGCAGGCCCCACGGGTGGTGATGGTGCGCGGCGGCAAGACGTACACCGTGTCGGTGACCGCGCAGACCGGGCAGCCGGTGCAGGGCGTGCAGGCGCTGAAGCTCTCCTCGGACGGCGCCCGGATCGCCTTGGTGGTCAAGTCGCCCGGGGTGAACGGAAGTTCGCTGATGTTCGGACTGGTGGAGCACGGCGGCACGCCGTCCGCGCCGACCGTGCGGATCACCGGGGTGCGCCCGGCGGCGCCGTCGCTGGTCGACGTCGCGTCGGTGTCCTGGGCGGAGACCGACCAGCTGCTGGTGCTCGGCAAGGAGGCCGACCGCCCCCAGCAGCTGTACTACATCAGCACCGACGGCTCGCAGGGCACGGACAGTCAGCTGCAGACCGGCAACGGCCTGCCGTCCTCCCCGCAGTCCATCTCGACCGCGGAGTCCCGCGGGTACATCCTGGCCCAGCCCTCGCCGGTGCTCGCGGTGGCGGCCGGCACCGTCTACCGGCTGGTCAACAACCAGTGGCGGGAAGCCCAGTTGGTGGACAAGGCCCGCTCGTACTTCTACGCGGGCTGAGGCCGGACCGGCGCGCTAGGCCCTGTCCACCGGTCGCAGCTCGGTGGCCGCGACCGTGGCACCGGCCCGGGCCGGCAGCCCGGCGTCGGCCAGCGCCCGGGCCGCCTCGGCCAGGCTCGCCCCGGTGGTCACCAGGTCGTCCACCAGCACCGGTTGACGGCCGGCCAGGCCCCGGCGGGCGCGCGGCAGGACGGTGAGCGCGCCGTGCAGGTTGCGCCGCCGCTCGGCGGCGTTCAGCCCGGTCTGGTCGGCGACCGGACGGGCGTGCCGCAGCAGCGGCGCGGCCCGGGCGTCCAGACCGGCCCGGCGCAGCGACCGGGCGGCGGCCCCGGCCAGCCGCAGCGTCGGGTCGTGGCCCCGGGCGCGCACCGCTGAACGGGCCGAGGGCATCGGCACCAGCAGCAGCGGCGCGGCCCCGGCCCGGGGCCCCAGGGCGGAGCGCACCGCCCGGCCGAGCACCTCGCCGAGCGGCCCGGCCAGCCGCAGCGCGCCCCGCTCCTTGTGGGCGAGCAGCAGTTGGCGCACCGGGTCGGTGTACGGCGCGGCCGCGTGCGCCCAGGGCAGCAGGGTGGGGCCGGGGCGGGCGGTGGCCAGGGCGTGCCGACAGGCCGGGCAGAGCTGGCTGCGCCGGGCCCCGCAGCCCGCGCAGTCGGCGGGGAGCAGGACGTCCAGCAGCCCGGCCAGTGCGTGGTCGAACGGTGTCCGTAGGGACGGCGGACGGTCGGGGGAGGGGGACGGCGGCACGGCTGCTCCTGGCGGCGGCAGGCACGGAGAGTCAGCAAAGGATCCGCCGTATGGGGGGCGTTGTCCAGGTATTTACCCTTACTTCACCCTCAGGAGGGTAAACAGGGTGCAGCAGTTTGACCGCCCGCCCCCAGCACCGCCCGAAGTATCGGGTCATGCCCACCGTTCCGCCCGGGGAGGCGAAAACCCCGCGCGAGGTGTTCGATAAGGCTCCAGGGGGTTTCAACCGTCCCTGATGGGGAGGAAGTGAGATGAGGGCCAGTCGTTCCCGCCGGTGGCGGGGGCGGGGGGCCGGCAGTGGATGGGCTGGTCCAGCTGGAGCTCAGTCCGGTCCGGTAGCACCCGGATCGGCGTCAGCACGAGGGATCGGAGTTCTGCGTGGACATCGTCGTCAAGGGCCGCAAGACCGAGGTGCCCAAGAGGTTCCGCGAGCACGTGGCCGAGAAGCTGGAGAAGGTCCAGAAGTTCGACGGCAAGGTGATCAGCCTCGACGTCGAGGTGTCCAAGGAGCACAACCCGCGGCAGGCCGACCGGTCGGACCGCGTGGAGATCACTCTTCGTACCCGTGGCCCGGTGATCCGGGCCGAAGCCGCGGCCGGCGACCCGTACGCGGCGCTCGACCTCGCCTCGGCGAAGCTCGACGCGCAACTGCGCAAGTCCGCGGACCGGCGCCGGGTGCACAAGGGCGGCGCGAACGGCCGCACCCCCATCAGCGTCGCCGAGGCGACCGCGGCCCTGGCCGCGCTGCCCGCAACGACGGCGCCGGAGGGCGAGACCAACGGGGCCGTCCGCAAGACCATGATGGGATCCCTGGAAGTGGAGGGCGAAGGCCCGCTGGTGGTCCGGGAGAAGACGCACTCGGCCGCCCCCATGGCGCTGGACCAGGCGCTCTACGAGATGGAGCTGGTCGGCCACGACTTCTACCTGTTCGTGGAGAAGGACAGCGGCCTGCCGAGCGTCGTCTACCGCCGGCACGGCTACCACTACGGTGTCATCCACGTGCAGCCGGACATGGCGGCCGGCGTGGCCAGTGGCGCGGGCGGTGCGATCGGCCGGTTCGACGACGAGGACTGACCGTCCCGGCAGTGACGATCGAGGGATGACCCCGGCGGCAGCGGCCGCCGGGGTCACCGGCGTTCCGGGGCGTTCCGCCCGTACCGGACACCGCCCGGTGGGACGGGTTCGAACGGTGCTCGGGCCCGTTGCGCCCGGGGTCACCCGATGCGGGGGAATCGGCGGCGGAGGGTGACCGCGGCGGTGGCGGGGCGTGGAATGATTGGGCGCACGTCGACCCGCGAAGGGGGAGGAGCGGATGGGGGATCACTTCGGGCTGGGGCCCGCTGCGGGGCCGGTCACCGGGCTGCCACCGGGGCCGGAGGAGGAACCCGCGTACGCGCCGCACCGGGGTGAGCCGATCCGCGTCCTGGTGGTGGACGACCACGCCCTGTTCCGCCGAGGGCTGGAGATCGTCCTGGCGGAGGAGCCGGACATCAAGGTCGTCGGAGAGGCCGGGGACGGTGCCGAGGCGGTGCTGAAGGCCGCCGACCTGCTGCCCGACATCATCCTGATGGACGTCCGGATGCCGCGCCGCAGCGGGATCGAGGCCTGCACGGCGATCAAGGACGTGGCGCCCAGCACCAAGATCATCATGCTGACGATAAGCGACGAGGAGGCCGACCTCTACGAGGCGATCAAGGCGGGGGCCACCGGCTACCTCCTCAAGGAGATCTCCACCGACGAGGTCGCCACCGCGATCCGGGCGGTCGCCGACGGGCAGTCGCAGATCAGCCCGTCGATGGCTTCCAAGCTGCTCACCGAGTTCAAGTCGATGATCCAGCGGCGCTCCGACGACCGGGACCTGGTGCCGGCTCCCCGGCTCACCGACCGGGAGCTGGAGGTGCTGAAACTGGTGGCCACCGGAATGAACAACCGGGAGATCGCCAAGGAGCTGTTCATCAGCGAGAACACCGTGAAGAACCACGTCCGCAACATCCTGGAGAAGTTGCAACTGCACTCCAGGATGGAGGCCGTGGTGTACGCGATGCGGGAGAAGATCCTCGAGATAGGGTGACCGCCGCTCGCCGCCTCCCTCGGCCCGGCCCGGCCGGACGGGACCTAGGCGGCGAGCAGCTTCTCCAGGGCCGGGCGCAGCCGTTCGTCGTGCAGCGCCTCGATCCGCACTCCGTCGCAGCCGACCCAGGTGGCTGCCTCGCGGAGTGCGGTGGCCAGCGCCTCGACGGGCCGGGCGCCCGGCCCGCGGTCGCGCCCGCGCTCGTCGGTCAGCGAGACCTGCCGGGCGACCAGGGTGCGCCCCTCCCGGGCCGGGTCGACCCGGCCGACCAGCCGGCCGCCGGCCAGCAGCGGCATCGCGAAGTAGCCGTGCACCCGCTTGTGCTTGGGGGTGTAGGCCTCCAGCCGGTGGGTCATCCCGAAGATCCGCTCGGTGCGGGCGCGGTCCCAGATCAGCGAGTCGAACGGCGAGAGCAGCGTGGTGCGGTGGCGCCCGCGCGGGGCGGTGGCCAGCGCCGCCGGGTCGGCCCAGGCCGGCGCCCCGGTGCCGCCCGGGCCCCAGCCCGCCACCTCGACCGGGACCAGCCCGGTGTCCGCCAGCACCGCGTCCAACTCCTCGGCGCGCAGCCGGTGGTAGTCCAGCAGGTCGGCCCGGGTGGCCACGCCGAGCGCGGCCCCGGCCTGGGCGACCAGGGTGCGCACGCACTCCTCATCGGACCGGTCCTGGCCGAACAGGGCGTCGGGGACGGCCTGTTCGGCCAGCGCGTAGACCCGCTTCCAGCTCCGGCGCTCGGTGCAGACCACGTCCCCGAAGGCCAGCGCCCGCTCCACCGCGATCTTGGCGTCGGACCAGTCCCACCACTCGGAGGTCCGCTTGGCGCCGCCCAGCTCGGTGGAGGTCAACGGCCCCTCGGCGCGCAGTCTGTCGAGCACCGCCCGGTACGCCTCCGGCGAGACCTGGTGGCTCCAGAGGTTCCCGCGGTCGCGGTAGCGGCGGCGCCGGAAGGCGAACAGCGGCCACTCCTCGACCGGCAGGACGCAGGCCGCGTGCGACCAGTACTCGAAGCTGGTGCCCGCACCCCAGTAGGCCGCCTCGACCGCCGGGCGGCCGACCGCGCCGAGCCGGGCGTACGGCACCAGCTCGTGCGAGCGGGCCAGCACCGAGATGGTGTCCAACTGGACCGCGCCCAGGTGCCGCAGCACCCCGCGCACTCCGGCCCGGCGGTCGGGCGTGCCCAGCAGGCCCTGGGCGCGCAGGGCGATCCGGCGGGCGTCGTCGGCGCTCAGGACGGTGACGGGGGCGGGGTGGGCGGAGGCGGGGTCGGCGGAGGCGGCGGTCATGCCGGCGAGCGTAGCCGGGGGGACCGACAGCCGTGCCGGTGCCGGGCTCCGGCCCGGTACGGCTCCGGAGCTCAGCACGGCTCCGGGGCTCGGTACGGCTCCGGGGTCCGGCGCGGGCTCAGTCCAGGTCGGACGGGAGCAGCGAGGCGACCCAGGCGTCACGGAAGACCCCGCGCTGCTCGGCGTACGAGCGCAGCGTGCCCTCGTGGCGGTAGCCGATCCGCTCGGCGACCGCGCGCGAGCCCTCGTTGCCGACGTAGGCGAGCCACTGGAGGCGGCGCAGGCCGAGGTCGGTGAGCGCCCAGCGGGCGACCGCCCGGGCCGCCTCGACGGTGAGGCCGCGGCCGCGCTGCTCCTTCGCCGTCCACCAGCCGACCGAGGCGGCGGCCGGGTCGCCCGGCTTGCGGGTGACCGCCTGGGTGCCGACCAGCCGGTCCGTCCCGCGCTCGACCACGCACCAGATGAACTCGGTGCCGCCGGCCAGCCCGCCGGGGGCCAGGGTGCGGACGAAGAACTCGGCGTCCTCGCGGCGGTACGGGACCGGGACGACCGTCCAGCGCTGGATCTCGGCGTCCTGGCAGGCGGCGAGGATCGCGTCGACGTCCGACTCCCGCGGGGCCCGCAGGACCAGGCGGTCGGTGGTGAGGGTGGGGAGGACGGCGGGTTCGCCGGGCTGTTCTTCCATGGGCGGATTATTCGCCCCCAGTGGGAAGGCGGGCATCCGAATATGCGGCCAACTCCCCGGTCCGCCGACCGTTTTGCCCCGGTGGACGGTGCTATCGGTCCATGTGCACGCGCGGGTGACACGGGAATACCGTGCTGACGCACCTCCCGGCGCGTTGGACTCCTCGCATACGATGGCCCGTGCGGTGGGGTGGACCCCCCGTGCAGTAGTCCAGTGCCAATACAGGCAAGGAGCCCGCTCAAGTGTCCGTCTTCGACAAGATCCTGCGCGCCGGCGAAGGCAAGATCCTTCGCAAGCTGCAGCGGATTGCTGCCCAGGTCAACTCCATCGAAGAGGACTTCGTCAACCTCACCGACGCTGAGCTGCGCGCGCTGACCGACGAGTACAAGCAGCGACTCGCGGACGGCGAGACCCTGGACGACATCCTCCCCGAGGCGTTCGCCACCGTCCGTGAGGCCGCCAAGCGCGTGCTCGGCCAGCGGCACTATGACGTCCAGCTGATGGGCGGCGCGGCGCTGCACCACGGGTACGTCGCCGAGATGCGCACCGGTGAGGGCAAGACCCTCGTCGGCACCCTGCCCGCGTACCTGAACGCGCTGACCGGCAAGGGCGTTCACCTGATCACCGTCAACGACTACCTCGCCGAGCGCGACTCGGAGTGGATGGGCCGGGTGCACCGCTTCCTCGGCCTCGAAGTCGGCGTGATCCTGGCCAACATGACGCCCGCCGAGCGCAAGCGCCAGTACGCGATGGACATCACGTACGGCACGAACAACGAGTTCGGCTTCGACTACCTGCGCGACAACATGGCCTGGTCGAAGGACGAACTCGTCCAGCGCGGGCACAACTTCGCGGTCGTCGACGAGGTCGACTCGATCCTCATCGACGAGGCCCGCACCCCGCTGATCATCTCCGGCCCGGCGGACCAGGCGACCAAGTGGTACGCCGACTTCGCCAAGCTGGTGCTGCGCCTGAAGATCGACCGCGACTACGAGGTCGACGAGAAGAAGCGCACCGTCGGCGTCCTGGAGGAGGGTGTCACCCGGGTCGAGGACTACCTCGGCATCGACAACCTCTACGAGTCGGTGAACACCCCGCTCGTCGGCTTCCTGAACAACGCCATCAAGGCCAAGGAGCTGTACAAGAAGGACAAGGACTACGTCGTCATGAACGGCGAAGTCATGATCGTCGACGAGCACACCGGCCGCATCCTGGCCGGGCGCCGCTACAACGAGGGCATGCACCAGGCGATCGAGGCCAAGGAGGGGGTGGAGGTCCAGAACGAGAACCAGACCCTGGCCACCATCACCCTGCAGAACTTCTTCCGGCTGTACGACAAGCTGTCCGGCATGACCGGTACCGGCACCACCGAGGCCGCCGAGTTCCACCAGATCTACAAGCTCGGCGTGGTGCCGATCCCGACCAACAAGACGCCGCTGCGCATCGACCAGCCCGACCTGATCTACAAGTCGGAGCCGGCCAAGTTCGCCGCCGTGGTCGAGGACATCGCCGAGAAGCACGAGAAGGGCCAGCCGGTGCTGGTCGGCACCGTGTCGGTCGAGAAGTCCGAGTACCTGTCGCAGGAGCTGCGCAAGCGCGGCATCCCGCACGAGGTGCTGAACGCCAAGCACCACGAGCGCGAGGCGCAGATCGTCGCCCAGGCCGGCCGCAAGGGCGCCGTCACCGTCGCCACCAACATGGCCGGCCGTGGCACCGACATCATGCTCGGCGGCAACCCGGACCACCTGGCGTCGGCCGAGCTGGCCCAGCGCGGGCTCTCCGCCGTCGACAACCCGGAGGAGTACGAGGCCGCGTTCCCGGCCGCGCTGGAGAAGGCCAAGGCCTCGGTCAAGGCCGAGCAGGACGAGGTCAAGGAGGCCGGTGGCCTCTACGTCCTCGGCACCGAGCGGCACGAGTCCCGCCGGATCGACAACCAGCTGCGCGGCCGCTCCGGCCGTCAGGGCGACCCGGGCGAGTCCCGCTTCTACCTGTCGCTGGGCGACGACCTGATGCGCCTGTTCAAGGCCGGCATGGTCGAGCGCGTGCTCTCGATGGCCAACGTGCCCGAGGACGTGCCGATCGAGTCCAAGATGGTCACCCGCGCGATCGCCTCCGCGCAGACCCAGGTCGAGCAGCAGAACTTCGAGATCCGCAAGAACGTCCTGAAGTACGACGAGGTGCTCAACCGCCAGCGCGAGGTCATCTACGGCGAGCGCCGTCGCGTGCTGGAGGGCGAGGACCTGCAGGAGCAGGTCGGCCACTTCATGGACGACACCGTCGAGGCCTACGTCAAGGCGGCCACCGGCGAGGGCTTCGAGGACGACTGGGACCTCGACAAGCTCTGGACGGCTTTCAAGCAGCTCTACCCGATCACCCTGGACCTGGCGGAGCTGGAGGAGGAGGTCGGCGGTCCGGCCGGCCTGACCCCCGAGTTCCTGATCAAGGTCGTCCAGGAGGACGTCCAGGCGCAGTACGGCGCCCGCGAGGACCAGCTCGGCGAGGAGATCCTGCGCGAGCTGGAGCGCCGCGTGGTGCTCTCGGTGCTGGACCGCCGCTGGCGCGAGCACCTCTACGAGATGGACTACCTCCAGGAGGGCATCGGCCTGCGGGCCATGGCGCAGCGCGACCCGCTGGTCGAGTACCAGCGCGAGGGCTTCGACATGTTCACCGCGATGATGGAGGGCATCAAGGAGGAGTCCGTCGCCTACCTGTTCAACCTGGAGGTCCAGGTCGAGCAGCAGGTCGAGGAGGTCCCGGTGGCGGACGCCGAGGTGATGCTCGACAAGCTGGAGAAGGACGCCGCCCGCCCGGAGATCAAGGCCAAGGGCCTGGAGGCCCCGAAGCCGCAGCGGCTGCACTACACGGCCCCCTCGGACGAGGTCGGCGGCGGCGTGATCGAGGGCGACTTCGAGGACCTCGCGCCGGAGGACGACGGTGACGGGATGACCCGCGCCGAGCGCCGCAAGGCCGCCAAGTCCGCCAAGGGCCGCCGCCGCAAGGGCTGAGCCCGCCGTAGGACGCCACGCAGGGCGCCGCT
Source organism: Kitasatospora sp. NPDC030952 (assembly GCF_055571335.1). Taxonomy (NCBI): domain Bacteria; kingdom Bacillati; phylum Actinomycetota; class Actinomycetes; order Kitasatosporales; family Streptomycetaceae; genus Kitasatospora; species Kitasatospora sp. NPDC030952. The sequence continues at coordinate 20,124 of NZ_JBVIFM010000014.1, forward strand.
CCCGTACCGGGGCGGCGCCCTTCGCCGTCCCCTGCGCCACGGTCGTCATCGGGCCTCCACGGCGGTGCACTGCCACTGGCCGGCCTGGCCGCGCTGCTCCAGTCGGAAGGCCACCATGTGGTGTCGGCGGCCGAGGTCGACCCGTACACAGGCCTCGACGGCGTCGGGAGAGGGTGACCGGTCGTGCACCGGGCCGAGCCGGGGCCGACCGGCGGGGCCGCCGCGGCGCAGCGCACCGGCCCGGACCAGGGAGGCGAGCTGCCCGTAGCCGTCCAGGCTGGTGTGCCGCATCAGCTGGCCGGAGGGCCGGGCGCCGGTGAGCACCTCGACCAGCTGGTGGGCGAACCGGGCGGCGAGCGCCCGGGCGTCGTGCCGGTCGGGCGCGGCGGTGCCGGGAGTGCCGGGAGTGCCGACGGCCCCGGAGGCCCGGGCACAGGCGGCGCGCGGGTGGCGCGGCCGGCGCCCGGCCGGGTCGCAGCCGCCGGAGGCATGGACCCGGCGGTGCGGGCGGGCGGCGAGACGGGCGGTGTGGTCGGCGCCGCGGGCGGCGCCGTGCTGGGCGGCGCTGGGGTGAGTGCCGTGGTGAGTGCTGTGGTGAGCGCTGTGCTGGACGGTGGGACGGACGGTCACGGTGGCTCCCGGCAAGGGTGGTGCGGGTACGGACGGGCCCAGGCTGGCGGTGGCGATCACCGGGTGGCAACGCGTTTTCGGAAGCCTCGGGGCCCCGCGCGAAGTTCACCTATCCGGGTGAGTCGGCCAGTGCGGCGACGGGCCTGGCGAGCGCTCCCGCGGCGCCCGGTTGACGTGCGGGGACGGGCGGTACGGCCCGAAAGGGGACGCCCCGGTACGGCGGACCGGGTGGCCCGGGGCCGGGGCTCCCGTTGCACCGCACAGCCGTTCACGCGCACCATCGGAGCCTGACCCGATCCCCACGACGACGGGCGGCCGGGATGACGACAGCCGGGACGACCACACGGGCGGTGGCCTCGCCGAGCCCGAGCGCCGGGGGCGCACTCCGGCGCGGGCTGGTGCTGGGCGGCGGCGGGATGCTCGGCGCGGCCTGGACGATCGGCGCGCTGTGCGCCGTCGAGGAGGCCACCGGGCACCCGCCGGGCGAGGCGGACGTCCTGCTGGGCACCTCGGCAGGCGCGATCCTGGCCGCGCTGCTGGCCGGGGGCGTGCACCCCCAGCAGCTGGGCGACCACCAGCGCGGGCTGCCGATCACCGAGGGCCCGCTGGCCGGGGTGGCCTTCGACTACGACACGGCGGTGGGCGGCGCGCTGCCGTCCCGCCCACGGGCCGGGATCGGCTCGCCGGACCTGCTGCGGGACGCCGTCCGGCACCCGCGCGAGTACCCGCTGCTGACCATGGTCTCGGCGATGGCGCCGCACGGCCGCGGCTCGCTGGCCCCGGTCGGCGAGCTGGTGCGCGGGCTGCTCGGCCCGGGCGGCTGGCCGACCCAGGTCGCGGCGGACCCCGGCGCGGTGGCGCCCAGTCCCGCCGCCGCGCCGCTGCGGGTGGCCGCAGTGGACTACCGCAGCGGCCACCGGGTGGTCTTCGGCGACCCGGACGCCCCGGCCGTCCCGGTGGCCGACGCCGTGATGGCCTCCTGCGCGATCCCCGGCTGGTTCGCCCCGGTGCGCCTGGACGGCTCGGCGTACGTGGACGGCGGCTGCTGGTCGGCCACCAACGCCGACCTGCTGCTCGGCCGCGGCCTGGACGAGGTGTACGTGCTCGCCCCGATGGCCCTGCGGCTGGGCCCGCGGGCCGAGCGCGCGGACCGCGGCACCCTGGCCGCGCTGCGCGAGTGGCGGGACCGGGACCGCCCGCGCGGCGTGCTGGCCCAGCTGGTCAGCCGCTACCGCCGCGCGGTGACCCGGCAGCTGCTGCGCGAGGCCGCGCTGCTGCGGGCCGAGGGCGTCCGGGTGCGGCTGCTCGCGCCGAACCTGGCCGACCTGGCGGTGATCGGTCCGAACCTGATGGACCCGGCCCGCCGCGGCGAGGTGCTGGAGAGCGCCCTGCGGAGCAGCCGGGAGGCGCTGGGCGCCGGGAGCGGGCCCGGCCCGAGGTGATCACGGACGGTCCGGCGGAGCTTATTCTTGGGGCGCTGGATGCTGTGCCGCTGGACGAAACCCCCGCAGGGCGAACCCCTGCCGGACGAACCCCCGCTGGACGAACCGGAGAGTGCCACCGATGCGCGTGTACGTGCCCACCACCCTGACCGGCCTGGCGGCGGCGCACGAGGGCGGCGCCCTGGAGCAGTCCGCCGCGTACGCCGTGACGCCCGCGCTGCGCGAGTGGTACGTCAGCGACGACCTGGAGGAGCTGGAGTACGCGGCGCTGAACCGGGCCGCGCAGTCCTCGCTGCGGCTGCTGGCGGCCGACCCGGACTCCCCGCGCCGGCGGGTCGTGGTGGCGCTGGACGTGGCCGACACGGCGGTGCGGCCCTTCCCCGGCGACGAGTACCAGGACCAGGCCTCGCTCGGCCGGGTGGTGCTGGCCGGCCCGGTGAAGCTGGCGAAGGCCGCCTCGGTGCACGCCGACGTGGCCGACGACGAGGTGGTCGAGGACGTCGCGGCGGCGGTCGCGGCGGTGGCCGCGGCCGACGCGGGCGACCAGGACGCCCAGTTCACGGTGGACGGCGCGGAGGACCACGACCTGCTCTGGTACGCGACCCAGGAGATCCCCGCGCTGCTGGCCTGAGGCCGCGCCCGGCCGCACTCCGGCCGCGCCGGGCCCGGCGCGGCCGGAGTGGGGATCGTCCTACCGGCGTGTCGGCCGTTCGGGTTACCGTTTGCCCCCGTGCGCACTCACATCGTTTGGGACTGGAACGGGACCCTCTTCCACGACATGGACGCGGTCCTCGGCGCGAGCAACGCCGCGTTCGCGACCATCGGCGTCGGCCCGATGACCATGCAGGAGTACCGGGAGCAGTACGAGATCCCGATCCCCCGCTTCTACGAGCGGCTGCTCGGCCGGATGCCCTCCCAGGAGGAGTGGCTGCGGCTGGACGACGCCTTCCAGGACCGCTACCGCGAGCTCAGCCCGGCCTGCGGCCTGACCGAGGGCGTGCCCGAGCTGCTGGCGGGCTGGCGGGCGGCCGGGCACAGCCAGTCACTGCTGTCGATGTACGAGCACGAGAAGCTCGTCCCGCTGGTCGGCGCCTTCGGCCTGACCGGCAGCTTCCTGCGGGTGGACGGCCGCAGCGGTCCCTCCGGCGGCCAGAAGGCGGAGCAGCTGACCCGGCACCTGGCCGAGCTCGGCGAGTGGGTCGACCCGGCTCGTACGGTGCTGATCGGCGATGCCGCGGACGACGCCCTGGCGGCGCTGCACGCGGGGGCGCACGCGGTGCTGTACACCGGCGGCTCGCACACCCGGGAGAAGCTGGAGCCGGTCGGCGTCCCGGTGGTGGACAGCCTGGCCGAGGCGGTCGAGTTGGCGGGCCGGCTGGCGGGCTGAGCCGGCGACTGAACCGGCGACCGAACCGGAGCGTCGCGACGGCGGACGTGGCGGGCGCCACGTCCGCCGTTGGCGTGTCTGGACGGGCGGATCCGTCCGGGCCTGGTCAGGCTGGTGTCGAACCCCAGCCCGAAGCCCAGCCCGCCCCCCCAGCCGCCGCCAGGACGGAGCCGCCATGCCCATCGACGCAGTCACCGAGGTGCCGACCCCGGTCAACGAGCCGGTGCGCGGGTACGCGCCCGGCAGTCCGGAGCGGGGCCGGCTGGTCCGGCGGCTGGACGAGCTGGCGGCCGAGCAGATCCCGCTGCCGATGACCATCGGTGGCGAGCAGCGCTTCGGCGGCGGCGAGCGGGTCGACGTCGTCCAGCCGCACCACCACGCGGCCAAGCTGGGCGTGCTCGGCAACGCCACCCGGGAGGACGCCCGGCTGGCGGTGGACGCGGCGCTGACGGCCGGGCCGCAGTGGCGCTCGCTCTCCTTCGACGACCGGGCGGCGGTCTTCCTGCGTGCCGCCGACCTGCTGGCCGGGCCGTGGCGGGAGACGCTCAACGCGGCGACGATGCTCGGCCAGTCCAAGACCGCCCAGCAGGCCGAGATCGACTCCGCCTGCGAGCTGATCGACTTCTGGCGGTTCAACGTCGGGTTCGCCCGGCAGGTCCTGGCGGACCAGCCGATCTCCTCCCCGGGGGTGTGGAACCGGGTCGACCACCGCCCGCTGGAAGGTTTCGTCTACGCGATCACCCCGTTCAACTTCACCGCGATCGCCGGCAACCTGCCCACCGCCCCCGCGCTGATGGGCAACACCGTGGTCTGGAAGCCCGCGCCGACCCAGACCCTGGCCGCGTACCACCTGATGCGGCTGCTGGAGGCGGCCGGCCTGCCGCCCGGGGTGATCAACCTGGTCACCGGCGACGGCCTGCAGGTCTCCCCGGTGGCACTCGCCGACCCGGCCTTCGCCGGGCTGCACTTCACCGGCTCGACCGCGACCTTCCAGTCGCTCTGGCAGACGATCGGCGCGAACATCGGCGGCTACCGCACGTACCCGAGGATCGTCGGGGAGACCGGCGGCAAGGACTTCCTGCTGGCCCACCCCTCGGCCGATCCGGACATCCTGAGGACCGCGATGATCCGCGGCGCCTTCGAGTACCAGGGCCAGAAGTGCTCGGCGCTCTCCCGCGCCTACCTGCCGCGCAGCCTCTGGCTGAAGATCAAGGACGACTTCCTGGCCGAGGTGGACGCCCTGACGGTGGGCGACGTCACCGACCTGTCGAACTTCATGGGCGCCCTGATCGACCGGCGCGCCTTCGAGAAGAACCGCAACGCGATCGAGCGGGCGAAGGCGGACCCGACCGTCGAACTGGTGGCCGGCGGCCAGTACGACGACGCGATCGGATGGTTCGTCCGGCCGACCGTGCTGGTCTCCTCCGACCACCGGGGCGAGATCTTCCGGACCGAGTACTTCGGCCCGATCCTCGCCGTCCACGTCTACGAGGACTCCCGCTGGGACGACGTGCTGAGGCGGGTCGACTCGGGCGCCCCGTACGGACTGACCGGCGCGGTGATCGCCCAGGACCGCTACGCCATCGCCCAGGCCGTGGAGGCGCTGCGCTTCACCGCCGGGAACTTCTACATCAACGACAAGCCCACCGGCGCCGTCGTCGGCCAGCAGCCCTTCGGCGGCTCCCGGGCCTCCGGGACCAACGACAAGGCGGGCGCCGCCCAGAACCTGCTGCGCTGGACCTCGGCCCGGGCGATCAAGGAGACCTTCGTCCCACCGACCCAGCACGGTTACCCACATATGGGCTGAAAGCGAACACGGCACTCCGGTTTGGACATGGTGTCCAGGACGGACCCGACATCCTGCGGGTTTGCGCCTCCCTGTCCCTGTCCACCTTCGAATGATCCGGTTAGGCTGGCTGGCGTCGTCGGGTGGCTTGCAGGACGAACGAGTCGTCCTACCCGCTGGGAGGGCGTTTCATGCGTGCCATGAGCCCCTTTCAGTCGGACGGTGCGGCAGGATTGCGAGCGACCCGTCGGTGTACACCCACACACCACCGAGTCACGCAACGGCGCGCGACAGGAGCCAAGAAGTCATGCAGACCAAGCTGGACGCAGCCAAGGCCGAACTGCTCAAGAAGGCAGCCGTAGCCGCTGAGAACAGCCAGGTGGGGGGAGCGGCGCCCGGGGAGGGTCTGAGCAACGGCGCTCTGACCGCGTACCTGCACCACTACTACCTGCACACCGCGCCCGAGGACCTGGTCGACCGCGACCCGGTCGACGTGTACGGCGCGGCCGCCTCCCACTACCGCCTGGGGCTCAAGCGTCCCCAGGGCACCGCCGAGGTGCGGGTCCACACCCCCTCGGTCGAGGAGAACGGCTGGTCCTGCGGCCACACCGTGGTCGAGGTCGTCACCGACGACATGCCCTTCCTGGTCGACTCCGTCACCAACGAGCTGTCCCGCCAGGACCGCGCGATCCACATCGTGATCCACCCCCAGCTGGTCGTCCGCCGTGACATCACCGGCAAGCTGCTGGAGATCCTGGACGTCGACGCCTGCTCCCGCAGCCAGGCCGCCGGCGCCGAGTGGCCCGCCGACGCGACCGTCGAGTCGTGGATGCACATCGAGATCGACCGCGAGACCGACCGCGACGACCTGCGCGGCATCGAGACCAACCTGCGCCGGGTGCTCGGCGACGTCCGCGAGGTCGTCGAGGACTGGGGCAAGATGCGCGACAGCGCGCTGCGCCTGGCCGACGAGCTGGCCGAGGAGCCCCCGGCCGGCCTGGCCGAGCAGGAGGTCGGCGAGGCCTGGGAGCTGATGCGCTGGCTCGCCGACGACCACTTCACCTTCCTCGGCTACCGCGAGTACGACCTGGTCGAGCACGAGGGCGAAGAGGTCCTCAAGGCCGTCGCCGGGACCGGCCTGGGCATCCTGCGCTCCGACCCGCACAGCCACGACGACCGCCACCACTCGGTCTCCGAGGCCTTCGGCCGGCTCTCCGCCCCGGTCCGCGCCAAGGCCCACGAGAAGAAGCTGCTCGTCCTCACCAAGGCCAACAGCCGCTCCACCGTGCACCGCCCCTCCTACCTGGACTACGTCGGCGTCAAGAAGTTCAACGCCGCCGGCGAGCCGACCGGTGAGCGCCGCTTCCTCGGCCTGTTCTCCTCCGCCGCGTACACCGAGTCGGTCACCCGCATCCCGGTCGTGCGCCGCAAGGTCCAGGAGGTGCTGGACGGCTCCGGCTTCTCCAGCGAGAGCCACGACGGCCGCGACCTGCTGCAGATCATGGAGACCTTCCCGCGGGACGAGATCTTCCAGACCGCGGCCTCCGAACTGCTCTCCATCGCGACCAGCGTGCTCTACCTGCAGGAGCGCCGTAAGCTGCGCCTCTTCCTGCGCCAGGACGAGTACGGGCGCTACTTCTCCGCCTTCATCTACCTGCCGCGCGACCGCTACACCACGCGCATCCGGCTGCTGCTCACCGACATCCTCAAGGAAGAGCTGAACGGCGCCACCATCGACTACACGGTGTACGCCACCGAGTCGGTGCTGACCCGCCTGCACTACGTGGTCCGGGTCGCCCCGGGCACCGAGCTGCCCCGGCTCACCGACTCCGACATCGAGCGGATCGAGAACCGGCTGGCCGAGGCCGCCCGGTTCTGGATGGACGGCTTCCACGACCAGCTGCACACCGAGCTGGGCGAGGAGAAGGCCGCCGAGCTCGGCCACAAGTACGCCAACGCCTTCCCCGACGGCTACCGCGCCGACTTCCCGCCGCGCACCGCCGTCTCGGACATCAAGCAGATCGAGTCGCTGCACGGTGAGGGCGACTTCCGCCTGAACCTGTACCAGCCGGTCGGCGCGGGCGACGACGAGCGCCGCTTCAAGATCTACCGGGTCGGCGGCCCGATCTCGCTCAGCGAGGTCCTGCCCGTCCTCCAGCGCCTGGGCGTCGAGGTGCTGGACGAGCACCCGTACGCGCTGCGCCGCTCCGACGGCACCACCGCGTGGGTGTACGACTTCGGCCTGAAGCTGCGCGAGGCCACCGAGCTCACCGAGGAGGCCCGCGAGCGCTTCCAGGACACCTTCGCCGCGACCTGGACCGGCAGGGCCGAGAACGACGGCTTCAACGAGCTGGTCCTCACCGCCGGGCTGAACTGGCGCCAGGCGATGGTGCTGCGCGCGTACGCCAAGTACCTGCGCCAGGCGGGCTCCACGTTCTCCCAGGACTACATGGAGGACGCGCTCCGCAACAACACCCACACCACCCGGCTGCTGGTCAACCTGTTCGAGGCCCGGCTGAGCCCCAGCCACCAGCTGGGCGCCGCCGAGCTGACCGAGGGCATCCTGGAGGAGCTGGCCGGCGCGCTCGACGAGGTCGTCTCGCTGGACGAGGACCGCATCCTGCGCTCCTTCCTGCACCTCATCAAGGCCACCCTGCGGACCAACTTCTTCCAGCACGACGGCGCCGGCGAGTGGCACTCGTACGTGTCGATGAAGTTCGACCCGAAGGCCATCCCGGACCTCCCGGCCCCGCGCCCGGCGTTCGAGATCTGGGTCTACTCGCCGCAGGTCGAGGGCGTGCACCTGCGCTTCGGCAAGGTCGCCCGCGGCGGTCTGCGCTGGTCCGACCGGCGCGAGGACTTCCGCACCGAGATCCTCGGCCTGGTCAAGGCCCAGATGGTCAAGAACACCGTCATCGTCCCGGTCGGCGCCAAGGGCGGCTTCGTCGCCAAGCAGCTGCCGGACCCGTCGGTGGACCGCGACGCCTGGCTGGCCGAGGGCATCTCCTCGTACAAGACCTTCATCTCGGCGCTGCTCGACATCACCGACAACCTGGTGGCCGGCGAGGTCGTCCACCCGGCCGACGTGGTGCGCCACGACGAGGACGACACCTACCTGGTCGTCGCCGCCGACAAGGGCACCGCGACCTTCTCCGACATCGCCAACGGCGTCGCGGAGTCGTACGGCTTCTGGCTGGGCGACGCCTTCGCCTCCGGCGGCTCGGCCGGCTACGACCACAAGGGCATGGGCATCACCGCCCGCGGCGCCTGGGAGTCGGTCAAGCGCAACTTCCGCGAGCTCGGCGTCGACACCCAGTCCGAGGACTTCGCCGTCATCGGCATCGGCGACATGTCCGGCGACGTCTTCGGCAACGGCATGCTGCTCAGCGAGCACATCCGGCTGGTCGCGGCCTTCGACCACCGCCACATCTTCCTGGACCCGAACCCGGACGCGGCCGTCTCGTACGCCGAGCGCCGCCGGCTGTTCGAGCTGCCGCGCAGCTCCTGGGACGACTACGACAAGTCGCTGATCTCGACCGGCGGCGGGGTCTTCCCCCGCAGCGCCAAGTCGATCCAGGTCAGCGCGCAGGTCCGGGCCGCCCTGGGCATCCAGGAGACCCGCCTGACCCCGGCCGAGCTGATGAAGGCGATCCTGCAGGCGCCGGTCGACCTGTTCTGGAACGGCGGCATCGGTACCTACGTCAAGGCCTCCACCGAGACCAACGCCGAGGTCGGGGACAAGGCCAACGACGCCATCCGGGTCAACGGCGAGCAGGTCCGGGCCCGGGTCATCGGCGAGGGCGGCAACCTCGGCTGCACCCAGCTCGGCCGCATCGAGTACGCGGCCACCGGCGGCCCCGAGGGCCGCGGCGGCTGGATCAACACCGACGCCATCGACAACTCGGCCGGTGTGGACACCTCGGACCACGAGGTCAACATCAAGATCCTGCTCAACCAGGTCGTCGCCGAGGGCGACATGACGGTCAAGCAGCGCAACGTGCTGCTCGCCGAGATGACCGACGAGGTCGGCCACCTGGTGCTGCGCAACAACTACGCGCAGAACGTGGTGCTGGCCAACGCCGTCGCCCAGGCGCACAGCATGGTCAACGTCCACGCGCGGATGATCAACCGCTTCGAGGGCGCCGGCCGGCTCGACCGCGGGCTGGAGTTCCTGCCCGCCGAGCGCCAGATCCGTGAGCGCCAGCAGAACGGCCGCGGGCTCTCGCAGCCGGAGATGTCCGTCCTGCTCGCCTACACCAAGATCATCCTGGCCGACGAGCTGCTGGCCACCGACCTGCCGGACGACCCGTACTTCCGCACCGCGCTGCACGAGTACTTCCCGAGCGCGCTGCGGGCGAAGTTCGCCGACGCGATCGACAACCACGCGCTGCGCCGCGAGATCATCACCACGCTGATCGTCAACGACACGATCAACCGCGGTGGCTGCACCTTCGCCTTCCGCCTGAAGGAGGAGACCGGCGCGACCTACGAGGAGATCGCCCGGACGCACACCGCCGCGCGGGCCGTCTTCGGCCTGGAGGAGATCTGGGCCGAGATCGAGGGCCTGGACAACAAGGTCCCGGCCCGGATCCAGACCAAGATGCGGCTGCACTCGCGGCGCCTGGTCGAGCGCGCCACCCGGTGGATGCTCAACAACCGCCGCCAGCCGCTCGACATCGCCGGCACCATCGAGTTCTTCCACGACCGGATCCGCCAGGTCTGGGGCTCGCTGCCCAAGCCGCTGCGCGGTGAGGACCTCACCTGGTTCGAGTCGATCCAGGGCGAGCTCGCCGCGGCCGGCGTGCCCGACGAGCTGGCCACCCGGATCGCCGGACTGTCCTCGGTCTTCCCGACCCTGGACATCACCGAGGTCGCGGACCGCTCCGGCAAGGACGTCGCCGAGGTCGCCGAGCTGTACTACGACCTGGGCGACCGGCTGCAGATCTCGCACCTGCTCGACCGCATCATCGACCTGCCCCGCACCGACCGCTGGTCGTCGATGGCCCGGGCCGCGATCCGCGAGGACCTCTTCGCGGCGCACGCGGCGCTGACCGCCGACATCCTGGCCTGCGGCCCCGACGGCGCCACCCCCGAGGAGCGCTACAACGCCTGGGCGGACCTCAACTCCACCCTGCTGAACCGCGCCAAGGCCACCCTCGACGACATAAGGGGTTCGGACAACTACGAGCTGTCCAGCCTCTCGGTCGCGATGCGCGTCATCCGCACCCTGCTGCGCACCGGTTCGATGCGCTGACGGACGGCTGTTCGGAAGGGCCCGCGTCCTCGGACGCGGGCCCTTCCGCGTACCCGGCCGGAAACCGGTTCGGATCGTGGGCGCACCTTCGGTACGGTGCTCCCGGACGATCTTTCTGGGGGAACGACATGGGGAAGTACCGGGGACCGATCCGCGCGGTGGGCGCGGCCGTCTCGGTGGTGCTGCGCGAGCTGGTCGCCCCGGCCGAGGCGAGGACCGCCGAGGGCATCGGCGCCGGCTCCACCGTGGACGCGCTGCAGCAGGCGTACGGCGGCAAGGGCCTCCAACTGGCCAAGAGCGGCAAGTACGAGCTGCCGGTCGAGGGCCGGCAGGGCTGGAAGTACGAGTTCACGGTGAATGGCGGCAAGGTCGTCGGGATGGCCGTGGCCGACCGCGACATCAAGTGCGCCTGATCTTCTCAGTGGCCGGCCGCCAGGGCAGGCATCCCGTGCCCGCGCAGCGCTGCGCGGGCACGGGCGGCGCCGTCGGGTGTGGCGGTGGCGCCGGTGCCGATCGCGAGCGTTCTGGTGCCGCCGAGGCCCGCGCAGGGGCGGCAGATGCCGGGGTGGGGCACCGGGTCGTGGCACTTGGCGCACTCGGCGGGGGTGGCCGGAGGCGCTTGGACGGGTGGCAGTTTGCGTTGGAGGCGGTCGCGCAGGATCGCCACCGGGGAGTGCACGGGCGAGGGCAGGCCGGGGAGCAGGGCGTTGGCCAACTCGGCTGCGGTGCTGCCGCGTTCCAGCCACTGCGACACGAGGGGCGCGAGCTGCTGCGCCTCGGCCTCGCCCAGGCGCAGTCGGGGTTCGGGGCGGATCGCGCGGAACAGGACGGCCACCGCCCTGCGGGTCTGCTCGTTCGCCGGCGTCAACTGGGTGGGGAGGGTGGGTACTTCTCCCGGGTTCTTTACTACAGGGCTGTCAGGCGGACCGGTCTCGGGCTCACCGGAAGCCGGGGGGGGGGGGGGGGGGGACAGCTGGTGCCGGTCGGGGTGTGTCGAAGACGTGCGCCTCGGAGCGGATGGTGCCGTCGGGCTGCCGGACCGTCTCGACCCGGTAGTACCCGGCGTCCTTCAACTCCTTGAGCGCCCGCCGGATTGCGCCGCGCCCCTGCGTGCTGGTGTCGGCCATGTGCCGCCCGTCCTCGCGCCAACCGTCGGGGCGGGAGAGGAGATCGGTGAGCAGGCCCCGGGCGGTGTAGCTGAGGCGACGGTCCTGGAGGAGGCCGTTCGGAAGTACGGTGAAACAGCGCGCGTGGGCGCTACGATGAATCTGCATTGGGAGTTGCTGCTCCTGTGCCGGACCCCGGGGTGTTCCACCACCGCCGGGGTCTTCTATGTTCTGTTGATGATGCGGAAAGTAGCACAGTCACTACGCTGGGTGCCAACCGCTTGCGAAGGCCGGCCCCGTGTTTTCCGTGCTCGCGCATTCCCCCGTAGTGGCCAGGTCCAGTCGCCTCTTGTTCTGCGCAGGAAGTCGGTCTGACCGACTTCCTGCGCAGAACAAGAGATGAGGAGGGCGGGAGGGTAGGTCCCGCCGCTGGCTTCGGCGGGCCGGCCGACTCGGCTGGGCCGCCCGTGAAGAGCGCTCTGCGGGGGCTCAGCGGGCGGCGGCGCGTTGGAGGGCGCTGGCGAGGAGGGCGAGGTCGGTGGGGCCGTTGCCGAGTTCGCGGACCGGGCGGCGGGCGGGTGGGGCGCCGAGCTGGAGGGGGTCTATCGCGACCACGGTGGGGCGCAGGGTGGCGGTGCGGGGGATGCGGCCGCTGATCCGGGCGGTCTGGAAGGCGGTGACGCCGCCGTCCGGGCGGCGCAGGTAGCCGCGGCCGGGGGTGTCCTCGGGGAGGGCGGCCGCGTCGCCGAGGTGGATCAGCAGGTCGGAGTCGGCCGGGTCCTCGGTGCGCAGCGCGATCCGCAGCAGGGCGGCCTCGTCGACCTCGGTGCCGGCGCTCTCCTCCGGGCTGCCGGTGGCGACGGCGAGGTGGATGCCGAGCGGGCCGCCGCGCCGGGCGACGGCGGCGAGTGCGCGGGCCAGCGGGCGGCCGACCGGGGAGACGGGGGAGAGCAGCGCGTCGTAGTCGTCGACGACGACGATCAGCCGGGCCGGGACGGGAGCGGCGGGCGCGGCGGAGGCCCGGGGGCCGTCGGCGCTGCGCGGCGGGATGATCCGGGGCACGGCGGAGGCCGGGCCGGCGCCGACGGTGGCGGGCACCGGTACGGCGTTCGCGCCGTGGCCGTCCAGGCTGTGCTCGTCCAGGCTGTGCTCGTCCAAGATCCGCGTGGCGTGCCAGGAGGCGAAGTCCAGGCCGTCGAACAGCCGCTCCCGCAGGGCGAGTTCGTCCTCCAGTGCCTCGGCCGCGAGGAGTGCGGCGCGCGGGTCGGCGGCGGCGTTGACCCGGCCGGTGACGTGCGGCAGTTCGGTGCAGCCGTCCAGGCCGTCCTGGCCCTCGCCGGTGGCCCGGCCCTCGATGATGGTGACGGCGAGGCGCTCGGGCCGCTCCGAGACGGCGAGCGAGGCGACCAGGGTGCGCAGCAGCTCGGTCTTGCCGGAGCCGCGGGCGCCGCCGATCAGCAGGTGGGGGCCGCCCGGGTCGGGGGAGGGCAGGGTGAGCTCGGGGTCGGCCAGGTCGAGGGTGCACAGCTCGTCCCGGGTGGTGCCGAGCAGCCCGGTGGCGGCGCCGATGCCGCCCGCGTGGGCGTCCCAGCGGGCGGACAGCTTGGCCGGGGTGACGGTGTCGAGCTGGAGCAGGTCGAGCAGTCGCAGCGCGTCCGGCAGCGGGCCGCGGGAGGCCGGGGCGGCCTCCCTCAGCGGGGCGAGGACGCGGGCCAGCCGTTCGGCCCAGGCGTCGGAGACGGCGTCCAGTGAGACCTCGTGCAGGGTCTCCCGGCCGCGGGCGACCGGGCGGTCCAGCGAGAGCTGGGTGCCGACCTCGCCGGTGATCAGGCCGGTGGCGCCGAGGCCGCGGGGGAGCAGTTCGGGCTGTTCGGCGAGGCAGATCGGGAAGATGCCGACCGCCGGGCCCTGGCGGAGCAGCAGGTCGAGGGCCTGCCGGGCGGTCTCGGTGGCCGGGCGGCCGTCCACCACGACCACGGTGGCGGGGTGGCCGCCGAGGCCGCTGGGGCCGCTGAGTCGGGCGGTGAGTTCGGTGAGCCGGGCGGTGGCCTGGTCGTCGTCGAGGCCGAGGAGCAGTCGGCAGTCCTGGCCGTCGAGGGGGCGCAGGTGGGGCAGCCACAGCGCCCAGGCCCAGGTGTCGACGCGCTCCTCGGGGCTGCGGACCGGGTCGGCGTCGACCACGACCAGGCTCAGCCCGGTCGGCGGGTGGAGCGCGGCGAGCTGGGCGACGACGGCGCGGGTGAGCGCGTCCAGGCGTTCGCGCGGGCCGCTGAGGCCGAGGCTGCCGGCGGTCTGGAGGTCGAGGGTGACGGGTACGGCGGGCAGCATGGTGCCGGGCGTGGTGCCGGGGCCGCCGGGGCGGTCGGCGGTGCCCAGGCGCAGGGTGAGTGCGTCGGGGTGGCCGGGGCCGCGCTCCCACAGCCGGGGGCCGGGGCCGACGGCGTTGAGCAGCACGGTGGCGAGGTCGGGCCAGCGTTCGCGCTGGGCGGCGGCCTGGCGCAGCCGTACGGCGGCGTGGTGGCGTTCGGCGCTCTCCTGGCCGGGGGGTTCGGCGGCGCGGCCGGGCAGGAGGGAGAACAGTCCGCGGCCGCGGCCCGGGGCGGGCTCGGGGGCGGCGGGGGGTTCGATCACCGGCGGCGCGGGCCGGGCCGGGCCGGGGGCGGCGAGCTGGAGGTGGCCGTTGCCGTCGGGCAGGGCGGCCCGGACGGAGGCTTGGTCGGCCGGTTCGACGACCTGGAGGGTGGACTCGCCGATCCGCAGCAGCGCGCCGTTCTCCAGCGGGACGGCGGCCTCGGGGGGCAGCGGCGGGACGATCCGGCCGTCCAGGGTGGTGCCGTTGGTGGAGCCGAGGTCGCGGACGGCGATCCGGCCGTCGTCGTCGAGGTGCAGGGTGAGGTGCAGCCGGGAGACGTCCGGGTCGTCGAGCGGGACGTCGGCCTCGCCGGAGCGGCCGACCCGGATCTCCCGGCCGTGCAGCCGGTGCACGCCGCCGGCGTCCGGGCCGCCGACCACCCGGAGTTCGGCGGCGGCGGGGGCGTCGTCGGGGTCGTCGGCGGTCGGGTCGGGCTCGTTGAGGCTGAGCACGGCGCCGTCGAGCAGCGGTGGGTGGCCGAGCAGGGTGTGCTCGTCCACCCGGTGCGCCCCGGCGTACAGGTGCACGTGGGTGGCGGCCCGCGGTCCGCGCACGCCGACGGCGCCCGCGAGCGCGCCCGCGATGGCGCCGAGCGCGGTGCCGACGGGCGCGGTGACCAGCACGTCCACGTAGGGGATGGCGGAGCCGGCGGCGGTCGGGCCGCTGCGCGGTCGGAGGACGGTCAGCCGGATCTGCATCTCGCCCGCGGGTCCCTTCTGCTGGTGTGATGCCTGGTACCGCTGCCCGGTGTCGTCGCGGACACGCGGGGCGGTCTCGGCGACCCGTTGGGCCACACGAGTGGCGAGTGTCCATCCTGCCATCCGGCGTGGACAGTCCGCGCCCGGTACCGGATTTGACGATCTTGCGATCATCGCCATGGTGGAGGCGACGGAGGGTCAGGTCAACCGCCGCCCCGGCGGACCGGTGGCGGACCGGCGGCGGGCCCCGGCGGGCGCCTCCGGGCAGTCCCCTAGGGGATGTCCCCCAACCCCGCTCGGATGGCCTGCCGGGCACCTCAAAAACCAGTACGGACACCGTTAGAGTGGCCCGAACACGGGCCCGGCAGGCTCACCGCACACCTGCGGGGGAGCGCCCCGCGCGGGCGGCACGGCGAGGAGTGCGACAGGTGCGGCCAGTCGGCAGCAAGTATCTGCTTGAGGAGACCCTGGGGCGGGGGGCCACCGGGACGGTCTGGCGCGGCCTGGTCCGCGAGGACGTCCAGGTGCCGGGCAGCGAGCCCGGCCAGCAGGTGGCGATCAAGGTGCTGCGCGAGGAACTGGCGGCCGACCCGGACGTCGTGATGCGCTTCCTGCGTGAGCGCTCGCTGCTGCTGCGGCTGAACCACCCGAACATCGTCCGGGTCCGCGACCTGGTCGTCGAGGGCGAGCTGCTGGCCCTGGTGATGGACCTGGTGGAGGGCCCCGACCTGGCCCGCTACCTGCGCGCCAACGGCCCGTTCAGCCCGATCGCCGGCTCCCTGCTGATGGCCCAGGTCGCGGACGCGCTGGCGGCCAGCCACGCGGACGGGATCGTCCACCGCGACCTCAAGCCGGCCAACGTGCTGCTCGCCTCCACCGTGGTGCAGGGCACCGAGCAGATGCACCCGATGCTGACCGACTTCGGCATCGCCCGGCTGGCCGACTCCCCGGGCGTCACCCGCACCCACGAGTTCGTCGGCACCCCCGCGTACGTCGCGCCGGAGTCCGCCGAGGGCCGCCCGCAGACCTCCGCGGTGGACGTCTACGGCGCCGGGATCATGCTGTACGAGCTGGTCACCGGCCGCCAGCCGTTCCAGGGCGACAGCGCCCTGGCCGTGCTCCAGGCCCACCTGGCGCAGGAGCCGCAGCGGCCCAGCACCATGCCCGAGCCGCTCTGGACGGTGATCGAGCGCTGTCTGCGCAAGGACCCGGCGCACCGGCCGAGCGCCACCACGCTGGCCCGCGCACTGCGGGTGGTCGCGGCCGGGGTCGGGGTGCACGCCTCCCCGGCGGCGGTGGACGAGGCGCTCGCGGTCGGCACCCTGCTGCTGCCGGACCCGCAGCCGACCGCCGTCCCCGGCAGCGTGCCGGCCGCGCCCGGCGGCCCGTACGGCACCGAGGACCGCACCCAGGTGCTGCCGCCGGCCCCGGGCGGCCCGCAGTACGACCCGGCCGCGTCGACCCGGGTGATGGGCACCCAGCCGCCGCCCGCGCCCCCGCACGGCGGCCAGGACCGCACCCAGGTGATGCCGCCCACCGCCGTGCCGCCGCCCCCGCCCGCCGGGCCGCCGGGGCCGCCGGAGGAGACGCCGCACCCGTGGCAGACCCAGCTGCGGGCGGCGCGCGACCGCAACCAGCAGACCCAGGTCGGCTACTTCGGGCCGGAGGACTTCGAGGACCCGCAGGTCGCCCCGGCGCCGTACCAGGCCGGCCCGGGCGGGCCGGGCGGCCAGGGCCACCAGCCGCAGCCGCCGGCCGGCTACCAGCCGGACCCGCGCCGGCCGGGGCCGCCGCCCGGCTACGCCCAGCGCCCGCCGGTCGCCCCGCCGCCCTACCAGGCCAATCAGCGGGGCCAGGGGCCTCAAGGCGGCCAGGGCGGCCGGGGCGGCGACCGCCCGCAGCCGCCCGGCGGCTACCGGCAGGCCCCGGGCGGGTACGGCCAGTCGCAGGGCGGCTACCCGCCGCCGCCTCCGCCCACCCCGGTGCCGCGCCGGGCCGAGCCGCCCGCGCCGCAGTACCGGGAGCCCCGGCCGCCTCGGGAGGAGCCGCGCGAGCCGTCCCGCCGGGAGAGCGCGCCGCCGCGCGAGCGCCGTCCGCGCAGCCGCAACCGGATGTACATCCCGGGGCTGGGCTGCCTCAAGGGCTGTCTGATGGTGCTCCTGGTGCTGGCGGTGGCCGCGCTGGCGCTGTGGAACTTCACCTCGCTGCCGCACTACTGGGACAACGTCGTGAGCTGGTACGACAGCGCACGGTCCTGGGTGAGCAGCGTCTTCGGCAGTTCCGGCTCGTAGCGCGGCGTCGGGCGGCGGGACGGCGCGGGCGGGCCGCCCCGACGGCTGACCGGGGGTCCGGACCGGTTCCGGAAGCCAGGATTGACGCTTTGTCGACAATCCGCGAGATTTATCGCCCCCGAGTCCCGCTCCACGGCCCCCAGGCGGCCCGCGCGGGGCGTCCGGGCGCGTAGGTTGGTCGCTGTTGTCCCGCCCCACCGAGCGCGCCCGGACCCCCGGAGCGCTCCCGCGCCGCCCACGGAGCAGCATTGGCACGCAAGATCGGCAGCCGGTACACCGTCCACCAGGTCATCGGCCGGGGTTCGGCCGGGACGGTCTGGCTCGGTGAGGGGCCCGACGGCCCGGTGGCGGTCAAGCTGCTGCGCGAGGACCTCGCCGCCGACCAGGTGCTGGTCGGCCGCTTCGTCCAGGAGCGCACCGCGCTGACCAGCCTCGACCACCCCCGGGTGGTCGGCGTGCGCGACATGGTCGTGGACGGCAGCGACCTCGCCCTGGTGATGGAACTGGTCCAGGGCACCGACCTGCGCTCCCGGCTGGAGCGGGACGGCGCCCTCCCGCCGCAGATCGCCGCCTCGGTCATCGCCGACGTCGCCGACGGCCTCGCGGCCGCGCACGCCGCCGGGATCGTCCACCGCGACGTCAAGCCGGAGAACGTGCTGCTCGACCTCGCCGCCGCCCCCGGCCCAGGCGGTGCCCCGCGCGCCAAGCTCACCGACTTCGGGGTGGCCCGCCTGGTCGACGCCCCGCGCCGCACCCGGGCCACCCGGATCATCGGCACCCCCGACTACCTCGCCCCCGAGATCATCGAGGGCCTGGAGCCGCGCGCCGCCGTCGACATCTACGCCCTCGCCACCGTGCTGTACGAGCTGCTGGCCGGCTCCACCCCGTTCGGCGGCGGCCACACCGGCGCGGTGCTGCGCCGGCACGTCACCGAGCAGGTGCCGCCGATCCCCGGCCTGCCGGACGGGCTGTGGCGGATCATCTCCGAGTGCCTGGCCAAGGCCCCCGCCTCCCGGCTGCGCGCCGCCGAGCTGGCCGCCCGGCTGCGCGAGCAGCTGCCCTCGCTGGCCGGCCTGCCGGTGCTGGCCGTGCCCACCCAGGGCCGCCCCCCGGCGGAGGAGCAGCTGACCCCGGGCGAGGCCGTCTACGCGGAGGTCGACGCCGGCCCGGGCGTCCACAAGCGCCGCCGCGGCCCGGCCGTCCCGCTGGTGCCCGGCGTCGCCCCGGACTCCACCCGGGACACCCACACCAGCCTGCGTCGCCCCTCGGCCGACGAACTGGCCGCGTACGCCGCCGAGTCCCGCGCCCAGCGCACCGCCCCGGGCCACCGCCGGGACCGCGCGGCCCTGCTGCGCCGCCGCCGGCTGCTGGCCGTCCTGCTGGCCACCGTCCTGCTGCTGGCGGGTGCCGCCGCGGCCTGGACGGCCTTCGCGGCCACCGAGCCGGGCGGCGGCCACCCGTCCCGTCCGGCCGTGCACGGGACCGCCCCGCGGGCGCCGTGACCCCGGGGGAACCGGGGGTGTCGTCATGACCACCCCCGGAACCATTACCCTGGGGGGCGTGGCAGCCGTCGATCCTTCCGAAGAGCTCAAGAACCTCGATACGACCATGGGGTCGATCGAGGCCGTCCTCGACCTGGACAAGATCCGGGCCGACATCGCGGTCCTGGAGGAGGAGGCAGCCGCCCCCACCCTGTGGGACGACGTCGCGAACGCGCAGAAGGTGACCAGCCGGCTCTCCTTCCTCCAGGGCGAACTGCGCCGCGTCGAGGGCCTGCGCGGCCGCATCGACGACCTGGGCGTGCTGTTCGAGCTGGCCGAGGCCGAGAACGACGCGGACACCCGCGCCGAGGCCGAGGTCGAGCTCGTCTCGCTGCAGAAGGCCGTCGAGGAGCTGGAGGTCCGCACCCTCCTCTCCGGCGAGTACGACGCCCGTGAGGCCCTGATCAACATCCGTGCCGAGGCCGGTGGCGTGGACGCCGCCGACTTCGCCGAGCAGCTGATGCGCATGTACCTGCGCTGGGCCGAGCGGCACGGGTACCCCACCGAGGTGTACGACACCTCGTACGCCGAAGAGGCCGGCATCAAGTCGGCGACCTTCACCGTGAAGGCGCCGTACGCCTACGGCACCCTCTCGGTCGAGCAGGGCACCCACCGCCTGGTCCGCATCTCGCCGTTCGACAACCAGGGCCGCCGGCAGACCTCGTTCGCCGGTGTCGAGGTGCTCCCGGTCGTCGAGCAGTCCGACCACGTCGACATCGACGAGGGCGAGCTGCGGGTGGACGTCTACCGCGCCTCCGGCCCCGGCGGCCAGGGCGTCAACACCACCGACTCGGCGGTGCGCATCACGCACCTCCCGACCGGCATCGTGGTCTCCTGCCAGAACGAGCGCTCGCAGATCCAGAACAAGGCGTCCGCGATGAACGTCCTCCAGGCCAAGCTGCTCGAGCGGCGCCGCCAGGAGGAGAAGGCCGCGATGGACGCGCTCAAGGACAGCGGCAGCTCCTGGGGCAACCAGATGCGCTCCTACGTCCTGCACCCGTACCAGATGGTCAAGGACGTCCGCACCGCGTACGAGGCGGGCAACCCGCAGGCCGTCCTGGACGGCGACATCGACGGCTTCATCGAGGCCGGCATCCGCTGGCGCAAGCAGCGCGAGACCAGCGCCGAGTAAGCACGGCGCCGAGTGGCACGCGCCGAGTAGGCACCCGGACAGACACCGAGAAGGCCCCCGACCGCAGTGGTCGGGGGCCTTCGTCGCACCTCGGGGTCTCAGCCCAGCGCCTGCCGCGCGATCAGCGCCACCGCGAGCAGCCCGGCCAGCAGGGCCAGCAGCATCGCGGGGGAGAGCGTGGCGAACGGCCCCTGCTGCTCCTGCAGCCGGGCCCGGTTGGCGCGGCACACCGGGCAACGCCCGTCGCTGACGCGGCCGTTGCAGTTGGCGCACACCAGATGGTCGCACGTCATGCGATCTCCTCCTCGCTGCTACAGCCAACGCACCGGACGGGGCTTTGGTTCCCTCTTCCTACCTGTACGGGGGAGTCTGCCCTGTACGGGGGAGCGACCGAACACGGTCGCCACCTCCACTCTGCCAGGTTCTGGCGCTTCCGGCTCCCGGGCTGTGAGATGGCTCGCAATTATCGGGGCACAGCCGGACATTCTCCCCCAGATTCGGAGGTCCGTCCTGGGCTGTCCCTGCGAGCCGGTCGCCGGTTCGCGTATGGTCCCAGACCGGGAGCGGCCCTCCGCGCTCCCGTCGCCCGCTCCCGGGCCGGGCCGCCGGGGCGGATCGACCGAGGACTGGCGCCGCCTAGGATGGCCTCCGTGATGCAGCCGTGATCAGATTCGACAACGTCTCCAAGACCTATCCCAAGCAGAACCGTCCCGCCCTGGACAACGTCTCGCTGGAGATCGAGAAGGGTGAGTTCGTCTTCCTGGTCGGCTCGTCCGGCTCGGGCAAGTCCACCTTCCTGCGCCTGTGCCTGCGGGAGGAACGTCCCTCCACGGGCGCGGTGCACGTGCTGGGCAAGGACCTCGGCAAGCTGTCCAACTGGAAGGTGCCGCACATGCGGCGCCAGCTGGGCACCGTCTTCCAGGACTTCCGCCTGCTGCCGAACAAGACGGTCGCGCAGAACGTCGCCTTCGCGCTGGAGGTGATCGGCAAGCCCAAGAGCGCCATCGGCAAGGTGGTGCCCGAGGTGCTGGAGCTGGTCGGCCTCGGCGGCAAGGAGGACCGCATGCCGGGCGAGCTGTCCGGTGGTGAGCAGCAGCGCGTCGCGATCGCCCGGGCGTTCGTGAACCGCCCGATGCTGCTCATCGCGGACGAGCCCACCGGTAACCTCGACCCGCAGAACTCGGTCGGCATCATGAAGCTGCTCGACCGGATCAACCGCACCGGCACCACGGTGCTGATGGCCACCCACGACCAGGCCATCGTCGACCAGATGCGCAAGCGAGTCATCGAACTCGACAAGGGGCTGCTCGTCCGCGACCAGGCTCGCGGCGTCTACGGATACCAGCACTGACCGACCAGCGCTGACCCCGTAGGGCCGTCGGCCCGGACCGCCCGACCGCGCAGTACCGACCCTGGAGTTGTTTCCCGCATGCGTGCCCAGTTCGTCCTGTCGGAGATCGGTGTGGGTCTCCGACGCAACCTGACCATGACCATCGCGGTCGTGGTCAGCGTCGCGCTCTCCCTCGCCCTCGCCGGTTCCTCGCTCCTGGTCCGCGACCAGGTGAACTCCATGAAGGGGTACTGGTACGACAAGGTCGAGGTGAGCATCTACTTCTGTACCAAGGCGGATGCCCGCAACTCGCCGCAGTGCGACAAGGGTGCGGCTACCGACCAGCAGGTCCAGGACATCAAGGACCAGCTGGACAAGATGAGTTCGGTGGTCCAGTCCTCCACGTACGAGAGCTCCGCGGAGGCGTACAAGCACTGGAAGGACATGAACCCGGACAACCCGCTCATCTCCGTCCTGGGCCCCGACGCCATGCCGCAGTCCTGGC
Source organism: Kitasatospora sp. NPDC030952 (assembly GCF_055571335.1). NCBI lineage: Bacteria > Bacillati > Actinomycetota > Actinomycetes > Kitasatosporales > Streptomycetaceae > Kitasatospora > Kitasatospora sp. NPDC030952. The sequence goes on from NZ_JBVIFM010000014.1 coordinate 41,858, forward strand.
GGGTGAAGCTCAACGACCCGACCAAGTACGACGTCATCCAGAGCGCCTTCGCGGGCAAGCCCGGCGTCAAGTCGGTCGAGGACCAGCGGAAGATCCTGGAGAACCTGTTCGGCCTGCTCAACGGCCTGCAGACGGCGGCGTTCGTGATCATGGTGTTGATGCTCTTCGTCGCGTTGCTGCTGATCGTCAACACCGTCCGGGTGTCGGCGTACAGCAGGCGGCGCGAGACCGGCATCATGCGCCTGGTCGGTGCCTCGAACTTCTACGTCCAGATGCCGTTCATCGCCGAGGCCGCGTTCTCCGCGCTGCTCGGTGCGGCGCTGGCCTCCGGTCTGCTGATCGGCGGACACTTCTTCGTCCAGAACTGGCTGGCCGACCGGGTGCAGTTCATCCACTTCATCGGCCTCGGCTCGGTGCTGGCGGTGATCCCGCTGCTGGTCGTGGTCGGTATGGGCATGGCCGGTATCGCGGCGTTCTTCACGCTGCGCAAGTACCTCAAGGTCTGATCCCCGCAGGCTCCTTCGGCCCCGTACGGCACTGCGCCGTACGGGGCCGTCGCCGTTCCGCGCTCCGCCGTTCCGGCCCGCCGCCCGCGGCGCGGTGTCTACACTCCGGTGCCATGCTGCAAACTCCGCGCGGGGCACGTCAGGTGGCCGCCCTCGGCCTGGTGTTCGGCGCCGTGCTGCTGGTCGGCGCCGCGACCGGCGCCTGGGGCGACCCGGGCGGCCCGCCGCGCCGCACCTCCGCCGACCACGCCCCGGTCGCCGCCGGGCCGCCCGCGGACCCGGCCGGCGCCGCGCTGTCCGAGCAGCAGGCCGAGCACCTGCTCGCGGCCGGCGGCGACCGCTGGGGCGCGTACTACAGCGCCCAGGAGTACGCCGAGTTCAGCCAGGGCCTGGACGGCCGCTACCCCGGCGTCGGGCTGTCGGTCGACCGGGGCGAGGACGGCGTCACCGAGGTCTCCCAGGTCACCCCGGCCGGGCCCGCCGCCGAGGCCGGGATCGCCCCCGGCGACCGGCTGCTGCGGATCGACCGGGACCAGGCCGACCGGCTGCCGGTCACCGAGGTGGTGGCCCGGCTGCGCGGCCAGGGCGACGAGCGCCGGGCCGGCTCCGAGGTCACCCTGGCCGTGCGGCGGGGCGACGGCGAGGTGCGCGAACTGCGGCTGCGGCGGGTGCTGCTGGACAGCCGGCAGGTCACCGCCGAGCACCTGGAGCGGGGCGTGCTGCGGATCACCGTCCGGGCCTTCACCAGCGGCGTGGCCGATCAGGTGCGCGCCGCGCTGCGCAGCCCGCACAGCGGCGTGGTGCTCGATCTGCGCGCCAACTCCGGCGGGTTGCTGGACGAGGCGGTCGGCACCGCCGGGAGCTTCCTGGACGGCGGTGCGGTCGGCTCGTACCAGGAGCGCGGCGAGAAGCGGGAGTTGACCGCCCCGCCGGGCGGCGACCGGCGCACCCCGCTGGTGGTGCTGGTGGACGGCGGCACGATGAGCGCCGCCGAACTGCTCGCCGGGGCCCTCCAGGACCGCAGCCGCGCCGTCGTGGTGGGTTCGCGGACCTTCGGCAAGGGCACCGTCCAGCAGCCCAGCAGGCTCGCCGACGGCGCGGTGCTGGAGCTGACCGTCGGCCGCTACTACACCCCCGCCGGGCGCTCCCTGGACGGCACCGGCCTGACCCCGGACGTCCCGGCCGGCGCCGGCGAGGACGCCGACGCGCTCGCTCTGCGGGTGCTCGCCGGCCTCGGCACCCAGTCCTGACCCGGCCGCCCGCGCCTAAAGCAGCTGCCCGACCGGGCCTCGAAGTGCGAGAATGACCGCGCTATGGCAAAGGAAACCGGACACAAGCTGATCGCGCAGAACAAGAAGGCGCGGCACGAGTACACGATCCTCGACACCTACGAGTGCGGCCTCGTACTCACCGGCACCGAGGTCAAGTCACTGCGGGAGGGGCGGGCCAACCTGGTCGACGGCTACGCCTACATCCAGAACCACGAGGCGTGGATCGACAACGTCTTCATCCCCGAGTACACCCAGGGGACGTGGACCAACCACGCGGCCCGGCGCAAGCGCAAGCTGCTGCTGCACCGGCTGGAGATCCGCAAGATCGAGAGCACGGTCCGCGACGCGGGCCACACCCTGGTCCCGCTGTCCCTGTACTTCAAGGACGGCCGGGTCAAGCTCGAACTCGCACTGGCCGTCGGCAAGAAGCTGTACGACAAGCGCCAGACGCTGCGGGAGAAGCAGGACACCCGCGAGACGGCCCGCGCGGTGGCGGCGGCCCGGCGGCGCCAGCGTTAATCCGCTGGACCCTCACCCGTCGCCTCGCGTACTATGGCGCAAGCAACACGGACGGTCATCGTCCGAGCTGTTTCTCAAAAAAACATGGGGATGATCGGTTTCGACAGGGGATGTTGAAACAGGGGAAGCGAGCCGAGGAACGCGGCAATGATCTCGTTAACCACGTGTCGCAAAAAAATAATCGCCAACTCTAAGCGCGATTCCCAGCAGTTCGCTCTCGCTGCCTAATAAGCACCGATAGCGCTTGGGTGTCAGACCGGGGAGTTCCCGACCCGGACCCTGGCATAATCTAGGGAACTCAACCGTCCGCCCGGGCTGCGGGGGTGGATGGGAAATCAAACAGCAGCTGGGCCTGTTGGCGGCTTGTCCGTGTGACCGCCAGGGCCGAGAAAAGCACAGCGGACTGCGCTCGGAGAAGCCCTGAATTAACTCCACTGGACCCGGGTTCGATTCCCGGCATCTCCACCACCCCATGTTCACACCGAAGGCCGTCCACCGCTGATGCGGAGGGCGGCCTTCGATTTTGTACGTTCCGGAGCAGCGCGTGCGGGGGGTCGCGGCGTAGGATCATCCGTCCGCTCGTTTTCCGGAGCCGGATTCCGTCGCAACCACCGAGGCCATGCAGAGCAACACGGACACCACCCCCGCCACCGATCACGAGACCGTCCGCGAGCGCGAGATCGCCGGTGAGCAGCAGCACCTCGACACCGTCTACCACCGGCTGGAGGAGAAGCTCGCCGAGGCCGAGTACATCCTCGAGGACGCCGCCAAGCGGGTCCAGGTCGGCACCCCCGGCGCCCTCGCCGAGCGCGACGCCCAGGTCTACCGGGCCGGCGCGCACCTCCAGCGGCTCAACAACGAGTTCGAGGACTTCCTCTTCGGCCGGATCGACCTCCAGCAGGCCGACGCCCCGGAGGAACACGGCATCCCGTCGAACACCCCGCTCGACCCGGCCGACCCGGCCGTCGCCGAGACCCTCCACATCGGCCGGCTGGGCGTGCTGGACGCCGAGTACGGCCCGCTGGTGATCGACTGGCGGGCCCCCGCGGCCGCGCCGTTCTACCGCGCCACCCCGGTGGAGCCCGGCCGGGTCATCCGCCGCCGGGTGATCCGCTCCAAGGGCCGCAAGGTGATCGGCGTCGAGGACGACCTGCTGCGCCCCGACCTCACCCCGACCCTGGGCGGCGAGGAACTGGCCGTGGTCGGCGACGGCGCGCTGATGGCCTCGCTCGGCCGCGCCCGCAGCCACTCCATGCGGGACATCGTCTCCTCGATCCAGAAGGAGCAGGACGAGGTGATCCGGGCCGCCGCGGCCGGGGCCACCCTCGTCACCGGCGGCCCCGGTACCGGCAAGACCGCCGTCGCCCTGCACCGCGCCGCGTACCTGCTCTACCAGGACCGCCGCCGCTACGCCGGGGGCATCCTGGTGGTCTCGCCCACCGCGCTGCTGGTCTCCTACACCGAGGGCGTCCTGCCCTCGCTCGGCGAGGAGGGCCAGGTCGCGATCCGCGCGGTCGGCTCCCTGGTGGACGGCATCGAGGCGGGCACCTACGACAGTCCGGAGGCGGCCCGGATCAAGGGCTCGGCGCGGATGGTCCAGCTGCTGCGCCGGGCCGCCCGGGCGGCCCTGGAGCTGGGCGCCCCGCAGGAGCTCAAGGTGGTCGCCCGCGGCGAGGTGCTGAAGCTGGACGCGGGCCGGCTGAGGGCCGTCCGCGGCAACGTGGTGGGCTCCGGCGGCACCCCGCTGAACCTGCTGCGCCCGCGCGCCCGCAGGCTGCTGCTGGACGCCCTGTGGCAGGAGGCCACCCGGCACCTGCCCAAGCCGGCCGACCACTACGCCCGGGAGCAGCGCCAGGAGGAGAAGGAGTCCTTCGACGACTACGTCTCGGACGAGTCGTCGTTCCTGGACTTCCTGGACGCCTGGTGGCCCCCGCTGAGCCCGCGTCGGGTGCTCGGCACGCTCAAGCAGACCCGGCACACCAACCGGATCGCCCGCCGTGCCGTCACCCCGGACGAGGCCAGGGTGCTGGCCGCCTCCTGGCGGCACCTGTCCCCGCAGGGCGAGGGTGCGCTGTCGGCGCACGACGTGGCGCTGGTGGACGAGCTGCAGGTGCTGCTCGGCGAGCCGGCCCGCCCGAAGGTCCGCGAGGTGGACGCGGTGGACCTGCTGAGCGGCCTGGAGGAGGTCACCACCTTCGCCGACCGCAACTCCCGCCAGCGGGAGCGCCAGCCGGTGGAGCGCAAGGAGTACGCCCACGTCATCGTGGACGAGGCCCAGGACCTCACCCCGATGCAGTGGCGGATGATCGGCCGGCGTTCCCGGATGGCCACCTGGACCATCGTCGGCGACCCGGCGCAGTCCTCCTGGCCGTTCCCGCAGGAGGCCCAGGCCGCGCTGGACGAGGTGCTGGCCGGCAAGCCGCGCCGCCGCTTCACGCTGACCGTCAACTACCGCAACCCGGCCGAGATCGCCGAGGTCGCCGCCAAGGTGCTGGCCCTGGCCGCCCCGGGCACGCCCTCGCCGAGCGCGGTGCGCCACGTCGGCGTGGAGCCGCGCTTCGCGGCCGTCACCGACCCCGCGCCGGAGGCCTTCGGCCGGGCCGCCCGGGTGGAGCTGGAGCGGCTGCTGGGCGAGGTGGACGGCACCGTGGCGATCGTGGTGCCGATGGACCGCCGGGCCGAGGCGGCCGGCTGGGCCGAGGGCCTGGACGGGCGCGTGGTGGTGCTGGGCAGCCTGGAGGCCAAGGGTCTGGAGTACGACGCGACGGTGGTCGCCGACCCGACCGGCATCGCCGGCGAGTCGGAGGCCGGCCTGCGGGTGCTGTACGTGGCGCTGACCCGGGCGACCCAGCGGCTGACCGTGCTGTCCGGTCCTGACGACCTGCCGGACGCGGCCGGCGTGCCCGCGCTGCTGCACGGCTGACCCGCCCACGACGAAGGCCCCTCACCGGTGGTGAGGGGCCTTCGGACGTTTAGAACACCGACCCGCCATGCTCGCCTCGCGGCAAGTGGTCCCTCTAAGGGACGAAGGTTGGGCCCGGGGGCTTGGATCGAGCCGGTGTCCCGTCCAATGTAACGCATCGGCCGGGAGAGGCAAGGAGTGTGCGGCCGGAGACTGTGGGCGACCCGGTCCGGTTGTCGGATCCGCACACTCAATGAACGTTATTTCTGGCAACCGCTTGGAAGGTGCGACGATCGAGGTCTAGCATGCGCAGGCGATGCCTTCAACAAAATGTTGAGCCTGCGGGACAGACGGAAGAAGGAAGCGTCGATGGCGACGGTGCCCAGTGTCTCCAACTCGATCACGGTGCGACTGGAGGTCCCGGCCCGCGGCAACGCGGTCAGCGCGATCACCACGGCCGTGGAGTCCTCCGGCGGATCGGTGACCGGTCTCGACGTCACCGCCTCCGGCCTGGAGGCGCTGCGGATCGACGTGACCGTGGCGGCCTCCTCCGTCGCGCACGGCGAGGAGATCGTCGAGAAGCTGCGGGCGATCGACGGCGTGTCGATCGGCAAGGTCTCGGACCGCACCTTCCTGATGCACCTCGGCGGCAAGATCGAGATGTCCTCGAAGCTGCCGATCCGCAACCGTGACGACCTGAGCATGATCTACACCCCGGGCGTGGCCCGGGTCTGCATGGCGATCGCCGAGAACCCCGAGGACGCCCGCCGCCTGACCATCAAGCGCAACAGCGTCGCGGTGGTCACCGACGGCTCCGCGGTGCTGGGCCTGGGCAACATCGGCCCGGCCGCCGCGCTGCCCGTCATGGAGGGCAAGGCGGCCCTGTTCAAGCGCTTCGCCGGGATCGACGCCTGGCCGATCTGCCTGGACACCCAGGACACCGACGAGATCGTGGCCATCGTCAAGGCGATCGCCCCGGGCTTCGCCGGCATCAACCTGGAGGACATCTCCGCGCCGCGCTGCTTCGAGATCGAGGCCCGGCTGCGCGAGGCCCTGGACATCCCGGTCTTCCACGACGACCAGCACGGCACCGCGATCGTGGTGCTGGCCGCCCTCACCAACGCGCTGAAGGTGGTCGGCAAGGAGATCGGCGACATCCGCGTGGTGATGTCGGGCGCCGGCGCCGCCGGCACCGCGATCCTCAAGCTGCTGCTGGCCGCCGGTGTCGAGCACGCCACCGTCGCCGACGTGCACGGCGTGGTCCACCTGGGCCGTGAGGACCTCAACGACAGCCTGCGCTGGATCGCCGAGCACACCAACCGCTCGGGCCGCACCGGCAGCCTCAAGGAGGCCGTGGCGGGCGCGGACGTCTTCATCGGCGTCTCGGCCCCGAACGTCCTGGACGGCGACGACCTGGCCACCATGGCGGACCAGGCGATCGTCTTCGCGCTGGCCAACCCGGACCCGGAGGTCGACCCGGCGGTGGCCCGGCAGACCGCCGCGGTGGTCGCCACCGGCCGCAGCGACTTCCCGAACCAGATCAACAACGTGCTGGTCTTCCCGGGTGTCTTCCGCGGCCTGCTGGACGCCCAGAGCCGCACGGTCAACACCGAGATGATGATCGCCGCCGCCCGCGCGCTGGCCACCACCGTCGGCGACGACGAGCTGAACGCCAACTACATCATCCCGAGCGTCTTCCACAAGGACGTCGCCAAGACCGTCGCCTCCGCGGTGCGCGAGGCGGCCCTGGCCGATGCCCAGGAGGCCGCTCCGGCCCGTCCGACCCCCGGCATCGTCGGCACGCTCGACACCGCGGCCTTCCCGACCATCAGGCTCTGAGGGCCGCCGACGGGCCCGCGCCGGGCCGTTCCGACGACGGTTCACCGATCGGTCAAATGTCCGATTAGCGGCCATACCCGCCCGAGCTCGCCCCGAACCCTTGCGACACAAGGGCGAGGGGCGTGTTTGGGCTTGTCGTGCCTAGGGCGTACGGTAGCCCTGCACGGGGCAGGCGTGTCCGACAAGTACGGAACGTCCCCCTGGTCTTCCGGCGTGTCGTCCCGACCGCCGTCCGCGCCCGGTCCGCCGGAGCCGACGGAGCGTCACACCTCCAACGGGCGGGCGATATTCGGGTGGCTCGACTGGGGCCCGATTGGCTTTCTCGGGGCCGGTCGGGGCAGGATTCGTTCCCAGGCAGGCGGCGGGCCTCTTCGACGGCTCCGGCGCGCGGCATCGGGTACGGACCCGGCCTGCGACCACGCATTGCCTTGCATGAGCACAGTGTGCGGACCTGCGGCCCATCCGGGTGCCCCCCGGTGGGAGCACCGATGGGCCCCCGCACACCGCAAGCGAACAGACCACAGGAGTACACATGAACCGCAGTGAGCTGGTGGCCGCGCTGTCCGAGCGCGCCGAGGTGACCCGCAAGGACGCCGACGCCGTTCTGGCCGCCTTCGCCGAGATCGTCGGCGAGGTCGTCGCCAAGGGCGACGAGAAGGTCACCATCCCCGGTTTCCTGACCTTCGAGCGCACCCACCGCGCTGCCCGCACCGCCCGCAACCCGCAGACCGGCGAGCCGATCCAGATCGCGGCCGGCTACAGCGCCAAGGTGAGCGCCGGCTCCAAGCTGAAGGAAGCCGCCAAGGGCGCCTGAGTCACCCCTTGAACGCCCGAGAGGCCGGGCTCCCCGCGGGGAGCCCGGCCTCTCGCCGTGTGCGCGGTCGTTACGCGTCGACCAGCTGCTCGCTGGGCAGCTCGACGTGGGCGCCGAGGTCCCGCAGCTTCTCCATGAAGTTCTCGTAGCCGCGGTTGATCAGGTCGATGCCGTGCACGGTCGAGGTGCCCTCGGCCGCCAGCGCCGCGATCAGGTACGAGAAGCCGCCGCGCAGGTCCGGGATGACCAGCTCGGCGCCCATCAGCTTGGACGGGCCGGAGACGACCGCGGAGTGCAGGAAGTTGCGCGCCCCGAAGCGGCACGGGGTCCCGCCCAGGCACTCGCGGTAGAGCTGGATGTGCGCACCCATCTGGTTGAGCGCGCCGGTGAAGCCCAGCCGCGACTCGTACACCGTCTCGTGCACGATGGACAGCCCGGTGGCCTGGGTCAGCGCGACCACCAGCGGCTGCTGCCAGTCGGTCTGGAAGCCCGGGTGGACGTCCGTCTCCAGGGCGATCGCCTTGAGCTCGCCGCCCGGGTGCCAGAAGCGGATGCCCTCGTCCTCCACCTCGAAGGTGCCACCGACCTTCCGGAAGGTGTTGAGGAAGGTCATCATCTCCAGCTGGCGGGCGCCGCGGACGTAGATGTCGCCCTTGGTGGCGAGCGCCGCGCAGGCCCAGGAGGCGGCCTCCAGGCGGTCCGGCAGGGCGCGGTGGGTGTAGCCGTTCAGCTCGTCCACACCGGTGATCAGGATGGTGCGGTCGGTGCCCAGGGTGATGATCGCGCCCATCTTCTGCAGCACGCAGATCAGGTCGACGATCTCCGGCTCGATGGCCGCGTTGCGCAGCTCGGTGACGCCCTCGGCGAGGACGGCGGTGAGCAGCACCTGCTCGGTCGCGCCGACCGAGGGGTAGGGCAGCTCGATCTTGGTGCCGCGCAGCCGCTGCGGGGCGACCAGGTAGGTGCCCTGCGGGTGCTTCTCGATGGTGGCGCCGAACTGGCGCAGCACCTCGAAGTGGAAGTCGACCGGGCGGCCGCCGATGTCGCAGCCGCCCAGGCCCGGGATGAAGGCGTGGCCGAGGCGGTGCAGCAGCGGGCCGCAGAACAGGATCGGGATCCGCGAGGAGCCGGCGTGGGCGTCGATGTCGGCGACGTTGGCGCTCTCGACGTGCGAGGGGTCGAGGATCAGCTCGCCGTCCTCGTCGCCGGTGCGCACGGTCACGCCGTGCAGCTGCAGCAGGCCGCGGACCACCTTGACGTCGCGGATGTCCGGGACGTTGCGCAGTCTGCTGGGGCCCTGGCCGAGGAGGGCGGCGACCATGGCCTTGGGGACCAGGTTCTTCGCTCCGCGGACACGGATCTCGCCTTCGAGCGGGTTTCCGCCGTGGACCAGCAGGACGTCGTCGGTCATCGTTCTCGCAATCCGGGGTGCCAGAGGAATGGGAACGGCTCCGGTACGGAGCCGCAGGTGGACCGGTGGTACGGGCGTACGGGCGCGTTCGGGCCCCCGGAGAATCCGAGTCGGCACCGTAGAGGGGCGTCCACCATCCGTAGATGGTAGTGGGCGTGCCGATGGTTCCCGTGAGCCTCTCCCGTGATGGTGCTCTCTCCGGCCGCGCTCCCGCCCGCCGGTACGGCCGTACGGGTGTTCCTCCGGCGTGGCGGGGTTTCGGGTGTTGCGGTGTCCGACCGGTGCCGTTCTGCGGGATCATGTGTGGCATGACGGCGGCCCAATCGCACGGAGGCCGGTCCCACACCGGCCGTCTGCTCGTCGCGACGCCCATGCTCACCGACCCGAACTTCGCCCGGGCGGTGGTGCTGCTCCTCGACCACGACGTCGAGGGGGCGCTCGGCGTGGTGCTCAACCGGCCCACGCCGGTCGAGGTGGGCAGTGTGCTGGACGGCTGGGGCAGACTCGTCGGGCAGCCCGCGGTGGTGTTCCAGGGCGGGCCGGTGGCGCTGGACTCGGCGCTCGGTCTGGCGGTCGCGCCGGGGGAGCCGGGCATCGGCGAGCCGCTCGGCTGGCGGCGGGTGCACGGCGCGATCGGCCTGGTGGACCTGGAGGCGCCGCCCGAGGTGCTGGCCGGGGAGCTGGGCAGTCTGCGGATCTTCGCCGGGTACGCCGGCTGGTCGCCGGGCCAGCTGGAGGCCGAGCTGGAGAGCGGCGCCTGGTACCTGGTGGAGTGCGAGCCCGGGGACGTCTCCAGCCCCGAGCCGGAACGGCTGTGGCGCTCGGTGCTGCGCCGCCAGCGCGGCCCGCTGGCCCTGCTGGCGACCTACCCGGACGACCCGACGATGAACTGAGCCGCCGCCCGCGGACCCGGGGTCGCCGCGCGACACTGGCCCGGTTTCCGGGGGCGCCCATAGACTTGGCACCTATGAGCACTCTTGAGCCCGAGCGCGGCCTCGGCACCGGCACCCTGGTCGAGCCCGTCCCCCAGGTGTCCCACGGGGACGGCGACCACGAGCGCTTCGCGCACTACGTCCAGAAGGACAAGATCATGGAGAGCGCGCTCTCCGGGTCCCCGGTCGTGGCGCTGTGCGGCAAGGTGTGGGTGCCCGGTCGCGACCCGAAGAAGTACCCGGTCTGCCCGATGTGCAAGGAGATCTACGACGGCATCGGCAAGCCGCAGGGCGGCGACGGGGACAAGGGCGACAAGTAGTCCGCTGGCGTCCTCGGAACGCCGTTTTGCATAGCACCGCGTTTCCGAGGTGGTCTATGCCAATCGTTCCGGGTCTGGGCAGGATGTCGGAATGGACCTCATTCCCGCACCTTCGAGTGCCGTCCGGCGCCCGGACGAGGACTTCCCGCTCGACGCCACCACCACGCTGACCGCGCCGCCCGGGCTGGCCGACGCCGAGCGCTGGCTGCGCGGCACGCTGTCCGCCGCCACCGGGCTGCCGCTCGCCCCGGGCCGCCCGGGCGCGGGCATCGAGCTGGTCCTGGACGACACCCTGGCCGCCGAGGCGTACCGGATCACGGTGCGCCCCGGCCACGCCCTGCTCGCCGCGGGCGGCCCGGCCGGCGCGCTGTGGGCGGCCCAGACCCTGCGGCAGCTGCTGGGGCCCGACGCGTACCGCCGCTCCCCGCTGCGCCGGGAGGCCTGGGTGCTGCCCGGGGCGGACATCGCCGACGCGCCCCGGTTCGGCTGGCGCGGCGCGCTGCTGGACGTCGCCCGGCACTTCCTGCCCAAGTCCGACGTGCTGCGCTTCGTCGACCTGCTGGCCGCGCACAAGCTCAACGTGCTGCACCTGCACCTGACCGACGACCAGGGCTGGCGGATCGAGATCAAGCGCTACCCGCGGCTGACCGCGCGCGGCGCCTGGCGGGAGCGCTCGATGGTCGGCTACCGGGCCGGGCAGCGCCGGGACGACCGGCCGCACGGCGGCTACTACACCCAGGACGACCTGCGCGAGATCGTCGCCTACGCGGCCGCGCGCGGGATCACCGTCGTCCCGGAGGTCGACCTGCCCGGCCACACCCAGGCCGCCGTCGCCGCCTACCCCGAGCTGGGCAACACCGACGTGGTGGACACCGCCGAGCTCGGCGTCTGGACGGACTGGGGGGTGAGCCACAACGTGCTCAACGCCTCCGAGGAGACCCTGCGGTTCTTCGAGGGGGTGCTGGAGGAGGTCCTGGAGCTGTTCCCGTCCGAGTTCGTCCACCTCGGCGGCGACGAGTGCCCCAAGGAGCAGTGGAAGGACAGCGCCGCCGCCCAGGCCCGGATCCGCGAGCTCGGCCTGGCCAACGAGGACGAGCTGCAGAGCCACCTCATCCGGCACTTCGACCGCTGGCTGGCCGAGCGCGGCCGCCGGCTGATCGGCTGGGACGAGATCCTGGAGGGCGGGCTGGCCATCGCCACCACGCCGAAGGGCGCGCCGACGCCGAAAGCGACGAGCGACAAGCGACCGACCGAGGAGGGAGCGCCGGAGGGTGGGCCCCTCCTGCCCGAGGGCGGGCAAGGAGGGCGAGCGTCGGCGTCGGGTACCGAGCGCCCGGAGGCGTGGGGGCGGTCACGTGCGGCGGTCTCGTCCTGGCGGGGCTTCGGCGGCGGGATCGCGGCCGCCAAGGCCGGGCACGACGTGGTGATGTGCCCCGAGCAGCACGTCTACTTCGACCACCGGCAGGCGGACGGGCCCGACGAGCCGATCCCGGTGGGCTTCGTGCGCACGCTGGAGGACGTCTACCGCTTCGAGCCCGTCCCGGAGCAGCTGGACGAGGCCGCCGCCCGGCACGTCATCGGCACCCAGGCCAACCTGTGGACCGAGTTCATGGACAGCGCCCGGGACATCGACTACCGGGCCTTCCCCCGGCTGGTCGCCTTCGCCGAGGTCGCCTGGTCCGAACTGCCCGCCCAGCCGGCCGAGCGGGACTACCCCGGCTTCGAGCGGCGGCTGCGCGCCCACCTGGAGGTGCTGGACGCGCTGGGCGTCGAGTACCGCCCGGTCGACGGGCCGCACCCCTGGCAGCGCCGGCCCGGGGTGGCGGGGCGGCCGATCGAGGGGCCGCCGCCGGTGCGCTGAGGCGGTGCCGCCGGTGTGCTGATGTGTCCGTCGGGAACTTATGGACGGTCATCTGACGTCAAGAAGAGATGAACATCTGCCCCGGGCCTGTTCGGGTCGGGGCAGATACCGCCCGGTATCCGTCCCAAACGGGCAGTCCCGTTCACCGGTCCCGAAATGATCATCGAGCATTGTGTGCCAGAGTTGCCCAACCCGGCCCGATCGCCCGTACCCTACGGCCAGGCCGGGCTGCTGACGCGGACAGTGCGGCCACGGCCGCGGGCGGCAGACGATCGATGAGCAAGTGGAGCACGGTGGGACCCAGGTGAACCGGACGATCATGCTGCCGGCCTCGCTCGACGAGGCCGTCGACGCGCTGGCCGCCGCCCCGGCCGCGGTACCGGTGGCCGGAGCCACCGACCTCATGGAAGCCGTCAACGCCGGACGGCTGCGCCCCGCCGCCCTGATCGGCCTCGGCCGGATCACCGAACTGCGCGGCTGGCGCTACGAGGACGGCGGCACCGCGGTGCTCGGCGCCGGACTCACCCACGCCCGGATGGACCGCCCCGACTTCGCCGCGCTCATCCCCGCCCTCGCCGACGCCGCCCGCACCGCCGGCCCGCCGCAGGTCCGCAACGTCGGCACCCTCGGCGGCAACATCGTCACCGCCGCCCCGGCCGGCGACACCCTCCCGGTGCTCGCCGCCCTGGAGGCCAGCGTCACCCTCGCCCGGGCCGGCGGCAGCCGCGAGGTGCCGGTCAGTCACCTGCTCACCGGCCTCGACCCGGTGCGCCCCGGCGAACTGCTCACCTGGGTGCGCGTCCCGCTGCTGCACGCGCCGCAGGTCTTCCTCAAGGCCACCGGCCGCAGTGGCCCGGCCCGCGCCACCGCCTCCGTCGCGCTCGTCCTCGACCCGGCCCGGCGCGCCGTGCGCTGCGCCGTCGGGGCCGTCGCCCCCGTCCCGCTGCGCCCGCTGGAGGCCGAGGCCTGGGTGGCCGGCTGCATCGACTGGGACGGCAGCCGGGAGATCGACCCGGCCGCGGGCGCCGCCTTCGGCGAGTACGTGGCCGCCGCCTGCGTCCCCGACAACTACGGCGCCGAGGGCGCCTGGGAGGCCGTGACCGAGGGGCCGACCGCGGCCGCCGTTCGGCTGCGGCGTACCGTATCGGTGCTGGCCCGACGGGCACTGGGAAGGGCGCTGAAGTGACCACAGACCCCATCGAGACCCTCGAAGCCGACCCGCTCGGCCCCACCCCGCAGGTCAGCCGGGAGCTGCGCCCGTGCGCCTCCTACACGCTGCGGGTCAACGGTTTCGAACGGCCCGTCACCGACGCCTGGATCGGCGAGAGCCTGCTCTACGTGCTGCGCGAGCGGCTCGGCCTGGCCGGCGCCAAGGACGGCTGCGAGCAGGGCGAGTGCGGCGCCTGCTCGGTGCAGGTCGACGGCCAGCTGGTGGCCGGCTGCCTGGTGCCCGCCGCGCTGGCCGCCGACAGCGAGATCAACACCGTCGAGGGCCTGTCCGCGGCCGGCGGCGCGAGCGACGTCCAGCAGGCGCTGGCCACCTCCGGCGCCGTGCAGTGCGGCTACTGCACCCCCGGCATGGCGATGGCCGTGCACGACCTGCTCCAGCGCAACCACCGGCCCACCGAGGTCGAGGCCCGGCAGGCGCTGTGCGGCAACCTCTGCCGCTGCACCGGCTACCGCGGCGTGCTGGCCGCCGTCCAGACCGTCGCGGACGCCCGCGCGCTGGAGGCCGAGGAGGCGGAGGAGGCCGCCGCGGCCGCCGCCGAGGAGGCCACCGGGGCTTCCCGGACCGCCGAGGCCTCCCCGGCCGGGCAGCAGCCCGCCGTCGAGCCGGAGGCGGCCGTCGAGCCGCCGGTCTACTCCGACGAGGCCTGGATCGAGCACGTCCCCCAGCCGCCCGTCGAGGCCGCCGCCGAACCCGTCCGGGCCCCCGCCCCGGCTCCGGCCCCCGCCGAGCAGCCGTACGGCGACGGCGGCTACGACACCGGCGTGTACGACACCTCCGCCCTGACCGCGATGCAGCCCGGCATCCCCGCCCAGGCCACCGGCGACCAGGTGTACTACCCGCCGCAGGGCTACCCCGAGCAGCCGTACCAGGCCACCCCGGCGCACGGCACCTACGTGCCGGCGGGCTACCCGGACGGCCACCAGCAGCACCACGGCTACGACACCGGCTACGACGCCCCGGTCTACGAGCCCACCCCCGCGCACGGCACCCCGCTGCCCGGCGCCGTCCACGACGGCACGCCCCCGCACGGCACCCCGTACGCGGACCCGCACGGCGCCCCGGTCGAGGCCGGGATGCCGGCCACCGGCGTCCCGTACGGCGCCACCCCCGCCCACGGCATCCGGCTCCCCGAGGACGACCACGCATCATGACGTCGCCTACCGACATCGGCGCAGCACTCCAGCAGGACGGCGGCGAGGGCGGCGCCGCACCGGAGCCCTTCGGCCTGGGCACCTCCCCGCTGCGCAGCGACGCGCTGCCCAAGGCGCTCGGGATCTACCCGTACGCGGCCGACCTGTGGGCCGAGGGGCTGCTGTGGGGCGCGGTGCTGCGCTCGCCGCACCCGCACGCCCGGATCCGCGGCATCGACACCTCGGCCGCGCTCGCCCTGCCCGGGGTGCACGCCGTGGTCACCGCCGCCGACCTGCCGCCCGGCCCGGACGGCCTGCCGGACGGCGCCCCGGCCGGCCCGATCGTCGCCGACCGCCCGGTGCTGGCCGCCGGCGTGGTGCGCCACCACGGCGAGCCGATCGCCGCGGTCGCCGCCGACCACCCGGACACCGCCCGGCTGGCGGTCGGTCTGATCGCGGTCGACTACGAGCCGCTGGAGGCGGTCACCGACCCCGAGCAGGCCTTCACCGCGCCGGCGCTGCACCCGGACGGCAACCTGTTCCGCCACCTGCCGCTGCGCACCGGGGACCCGGACGCGGTCGGCGAGATCGTCGTCGAGGGCCTCTACCAGGTCGGCCGGCAGGACCCGGCCCCGCTCGGCGCCGAGGCCGGGCTGGCCGTGCCGCGCCCGGACGGCGGCGTGGAGCTGCACCTGTCCTCCACCGACCCGCACGGCGACCGCGACCGCACCGCCGCCTGCCTGGGCCTGGAGCCCGACCGGGTCCGACTGGTCGTCACCGGCGTGCCCGGCGCCACCACCGACCGCGAGGACATCTCCTTCCAGGTCACCCTGGCGCTGCTGGCGCTGCGCACCGGCCGCCCGGTGAAGATGACCCTCACCCGCGAGGAGTCCTTCCACACCCACACCTCGCGCCACCCCGCGCTGCTGCGCTACCGCCACCACGCCGACGCCGAGGGCACCCTGGTGAAGGTGGAGGCGCAGATCCTGCTGGACGGCGGCGCCTACGCGGACGTCTCCGCCGAGGCGCTGGCCGCCGCGACGGCCTTCTCGGTCGGCCCGTACGTCTGCCCCAACGTGTTCGTGGACGCCTGGGCGGTGCGCACCAACAACCCGCCGGCCGGGCGGATGCGCGGCGAGGGCGCGCTGCAGGCCTGCTTCGCGTACGAGTCCCAGCTGGACCAGCTGGCCGCCCGGGTGGGCGTGGACCCGGTGGAGATCCGCCGCCGCAACGCGATGTCCACCGGCGACCCGCTGCCCACCGGACAGGCCGTCACCTGCCCCGCGCCGGTGAAGGCGCTGCTGGACGCGGTGGCGGCCGAGCCGCTGCCGGCCCTGCCGGTGGACGACCCGGACGCCGAGTGGCTGCTGCCCGGCGGGCCCGGCGGCGCCGGGGACCCGGCGGCGGTGCGCCGCGGCATCGGCTACGCCGTCGGCATGGTGCACATGCTGGGCGCCGAGGGCGAGGACGAGGTCTCCACCGCCACCGTGCGGGTCAGCGGCGACCACGCCACGGTGATCTGCGCGGCCGTCGACGCCGGGCAGGGCTTCGCCACGCTGGCCCGGCAGATCGTGCAGAGCGTGCTGGGCGTCAGCGAGGTCTACATCGCGCCGGCCGACAGCGACCAGTCGATCGCCGGGCCGTCCGCGCGGGGCCGGCACACCTGGGTCTCCGGCGGGGCGGTCGAGCGGGCCGCGCTGATGGTCCGCCACCAGCTGCTGCAGCCGATCGCGGCCAACTTCGGGATGTCGGTGGAGCTGCTGCAGATCGCCGACGGCAAGATCACCTCCTACGACGGGGTGCTCGGGATGCCGGTCGCCGAGGCGCTGGAGGGCAAGGAGCTCTGGGCCACCGCCCAGTGCCGCCCGCACCCGACCGAGCCGCTGGACGAGTCCGGGCAGGGCGACGCCTTCGTCTCCATCTCCTTCTGCGCGATGCGCGCGGTGGTGGACGTGGACATCGAGCTGGGGGCCGTCCGGGTGGTCGAGATGACCGTCGCCCAGGACGTCGGCCGGGCGCTGAACCCGCGCCAGATCGAGGACCGGATCGAGGCGGGCGTGGCCCAGGGCGTGGGCCTGGCGCTGCTGGAGGACCTGCGCACGGAGGGTGGGGTGCTCGGCAACCCCTCGCTCACCGGCTACCGGCTGCCGACCTCGCTGGACACCCCGGAGGTGCGGATCGCCGCGCTGCTGGAGGAGCGGGACGTGGTCGCCACCTTCGGCGCCAAGGCCGTCAGCGCGGTGCCCGCGGTGGTCGCCCCCTCGGCCGTCGCCGCCGCCGTCCGGGCCGCCACCGGCCTGCCGGTCGGCCGGCTGCCGATCCGGCCGGAGGACGCCGTCACCGCCTGAGCGGGACCGGCCGGAAAGCGGAATGCCGGAATGCTGGAATGCCGAATTGCCGGTCGACTTCTCGGAGTCGACCGGCAATTCCCATTTCCGAGGCCGTGGCGGGAATTGAACCCGCGTACACCGCTTTGCAGACGGTTCCCTGAGCCACTCGGGCACACGGCCAGTGAATTCAGAATGGCCGATCGCCGGAACGGGGTCAACGAACTTCTGTAAATTCTGTGCGGCAATGTGTGCTACCGTCGGAAGCGGTGGCTGTTTTCCCGCCACCCCGGACGAGAGCGTCGTACCCGGTGACGACAAGACGACGCAGTTCAGCGGTAATCCGACCGCTGTGGACTGCGGAGGTACGGCCGTCATGGCTTGGCTCGTTCTGATCGTCTCGGGTCTCCTGGAGACCGTCTGGGCAGTGGCCCTGGAATCGTCCAAGGGTTTCTCCCGCCCCGTTCCCAGCCTCGTCTTCGGCGTCGCGCTGCTGTTCAGCATGGGCGGGCTGGCGTACGCGATGCGCACCATCCCGATCGGGACCGGCTACGCGGTCTGGGTCGGCATCGGCGCGGTCGGCACCGCGCTCTACGGCATGGCCGTCCTGGGGGACGCGGTGACCATGGCCCGGATCGGCTGCCTGCTGCTGATCGTCTCCGGCGTGGTGGGGCTCAAGGTGCTGCACTGACACCCGGGGGCAGCTGGTCCTAGGGCCTACGACGGATCCGGTCAGGGACCGCGGTCAGGAGTCACCGAGGCGGACGGCTCTTACGATGTTACGTATGACCACTGCCTCCCCCACCTCGGTCGACTCCCCCTCGATACCCTCCGGCTCAGGAACCGACCCCGGCGGGGGAGTCATGAGCGGCCGCTACCGCGCCCTGACGCTCGGGATCGTGTCGGTGGTCCTGGTGATCGCCTTCGAGGCGACCGCCGTCAACACCGCGATGCCGACCGCGGCCCGGCAGCTGAACGGCCTCGGGCTGTACGCCTTCGCCTTCTCCGGCTACTTCACCACCACGCTGTTCGCCCTGGTCGTCTCCGGCCAGTGGTGCGACCGGCGCGGCCCGCTGCAGCCGCTGTTCACCGGCATCGCGGTGTTCGGCGTCGGCCTGGTGGTGGCCGGGACGGCGCCCGGCATGTGGGTGTTCGTGGCCGGGCGGGCGATCCAGGGGCTGGGCGGCGGGCTGGTGATCGTCGCGCTGTACGTGGTGGTCGGCCGGGCCTACCCGGAGCGGCTGCGGCCGGCCGTGTTCGCCGCCTTCTCCTCGGCCTGGGTGCTGCCCTCCATCGTCGGACCGCTGGTGTCCGGGGCGGTCACCCAGCACCTCGGCTGGCGCTGGGTCTTCCTCGCGGTGCCGGTGCTGATCCTGCTGCCGCTGGCGGTGATGGGGCCGGCGCTGGCCCGCTCCGAGCGGGAGCACCCGGTGCCCAGGGGCGCCGAGTTCGACCGCCGCCGCACCCTGCTGGCGGCCATGGCGGCGGTCGGGGCCGGCCTGCTGCAGTACGCCGGCCAGCGGCGCGACCTGGTCGGGCTGCTCCCCGGGATCGCCGGGGCGGCGCTGCTGGTGCCGGCCGTGCTGGGGCTGCTGCCGAAGCGGACCCTGCGGGCCGGGCGCGGACTGCCGACGGTGATCCTGCTGCGCGGGCTGGCGGCCGGGGCGTTCCTCGGCGCGGAGGCCTTCGTCCCGCTGATGATGACCACCCAGCGGGACCTTTCGCCGACCCTCTCCGGGCTCACCCTGACCAGCGGCGGGCTCACCTGGGCGCTGGGCTCCTGGCTGCAGGGCCGGCCCGGGGCCGAGCGCTACCGCGGGGCGATGATCCGGGGCGGCTTCGTGCTGACCGCGGTGGCGATCGCGGGCGCCGCGCTGGTGCTGGTCCCGGCGGTGCCGGCCTGGACGGCGTCGGTGGCCTGGGGCGTCGGCGGCATCGGAATGGGGCTGACGGTCGCGAGCGTCAGCGTGCTGATGATGAAGCTCTCCGCGCCGGAGGACGCCGGGGCCAACTCGGCCGCGCTGCAGATGAGCGACGCGCTGGGCAACGTGCTGCTGACCGGCCTGGCGGGGGTGCTGTTCGCGGCGCTGGGCGGCGGCTCGTTGGCCGCCGCCCACGAGGGCGCCGGGGCCGACGGCTCGCCCGGCGCCTTCGCGGTGATCCTGCTGGTGATGGCCGCGGTGGCGGCGCTGGGGGCGCTGCTGTCCGGCCGGATCCGTACCAGGGACTGAAGCTCAGCCGGCCGTGGCGGTGGCGGCGGGGGAGGGGACCGGTGGCGCCGCCGGGGTGCCGAGGAAGCTCTCCCAGCCGCCGGCCGGGGACTGGCCCGGGCCGAGGCCCTGCAGCTTGCGCAGCACCGCCGGGTCCTGGGCGTCCAGCCAGTCCACCAGTTGGCGGAAGGAGACCAGCCGGACCTCCGGCTTGCCCGCGATCGACTTGAGCACGTCCTCGACGGCGTTCATGTAGATGCCGCCGTTCCACTCCTCGAAGTGGTTGCCGATGATGTACGGCGCCCGGTTGCTGTTGTAGGTGCGGTCGAAGCCCATCAGGTAGGAGTCCCGGGCCTGGGCCTGGAAGCCCGGGTAGAGCGCCGGATCGGCCTTGGTGTTGGAGCCGCACTGGTTGAACATGATGTTGTAGTCCATCGACAGCACCTGGAAGGTGTGCCCGGGGAACGGGATGGCCTGCAGCGGGAGGTCCCACAGCGCGCCGCCCTGGATCTTCTGCGGCCACACCTGGGTGCCGTTGCCGCTGCTGTCGTAGCGCCAGCCGCGCTTGACGGCGGTGGGCAGCAGGTTGCGCTGGCCCTCCAGGCAGGGGGTGCGGCTGCCGATCAGCTCCTTGCGGTAGTCGAAGGGCAGGGCGGGCAGGTCGGTGAAGCCGGTGTTGGTGCGCCACTTCGTCACGAAGTCCATCGCCTGCTGGATCTCGCTGTCCCACTCCTCCGGGGACCACGCGCTGACCCCGGTGGAGCCGCAGAAGTGGCCGTTGAAGTGGGTGCCGATCTCGTGGCCCTCCAGCCAGGCGGCGTGCACGTTCTCCAGGGTGTCGTGGATGTGCTGGTCGCTCAGGTAGCCGATCTCGGAGGCGCCGACCTTGTGCTGCGGGGGGCGGTAGAGGTCCTTCTTGGACTCCGGCAGCAGGTACAGGCCGCTGAGGAAGAAGGTCATCGAGGCGTTGTGCTCCTGGGCCAGCCGGCGGAAGCGGGCGAACAGGCCGTTGTCGAGTTCGCCGGCGCCGTCCCAGGAGAAGACCACGAACTGCGGGGGCCGCTGGCCGGGTTGGAGCCGCTCGGTGACGGGCTGGTGGGGCTGGGCGCCGGTGTCCGAGGTGGAGCCGTCGCCGATCAGTACGGCCTGCGGCTTCTGCGGGACCGGGGCCGGGGTGGCGCTCTGCCCGCCCGGCGGGCCGGCCGGGGTGGCGCTCTGCCCGCCGGCCGCGTGTTCCCCGCCGTCGGCCCGGTCGGTGCCGCAGCCGGCCGCCAGGGTCGCGGCGGTGGCCGCTCCGGCGGCCAGCAGGGTTCGGCGGGAGAGCGCGTCCATGGTCACTCCGTTCGTGAGGCGATCGGCAGGCGGCCGGCTCGGGTGCCGGGTGCGCGCGGCGTGCGGAAGTCCGGTCCGACCGGAGGGGGATGTCCGGGCCGACCGGAGGAGGAGGGAGCCCGTGACCGGGTCAGCATGGCATGCGGTCCGGAACGGTCGGAGAGGCGCAGCGGACGGTCGGGATCGATCGCCCGATTGACGCAACCGAACCGGCGGGCCGGAACGTCGATGCTGTTCGACGGGTGGTAGGGCCGCGGCCGCCCGCGCGACAGTGGAATCACGGTCCGTGGTGACACGGGCACCCGGCGCAGGATCGGGGCCGCGATCCCTGCCGATCGGCGGGTGCGGATACGACCGTCGTGGGGACGTGCCATAGGGTCCGATCCGATTGAATGAGTTCCCAGGAAACTCTCAGGAATGGGATCCGGGCCGGCAGGAGGGAGTACCCGTGGCCGACCAGCAGAGCAGGAGCCCCTGGCCGGGCACCCTCGCGGCCGGCGCCGCGCTGGTGCTCGGCGCCTGGCTGCTGCACGACGGCGGCTCGCCCGTGCTGCCGCCCGCGCCGACCGGCCAGGCGCTGTCCGGCTTCGCCCCGGTCTCCGTCGTCCCCCCGCTCGGCCCGTCCGCCCCGACCCGGATCCGCATCCCGGCCGTCCGCCTGGACGCCCCGGTCACCGAGCTGGGCCTGGACCCGGACGGCCACCTCCAGGCCCCGCCCGCGACCGACCGCAACCTCGCGGGCTGGTACCGCGGCGGCGCCACCCCGGGCCAGCGCGGCACCGCCATCCTGGCGGGGCACGTCGACAACCAGGCCGGGCCGGCCGTCTTCTACCACCTGGGGGCGCTCCACCGCGGCGACCGGATCGAGATCGCCCGCGCCGACGGCGCCACCGCCGTCTACCAGCTGTACGCCATCGAAGTGCACGACCGAAAGGACTTCCCGGACGACCGGGTCTACCGCCAGGCCGCCGACGCACAGCTGCGGGTCATCACCTGCGGCGGCGCGTACAGCGAGGAACAGGGCTACGAGGGAAACGTCGTCGCCTACGGATTCCTGGCCGACACCACACCGCCGGGCAAAGCCGCATGACCACGCTCACCCTCGCCACCCGCTGGAACCCGATCGACTGGCCGCTCACCCACGGCCCGATCCCGTACGCCGTGCTCGCCGCGGGCTGGGGGGCGCTGGCCCTGCTGGCGTTCTCCCGGCACGAGCGCTGGCGCGCCCCGCGCATGCTCGGCGCCCTGCTGCTCGGCGGGGTGCTGACCGTCCTGGTGAAGATCGCCGTCGACGACTGGTGGCGCCCCTTCCCGGAGGGCACCCCGGACTTCGTGCTGCGCTGGATCGGCGTCGCGCTGTTCGCCATCGCCCTGCTCTGCTTCCGCGCCCCGCTGCTGACCGTCCGCCGCCGGCTGTTCGCGGTCGGCGGCCTGGTCCTGGTGGTGCTGATGGCCGCCTCGCAGGTCAACCGGGGCTTCGACCAGTACCCGACGGCCCGGGCCATGCTGGCGCCGCAGACCGACGAACTGACCACCGGACGGGCGGCCGCCACCGTCCAGGGCACGCCCGACCGCCCGCTCGCCGAGGTCTGGCACGCGCCGCCCGGCCTGCCGGCCAAGGGCACCCTGTCCACCGTGACCGTCCCCGGTACCAAGTCCGGCTTCTCGCCGCGCCCCGGGTACGTCTACCTGCCGCCCGCCTACCGGGCCAACCCCCGGCCGCTGCTGCCCGTCGTGGTGCTGCTGCCCGGCCAGCCCGGCGCGCCCGAGGACTGGGTGAACTCCGGCGCGGTCCGGGAGACCCTGGACGCCTTCGCCGCCCGGCACCAGGGCCTCGCGCCGATCGTGCTGGTCGCCGACCAGACCGGCGGCAACTTCGCCAACCCGCTCTGCATGGACTCCCAGATCGCCAAGTCGCAGACCTACCTGGCCGACGACATCCCGGACTGGATCCACCACAACCTGCAGACCGCCACCGGCCGCGGTGCCCTCGCCATCGGCGGGCTCTCGCTCGGCGGGACGTGCGCGCTGCAGCTGGCCGTCAACGCGCCCGAGGTGTACGGGACCTTCCTGGACATCTCCGGACAGGAGGAGCCGACCTTGGGCAGCCACCAGGAGACCGTCGCCAAGGCCTTCGGGGGCGACGAGGCGGCCTTCGCCGCCGTCGACCCGGTGCACGTGATGGCCCGCAAGAAGTTCCCCGACACCGCCGGCATGATCGTGGTCGGCGCCGACGACCCGTGGTTCCGGCCGGGCCAGGAGAAGATCCACGCCGCCGCCCAGGAGGCCGGGATGAAGGTCGGCTTCCAGACCATCCCCGGCTGGCACAGCTGGGTGGTGTTCCGGCAGGCCCTGGAGCAGAACCTGCCCTGGCTCTCCCAGCAGATGGGCCTGATCCGGTGACCCGACTGCTCGCGGCCCCGACCGCACCACCGCCGGCCGCCGAGGCCGGGCCGGGCGGCGACCTCGCCCCGGTCACCCGGACGCCGGAACCCGGCCCCCAGCGGATCCGCCGGGCCGCCCGGGCGCTCCGCGACCGGCTGCGCTCGGCGCCGCTGACCCTGGCGATGCTGGCCGGGCTCTGGACGCTCGGCGCGGCCACCGGGAGCCTGTCCGGCGGGCCGTCCGCCCGGCTGCTCGCCCGCGTCGGCGTCGGCCTGGGCACCCTCGGCGAGGGCCGCTGGTGGACGCCGGTCACCTCGCTGTTCTGGTGCTCGGGCATCGGTTCGTACGTCTTCACCAGCCTGCTGCTGCTCCTGGTCGGCCCGGGCGCCGAGCGCCGGCTCGGCCGACTGCGCACCCTCGCGGTGCTGGCCGGCGGGCAGCTGGCCGGCACCCTGCTGGGCACCGCGCTGGTGGCCATCGGCTCCTCGGCCGGGGAGCAGTGGACCGCCTCGGTGGCCGACCAGACCGCGGTCGGGCCCGCCATCGGGCTGTTCGCCCTGGCCGGCGTGCTCGGCTACCGGCTCACCGTGCTCTGGCGCCGCCGGCTGCACCTGCTGGTGCTGCTCGTCCCGCTGGTCATGACGCTGTACGTCGGCCACCTGCAGAGCGTCCAGCGGTGCGCCGCCGCGCTGGTCGGCCTCGGCCTGGGCGCGCTGCTCAGCCGCGGGCGGCCGTACCTGCGCAGCCACCGCTCCTCGCACACCGAGACCCGGGTGCTGGTCGCGCTCTGCCTGGTCGCCGCCGCCTGCGGGCCGCTGATCGCCTCGCTGTACGACAACGCCAGCGGGCCGTTCAACACCTTCTCCGAGCTGTACTTCTCGCACCGGCTCAGCCCGGAGGAGGTGGCCGACTTCTGCGCCGTCTCGGCGCACGACTGCGCCCGGGCGCACGCCGTCGAGCGGATATTCGACACCCCCGGCCGGCTGATGGCCGCGCTGTTCCCGGCGCTGCTGCTGGTGCTCGCCGAGGGGCTGCGCCGGGGCCTGCGGTTCGCCTGGCGGATCAGCGTCGCCACCGAGCTCCTCTGGGCCGTGCTGCTGGCCTGGCTGTACTTCGAGGCCGGGCCGGTCAGCGGGGACGTCGTGCAGTACTTCGTCGAGGCGATGCTGCTGCCGCTGCTGACCACCGCGCTGCTGCTGGCCACCCGGCAGCGGTTCCGGCTGCGGTTGTCCGGCCGGGCGGTGCGCCGACTGGCCGCGGTGGTCGGCGGGGCCGCGCTGGTGGCCTCGGCGGCGTACGTGGGCCTCGGGCGGGTGGTGGCCGGGCAGTTCGAGCCGGGCGCGGGCCTGCGCGGGCTGGTGAACGGGCTGCCGGCCCAGTTCCTGCCGCCCGCGTACAACGACCTGCTGCCGGACTACCCGATAGCGGTCGGCCCGGTGGCGCTGTTCCTGGAGACGTACTGCGGGCTGGCGTTCTGGGCGGTCGCGCTGGTCGCGCTGCTGACGGCGTTCCGGCGGCCGGTGCTGCGCACCGACCCGGCCGCGGTCGCCCGGGCCCGGGCGCTGCTGGCCGAGCACGGCGGCGGGACGCTGTCCTTCATCACCACCTGGGACGGCAACCACTACTGGTTCGACGAGGGGGGCCGCGCGGCCGTCGCCTACCGGGTGGTCGGCACCGTCGCGCTGACCACCGGCGACCCGTTCGGCGCCCCGGAGGACCGGGCCCGGGCGGTGGCCGGCTTCGCCCGGTACTGCGACGCCCGGGGCTGGACGCCGTGCTTCTACAGCGTCTGCGCCGACACCCGGGCGGCGACCGCCCAGCTGGGCTGGCGCTCGGTGCAGGTCGCCGAGGACACCGTGGTGCCGCTGCCCGAGCTGGCCTTCACCGGCCGCAAGTGGCAGGACATCCGCACCGCCCTGAACAAGGCCGGAAAGCAGGGCATCACCGCCGAGTGGTGGGCGTACCACGAGGCGCCGCTCGCGCTGCGCGAGCAGATCCGGGCGATCTCCGAGGAGTGGGTCTCCGAGAAGGGCCTGCCCGAGATGGGCTTCACCCTCGGCGGGCTGGAGGAGCTGGACGACCCGGCGGTGCGGGTGCTGGTCGCGGTGGACCAGGACCGGGTGGTGCACGGGCTGACCAGCTGGATGCCGGTGTACGAGGACGGCGAGCCGGTCGGCTGGACGCTGGACTTCATGCGCCGGCGCTCGGACGGCTTCCGCGGCGTGAACGAGTTCCTGATCGCCTCGGCCGCGCTCGGCTTCAAGGGCGAGGGCGCCCGCTTCCTCTCGCTGTCGGGGGCGCCGCTGGCCCGCGCCCGGCAGGACGAGGAGCCCACCGGGTTGCAGCGGATGCTGGACTGGATGGGCAAGGTGATGGAGCCGGTGTACGGCTTCCGCTCGCTGCTGGCGTTCAAGGCGAAGTTCCAGCCGGAGTACCGGCCGATGTACATGGCCTACCCCGACCCGGCCGCGCTGCCCGGCATCACCAGGGCGATCGGCAAGGCGTACCTGCCGCACCTCACGGCGGCGCAGGGCGTCCGGCTGATGCGCAAGCTGTCCGGCTGATCCCGCGGGCCCCGGAGGCGCGGGGGCGCTTCCGGACGCCCTCCGCGTGGTCGGTGCGGTCGGTGCGGTCGGTGCGGTTCGCGGGGTCCGGGGGGCCTGTGTGGTCAGCGCCGTCAGCCGAGCAGCTGGGCGAGCGCGCGGTCGGCGTCCAGGTACAGGTGCTCCTCGCCCTCCGGGACGACCAGCCGGCTGCGCCACAGGAAGCGCCGCAGGTCGGCGCTGTCGAACCGGAGCAGCGCGGTGCCCTCCGGGGCCCGCAGCTCGACCATGGTGCGCCGGCCGGGCGCGGGCCGGACGTGCACGTCGCCGACGCCGGCCGGCAGCTCCAGGCCGGAGGAGAGCAGCCGGCGGGCGAACACCCAGACGATGGACTCGGCGTCCTGGCCGTCCGCGGCGTCGTCCAGCGAGAACTCGGCGGGGAACGCCATCCGGACCGCGAACGGGTCCTCCGGCAGGTAGGACAGCACCACGCGCAGCCGGGCGGAGCGGTGCGGGGAGAGGATCAGGCGGGCCTGGACGGTCTCTTCGACGACGGAGTGCAAGGGTGGGCCCTTCGTTCGGCGGCCGCCCGACGGCAGGTGGGGTTGGGGCGGCCTCACCCTGGTGAGAGTCCCGTGACCGGTGGGGATTACCCGGTTACGCGAGTGAAACGACGTGACCTGCGTCACATCGATTTCCGGCCGTCCGGGCCCGGCGCGGGGCCCGTCCTGGAGGCCCGAACGGCCCCGGGCCGGTAGGCTGGGCGGGTTGTCCGATCGCCGCCCGACCGCGGGACGGGGCCGCAAAACCGCCCCTGACCTGCGATGATCCCCCTCGGAGACCGTGAGTACTGCCGCCGCCTCCTCGATGCCGCTGTTCTCCGACACACCGGAGCCGCAGGAGCCCGTCCGGGCCGTCGGCCATGCCGCGCCCGCCGCCTCGCACCACCTCTCCCCGGCCTTCCCCGGCCGTGCCCCCTGGGGCACCGCGGGCAAGCTGCGGGCCTGGCAGCAGGGTGCGCTGGACAAGTACATCGAGACCCAGCCGCGCGACTTCCTCGCGGTCGCCACCCCGGGCGCAGGCAAGACCACCTTCGCCCTCACCCTGGCCTCGTACCTGCTGCACAACCACCTGGTGCAGCAGGTGACGGTCGTCGCACCGACCGAGCACCTGAAGAAGCAGTGGGCCGAGGCCGCCGCGCGGATAGGCATCCGGCTGGACCCGGCGTACTCCTCCGGTCCGCTGTCCCGGGACTACCACGGCATCGTGGTCACCTACGCGGGCGTCGGGGTCAACCCGATGCTGCACCGGAACCGGACCGAGGCCCGCAAGACCCTCGTGATCATGGACGAGATCCACCACGCCGGTGACTCCAAGTCCTGGGGCGAGGCCTGCTTCGAGGCCTTCGAGCCGGCCGCCCGCCGGCTCGCGCTGACCGGGACGCCGTTCCGCTCGGACACCAACCCGATCCCGTTCGTCGCCTACGACGCCGGCAGCGACGGCATCCGCAAGTCCATCGCCGACTACACCTACGGCTACGGGCACGCGCTCGCCGACCACGTCGTCCGCCCGGTGATCTTCCTCAGCTACAGCGGCAACATGCGCTGGCGCACCAAGTCCGGCGACGAGCTGGAGGCCCGGCTCGGCGAGCCGATGACCAAGGACCTGATCGCCCAGGCCTGGCGCACCGCGCTGTCCCCGCAGGGCGAGTGGATCCCGTCCGTCCTCCAGGCCGCCGACCGGCGGCTGACCGAGGTCCGCAAGGCCATCCCGGACGCCGGCGGACTGGTGATCGCCACCGACCAGAACGTGGCCCGCGCCTACGCCAAGATGCTGCGCGAGATCAGCGGCGAGAAGGTCACCCTGGTGCTCTCCGACGAGGCCGAGGCCTCCCAGCGGATCTCCGACTACGCGGAGGGCACCTCACGCTGGATGGTCGCGGTCCGCATGGTGTCCGAGGGCGTCGACGTGCCCCGGCTGTGCGTCGGGGTGTACGCCACCTCGATCTCCACCCCGCTGTTCTTCGCCCAGGCCGTCGGCCGCTTCGTGCGTGCCCGCAAGCGCGGCGAGACGGCCTCGGTGTTCCTGCCCACCATCCCGATGCTGCTGGGCTTCGCCAACGAGATGGAGCTCCAGCGCGACCACGTGCTGGACCGGCCGAAGAAGGAGGGCGACGGCCTCTTCGACGAGGAGGACCGGCTGCTCGCCGAGGCCGAGCGGGCCAACGACGGGCCGGACGGCGCGGGCGGCGAGGAGTTCTCCTACGAGGCGCTGGGCTCCGAGGCGGTCTTCGACCGGGTGCTGTACAACGCCATGGAGTTCGGCATGCAGGCCCACCCGGGGAGCGAGGAGGAGGAGGACTACCTCGGCATCCCGGGCCTGCTGGAGCCGGACCAGGTGCAGATGCTGCTGCAGAAGCGCCAGCACCGGCAGATCCAGCGCAGCAAGACCAAGCCCGCCGAGGAGGCCGACCTGCTGGAGCTGCCGGCCGAGCAGCGGCCGGTGGTCACCCACCAGGAGCTCCGGGAGCTGCGCAAGGAGCTGAACGCGCTGGTCGCCGCCTGGCACCACCGCACCAACCAGCCGCACGGCACCGTCCACAACGAGCTGCGCCGCCAGTGCGGCGGGCCGCTGACCGCCCAGGCCACCGCCAACCAGCTGAAGGCGCGGATCGCCAAGATCCGGGAGTGGGCGAAGTAACGGTCCGGCGGGCGGATCCGGGCCGACCGGCCCGGACCCCGCCCGCCCGGGGTGTCCGGACTTCGGACCGGGCTCGAACCGACGCCCGAACCCGCCCGGTGGATTGATGGGTTTCGTCCGGATTTCCCGGCGGCGCCGATGACGATCACGACCGAATTTTGGACAACCACTTCCGCCGCGACATTTCCTTCACTACCTTTCCCCCACGCTCTTCCGCCGGGCAACCCCCGAGGGACGGGCTCCGCAGGACCGTGCGGTCGTCAAGGACGACGCCGCGCGGCCCGAGCGCGGCCACCCCCACCTGCGCGCGACACCGACCTTCTGGCCCGGCGCCGCCCGCCCCGCGAGCGCCGCGGAAAGGACTGCCCGTCGTGACTGCAGAGACCTCCCAGACGTTGGACCGCGGCGTCCGCGTCCTCAAGCTCCTCGCCGACTCCGAGCGCGGGCTCACCGTCACCGAGCTGGCCGCCCGGCTGGCCGTCAACCGCACCGTGGTCTACCGGCTGCTCGCCACCCTGGAACAGCACGGCCTGGTCCGCCGCGACATCGGCGGCCGGGCCCGGGTCGGCCTGGGCGTGCTGCGGCTGGCCCACCGGGTGCACCCGCTGCTGCGCGAGGCCGCGCTGCCCGCCCTGCGCAGCCTCGCCGAGGACCTCGGCGCCACCGCCCACCTGACCCTGGTGGACGGCAACGAGGCGCTGGCCGTCGCCGTGGTCGAGCCCAGCTGGACCGACTTCCACGTCGCCTACCGCACCGGCCTGCGCCACCCGCTCGGCGAGAGCGCGGCCGGGCGGGCGATCCTGGAGGCCCGTGCCTTCCCCAGCCAGCGGCGGCCCGAGCAGGGGTTCGTCATCACCCGTGCGGAGGAGCAGTCCGGGGCCAGTGGGGCCGCGGCCGCGCTGCTCGGACTGAGCGGCATCGAGGGCAGCGTCGGTGTGGTGATGCTCAACGGGCTGGTGCCCGAGCGGGTCGGCCCGCGGGTGGTGGAGGCGGCCACCGAGGTGGCCGACGCGCTGAGGTAGGGCCCGGACCGGAGCGCCCGGGGACGAGCGGGCGAATCACGGCGCCCGGTGTGTTTGGATTCCCCTTGTGTCCGACACCAAGCTGCCCAAGGCCCTCCCGTCCCCGCGGACCCGCTCGCTCGCGCTCTGCGGGGTGCTGGTCGCCGCGCTGTTCGGCGTGGCGGCCTTCGTCCCGCTGCCGTACACGATCACCTGGCCGGGCCTGACCGCGGACACCCTCGGCACGTACCAGGACCGGCCGGTGCTCACCATCACCGGGGCGCCGCTGCGCAGCACCGACGGAGAGCTGCGGATGGTCACCATCTCGGCCACCAACCCGGGGCAGAAGACCACCTTCTGGCGGGCGCTGCGGGCCTGGTTCGACCCGGACGAGGCCGTCCGCCCGACCGAGACGGTGTACCCGCAGAGCAACCCGACCAGGGCCGAGCAGGTGACGGCCCAGCAGATGGCCGAGTCGCAGGACAGCGCCACCGCGGCCGCGCTCGGCTACCTCCACCTCTCGCCGGACCAGGTGAAGGTCAAGGTCGACCTGGGCGACGTGGGCGGCCCGAGCGCCGGACAGATGCTGGCGCTGGGCATCGTCGACAAGCTCGCCGGCGACGGCAAGGGCGGAGACCTCACCGGTGGGCTCAAGATCGCCGGCACCGGCACCATCGACGACAAGGGCACCGTCGGCCCGGTCGGCGGCGTCCCGCTGAAGACCCAGGCGGCGGCCCGGGACGGCGCGACGGTCTTCCTGCTCCCCAAGGACGAGTGCGCGGACGCCAAGGTGAACACCCCCAAGACACTGCGGCTGGTGCCGGTGGGCACGCTCGCCGAGTCGGTCGCCGCGCTGGACGCGCTGCGGAGCGGCGGTAGCGTTCCCAGCTGCTGACCCCCATCCGGTTCGGGCCGCCCTCGCGCCCTGGGCCGCCCGCCGGGGTAGGCCGCCCTGGGCCGTCCTGAGCCGCCAGCCCTGCGGCTCAGAGGCCGAAGGCCACCGAGGCGAAGTCGTCGCCCAGCCTGGTCCGCAGCTGGGCGGCGACCCCGGCCAGCCGGTGGGCCTGGGCCATCGGCAGTGAGATCGAGACCGCGCCGATGCCGTCGCCCGCGACGATCGGCACCGCCGCGCCCGCGGTCCCGAGCGAGTACTCTCCCCCAGCCTTCGGCCGGGAGGTGCCCCCAGGAACTGGGTGATCGGGACGGCGCGCCGCTGGCCCTGGCGCGGCAGCAGCGGCAGGTCGGCCGGGTCCCGCAGGGTGGGGCCGGTGAACGGCACCATCGGGTAGCGGGCCAGGTGGTCCCGGCGCTCCTCGGCGGTCATCAGGGCCAGCAGGGTCTTGCCGGCCGAGTGGGCGTGGGAGCCGGTCCGCCACCGGTGCCGGTCGATCAGCGGCGCGCCGGGAGCCTCGGCGGCGCCGACCAGCTCCACCTCGCCGTGGCGGTACCAGGTGAAGTAGACGGCGGCCGAGAGCTCCTCGGCGAGGGTGTCCAGCAGCGTCTTCAGCCGGACCCGGCCCGGCTCCGGAGCGTCCGGCCGGACCAGCCCGGCCACCGCCGGGCCGGTCAGGTAGTGCCCGGAGCGCCGCTCCAGGTAGTGGTCGTGCACCAGGGTGCGCAGCAGGTGGTAGGCGGTGCCCAGGGCGAGACCGATGTCCCGGGCGAGCTGCTTGGCGGTGGCGCCCTTGGGGTAGCGGGCGGCCGCCTCCAGCAGGCGCAGGGCGCGCTGGGCGGAGGCGATGAGGGTGGGGGCGGTGCCGTCGGCCGCGACCGAGGTCGTCATGCGGGGGCCGTCCCGGGGGCCGGTCCGAGGGCCGTCCCGAGGGCCGTTCTGGGGGAGGACGGGGGTGGCACGCGGGTATCGGCGGACCGACGCGCGGCGCGGGCAGTGGTGGAACGTTCATGTATAGATCTTGGGGCTGACGGGGCCTCATGCCTATGCCGAATCGGCACATCGTGCCGGACGGACCGTCCTACTCGGCGGCCGCCTGGTCCACCAGCGGCAGGATCCGGTAGGGCACCGGGTTCTCCAGCACGATCGCGGTGGAGGAGCGGACGATCCCGTCGAAGCCCACCACCCGGTCGATCACCCGCTGGAGGTCCGCGTTGGAGCGGGCCACGATCCGCACCAGCATGTCCCCGATCCCGGTGATCGTGTGCAGCTCCAGCACCTCCGGCACCCGCGCCAGGTGCGCCCGTACGTCCGCGCCCTGGCCCTGGGAGATCTCCAGGGTGGCGAAGGCCGTCACCGGGTAGCCGATCGCGGCCGGGTCCACCTCCGGGCCGAAGCCGCTGATCACCCCCTTGGCCTGCAGCCGGTCCAGCCGGGCCTGCACGGTGCCCCGGGCGACCTGCAGCCGGCGCGAGCACTCCAGCACGCCGATCCGGGGCTCCTCCGCCAGCAGCCGGATCAGCCGGCCGTCCAGGGCGTCGATGGTGTCGTTCCCGCCGCCGGCCGGGGCCGGGGGAGTGCCCTGGGGAGTGCCGTGGGGGGCGCCCTGGGGCGCGGGCGAATCGGGGGAGCCGGGGGAGCTCGGGGCGTGGGCGGGGGGCATCGCGGGGCCGTCCTCCGGTGGGCATTCTGTACAGCGGTGCCGCCGATTCTCCCGCCCCGGGGCGCACCTTGACCAGGAGGAAACGGAACGCGTACGACTACGCCGTCGACCGGGGCGCGGTGTCGCCGGCCGAGCCGTCCGTTGGTGACGGGCCCGGCTCAGCGGATCGCCGTCTCCACGATCGGCGGGTGGCCGTTCCAGTAGACGAACACCGAGTTGGCCTGGTCGTCCTTGGTGAAGTCCACCCGCAACCAGCGGTCGCCGTCCCACACCTGCATCTGCCAGCCCGGGTCCGGGGTGGCGGAGACCAGTGAGGCGCTGTCGGCCCGGATGTCGAGGGCGACCCGGCCGCCGGGGATCGGGTAGCTCCGCACCGTGGACGTGGTGGTGGCGGTGGGCGCGGGCCGCTTGGGCGGGGTGGCGGCCGGTGGGCCGGCCGGGGCGTGCGCCGCGGTGGTGGTGGCGGTGGCGCTCGTGGTCGGGGACGGTGCGGGCGGCAGGTCCGGGGTGTCGGTCGTCGGCGTCCGGCCGGGGGTGGCGCTCGTGCCGTACGGGGTGCTCCCGGCCTTCGGGGAGGGCAGCGGCAGCGCGGTGGGCTGCTCGAACGCGGCTCCGGTGAGCACCGCGTGCACGCCGAGCCAGGACAGCGCCACCGCCGCCCCGGTGGCCGCCGCCCAGGCGCAGAGCTGTACCAGTCCGTTCCGCATCGTCCGCACATCCTGCCGTACTTCCCGGTCGGCGGGGACCGGCACCCCTGGTGTTCGGCAGGGCAGTTGCCCGATGTCCGGGCCCCGCCCGGACCGACCCCCGAGGTACAGACCACTGCCCGCCGATGGCGTACCGTGCAGGGCCATGGCAACAGTGCTCGTGGTCGAGGACGACCCCTTCGTACGGTCCGCGCTCATCCGCCACCTGACCGACACCGGTCACGCGGTCCGCAGTGTGGGCACGGCCCTGGAGGCGCTGCGGGAGGTCGCCCAGGTCGGCTGTGACCTGGTGATCCTGGACCTGGGCCTGCCCGATCTGGACGGCAGCGAGGCGCTGAAGATGATCCGTGGCCTGACCGACGTCCCGGTGATCATCTCCACCGCGCGGGACGACGAGGCGGAGATCGTCCGGCTGCTGAACGACGGGGCCGACGACTATCTGGTGAAACCTTTCTCCGGAGAACACCTGAGCGCCCGGATGGCCGCCGTGCTGCGCCGGTTCGGCAGTGGCGCCGCCCCCGTCGCCCAGGTGCTGCGGGTCGGCGGCCTGGCCATCGACCTCCAGCGACGCGAGGCCGTCCTGGACGGGCGGCTGCTCGACCTGACCCGGCGTGAGTTCGACCTGCTGGCCTTCCTGGCGGCCCGGCCCGGCGTGGTGGTGCCGCGCAAGGAGATCCTCGCCGAGGTCTGGCAGCAGACCTACGGCGGCGACCAGACCATCGACGTCCACCTCTCCTGGCTGCGCCGCAAACTCGGCGAGACCGCCTCCAACCCCCGCTACCTGCACACCGTCCGGGGCGTCGGGGTCCGGCTGGAGGCCACCGCGGGGCCCGCGGAGCACCGGACATGAAGCGGTTCGCGCACTCGCTGCGCTGGGCCATGATCAAGGCCGCGGTGGCCGGGACCACGATGGTCGCGCTGGCCTTCCTCATCCCGCTCGGCCTGATGGTCCAACAGACCGCCCGGGACCGGGCGTTCACCGCCGCCGAACGGCAGGCCGCGGCGCTCGGGCCGGCGCTGGCGATCACCACGGACCAGGACGCCGTCAACCGGGCGCTGGCCAGCACCGACGCGGGGACGCAGGGGCGGATGGCGGTGCACCTGCCGGCGGCCGCGGGGGCTCCGGCCGGCGCGGCGCCGGCCGCCGACGCGGGTCCGGCTGCCGGGGGAGGAGCACCGGCCGCCGTGGGAGCACCGGCCGCCGGCGGAGCGGCCCCCGACGGTCCGACCCTCGGGGAGGCCCGCGCCACCGCGGCCGACGTGGCCACGGCCGGCGGCCAGGGCCGGGCCTTCACCGTCGCGGTGCCCGGCGGCTACGCGCTGCTCCAGCCGGTCGCGGTGGACACCGGGCGGAGCGCCGTGGTCGAGGTGTTCGTCGCCGAGAGCGACCTCACCCGGGGCGTCTCCACCGCCTGGCTGGTGCTCTCCGCGGTCGCGCTCGGCCTGGTCGCCATCTCGGTGCTGGTCGCCGACCGGATGGGCGGCCGGATCGTCGCCTCCGCCCGCCGGCTCGCCACGGCCGCCCGCTCGCTCGGCGCCGGGAACCTCGCGGTGCGCGTCCCGGTGGAGGGCAAGCAGGTCGACGGCAGTCCCGAGGAACTGCGCGAAGCCGGACAGGCGTTCAACACCATGGCCGACCGGGTCGTCCAACTCCTTGCCGCAGAACGTGAGTTGGCCGCCGATCTGTCGCACCGGCTGCGCACCCCGCTGACCGTGCTGCGCCTCAACGCGGCCTCCCTCGGCAACGGCGACGCGGCCGACGCCACCCGGCACGCGGTGGCCCAACTCGAGCGCGAGGTCGACCAGATCATCCGCTCCGCCCGCCGCGCCCCCGAGGACGCGCCCGCCGTCACGGTCGGCTGCGACGCCGCCGAGGTAATCCGCGAACGGGTCGGCTTCTGGTCCGCGCTCGCCGAGGACGAGGGCCGCCGCTGGCAACTGGCCGGCGCCGAGGGCGCCGCACCGGTGCCCGTCCAGCGCGGCGACCTCGCCGCCGCCGTCGACGCGCTGCTCGGCAACGTCTTCCGGCACACCGCCATCGGCACCGCCTTCTCGGTGGACGTCCTGGCCACCGACAGCTCGGTGATCGTGCTGGTCGGCGACGCCGGACCGGGCTACAGCGACCCGAGCGCCGCGCTCAGACGCGGCGAGGGCCACGGCGGGGAGGGCTCCACCGGCCTCGGACTGGACATCGTCCGCAAACTCGCCGAGTCCACCGGCGGGGACCTCGCCCTCGGCCGCTCCGCCGTGCTCGGCGGCGCGGAGACCCGGCTGCGACTGCGCACCCGCCCGGACGAGGCCCCGCCCGCGCGCACGGGCCGCCGGCGGACGCGGGGCGCGCTGTTCCCGAAGTGACGGCGGGCCGGGACGGTCCCGCCCGCCGGAGGTGACGGCGCGTCGGGGGCTCTTTCCTTAACGGCGGCCTAAGGGAGGTTCACCCCTCGCTCAGCCCGCCCGTCCGGCCCCCCGGGCGCCGCTAGCGTCGGTCGCGCCGGTCACCCGACCGAGCCGGGCCGGCCGCCCGGGACGTCCGTACCCACCCGTACCCACTCGTACCCACTCGTACGAAGCGGTACGAAGCCGTACGAGGTCTGTACGAAGCCCGTCCGACGGCGGCCGACTGACGGCACCGCACCGGTGCCGACCGCAGGCAGCCGCGGAGGTAACGCGCCATGACCACCCAGCCCACCCGCCGTTCCGGCCACCGCCGGCGCAGTCGCAAGGGGACGATCATCGGGGCCTCGGCGGTCGCCGCCGTGCTGGTCGCGGGCGGGGTCGTGGTGCTCGCCTCCTCGGCCAGCGCCGCCTCGCTCGGAGCCGTCTACAGCCGGACCAGCAGCTGGGACGCCGGCTACACCGGCCAGTACCTGGTCACCAACCCGGCCGCCGACCCGATCGACGACTGGACGCTCAGCTTCGACCTCCCGGCCGATGCGAAGATCGACTCGCTCTGGAACGCCACCTTCACCGCCGACGGGCAGCACGTCACCGTCAAGCCGGAGTCCTGGAACAAGCGGCTGGAACCGGGCCGGAGCGTGGTCGTCGGCTTCGTCGCCCACGGCGCGGGCGCGGCGCAGGCCGAGCCGGGCAACTGCCTGATCAACGACACCTCCTGCAAGGCCGGCGAAGGCCCCGCGCCCACCCCCTCCGGGCGGCCGACGGTGGCGCCGACGGGCACCGCCTCGCCGACCGCCACCGCCACCGCCACGGCCACGGCGACCGCCACCGCGGCGCCCAGCCCGACCACCACCGCGAAGCCGACCACCCCGGCGCCGACCCCTGTGACGACCGGCCCCGGCCAGCCCGCCACCCCCACGGCGACCGGTGTGCCCGTACCGCCGGTCGGCGCCGGGGGCGGCTTCGCGCCGTACGTGGACACCTCGCTCTACCCGCCCTACGACCTGGTCGCCACCGCCAAGGCCACCGGCGTGAAGAACTTCACCCTCGCCTTCGTGGTCTCCGGCGGCGGCTGCGTGCCCAAGTGGGGCGGGGTCAGCGACCTCTCCAGCGACGCGGTGGCCGCCCAGATCGGCGCGCTGCGGGCGGTCGGCGGCGACGTCCGGGTCTCCTTCGGCGGCGCCAACGGCAGCGAGCTGGCCCTCACCTGCGGCTCGACCGCCGACCTGGCCGCCGCGTACCAGAAGGTCGTCGACGCGTACGGGGTGACCAGGCTCGACTTCGACGTCGAGGGCGCCGCGACCGCCGACACCGCCGCCAACACCCGGCGGGCCCAGGCGATCGCCCAGCTGCAGCGCGCCGCCGCCGCCAAGGGCAAGGCCCTCGACGTCTCCTTCACCCTGCCCGCGCTGCCCTCCGGCCTGACCCAGGACGGCGTCGACCTGGTCGCCGGCGCCAAGGCGAACGGTGTCGCGATCGGCGCCGTCAACATCATGGCCATGGACTTCGGCGACGGCGTCGCCCCCGACCCGCAGGGGCGGATGGGCACGTACGCGATCGCCGCGGCCACCGCCACCCAGGCCCAGGTCAAGAGCGTCCTGGGGCTGGACGACGCGGCCGCCTGGCGCAAGGTCGCGGTCACCCCGATGATCGGCGTCAACGACGTCGCCAGCGAGGTCTTCACGGTGGCCGACGCCAAGCAACTCGCCGACTTCGCGGCGGGACGGCACCTCGCCTGGCTGGCCATGTGGTCCGGCACCCGGGACAAGGCCTGCGAGGGCGGGGCCAAGGGTTCCGCGGACGCCAGTTGCAGCAGCATCGTCCAGCAGCCGCTGGAGTTCACCCGGGCCCTCGGGAGCTACACCGGCTGAGGCCGTACCGGGCCCGCCGGCCGAGGCCGTGGCTTCCACAGGCCGAGACCGTACCGGCTCACCGGGCCAGGGCCCCGCGCCCGCCCGAGGGCCCGAACCCGCCCGCGGGCCCCCGACCGCCCCGACCGCCCGTGCTCAGCCCGCAGCCGAGCACGGTCGGCCGGGGCCCCTTCGTCACCGTACGTAGTCGAACGTGCCCAGGCCGGGACGGGCCGCATCCGGTATCGTCGCTGGTTGGCCGAGCGGTGGACGGAGTGGACAGTGACAGCGGTGCAAGACGAGCGCAGCCCGGTGGGGACCGTACCCGCCCCTTCGCCCGCCCCCCTGTCGGACCGGGTGCGGATCGCGGTCGGGGCCCCGGTGCGCGCACTGCGTGAGGCCCCCCGCCGACCGATGCTGGTCGCCTCGTCCGTGGCGCTGCTGTCACTGCTCGTGTACGCGGTGGTCCGCCACTTCGTGCACACCTCGATGGTCGACATGGTCGTCTACCGGGCCGAGGGCGCCGCCGTGGCCAACGGCACCGACCTGTACGCGCTGCGCGTCACCGAGTGGAACCTGCCCGCGACCTACCCGCCGTTCGCGGCGATGCTGTTCGTCCCGACCACCTGGCTCCCGATCCCCGTCCTCCGGGTGGTGATCACTCTCGGCAACCTCGGACTGCTCGCCCTGCTGGCCCACCTGTCCTTCAAGCTGGTCGGCTGGCCGCGCCGCGAACTGCGGCCGATCGGCGTCGTCCTGATCACCGGCCTCGGCGTCTGGCTCGAACCCGTCTTCACCACGCTCCGGTACGGCCAGATCAACCTCGCGCTCGCCTGCCTGGTCCTCTGGGACCTCACCCGCTCGGACGGCCACCGCAGCAAGGGCATCGCGATCGGCATCGCCGCCGGCATCAAGCTCACCCCCGGCCTGTTCGCCGTCTACCTGCTGATCACCGGCAGGGTCCGGGCCGCCTTCACGGCCGGCCTCACCTTCCTCGGCACCTTCCTGATCGGCACGCTCTTCCTGCCCGACGCCACCTGGGGCTTCTGGACCAAGTACCTCTACGACTCCTCCCGGGTCGGCAAGACCGAGATCGTCGACAACCAGTCGCTCCGCGGCGCCTTCGCCCGACTGCTGCACAGCTCCGACCCCGGCACCCTGGCCACCCTCGGCGCCGGGCTGGCCGCGCTGGCCGGCCTCGCCATCGCGGCCTGGGCCGCCCGCAGCGGCCGCTGGCTGCCCCGGGCCGAGGCCTGGGGCTTCTGCGTCACGGCCGTGACCGCCGTGCTGATCTCGCCGATCAGCTGGACCCACCACTGGGTCTGGTGCGTACCGGTGCTGGTGCTGCTCGCCGCCGAGGCCTCCGTCGAGCACGCCCGCCCGGCGGGCGTCCGCCGGCTGCGCTGGCGGGCCGCGTTCTGGGCCACCCTGCTGGCCTTCCTGTCCTTCGCGATGTGGGCGGCGAAGCCGGTCGGCGCGGCGGTGCTCCACATGTCGGCCCTGCGCCAGCTGCCGACCTCGATCTATCCGTGGGTCGGAATCTGCTTCCTGCTCGCCGCCGCCATCCGGATAAGGGCCCGGCGGCTCTCCGCCGGCGCCCCGCTGGTCCGGCTGCCCGGACAGCGCGACGGCGGCGGCCCCGATGCCGCCCGCGGTCGTCAGCAGGCCCCCGCGGCCCGCTGAGCCGGCGGGGGCGCCGTCGCTCCTGCTCTCCTGGGTCATCCGGTCCCGGGCCTGCTCGCGCTCCCGCGCGGGCCCGCCCTCCGGCGTCCCGTGGTCCCGTCCCTCCTCGTGCCGCCGGTCGGTCCGTCCGTCCTTGTGCCGCTGGTCGGTCCGGTGCTGCTGGACGGCCCAGTGCACGCTGCGGCGCACGACCCGCACGCCTACGCGAGCAGCTCGGCGAGCGAGCCGTCCATGTCCAGGGCGGCCAGCTCGCTGCCCGGGGGGACCAGCCGGTGCGCCCGCTCCAGCCAGGCGGCGACCACCGGCAGCGGCGCCTCCAGCAGCGCGTCCCCGGCGGGCGAGCTCAGCGCCATGCACAGCACGCTGCGCCGGCCCGAGCGGGTCGGCCAGATCCGCACGTCGCCCTGGCCGCACGGGCGGAAGGTGCCCTCGACCAGCAGCTCGCGGGCGAACACCCAGGTCACCGGGGAGCCGCTGTCCAGGTGGAAGGTGATGTACACCGCGTACGGGTCGTGGCTGCCGTAGGTCAGCCGGGCCGGGACGGGGACGCTGTGCTCGGGGGAGAGCACCAGGTTCAGCTCCAGCTCGTGCTCCACGACGCTGACGGGGCGGTCCATGATCGTCTTCCTCTCTGCCTTCGGTTCGTGCCCGGTTCCGGGCCCGATGACCTTTGAGAGGGCGGTCCACGCGGGTTCTTACACACGTTTCCGGGACTTCTCCCGGAAGTTTCGGGTGGGGTGGTGAACGGCCGGGACTGCGGCGCGCGACCACCTGTCGCGCGCCCGGTTCTTTACCCCGGGCGGCCGTCCGCTGTCCGGGGAATCGCCAACTTCCCGTCGGCACTCCGGCGAGGCACTACCCTTTGTGACTGTCCGACGACTGTCCGCCTTCGGTGCTGCCCCCACGCGCGCCGAGCGCTCCGGGGCGTGCGCGGGCGCGCCGTAGCGGCCCGCCGTGAGCCCGACGTCCGAACCGTTCCGAGCTGTTCCGACCTGCCCAGACCCGGCCCGACAGGGCCGACCCGTTGCGAACCCGTTTCGACCCGCCGAGGCCCGGCCCGCCCCCCACCGGTCCTCGTCGGGACCTGACAGGAGAAGACCCCCATGACGGACCGCCCCTTCGCCGTCGACGGCGACCCGGCCGTCGCAGCCGAGCCCGGCTACTACCCCGACCCCTCCATCCCCGGGTTCGTCCGGTACTGGGGCGGCTCGGCCTGGGTCCCCGGTACCAGCCGGCCCGCGCCCGCCGAGGGCGAGGCGCTGCAGCCGCCCCGGTTCGCCACCCGGCGGGCCGCCCCCGACGTGGCGGCGGCGCGGACGGTGCCACCGGCGGTGGTGCCGGTGCCGCCCGCGCGTTCGGAGTCGCCGGTGCTGGCGCCTCTGTCGATGCCGGTGCCGGTGCCTTTGTCGGTGTCGATGCCGGTGCCGGTGGCCGCGGTCGAGCTCCGGGAGGCGGGGGAGGCGCCGGGTGGCGGGGACACCGGGCCGGTGTACCTCGACCAGACCACGGGCGGGGCGTCCTTCGTGATCGGGCCGAGGGTGGCGGAGGCGATCGGCGGGCCGGTCTTCCGGACCGTCGAGCCCGCGGTGGAGGAGGCGCCCGGGGTGCCGGGGGCGGCCGAGGCGTCCGGCTGGCAGGTCGATCCGCAGGCGCAGCGCGGGCTGATGGAGACGGGCGGGGCGCAGCGCTGGGTCTCCTGGGGGGCGCTTCCGGAGGCGCTCGAAGACGAGGAGGGGCGTGCGGAGGGGGAGCGCGCTGCGATTGCTGTGGAGGTTGCCCCGGAGGTTTCGGCAGAGGCCGTCGCGGAGGGCGTCGTGGGGGCCGCCGCCGAGGTTGCCGTGGCCGTCGCGCCCGCTGTGGCGGTGGCGGTTCGGGAGGTGCCCGCGCCCGTGGAGGTCGTGGCCGCACCGGAGGCCGAGGTCGCGCCCGCCCCGGCCCGTACGGCGCCCCGGCCGGCACCGACGCCGGTGCCGACGGTCGCGTCCTCCGCTGCCGCGCTGCCCGTGGTGCGGCCGGCCCGGGAGGCCCCCGCCCGCCGCCGGGCCGCGGCCCCGGTGCCCGCCGGGCTGGGGCGGCGACTCGCTGCCCGGGCGGTGGACACCGGAGCGCTGCTGGTGGTCGCCGTCGCGGCCGGGATCCCGCTCGGCAGCTCGGTCTCCGAGCACCTCCAGCAGAAGCTCGACCAGGCCAGGATGGCCAGCTCCCTCACCCGCCGTCACGTCCAGGTCTGGCTGGTGGACGACGTGGTGCTGGGCAAGCTCGCCGCCCTGATCGGCATCCTGGTGTTCGTCAGCCTGGTCTACGAGGTGCTGCCGATCGCCCGGACCGGCCAGACCTTCGGCAAGCGGCTGGCCCGGATCCGGGTGGTGGACGCCGGTGCCGCCGGCGCCCGGAGCGGGCTGAGCCTCGGCCGTTCACTGCTGCGGTGGGTGGTCCGGCAGCTCGGCGTGGTGCTGCTGCTCGGCCTGGTCTGGCCGCTGTTCGACCGTCCGGCGCGGCGCGGCTGGCAGGACCGGGCGGCTCGCACCCGGGTGGTCCGCAGCTGAGGCGGGCCGCGACCGAGGCGGGCCGCGACCGAGGCGGGTCGCGACCGAGGCCGACCGTCGGCCAAGGCTCAAAACGGGACAAAATGTCCCAAACCTTGCGAATGTGTGATGTTCTACTCGGGGGATGAGCACCCACGACCCCTCAGGCCCCCAGTCGGAGGGGGGCGGTCAGCCCTCCTTCGACAAGCAGCCCCCGCCCCCGGGCGGCAGCACACCGGAAGGCGAACCGCCGGGCCCCACCCCGTCCGGCACCCCCACCGAAGGCCCCGGCGCCTACCGGGGAAGCTACGGCGGGCCGACCCCCGGTCAGAACCCCTACGGCGGCCACCAGCCGTACGACCAGCCCCCGCCCGGCTACGGCCCCGGCGCGTACGACACCCCCGGCGGCGGGCCCGTCCCCGGCATGCCGCCGATCGGCACCTGGCCCAAGCGGATCCTCGCCCGCCTCATCGACTATGCCCTCATGCAGGCCGTCGGCGTCATCATCGTCGGCCCCTTCGTCGACCTCAGCACCCGCCAGGGCACCACCGAGGCCTTCTGGCTCGGCTGCGCCATCTACCTCGTCTACGAGGCCCTGATGCTCAGCCGGGACGGCCAGACCCTCGGCAAGAAGGCGATGAAGATCCGCGTCGCCATGCTGATCGACGGCAACCCGCCCACCCCGGCCGCGGCCTGGACCAGGGCCGCCGTCTACATCCTCCCGGCCGTCGTGTGCTGCGCCGCCCTGTGGTGGGTCGTCGACGGCCTGTTCGGCGTCTTCGACAAGCCCTACCGGCAGTGCATCCACGACAAGGCGGCGAAGACCGTGGTCGTCACCACCGAGATCTGAACCCGGCAGCGGGACGGCGCCCGGCGGCGGATCAGCGCTGCCGGGCGTACTCGCGCCCGGCCGCCGGCGGGGAGGCTCCGGACCGGCCGGCCGGCGCGGCCGAACGGGCCGAGACCGACACCGAGAGCACCGTCACCACGGTGCCGAGCGCCAGCGCGAACCCGACCAGCACCGCGACCTCCAGGACGCCCGAGGCGCCGGAAACGGCCAGCAGTGCCACCGTGGTGGCGACGACGGTGAACGAGCCGAGGCAGAACTGGGCAGCGGACGGACGCGGCATGGCGGGGGTCCTTCGCACGTCGGGGGAAACGGGCGGGAATGGTGCCGATTGCCAGAAGTCGTACCCGGCAAGGGAGTTCGGTACGACCAGGCTAGACCGCGAGCCCGGGGGCACAGGGGGCGCACGGACTCACCCCGGGGTCGTCCACACCCCTCGGTACGGTGGAGCCCGACCCACACCAAGCAGACCGGGGGAAACCGACCGTGCCCATCCCCGCCGACTGGCCCACCGCCGAGGCCCAGGCGCTCGCCGAACAGGAACGGCTGCGGCCGCTCGTCCGCGCCCAGGACGACGACACCCCGTACCGGCTGATCGCCGGCGTCGACGTCGCCTACGACGACGACCACGACCTCGTCGCCGCCGCGGCCGTCCTGCTCGACCGGGACACCCTGGCCGTCGTCGAAGAGGCCACCGCCGTCGGCCGGATCGCCTTCCCCTACGTCCCCGGACTGCTCGCCTTCCGCGAACTCCCCGCCGTCCTCGACGCGTTGGCCGCCCTCACCCGCACCCCCGACACCGTCGTCTGCGACGGCTACGGCCTCGCCCACCCGCGCCGCCTCGGCCTCGCCAGCCACCTCGGCGTCCTCACCGGACTGCGCACCCTCGGCGTCGCCAAGACCCCCTTCACCTTCGACCACCACGACCCCGCCCCGGAACGCGGCTCCTGGACCCCGCTCACCGACCCCGCCACCGGCGAGGAGGTCGGCCGCGCCGTCCGCACCCGGCCCGGCGTCAAACCCGTCTACGTCTCCGTCGGCCACCGCATCGGCCTCGACACCGCCGTCCGCACCACCCTCGACCTCGCCGACCGCTACCGGCTGCCCGAAACCACCCGGCACGCCGACTCCCTCTGCCGCCGCGCCCTCACCGCCGCCCTCGACGCCGGGACGCCTGCGAACTGACCCCGCCCCCGGCGGGATCCGGGCCCGGTGTGTTAGACATGAGACAACCGGGGCCCGGCCCCGACCGCCAGGAACGGACGCACGGGGGGCGCCGCCATGGGATCAGGGACCGGATCGACCGGGGGAGCCAACCAGGGCTACCGGGTCGAGATCGAGCAACTGCGCACCTTCGCCGGCCAAGTACGGATCCTGCTCAAGGAATTCGAGAAGGACGCGAACGGCAGCGCCACCCACGGACGCAGCGGCCTCGGCAAGACCGCCTTCGGCACCTTCGCCGAGGCCACCGAGATCCACGGCCGCTACAGCACCATGCGGGACGCCCTGCGCGACGTGCTCAACCAACTCCAACAGGCGATCGACGAGGCCCAGAAGAAGGCCGACCTCACCGCGACCAACTACGAGGAGCACGACCAGCACGTGAGCCGCAAGCTCACGCTGTCCGGCGACGGCTGGTCCGTCGCCCAGCCCTCCGCCACCAGCGAAGTCGCCTACCAGGCGAACCAGGTCCCGGCCAAGCGCGGCAACGCCACCATCTGACCCACCACCGACCGGAGGTGAACCACCCGTGGTCTACACCGACTTCACCAAGTACAGCCACGCCGATCTCCGCAAGATGGCACAGGCCCTCGACCCCGGCGCGGTGATGGCCGCCGGCGACCCCTGGCGCAAGGCCGCGACCACCCTCAAGGAGATCCGCAAGACCCTCACCAACGCCAGCACCGAGGCCGCCACCTCCTGGGACGGCACCTCCAGCGACTCCTTCCACACCGCGATGCTCACCCTCGCCGGCAACATCAACGAGGCCGCCGCCTACGCCAACGACGCGGCCAACACGCTGCACAACATGTCCGAGGCGATGGCCAAGGCCAAGCGCGACATGCCCGAAGAACCCGGCAACTGGGACCAGTTCAAGGACAAGGTCGGCGACTTCTTCAGCAGCGAGGACGACCACATCCAGATCACCGACCGCAAGAAGGCCGAGGCGGCGGCGGTCATGCAGACCCTCGCGATGCACTACCGCATCGCGACGCCGGCCCTGAAGGCTCCGACGCCGCCGGGCTCCAAGCCGCCGGCGAAGCCGGGAGTGTACGGGGACGACACCCGTGACGTCGGAACACAGAACGACCCGAGCGGGGCGGCGGCCATGGCAGCTGCGGTGATTTCGGGAACCTCGTTCGGCGCTGGGGGAACGTCGGTGAGGTCGGTGTCCGGTCCTGCGTCGCAGCGGTCGAGGTCCTCCACGCCATCGGCGATTTCCGGCTCTTCGCCGAGGAGCGCAGCTGCCCCGACGGATTCCGGGATCAAGGGCGGGACGGCACAAGCCCCGCAGAAGTCGTCGACGATGACAAGCGGTGCCCCCGGTACGGGTATCTCAGGAACTCCGGCCTCTCGTCCCGGCGGAAGCGAGTCTGCTCCCGTCACCTCCGGGACCCAGACGTCCGGCCTGAGTGCCACCGCGCTTACGGGCCCTTCGAACGGGCCGATAGCGGCCGGCGGGGGTCAGCCGCTCGCCACTCCTGCGGCGCCGACCGTGCAGAGCACCCTGATCGGGCCTGACTTCGGTCAGAGCAAGACCGGCTTCGGTGGCAAGGAGCTTCCCGTCGGCGCGTATCCGGGCATCGGCTCCGGTGGCCGTGAAGTGTCCGGAGCCCAGCAGGCAGGCGGCTCCATGGCCCGGCCCGGTGGCGCTGTCCGGGAGACGATGCCGCCGGGCGCTGGAGCCGGCAAACAGTCCTTCACCGAAGGCGGGTCCGGGCTGGGGGCTCGTAGCCGGGTCGGCGCCGAACCGGGGGCCCGCGGGACTGGCGTCATGTCTCCTGGCATCCCGATGAGTGAAGCGCAGCGCCGCAAGAAGGAACGGGGGAACGGCGGCAAGCGCCCGGACTTCCT
Organism: Kitasatospora sp. NPDC030952; assembly: GCF_055571335.1. NCBI lineage: Bacteria > Bacillati > Actinomycetota > Actinomycetes > Kitasatosporales > Streptomycetaceae > Kitasatospora > Kitasatospora sp. NPDC030952. The sequence continues at coordinate 86,731 of NZ_JBVIFM010000014.1, forward strand.
CGTCGAGGACGAGGCGACCTGGGCGTCGGACAAGCCGGCCAACCCGAACGTGGTGGAATGAAGCCGGTCCGTAGACGGACTGGTGATCTGAATGTTGAGTTGGGGTGACCGGGTTTGACGAGCCGCCTGTTGGCGCGCGGCACTGCGGTTCTCGCCGCGGGGGCATTGGTCTGGGCCGCTGCCGCACCAGGAGCGTCAGCTGATCAGATCAGAGACCATCAGTGGGCACTGAAGACCTTCGGCGCTGAGTCGGACATCTGGTCGGTCAGTGAGGGCGACGGGGTTGTCGTCGGAGTGATCGACTCCGGGGTGAATCAGGATCACCAGGATCTGACCGGGCAGGTCCTGCCCGGAGCCGACTACTCGGGTGGAAATTCTGACGGTCGCGTGGACAACAAGGGCCACGGCACCGGAATTGCGAGCCTGATTGCGGGGCACGGGCACGGGACGCAAGCAGGGGTCATGGGGTTGGCCCCGAAGGCCAAGATCCTTCCGGTGAAGGTGGGGACGGAAGACGATGGCTCCAACCCCCAGCAGACCGGGTTCGCGGACGCGATCCGTTTTGCGGTCGACCATGGTGCGAAGGTCGTCAACTTGTCTCTCGGAGGGAAGTTCCGCCTCGATTCGGAGTTGCGAAAGGTCGTCAACTACGCAGTCTCGAAGGACGTCGTGCTGATCGCCGCCGTCGGAAACTTCGGCGAGGACTTGGACGGCATTCGGTACCCGGCAGCCTTCCCAGGGGTTGTGGCCGTAGGAGCCGTGGACTCCAATGGGGGTGTATGGGACCGTTCCACCCCAGGTCCGGAGACCACACTCGTCGCGCCTGGTGTGGACATCTACCTCGCCACGGCCAAATCGTCGACGAGTTATGGCGCTGGAGACGGTACGTCCGAAGCCACCGCGTACGTCTCCGCGACCGCCGCGCTCATCCGCTCCAAGTACCCGAACCTGTCTGCCGGGCAGGTGATCAATCGGATGATCAAGACGGCTACCCCTCCCACCAACGGGACGGTGGTGCCCAACAACCACTACGGCTACGGGACCGTCTCGCCCGCGAAGGCGCTGGCGGCGAACCCGGCCGTGGACGACGGACCCCGTGAGAATCCGCTGCTGAAGCGGGTGGAATCGCACGGCACGCCGCCGAGCGACGACGACACCGATGCGACGGACCAGCCGTCCGTGCCACCGGCCCCCGAGGCCGGGTCCGGTGGTGGGGGTGGTGACGTGACCGGGCTGGTGGTCGCGGCGGTGGCGGCCGGGGCCGTGGTGGTGGGGGCGTCGGCGGCTGCGGTGGTGATGTCGCGGCGGCGGAAGCGGGCGGTGGCCGCGGCGCCGCCGTATCCGCCGCAGCCGCCCTACGGGGGGCCGGGTCGGTGAGTGGTGCCGAGCCGGTCGTCGCGTAAGGCGGCGGTCAAGTGGGGGACGTCCCGGTGGCGGTCGTCCCAGTGGTGGGCCTGGCGGGCGCCCAGGGTGCCGGGACTTTCGGCGCGGGGCCTATTCGGCGACGGCGATCTGCTCCCGGTGGTGGGTGGGGGTGGTGAGTTCGTCGACGATGGCGAGGGCGAGGTCGGCCTGGGCGATCCGGGGGCCGAGGACGCGGGGGCCGCTGACCCGGTAGTGACCGGTGCCGGGGGCGGTGCGGTCGAGGTCCATCGGCGGGGTGACGACGACCCAGTCGAGGGTGGCGGGGGAGGCGTGCAGCAGGTCGAGGGCGGCGGTGTGGCCGAGTGAGAAGGTGCGGTAGGCCTCGGGGAACTCGGGGTCGTCGTGGACGGCGACGCCGGGGGCGGTCTGCAGGGTGGTGGCGACGCCGACGCTGAGCAGGCGCGGTACGCCGGCCCGGCCGAGGCCGGTGACGAGGGCGCTGGTGGCGGCGCGGTAGAACTCGGCGGAGGGGGTGTCGGGGGCGTAGACGGAGCTGACGGCGGCGGGGTGTCCGGGGGCGGTGGCGGCGACGGCGGACGGGTCGGTGACGTCGCAGCGCACCAGGGTGACGCCGTCGGCGGCGAGGTCGGCGTGGCGTTCGGGGTCGCGGACGGCGGCGGTGACGGTGAGGCCGCGTCGGCGGGCTTCGGCGACGACGGCGCGGCCGACCTGTCCGCCGGCGCCGTAGACGATGACGTCCGCGCGGTGCTGCTGGGGTGCGGTGCTGTTCATGGGGGTCTCCGGTGGGCCGGTGGCGGGCGTTGTCGTCCGCCGGTGCGGTGACGGTAGACCGGAGGGTGCCGGTTACTTCAACGGAACCGTCCTCGCCGTACCCGGTCGCCCGGGTACGGTCGGTAGCATGACGCAGACCGTGCCGCCGCCGCTGCCGGCGGACTTCTTCCCGGCCGACTGTCCGGTGCGGTCGGTGCCGGTGCTGGGCAGCCGGAAGTGGGCGTGGCGGATCATCCGTTGTCTGGAGGGCGGGCCGCGCCGGTTCTCGGAGCTGCGGGTGCCGTTGGCGGGCATCACCGCGAAGGTGCTGACGGAGTCCTTGCGTTCGATGGAGCGGGACGGCGCGGTGGTCCGCACCGAGTACCCGGGGAATCCGCCGCGGGTCGAGTACGCGCTGACGCCGTTGGGGCGGACGCTGCTCGGGCCGATGGACGCGGTGTGCGAGTGGAGCCGCGAGAACCTGGGCGGTCTGCTGGCGGCCCGGCCGGAGTACGAGCGCGACTCGGCCTGACCGGCCTGACCTGCCTGACCGACCGGCCTGACCAGGGCGACAGGCCTGACCGCGAGGACGGCCCGGCCTGGCAGCATTTCGGCGCTCGCTGGCGCCCTTGCCGCTGGTGGGCCGGTCCACGGGGCGGCCATGCTGGGCCCATGAGCACTCCTGAGCACCTCGTGAGCCCCGCCGACGCGATCGCCCCCGACACCAAGGACTGGACCTGGGTGCTGGAACGCCCCTGCGTCGACTGCGGGTTGGACACCCCCGGGGTGGTGCCCGCGGACGTCGCCGGGATGATCCGGGCCAATGCGGCGGCCTGGCTGACGGTGCTGGCGGGCGACGAGGACGGGCTGCGGCGCCGGCCGCGGCCGGAGGTCTGGTCGGATCTGGAGTACGCCTGCCACGTCCGGGACGTCTTCCGGCTTTTCCTGGTCCGGCTGCGGCTGATGCTCGATCAGGACGGCCCGCTGTTCCCGAACTGGGACCAGGACGAGACGGCGGTCGCCGAGCGCTACCGCGAGCAGCGGCCGCAGCTTGTGGCGGTGGAGCTGGCGGAGGCCGGGGAGGCGCTGGCGGTGGCGTTCGAGGGGGTGTCGGGGGAGCAGTGGCGGCGGACCGGGGCCCGTAGCGACGGGGCGCGGTTCACCGTCGAGTCCTTCGCCCGCTACCTGATCCACGACCCGGTGCACCACCTGGTCGATGTGACCGGCGGGCGGGCCTGAGGCCGGGTCTGATGCCGGGACTGAGACCGGCTCCGGGGCCGCCTCCGGGCCTGGCGCCGCGGCTCACCAGCCGGAGGCCTCGCGGAGCATGGTGCGGCGGAGCCGGCCGGCGACGCTGGCGGTGTCGGTGCCGATGACGTCGGCGATCTCGGGGGCGGCGAGGCCGACGACGTAGTGGAGGATCGCCAGGTCGTCGTCGGCGGGGTGGTGGTCGGGTTCGGCGGCGGCCGCCTGCCGGGTGTGGTCGGCGACGGTGCCGCGCAGGATCTGCCAGGCGAGCGCGGTGGGGTTCGGACTGGTGAGCAACTCCCGCCATTGGACGGCGATTTCCGCGAAGGCGTGTTGGACGGCGATGGCCGCGTCGGCGTGCTCGGTCAGCCACACCCGGGCGTAGCTGAGGTACCGGGGGCGGTGGAGTTCGCAGAAGGCCGCGAACTCCAGCGGTACGTCCTCCGGTTCGTCGACCATCGGGGGAGGGTCGGCGGCGCTCGTTTGACGGTTGGTCATCTCGTCTTCTCGGCAAGGGAGATGGGTTTCTGACGGTCGATCGTCTGTGCTCACTCTACGGTAGGCCCTCGGTGCGCTGGGTGACCAATCTGATGGAATGCCCGGAACCCGCCGCCGCTCGTCCGGTTCCGGTGGCGGTCGGTGCGGTGTGGCGGCGGTACTGCCGGTCGGGACCGGTCGGGGGAGTGCTGCGCAGTGCTGCTGGGGGCGTGGCTGGGATGCGACCGGGAGTGCGGCTCGGAGCGTGTCGCGGCTGGTCAGAGGGTGTGGGACGGCGGTGGTCGCACGGCAGTTGAGGTGCCACCGTAGGGCCTGCCGGGTCCGGCGTCCACGCCCAGGGCGCGAAGTCGCGTCCGCACTACCACCTGTGCAACCGCACTCACGGCGGGGGTTGCGCCGGGGCGGGTGGGAGTGGGGGCGTCGAACGCGCCCCGGCGGCCTGCGGCGACCGGGGCGCGGGGCGGGGCGGCGCGGGGCCGCCCGGTCAGGAGTTCGGGAGCGCCTCCGTCGGGGAGATCCGGTCGTCGGCGGTGTGGCCGCGTTCGACCTGGGCGGGGAAGGCCTCGACGGCCCGCCGCCGGGCGAGTTGGGCGGCCGCGGCGGCCGCGGCCGCCGCCGCCGCGGCGGCTCCTGCGGCGGCCTCCTCGCGCTCGCACCGGTGGGTGCCGGGCGTTCCGGGTGCGTGGGCGGTCGTGGTGTGCCCGCCGCCCGGGTGCGTGCCCGCGGCATGGCCACCGGTCGCGTGCAGGCCGGTGGTGTGCGGGCCGGTCGCGTGCCCCCCAGCGGCGTGCCCGCCGCCCGGGTGCGCCCCTCCGGTGTGCGTCGCGCCGGAGCGCGCCCCGGCCGCGCGCCGCCGGCGGCCGAGCTCGACCCGCTCGGCGTGTTCCTCGGCCGCCTGTCTAGCGGCCAGGTAGGCCTGCACGGCGGCCATGCCGTAGACCGGCTGGATGAGCTGGTGCCCCTTGAAGAAGGGTCTGGCCGGGGCGAACCCGGCGGCGACCACGAGGTCGCGGATTTCTGCTATCTCGGCCTCGCTCCGGGCGGTGAAGCGGACCTCCCAGCCCTTCTTGTACGTATGGCCCTTCTCACCGCTACGGCGGGCCGGGTCCGGGCGGCGGACGTATCCGGGCAGACGGCCGAGGCGGAGCTGGGCCGCGCGGAGGCCGGCGGTCTCGTCACGTGACATGACGTAAGCCTAGGCAATCCGAGAGGTGTGATTGACGCCCGGAGGGTCCCTCGCCGTATGCCCTTGATCACTCTGGGTCAGGCGGCCAGGTCGGCAGTCGTTTTCGATCAGATCCGATAGCCATATGAACGTCATTTACTCCAAATGAGTGAGGGTATGAGGACTTTAGTGCAGGCTGATCCCGCTTTGGCGACGGTTGAGTAACGGTGCGTCAGGCTGCCGCACGCGGGTCGCGGGGGTTGGGGATGGTGAGCGCATGAGCTACCGGATCCCCTCGCCGCCGCCGTCCCTCGAGGAGTTGGCGCAGCGTCAGCAGAACGTCGTCACCGCGAGCCAGCTGCGCGCCCGGGGCGTGCCGGCCCGGGTCATCACCGAGCACTGCCGCCGGGGCGGCCCCTGGCAGCGGTTGCTGCCCCGGGTCTACCTGCTGCAGTCCGGCGAGCCCACCCCGGAGCAGCGGATGTGGGCCGCGCTGCTGTACGCGGCGCAGAACGGCCGGGAGGAGGGCCGCCGGGAGGGCGCGGTGATCACCGGCGCCGCCGCGCTGGCGCTGTACGGCTTCGCGGCCGTGCCCCGGCTGCCCGCGGTGACCGGGGTGGACGTCCTGGTGCCCCGGCAGCGCCGGCTCAAGGACGCCGGCGAGGTGCGGATCCGGCGCACCGAACGGGAGTTGGAGGCCCGCTCGGTGCACGGCCTGGCCTGCGCGCCGGTCGCCCGGGCGGTTGCCGACGCGCTGGCCGAGTGGACGGTGGACGGCGCTCCGGCGGGCGCCCCGGTGCCGGTCCGTGAGCTGCTGCGGGAGGCCGTGTCCCGACCGGACGCCCGGTGCACGGTACGGGAGTTGGCCACCGAGCTGGTCGAGTCCGGGCTGACCGGGGAGCCCCGGGTGCGCGCCGCGCTGGACGAACTCCTCGCCGCCGAGCGGGACTTCGTGCTGGAGCAGGTGGACCGGTTGGTGGACGAGTGGCTGCTGCCCGCCCCGCTGGCCACCCCGGAGCTGCGGATGCGCGGCGGCACCTACATCGGCGTCCCGGACCTCTACTGGCCGGAGCAGGGCGTCGCGGTCGAGGTGGACTCGGACCTTCGCTGTGTCAGCGAGGGCGAGGCCGCCTGGGTGCGGGGCGGCCAGCACCGGATGGAGTACCTGGGCATCCGGGTGGTGTACGTCTCCGGGGCCCGGCTGGCCGCCGACCCGGACGCGGTCGGTGGCGAGCTGCGCGAGGCCTACCGGGTCGGCGGGACGGACGTGGTGGAGCTGATGGTGGCCTGAGGTCGGTCCGCGCTCCGTACGAACGCTCGTCCGCGCTCCGGATGAACGTGCGTCCGGGCCTTTGCTGAACGCTCGTCCGCGCTCCGCATTCCGTACGAACGCTCAGGTGGGACGGACCACCGGCGCGCCGACCAGCTCGACCCCGGCCGCCCGGAGCTCCTCCAGCGCGGCGGCGGTGGTCTCCGGCGCGACGCCGGCGGTGAGGTCCAGCAGCACCCGGGTGGTGAAGCCGGCCCGGGCGGCGTCCAGGGCGGTGGCCCGTACGCAGTGGTCGGTGGCGATGCCGACCACGTCGACCTCGTCGACCTTGCGCTCGCGCAGCCACTCCACCGGCCCGCGGTCGTTCTCGTCCAGTCCCTCGAAGCCGCTGTAGGCCGCCGAGTAGGCGCCCTTGTCGAAGACCGCCTCGACCGCCCCGGAGATCACCGCGGGCGCGAAGTTGGGGTGGAAGCCCACCCCCTCCGTCCCGGCCACGCAGTGCACCGGCCAACTGGTGACGTAGTCCGGCTCGGTGGAGAAGTGCCCGCCCGGGTCGATGTGGTGGTCGCGGGTGGCGAGGATGTGCTGGTAGCCGGGGGAGGACTCGGCGATCAGGTCGGTGATGGCGGCGGCCACCTCGGCGCCGCCGGCGACGGCCAGGCTGCCGCCCTCGCAGAAGTCGTTCTGCACGTCGACGACGATCAGTGCCCGGTGCATGGCTCGCATCCTCGGTTGTGGGGGCGGTGCGCCCCGGTGGCGGGGTCCTCGCGAACGCCGGATGGCTCGGGAGGAACTCCAGGGGAACTCTACGGCTGACTCTAGGGAGTGGCGCGCGGGTGCGGAAGGCTTGGGGTCCGTCTTCGGACTCCCGACGCGGCGGGTGCGACGGGAGTCCGGGACGGGCCGCGCGGACCGCCGCCGGCCGGCGCGGACGGCGGCCCGGGGCGGACCGGAGCAGGGTGCATCGGAGCGGCGCGGCCCGGCCCGGGGCGGCCCGGCCCGGGGCGGCCCGGCCCGGCCCCGGGCGGATCAGTCGATCAGCTCGGTGGGGATGACCGGGTCCCCCTTGGAGAGCTGGGTGGCCGACAGCGGCAGCGCGGCCCGGGCCCGGACGTGCCGGTCGCGGGCGGCGGCCAGCGGCTCGCGGCCGACGGCCTCGCCGGCCAGCACCAGCGGCACCTGCACCAGGTGCGGCCGCAGCTCCTCGGGGACCGGCCCGGTGCCGACCACCTCGGCCTCGGCCACGCCCTCGGCGTCGGGCCGGCGGGCGGCCCACTTGCGGCCGCCGATGCTGGTCTTGCCGCCGGCCGCGCGCTTGGCCACCGGCACCAGCGGGCCGTCCGGGGTCTCGGCGCGGGCGACCAGTTTGTAGACCATCGCGCAGGTCGGGTGGCCGCTGCCGGTGACCAGGCTGGTGCCGACGCCGTAGCCGTCCACCGGGGCGGCGGCGAGGGCGGCGATCGCGTACTCGTCGAGGTCGGAGGTGACGATGATCCTGGTCTGGTCGGCGCCCAGTTCGTCCAGCTGACGGCGGACCCGGTGGGCCGCCAGGATGAGGTCGCCGGAGTCGATCCGGACCGCGCCCAGTTCGGGCCCGGCGACCTCGACGGCGGTGCGGACGGCCTCGCGCAGGTCGAAGGTGTCGATCAGCAGGGTGGTGCCCTTGCCCATCGACTCGACCTGGGCCCGGAAGGCGTCCCGCTCGCTGTCGTGAACCAGGGTGAAGGCGTGCGCGGAGGTGCCGGTGGTGGGGATGCCGTGGAGGTAGCCGGCCTCCAGGTCGGAGGTGGCGGCGAAGCCGGCCACGTAGGCGGCCCGGGCGGCGGCGACGGCGGCCTGCTCGTGGGCCCGGCGGGCGCCCAGTTCGATCACCGGTCGACCGCCGGCCGCGGCGGTCATCCGGGAGGCGGCGGCCGCGACGGCGGAGTCGAAGTTGAGGATCGAGAGGATCACCGTCTCCAGGATCACCGTCTCGGCGAAGCTGCCCTCGACGGTGAGCACCGGCGAGCCGGGGAAGTAGACCTCGCCCTCGGGGTAGCCGTGGATGTCGCCGCGGAAGCGGTAGTCGGCGAGGAACCGCAGGGTGTCCTCGTCGATCACGCCCTGGTCGGACAGCCAGTCCAGCTGGGCGGTGTCGAAGCGGAAGTTCTCGACGGCGTCCAGCACCCGGCCGGTGCCGGCCATGACGCCGTAGCGGCGGCCGCTGGGCAGGCGCCGGGTGAACACCTCGAAGACGGAGCGGCGGTGCGCGGCCCCGCTGCGCAGGGCGGCCTGCAGCATGGTGAGCTCGTAGCGGTCGGTGAGGAGCGCGGTCGAACCGGCCGCGCGCACTGAAGTGGCGTCCATGCGGATGATGCTACTACCACTTAGCGTCAGAGTGACGATTTCTCGCGGTGTGACCCGGGTCGGAATCGCCCGGGTGTCCCCCGGATGGCAGCATGGGGCTTGAGGAGCAACGGACGAGTGTGCAGCGAGGAGGCCCCGCGGTGAGTGTCGCGCCCGTGGAGATCGAGCGCCCGGAGGTCGAAGGACAGCCGGTGACGGAACCGGACACGCCGTGGGTGACCATCGTGCACAACGACCCGGTCAACCTCATGAGCTATGTCCAGTACGTCTTCCAGGCCTACTTCGGCTACCCGAAGGACAAGGCCCGGAAGCTGATGATGGACGTGCACACCAAGGGCCGGGCGGTGGTCTCCAGCGGCTCCCGCGAGGAGATGGAGCGGGACGTCCAGGCGATGCACGGCTACGGCCTGTGGGCGACGCTGCAGCACGACTGACCGCCCAGCGGTGCACAGCTGACTGACCGCCCGCCGGCCCGGCGGCGCGGCCGAAGACGACGAAGACGGGCTGACCGATACAGATGGCTGGGTTGTTCGAGAGCACCGGCGATGGTGGCGCGGCGATCGCGCTGGACGAGGTGGAGGCCTCCATCCTGCGCTCGCTGGAAGTGCAGATGCTGGAGCTGATCGGCCCCGGCCCGGGCGGGACGGGCGACGACCCGTTGGCGGCGCTGTTCGCCGAGGGCCCGTCCGAGGCCCCCGCCGATCCGGCGCTGGCCCGGCTCTTCCCGGACGCCTACGGCGGCCCGGGCGCGCCGGAGGACGACGAGACGCGGGCCGCGGCCGCCGAGTTCCGCCGCTACACCGAGCTGGACCTGCGGGCCCGCAAGCGGGACGACGCGCTGCAGGTGGTCCGGAGCCTGGACGGCCTCGGCGGCGGCGGGGTGCTCAAGCTGGCCGCCCCCGACTGCCTGCGCTGGCTGGGCGCGCTCAACGACCTGCGGCTGACCCTCGGGGCGCGGCTGGAGATCGCCGAGGAGGACGAGCAGAGCCTCTACGGGCTGCCGGACGGCGACGAGCGCAAGCCGCTGGTGATGGCCTACCTGTGGCTGGGGGCGCTCCAGGAGTCGCTGCTGGAGGCGATCACCGACTGACCGCGGGCGGCTTCCACCGTCCTGCCCGGCGTGCTCCGTCCGTGCGCTCCGCTCGGCGTGCTCTGCCCGTGCGCCCCGCCCGGCGTGCCCTGCCCGTCGATCCTGCCCGCTTTCGGGCAAGCCCCGGCCACTCCGTCCAGTATGTGGACGATCGGCCGGGGCATTTTTCCATAAAACGGGCAAAAGCTAGCAGGACATGCTCAAATATCGCTCAGATGAACACCGGTATCCGGATCGGGCGTGGTACGACTTCTCCCCACAAACGAGACCCACCCAGGACGGTGACCATGGCCGAGCAGATATACGACCAGGTGGTCGACGCGAAACCGGACGAAGAGGGCTACGAACGGGGGCTGGGCAGCCGCCAGATCCAGATGATCGCGATCGGCGGCGCGATCGGCACCGGCCTCTTCCTCGGCGCCGGCACCGCGATCTCCAAGTCCGGACCGAGCCTGATCCTCTCCTACGCGGTGGCCGGCCTGGTGATCTTCGCGATCATGCGCGCCCTCGGCGAACTACTCACCTACCGCCCGGTCTCCGGCAGCTTCGCCGAGTACGCCCGGGAGTTCCTCGGCCCCTTCGCCGGCTATGTCACCGGCTGGACGTACTGGCTGTTCTGGGTCGTCACCGGCATGGCGGAGACCACCGCCGCCGCCGTGTACGTCAAGTTCTGGGCGCCCGGCATCCCGCAGTGGGCCAGCGCGCTGACCTTCCTGGTCATCCTCTACGCGGCCAACCTGATCTCGGTGAAGCTGTTCGGCGAGATCGAGTTCTGGTTCTCCATGGTCAAGGTCACCGCCATCATCGGCATGATCCTGATCGGCATCGGCGTGCTCACCCTGGGCTTCAGCAAGGCCGGTGACACCGCGTCGATCACCAACCTGTGGCAGGACGGCGGCTTCTTCCCCAAGGGCATCGGCGCCACCGTGATGACCCTGCAGATCGTCATGTTCGCCTACCTGGGTGTCGAACTCGTCGGCGTCACCGCGGGCGAGAGCGAGAACCCCGAGAAGACCCTGCCGCGCGCCATCAACACCCTGCCCTGGCGCATCGCGCTGTTCTACATCGGCGCCCTGGTCATCATCCTGTCGCTGGTCCCGTGGCGGGAGTTCCAGCCCGGCGTCAGCCCGTTCGTCGCCGCCTTCGGCAAGATCGGCATCCCGGCCGCGGCCGGCATCATCAACTTCGTGGTGCTCACCGCCGCCCTCTCCTCCTGCAACTCCGGGATGTACTCCACCGGCCGCATGCTGCGCGACCTCGCCCTGCGCGGCCAGGCCCCCGGGCGGCTCACCAAGCTCAACACCCGCCGCACCCCGGCCGTCGCGATCACCTTCTCCTGCCTGCTGATGGGCGCCGGCGTGGTGCTCAACTACCTCGTCCCGGCACGGGCGTTCGAGTACATCACCTCGGTCGCCACGGTCTGCGGGCTGTGGACCTGGGCGATGATCCTGATCTCCCAGATCCGCTACCGCAGGGCCTGGCGGGCCGGCCACCTGCCGCCGCCCACCTTCAAGGCCCCCGGCGGCGCCTGGGTCAGCTGGGCCGCCCTCGCCTTCCTGGCCATGGTCGTGGTGCTGATCGCCCTCGACAAGGACAACCGGATCTCGCTGTACGTCTTCCCGGTCTGGGCGCTGGCGCTGGTGATCGGCTACCAGGTCCTCAAGCGCCGCAATCCGCAGTCCGTCCACGGCCCCGCCCACGACCACCTGCACGCGGGCAGCGGCGGCTGAACCCCGGGCCCGCGACCGGGTGGCGGACACCCGGTGACCGGGCCTCGGACGCCCCGGCGGACGCCTGCCGGGGCGTGGCATCCTGACCACCATGCTGACCATCACCCGAGAACTCCGCGACCGGATCGTGGCCCACGCCCGCGCCGACCACCCGGACGAGGCCTGCGGCGTGGTCGCCGGACCGGCCGGCAGCGGCCGGCCCGAGCGGTTCATCCCGATGCTCAACGCGGCCCGCTCGCCCACCTTCTACGAGTTCGACTCGGGCGACCTGCTCAAGCTCTACCGCGAGATGGACGACCTGGACGAGGAGCCGGTGATCGTCTACCACTCGCACACCGCCACCGAGGCCTATCCCTCGCGCACCGACGTGAGCTACGCCTCCGAGCCGTTCGCCCACTACGTCCTGGTCTCCACCGCCGAGGGCAACGGCGAGGACGACCCCTACCAGTTCCGCTCGTTCCGCATCGTGGACGGAGCGATCACAGAGGAAGACGTCCAGGTCGTCGAGGCCTACCCGGCCTGACCGGCACCCACCTGGGCGCGGCCCGCCGACCCGCCGCGAGCGGTCGGCGGGCCCGTGCCGTCCCGGCGGAATCCCAACACCCGAAACAACAACATCCGGATCCCGAGACGGGCATGTCGAAGCGGGCCCGGGAATCTATACGATGAGCCCATGCGTTCCGTCGATGTGAGCAACCAGGCCCCGGGCACCCGCCTCGTGGCGCGCCTGCACATCGACCTGTGCCGGCACGCCGGCGCGATCTGTCCCGGCACGCCCGCGCGCTCCCGCTGAGAGCCGCCCCGCCCCACCCGGGCCCCGCCACCTCCCCGGCGGCGCCGAGCCCCGGACACCCTCCGCCCCGCCGCGCCCGCTGCGGCCCACCCATCTCCACGACTCGCACAGGAGCGCACCCATGGCCATCGAGGTCCGCATCCCGACCATCCTCCGCACCTACACCGACGGCGCCAAGGCCGTCGAGGGCAACGGCAGCAACCTCGGGGAACTCTTCACCGACCTCGACGCCCGCCACCCCGGCATCGCCGCCCGGCTGCTCGACGGCGGCGAGCTGCGCCGCTTCGTCAACGTCTACCTGAACGACGAGGACGTCCGCTTCCTGGAGGGCATCTCCACCGCCCTCGCCGACGGCGACAGCGTCACCATCCTGCCCGCCGTGGCCGGCGGCGCCCGCTAGGACGCCCTGGGCTCCCGGCTCCCCCGCCCCTGCTGTCAGGCGGCGGGGGCGCGGGAGCCGCCCTCTTCACCCTCACCGCCGTGGCCGGAGGCCTCCCTTGCGATACGACAGTCCGCTCGAAGCCGTCGGCAACACCCCGCTGGTCCGCCTGCCCCGGCTGTCCGCCGCCGTACCGGGCAACGACGGCGGCCTGGTGACCCTCTGGGCGAAGCTGGAGGACCGCAACCCGACCGGCTCCATCAAGGACCGCCCGGCGCTGCACATGATCGAGCGCGCCGAGGCCGACGGCCGGCTCACCCCCGGCTGCACCATCCTGGAGCCCACCAGCGGCAACACCGGCATCTCGCTCGCCATGGCCGCCAAGCTCAAGGGCTACCGGATGGTCTGCGTGATGCCCGAGAACACCAGCGAGGAACGGCGCGAACTGCTCCGGATGTGGGGCGCCGAGATCATCTCCTCCCCGGCGGCCGGCGGCTCCAACACCGCCGTCCGGATGGCCAAGGAGATCGCCGCCGAGCACCCGGACTGGGTCATGCTCTACCAGTACGGCAACCCCGACAACGCGGGCGCCCACTACACCACCACCGGCCCCGAGATCCTCGCCGACCTCCCGACCGTCACCCACTTCGTGGCCGGCCTCGGCACCACCGGCACCCTGATGGGCGTCGGCCGCTACCTGCGCGAGAAGGTCCCCGGCGTGCGGATCGTCGCCGCCGAGCCGCGCTACGACGACCTGGTGTACGGGCTGCGCAACCTCGACGAGGGCTTCGTGCCCGAGCTCTACGACGCCGAGGTGCTCACCACCCGCTTCTCGGTCGGCTCCGCGGACGCCGTCCGCCGCACCCGCGAACTCCTCCAGCAGGAGGGCGTCTTCGCGGGCGTGTCCACCGGCGCCATCCTGCACGCCGCGATCGGGGTCGGCCGCAAGGCGGCGGCCGCCGGGGAACGCGCGGACATCGTCTTCGTGGTCGCGGACGGCGGCTGGAAGTACCTCTCCACCGGCATCTACACCGCCGAGTCCACCGAGGCGGCGGTCGAGGCCCTGCAGGGCCAGCTCTGGGCCTAGCTGCCCTGCACCGCACGCTGGGTCCGGGCCCAGACCTGCCGGTCCACGGTGCCGGTCCGGCGGCGGAAGGCCGACAGCGGCACCTCGCGCAACTCGTCGGTCTCCAGCCAGCTGGCCCGGCCCTGCCGGTCGCCCACCGAACCGGGCGGCAGCGGCAGCACGCCCGGGCGCTCGGCGTGGTGCTTGCTGGTGATCTTCGCGACGGTGGCCGTCCGGCCGTGCACCCGCAGCACCAGGCAGGGGCGGTCCTTGGAGCCCGGACCGTCCTCGAACGGCACCTCGGCCCACCAGATCTCCTGCGGCTCCGGGCCGGCCTTGGTGCTCGGGCGCGGCCGCGGCCCGGTGGGGCCGGTCGGGCTCGTCGGGCGCGGCGCCGGACGGGTGCGCCGCAGCAGCGCGCCCGCGACGGCGGCCAGCACGGCGACGGCCGCCACCAGGAGGACAACCCAGATGCCAGTCATGCGGCGAACCGTACCGGCCCGGGGGTGAACGCCACCACCGTGGCGGCTGTGACAGTTGAGCATTTGTCCGTATGTTGCTCCCGGTTCGTCACGGATCCGCCACGACGCCCGTTCTGCGGCCTGCGCCCCGGTGCCGCCCGTAAAGGCTGCCTCACGAACGTCCGCCCCCGTCCCCCCGGAGGTGCTTTCGTGAGCGGGAACGAACTCTGGTCGTACGCCGAGATCGCCCGGCACATCAACGTCCAGCCCGAGACCGTGCGCAACTACCGGCGGCACGGGCTGCTGCCGGAACCGGACGTGATCGACGGCAGCGGACACCCCCGCTGGTACCCCGGGACCATCCGGACCTGGGCCCGCAACCGGCCCCGGCACCGCTGATCCCACGGCGCTGCCCCCGCCCCGGCGGTCTGGGTGATTCCAGCCACAGCCCGGCACGGGGACGGGGGCAAAGTGCCGGTTCGCCCTTACCCTCAACACACCAACGCAGTACCACCGGCCGGTCCACCGGCCCGGCCTGCGGTTTTCCATGCTGTTTCCATGCTGTTTTCGATGCCGTTTTCCAACAGCAGCCAGGACGTGTCGGGGCGGAGGGGCTCGGATGAAACTGACCGTGGTGGGGTGCTCGGGGAGCTTCCCGTCCGCCGACTCGCCGTGCTCCAGCTACCTGGTCGAGGCCGACGGCTACCGCGTGGTGCTGGACCTCGGCAACGGCGCGCTCGGCGCGCTGCAGAAGTACACCAGCCTGTACGAGGTCGACGCCGTCCTGCTCAGCCACCTGCACGCGGACCACTGCGTCGACCTGTGCGCCTACTGGGTCGCCCGCAACTACCGCGCCGAGGGCTGCCCCGAGCTGCTGCCGGTGTACGGCCCGGCCGGCACCGCCGAGCGGCTGGCCCGCGCGTACGACATGCCGGAGAACCCCGGAATGAAGGAGGTGTTCGAGTTCCGCACGCTCACCCCGGGCAGCTTCCGGCTCGGACCGTTCCGGGTCTCCGTCGCGCAGGTCAACCACCCGGTCGACGCCTTCGCCTTCCGGCTGGAACACGACGGCCGCTCGCTGGTCTACTCCGGCGACACCGGTGAGAGCCCCGAACTGGTCGAACTCGCCCGCGAAGCCGACCTGTTCCTCTGCGAGGCCGCGTACCTGGACGGCCGCGACACCTACCAGGCCGTCCACCTCAACGGACGGGAGGCCGGCGAGCACGCGGCCGCCGCCGGCGCCCGCCGGCTCGTCCTCACCCACATCCCGCCGTGGACCGACGCCGAGCGCAACCGCCGTGACGCCGCCGCCGCCTACCCCGGCCCGGTCGAACTGGCCCGCGCCGGCGCCGTTTACGAGCTCTGAGCCGCTCCTGACGCCCCGTCGGCTCAGCGCCGGCCGGGGACCGGCAGTCCGAGGTGGTCGCGCAGGGTGGGGCCGCTGTAGTCGGTGCGGAAGACGCCGCGTTCCTGGAGCAGGGGGACGACCCGGTCGACGAACTCGTCCAGGCCGCCCGGGGTGAGGTGGGGGACGAGGACGAAGCCGTCGGCGGCGTCGCTCTGCACGAAGTGGTCGATCTGCCCGGCGACGGTGGCGGGGGAGCCGATGAAGGACTGCCGGCCGGTCACCTCGATGACCAGTTCGCGGCTGGTCAGGTTCTTCTCGGCGGCCACCGCCCGCCACCGTTCGGCGACGGCCAGCGGGTCGCCGAACCGGACCCGCCCCTGGACCAGCGCGCCGTCCGGGTCGGGATCGACGGTGGGCAGCGGACCGTCCGGGTCGTGGTCGGACAGGTCGATGCCCCAGACCTGCTCCAGGAAGTGGATCGCGGTGTGCGGTCCGACCTGGGCCCGGCGGACCTCGGCGGCGCGCTCCTGGGCGTCGGCGTCGGTGTCGCCGAGGGCGAAGGTGGCGGCCGGCATGATCTTCAGCTCGTCCGGTTTGCGGCCGTGGGCGGCCAGTCGGCGCTTGACGTCGGCGTGGAAGGCCCGGCCGTCGGCGAGCGTGGAGTGCCGACTGAAGATGACGTCGGCGGCGGCCGCGGCGAACTCGCGGCCCTCATCGGAGTCGCCGGCCTGGATGACCACCGGGTGGCCCTGCGGCGGGCGGGGCAGGGAGAGCCGCCCCCGGACGGTGAACTGCGGGCCGGAGTGCTCCACCGGGTCGTCCCCGGAGTCCCAGAACTTCCGTGCCAGTTCGACGAATTCGGCGGCCCGGGTGTAGCGGTCGGCGTGCGCCAGGTAGCCGCCGCGGCGGAAGTTCTCGCCGGTGAAGGCGTCCGAGGAGGTGACCACGTTCCAGGCCGCCCGGCCGTCGGACAGGTGGTCCAGGGAGGCGAAGCGGCGGGCGAGTTCGTACGGCTCGTTGAAGGTGGCGTTCACCGTGGCGGCCAGGCCGATCCGTTCGGTGACGGCGGCCAGGGCGCTCAGCACGGTGATCGACTCGGGGCGGCCGACCACGTCCAGGTCGTGGATGCGGCCCTTGGTCTCGCGCAGCCGCAGGCCCTCGGCGAGGAAGAAGAAGTCGAACTTCCCGCGCTCGGCGGTCTGCGCGAGGTGGCGGAAGGACGCGAACTCGATGTGGCTGCCGGAGGCCGGGTCGCTCCACACCGTGGTGTTGTTGACGCCGGGGAAGTGGGCGGCGAGGTGGATCTGCTTGAGCGGACGGTCCGTCATCGGGTCACCTCGGCGAGGGCGGGGGAGTCGGTGGCGGGGAAGTCAGTGGTGGGGGCGTCGGCGGCGGGGGAGTCAGTGGTGGGGGCGTCGGCGGTGGGGACGGGCACGGCGGCGTAGCGGCCGGCCGGGCGGGCCAGGCCGAGGTGGTCGCGCAGGGTCCGGCCGCGGTAGCCGGTGCGCAGCAGCCCGGTGGCGCGCAGGGCCGGGGCGATCCGCTCGGCGAGGGCGGCGAGGTCGCGCTCGGGGACGGCGGGCACGAGGTGGAAGCCGTCCACGCCGCTGCCGATGGCGGTGAGTTCGGCGAGCAGCCGCTGTTCGGCGGCGCGGTCGGGCAGGTCGGTGGCGAGCCGGGCCAGGATGCGCAGCTGCTCGCCGGAGCGCAGCCGCAGTTCGGTGGCGGCGGTCAGCCGGGTGGCCCGGTCGGGGGCGTCCAGCAGGACGACGTCGGCGTACCGGATCGCGGTGGCGACCCGGGCCCGTCCGCCGGGGGAGGCGTCCCGGGCGAGGTCGGCGGCGGCCACCGGCACCACGACCACCGGGCGGCCCTGCGGCGGGCGCGGGGTGATGGACGGGCCGCGGACCGAGAAGTGCCGGCCCGCGAAGTCGACGTAGTGCAGCTTGTCGCGGTCGATGAACCGGCCGGTGGCGGTGGAGCGGATCTCCGCGTCGTCCTCCCAGCTGTCCCAGAGCCGGGCGGCCACCTCGGCGGCGTCGGCGGCCTCGGCCCACAGCTCGTCCTCGGGGGCGACCGGGCGGCGGCCGAACGCCCGGGCCTCGGCCTCGGTCCCGGAGACGCCGACCAGCCAGCCGGCCCGGCCCTCGCTCACCCAGTCCAGGGTGTTGAGCGAGATCGAGGTGTGGAAGGGCTCGGTGTGGGTGGTGGTGACGGTGGGCACCAGCCCGATCCGCTCGGTCAGTGGGGCGATCCGGGCGAGGGTGGCGAGCGCGTCGGGGCGGCGCGGCTCGGCGGCGAAGGAGTCGTCGAGGGTGACGAAGTCCAGGCCGGCCCGCTCGGCGAGGCGGGCGAGGCCGGCGTAGTGGGCGGCGTCGAGGCGGTCGGAACTGTCGGAACTGTCGGCGGCGAGGCCGGTGGCGGCGTCTATGGCGGTGTCGATGGCGGCGGAGAGGTGCAACGGGCGGGGCATGGCGAGCCTGGCTTTCCTCGTGCGGACGGACGCGGACGGCCGGCGCCGTACGGGTACGGCGGTGCGCGGTCGCACGCGGGTGCGCGGTGACGGCCCGTGGGCAGGCGGAGGCCCGCGACGGGCGGGGAGAGGGCGGCCGGCGCCGGGCGGGGACTCAGCCGGGCGGCGGCGGGGGGAGGGGTCGGCTCAGCCGCGACACGCCGCGGACCACACGCGACCGAAGTCGATGTGGCTGCGGGTCACCAGCGGGCACGAGGGGTACACGACTTCAGTTGACCAGGGGTTCCGGCGGTTCGTCAACCGTCGTCGTCGTGGGCCGGGCACGCCGAAGGCCCCGCCCGGCCGCTGGGGGAGCAGCGGCCGGGCGGGGCCTTCGACGACGGGACGGACGGGGCCTCAGGCCTTGGTCACGTCCTCGATCTCGCTGTCGTCCTCGCGACCGGGGGTCTTGAGGTTGAACTTGGTGATCGCGAAGCGGAACGTGAAGTAGTAGATCGCCGCGAAGACCAGGCCGATCGGGATGATCAGCAGCGGGTTCTTGGCCAGGCTGAAGTTGATCGTGTAGTCGATCAGGCCGGCCGAGAAGCTGAAGCCGTGGTGGACGCCGAGGCCCCAGGTGACGGCCATCGAGACGGCGGTCAGCACCGCGTGGATCGCGTACAGGACCGGGGCGATGAAGAGGAAGGTGAACTCGATCGGCTCGGTCACGCCGGTGACGAAGCTGGTCAACGCGATCGAGATCATCATGCCCATGACGGCCTTGCGGCGCTCGGGGCGGGCGCAGTGGGCGATCGCGAGGGCGGCGGCCGGCAGCGCGAACATCATGATCGGGAAGAAGCCGGCCTGGAACTGACCGGCCGTCGGGTCGCCCGCCAGGAAGCGGTTGATGTCACCGTGCACGATGGTGCCGTCCGGCTTGGTGAAGTCACCGGTCTGGAACCAGGCGTAGGTGTTGACGAACTGGTGCATGCCGATCGGGATCAGCGCGCGGTTGATCAGGCCGAAGATGCCGGCGCCGACCGCGCCCGCGCCCACCAGGCTGTTGTTGACGTGCGAGATCGCGTCGCCGACCGGCTGCCAGCCGAGGCCGAACAGGACGCCCAGGCCGGTGCCGACGAAGGCCATGATGATCGGCACCAGGCGGCGGCCGTTGAAGAAGCCCAGCCAGTCGACCAGCTTGGTGCGGTGGAACCGCTGCCACAGGATGGCCGCGAGCAGACCGACCACGATGCCGCCGAGGACGCCCGGGTCCTGCGGCTTGCCCGCGGGGAGGGCGGCGGTGACGGTGCCGTCCGCCGGGAAGGCGGTCAGCACGTTCTTGAACACGAGGTAGCCGACCAGCGCTGCCAGCGCCGTGGAACCGTCCGCCTTCTTGGCGTAGCCGATCGCGATGCCGACGCAGAACAGCAGCGGCAGCGCGCCGGTGATGGCGGTACCCGCGGCGCCGAAGACCTCGACGAGCTTCGCGGGGAAGTGCCACTTCTCATGGACGTCGGGCTGGCCCAGACGCGCCAGCAGACCGGCCGCCGGAAGCACGGCGATGGGCAGCTGGAGGCTGCGGCCGACCTTCTGGAGTCCGGGAAGGACGCTGTTGCCGAACTTCTTGATCGGCGTCGGAGCCTTGGCGGGCGCCGGTGCCTGCGCAGACTGACTCATGGGGGTGGGTTCCTAACGGCATGGCGGTCGGTCGGGGGAAGGCACAGGGGGCCAACCGCGAACTGGTCTACACCACACGTGGTGTAGACCAGTTTTGTAGCACGGGTGGAGAAGTCGGGGAACCCCGGATAGCGCTGCCGCCGGGAAGCGCTATGAAATCGAAACCTGGATGCGGAACGACGATCATGATTTCAGTCGCGATTGGGATTTTGGCTATTTGCGCAACAAAAAGCGCGGAGCCCTTGGGGCGCCCGGGTCGAGGTCGGTGCCGGGGGTGCCGACCGGGTCGGGCCCGGACGATCCGGCCGCTCCCGGGCGTCTGCGGCGGCTGCTGAGAGTGACCGGAGGGTCGCGGACGTGCCCGGCGGGACGGTCCCCACCCGCGGTCGGGGCCCGTTCCGAGCGCCGGTCGTCCGGCCGGATCACGACCGAATGACCTTTTCGGTGACTCCCGGGTAGGGAATTGCGTCCTTTCCGGAAATGCCGAAGGCCCGCGGACCGGTGGGTCCGAGGGCCTTTTGTGGGCGGTGTTCCGGGCGGTCTCAAGGGTGGTTTTCCGGGCGGTGGGTGAATCAGGCTTTGCTGACGTCCTCCACTTCGGCCTCGTCCTCCCGGCCCGGCGTTTTCAGGTCGAATTTGACGATGATGAACCGGAAGAGCGCGTAGTACACCACGGCGAAGCAGAGCCCGATGACGATGATCAGCCACGGCTTGGTGGCGAGCCCCCAGTTGATCACGTAGTCGATCAGGCCGGCCGAGAAGCTGAAGCCGTCGTGCACCCCCAGCCCCCAGGTGACGGCCATCGAGGCGCCGGTCAGCAGCGCGTGCACGCCGTACAGGGCCGGGGCGATGTAGGCGAAGGAGTACTCGATCGGCTCGGTGACACCGGTGACGAAGGAGGTCAGGCCGACCGAGAGCATCAGGCCGTAGATCTCCTTGCGGCGGTGCGGCTTGGCCGAGTGGGCGATCGCGAGCGCCGCGGCGGGCAGCGCGAACATCATGATCGGGAAGAATCCGGACTGGAACTGGCCGGCCGTCGGGTCGCCCGCGAGGAAACGCGGGATGTCGCCGTGCACGATGCTGCCGTCCGGCTTCGTGAACTCGCCGAACTGGAACCAGACGAAGGTGTTCAGCAACTGGTGCATACCGATCAGCAGCAGTGCGCGGTTGAACAGGCCGAAGATGCCCGCGCCGCCCGCGCCCAGATCGGCCAGGTTCTGCGAGAAGTCGTTCAGGCCGCGGCCGATCGGCGGCCACACCCACAGCGCGACGCAGGCCGTGGCCAGGCCGACCACGGCGGTGATCATCGGCACCAGGCGGCGGCCGTTGAAGAAGCCCAGCCAGTCGACCAGCCTGACGCGGTGGAACCGCACCCAGAGCCAGGCCGACATCAGGCCGATCAGGATGCCGCCCAGCACCCCCGGGTTCTGGTACGTCGCCGCCGCGACCTTCGCCGAGGAGTAGTCCACGCACTGGGCGGTCCAGGCGTCCGGGACCTGCACGGTGCCCGCCTTGCAGTGCTCCGGGAAGGCGTGCAGCACCTTGTAGTAGACGAGGAAGCCGACCACCGCCGCCAGCGCCGTCGAGCCGTCCGCCTTCTTCGCCATGCCGATCGCCACACCGATGCAGAACAGCAGCGGCAGGCCGAGCGAGGAGTCGAGCAGTGCGCCGCCGGCCGCCGCGAAGACCTTGGCGACGTTGTTCCAGCCCAGGCCGTCCTTGCCGAAGACGTCCGGCTGGCCGAGCCGATTGAGGATGCCCGCCGCGGGGAGCACCGCGACCGGCAGCTGCAGCGAGCGGCCCATCTTCTGGAGGCCGCCGTAGAAGGTGTGCCACCACGTGGTCTGCGGGGCCGTGGCGCCTGCCGAACTCATCCTTCGCCCTCCGAGAGCAGTTGCCGACCGGCGAGCCCCTGCGGGACCCTCGGGCGGGGTACAGGAACACCCGGGGTCCTTCCTGCGTTCATCGGAGTACACATATATTGGTGTAGACCACTTTTCGGGACGCAGGCCGGACGCCGGGACGCGAGCCCCCGCTGATCGTCATCCTCGGGTGGCGGTCGGGAGCCTGCGCGTCGGAATGGGCCAAAAGTGGACTAACGTGGCAGACCGGACCGGCTCGGGTCATGCTGGTCGCGCTGCCCGGCAGCGCAACCACAGCTGAACCCGCGTCAGCCACCGGCACGGACCTCACCACCCGACGGTCGAGGACCCACCCAGCACAGCGCACGACGGCACCCGGCAGAGCCGCCGAAGGGCCGAGACAGAGGGAGAGAACCAGATGGCCAGCAAGGCTGAGAAGATCGTCGCCGGTCTGGGCGGCATCGACAACATCGAAGAGGTCGAGGGCTGCATCACCCGCCTGCGCACCGAGGTCAAGGACGCCGCCCTGGTCGACGAGGCCGCCCTCAAGGCCGCCGGCGCCCACGGCGTCGTCAAGATGGGCACCGCGATCCAGGTCGTCATCGGCACCGACGCCGACCCGATCGCCGCCGACATCGAGGACATGATGTGAGCTGAGCCACCCGGGCTCGAACACCCACGGCCCGCCGACCCGCTCAGGGGGACGGCGGGCCGAGGCACATCCGGAAGCCACCCACCCGAGCGGCTACGCTCAGTGGCTATGTCACGTATCGACGGCCGCACCCCCGACCAGCTCCGCCCCATCACCATCGAACGGGGCTGGAGCAAGCACGCCGAAGGCTCCGTCCTCGTCTCCTACGGCGACACCAAGGTGCTGTGCACCGCCAGCGTCACCGAAGGCGTCCCCCGCTGGCGCAAGGGCAGCGGCGAAGGCTGGG
Organism: Kitasatospora sp. NPDC030952; assembly: GCF_055571335.1. Lineage (NCBI taxonomy): Bacteria > Bacillati > Actinomycetota > Actinomycetes > Kitasatosporales > Streptomycetaceae > Kitasatospora > Kitasatospora sp. NPDC030952. The sequence continues at coordinate 109,190 of NZ_JBVIFM010000014.1, forward strand.
TCACCGCCGAATACTCCATGCTCCCGCGCGCCACCAACACCCGCGGCGACCGAGAGTCCGTCAAGGGCCGCATCGGCGGACGCACCCACGAGATCAGCCGGCTCATCGGCCGCTCGCTGCGCGCCGTCATCGACCACCGCGCCCTCGCCGAGAACACCATCGTCCTCGACTGCGACGTCCTCCAGGCCGACGGCGGCACCCGCACCGCCGCCATCACCGGCGCCTACGTCGCCCTCGTCGACGCCGTCTCCTGGGCCCGCGACCGCAAACTGCTGCGCGCCAAGGGCCAGCCGATCACCGGCGGCGTCAGCGCCGTCAGCGTCGGCATCATCGACGGCGTCCCGATGCTCGACCTCCAGTACGAGGAGGACGTCCGCGCCGAGACCGACATGAACATCGTCTGCACCTCCGACGGCCGCTTCGTCGAGGTCCAGGGCACCGCCGAGGGCGCCCCCTTCGACCGCGACCTGCTCAACCGGCTGCTCGACCTCGGCACCCTCGGCTGCGCCGAACTCGACGAGATCCAGCGCAAGGTGCTGGAGGGCTGACCCCTCCCCGGACATCCGGGCGGCCCGCTGTACACGCCCGGCCCCCAGCCCGTACGGTTCCCGCAGCACCCCGCTGCGGGAACCGCGCCCCCGGCGGCGCGCGTCCCCCCAAGCGGAACCCGCGCCCCCAGGAGGACCGGATGGCCTCGAGCATCGCCCGCCCCGCCGCCCTCGCCGCGGCCGCACTGATCGCGATCCTCCCGCTCAGCATGGTGAGTTGCTCCGCCGCCCAGAAGGCCGTCGACTGCGGCAACACCGCCGTGAAGATCACCGGCGACCTCGCCGACCTCACCAAGGCCTACGACGACTCCAGCAACGACTCGGTGGCCGCCGGCAAGGCACTGCAGAAGCTCAAGGGCGACCTCGACCAGGTCGGCAAGAACGCCAAGAACACCGACGTCGCCAAGGCCGTGACCGACCTCCAGAAGCAGGGAGACAAGGTCCAGCAGGCCGTCGACCGCAAGCAGGCCCCCGACCTCAAGCCGCTCGGCGACGCGGCCGGCAACCTCACCTCGGTCTGCACCGGCTAGCCGGTTGTGGCCTCCGGCCTCTGGATAGGGTGGGTGATATGTCCACCCGTCTGATCCTCGCCACCCGCAACCGGCACAAGGTCGCCGAACTGCGCGCCATCCTCACCGACGCCGGCCTCGACGTCGAACTCGTCGGCGCCGACGCCTACCCTGAGATCCCGGACGTCCCCGAGACCGGCGTCACCTTCGCCGAGAACGCCCTCCTCAAGGCCCACGCCCTGGCCCGCGCCACCGGCCTGCCCGCCGTCGCCGACGACTCCGGCCTCTGCGTGGACGTCCTCAACGGCGCCCCCGGCATCTTCTCCGCCCGCTGGGCCGGCAAGCACGGCGACGACCTCGCCAACCTCAACCTGCTGCTCGCCCAGCTCTCCGACATCGCCGAACCGCACCGCGGCGCCCACTTCTTCTGCGCCGCCGCCCTCGCCCTGCCGGACGGCACCGAGCGCGTCGTCGAGGGCCGCCTCCTCGGCACCCTGCGGACCGCCCCGGCGGGCGACGGCGGCTTCGGCTACGACCCGATCCTCCAGCCGCTCGGCGAGACCCGGACGTGCGCGGAGCTGACGGCGGAGGAGAAGAACGCCATCAGCCACCGGGGCCAGGCGTTCCGGGGGCTGGTGCCGGTGGTCAAGGAGCTCATCGGCTGAGAAGGGCGAAGGCCGCGACCGAAATATGTCCGGTCGCGGCCTTCGATTTGAAGGTAGAACCAGTGCGGCCGAAGGGATTCGAACCCTCAAGCCCTCACGGGCCAACGGACCTAAACCGTCTGCGTCGCCTCTGCGCCACGGCCGCCTGTCCTGCTGGCCATCATGTTACTGGGCGCGCCGAACGGCTGGCACCTTCGTTTCGCTTGTTGCCGAGCGGTGGGGCCGCTCTTCTTCTGCCTGCAGTAGGTCGGGGTGATGGCGTGGCAGTTCGGACAGAGCAACCTGAGGTTGTCCGGCTGGTTGTCCGACCAGTCGCCGTTGATGTGGTCGACCTCCAGGGTCATCGGCCGTCCGCGCCACTCGGGGCCCGTGCCGCACTCCTCGCACAGCTCGGGTCGGCCGAGTTCGGCCAGCGCGCTGCGGATCCGCGAGCCCGGGAGGCGCTTGGCTTCCGTAGGGCGCTGGATGAGGAGCTGTGCGGCCGGGATGCGAGTGGGAAGCCATTTGCCTCGGGCGTGGGCCTGTCCGGTGAAGTGCGACGTGTCGATGCCGAGCGCCTTGATGCGGCGCCCGATGTGGGCCTGCGTTCCGCCGGCCTGACGCTGGTGGAGGTATCGCACGACCCCGGCCACGCTGTGGGACGCCGCCACGGCCTCCTGAAGGAGTTCGCGGGTGTAGACGGTTCCGGCTGAGCGGAAGTGCGAGGTGTCGATCCCGTATTCGGTGAGCTTGCGGCGCAGGTACTTGCGCCGGTCACGGTTCGGCTCCCGGCCGAGTGCGGTCAGCGTTTCGTCGAGCGAGTCGGCTGTGGCAGCGGCGCTCGCCAGCAGTTCGCGGGTGTACTTGACCGGCATGGCGGTCTCCTTAGGGCAGTTGTCGTGCCCCTTCCTCCCGCGGTGAGAACGAGCGGGCGGCGGTTTGGTCACGGGTGGTCGCGGGTTTGCCGAGTGATGACCAATTGGTACAGACCTATTGACCTATGTGGTTCAGACCACATAGCTTCGGCGCCAATTGGAATCCCCCACGTGCGTGCTCCCCCACGGGCACGCGCCGACACTCTCTCCTGGAGGACCGAGTGTTGATCCGTAAGAGCTCCGCCGCCCGGGCGGGTGCCGCCTCGTTGGCGGCGGCCGCGTTGGCCGGGCTGGTGATGGCGACGCTGGGTGCGGCGCCCTCGGAGGCGTCGTCGGCCGTCGACAACTCGGCCTGTCGTCCGGACGGGCTGTACCGGACGCCCGGGGTGGACGTGCCGTACTGCTCGGTCTACGACACCGGCGGGCGCGAGAAGATGGGCGCGGACCACCAGCGCCGCATCATCGGGTACTTCACCGGCTGGCGCACCGGCAAGAACGGCGACCAGCCCTACCTGGTGAGCGACATCCCCTGGGACAAGGTCACCCACCTCAACTACGCCTTCGGGCACGTCGGCGGCGACAACAAGCTGTCCGTCGGTGCGGACGGCCCGACCAACGAGGCCACCGGGATCGACTTCCCGGGGGTGCCGGCCGCCCAGCTGGACCCGACGCTGCCGTACAAGGGCCACTTCAACCTGCTGACGAAGTTCAAGAAGCAGTACCCGAACGTCAAGACCCTGATCTCGGTGGGTGGTTGGACCGAGACCGGCGGCTACTTCGGGGACGACGGCAAGCGGGTGAACTCCGGCGGCTTCTACTCGATGACGGTCAACCCGGACGGCAGCGTCAACCAGGCCGGCATCGACACCTTCGCCGCCTCGTCCGTCGACTTCATCCGCAAGTACGGCTTCAACGGCGTCGACATCGACTACGAGTACCCCACCTCGATGAAGGACGCCGGCAACCCGCTGGACTGGCAGCTCGCCAACGCCAAGCGCGGTTCGCTGGCCAAGGGTTACGCGGCGCTGATGAAGACCCTGCGGGAGAACCTGGACAAGGCGGGCGCGGCCGACGGCCGGCACTACCTGCTGTCGGTGGCGGCGCCGTCCTCCGGGTACCTGCTGCGCGGCATGGAGACCTTCCAGGTGGCGCAGTACCTGGACTACGTCAACATCATGTCGTACGACCTGCACGGCGCCTGGAACAAGTACGTCGGTCCGAACGCCTCGCTCTACGACGACGGCAAGGACGGCGAGTTGGCGGCGGCCAACGTGTACGGCACCGCGCAGTACGGCGGCATCGGCTACCTGAACGCCGACTGGTCGTACCACTACTTCCGCGGCGCGATGCCGGCCGGCCGGATCAACGTCGGCCTGCCGTACTACACCCGCGGTTTCAAGAACGTGCAGGGCGGCACCAACGGCCTCTGGGGCACCGCCTCGGCGACCAGCTGCCCGGCCGGTTCGGGGCTGACGGCCTGCGGTGACGGCGCGGTCGGCATCGACAACATCTGGAACGACAAGGACGACGCGGGCAAGGAGTCCCCGGCCGGGTCGAACCCGATGTGGCACGCCAAGAACCTGGAGAAGGGCATCCTGCCCGACTACCTGGCCAAGTACGGCGTGACCGACACCGCGCTGCAGGGCAGCTACACCCGCAACTACAGCTCCAGCCTGGTCGCGCCGTGGCTGTGGAACGACTCCAAGAAGGTGTTCCTGTCCACCGAGGACGAGCAGTCGGTGGGCGCCAAGGCGGACTACATCGTCGACCAGGGCGCCGGCGGCGCGATGATCTGGGAGTTGGCGGGCGACTACCGGTGGGACGCCACCGCCAACGGCGGCAAGGGCGAGTACGTCCCCGGTTCGACGCTCACCTCGCTGATGTACGACAAGTTCAAGGCGGCGAGCGCGTACGGGGCGGTCCGCTCGACGGTGCCGCTGCCGCAGCAGACCCTGCCGGTCGACGTGTCGTTCACCAACTTCGCGCTGGGCGACTCCAACTACCCGATCAACCCGAAGCTGCACATCGTCAACAACTCGACGCTGACCCTGCCGGGCGGCACCGAGTTCCAGTTCGACTACTCCAACTCGGCGCCGGGCAACGCCAAGGACCAGTCCGGTTTCGGGCTGCAGGTGATCCGCCAGGACAACCCTGGGCCGGGCAACGTCGGCGGGCTGAAGGGCACGTACAACCGGGTGTCGGTCAAGCTGCCGGGCTGGCAGTCGCTGGCGCCGGGTGCCTCGGTCGACATGGACTTCGTCTACTACCTGCCGGTGTCCACGCCGTCGAACTGGACGGTCAACGTGGGCGGGACGCTGTACGGGATCAAGGGCGACCTGACTCGGGGCGCGGTGGACGGTGGCACACCCACACCCACACCCACACCCACACCCACGCCCACACCGACCCAGACGGCCACGCCGACGCCGACCCCGACGGCCACCGCGACTCCGACCGGCACGCCCACCCCGACCCCGACCGCGACCCCGACCTCCGGCGCCTGCACGGCCGCCCCGGGCTGGGACGCGGGCACCACCTACGCGTCGCCGACGAAGGTGTCCTGGAAGGGCCACTACTACCAGAACAAGTGGTGGACCAAGGGCGACGACCCCACGGCCGGTGGCGCCTGGGGTGTCTGGAGCGACCTCGGGGCCTGCTGACGCCGACGGCGGCGGTCACCCGAGGTGAGGAACGGCGGTGGCGGCACACCCGGTCGGGGGGTGTGTCGCCACCGCTCCGTGCCTCTTAGGCCTCGACCTTGAGGTCGCGCAGCAGCTTGGCGACGTGCCCGGTGGCCTTGACGTTGTACAGCGCGCGCTCGACCTTGCCCTGCTCGTCCACGACGATCGTGGAGCGGATCACGCCGAGGTAGGTGCGGCCGTAGTTCTGCTTCTCGCCGTAGGCGGCGTACGCCTCCAGGACCGCGTGGTCCGGGTCGGAGAGCAGGGTGACCTTGAGGTCCTCCTTCTCGCGGAACTTGCCGAGCTTCTCCGGCTGGTCCGGCGAGATGCCGATGACGTCGTAGCCGGCGCCCGCGAAGACCTCCAGGTTGTCGGTGAAGTCGCAGGCCTGCTTGGTGCAGCCGGGGGTGAGGGCGGCCGGGTAGAAGTAGACGATGACCTTGCGGCCCAGGTGGTCGGCGAGGGAGACCTGGTTGCCGTCGGCGTCGGACAGGCTGAAGGCGGGCGCGGTGTCGCCGGGCTGGAGGCGCTCAGTCACGGTCGTACTCTCCTGGGGCTGGGACGGGCGGTCGTACCACGGCAAACTTACCTCCGTTGGTGGGTGGGGCCGCGCGTCCCTGCTCGGCAGCTGACAAACTGGGTTGGTCGCACAGGACGACAGGACTACATCGGCAAGTGAATGGGGTGGCCCGAGTGGGCGAGGCGAGCACGCAGGACAAGCCGGCGCGGACGGCTGCGCAGATCGAGGCGGACATCGAGCGCACCCGCGACCGGCTGGCGGCGAACCTGGACGAGCTGGCCGTACGGATCCACCCGAGCACCATCTCCGCGCAGGTCAAGGCCAAGGCGATGGCCACCGTCGAGGAGAAGACGGCCCGGGCGTACGTGGCCGCGAACGGCCTGCTGGAGCAGGTCAAGGCGCAGTTCGTGGACGAGAAGGGGCAGCCGCGCAAGGAGCGGATCGTCCCGGCCGCGGTGGTCGGCCTCGGCCTGGTGGTGCTGCTCGCCTCCTCCCGCAAGCGCCGCAAGGACTGACCGTGGTGCCGGAGGGCCGGGACGCCGTCGGGCGGCCCGGCCCTTCCGCATTCCGGGCCAGCGTCACACGCCGCGCCCGGGGGCGGTACCTTCGGGACCGTGAGTACGAACGACAACCCGACCCATGCCGACCACGGGCACGACCCGGTGCGCCACGACCGGTTGGGCGAGAAGCTGCCGATCCGGATGCTGCACGACCGGGTGCTGGTGCGCATCGAGGGCGCCGAGGGCGAGCGCCGCTCGACCGGCGGCATCGTGATCCCGGCGACCGCGGAGCTGTCCAAGCGCTGCACCTGGGCGGAGGCGGTGGCGGTGGGCCAGAGCGTGCGCTCGGTCGAGCCCGGTGACCGCGTCCTCTACGACCCGGAGGACAAGCTGGAGGTGGAGGTGCGCGGGGCCACCTATGTGCTGCTGCGCGAGCGCGACCTGCACGCGGTGGCGGCGAGCCGCTTCGGGGACACCGAGGGGTCGACCGGCCTCTACCTGTGAGCTCGGCGCGGCTGCGGTCCCCCGGCGGGGCCTGGCCGTCGGCCGGGGTCAGGCCAGCAGGGTGCCGCCGTCGACGGTGATCACCGTGCCGGTGGCGAAGTGCTGCCCCATCAGGTGGACGTAGGACTCGGCGATCTCCTCGGGCTCGCCGATCCGGCCGAGGGGGAGGCCGGCGGCGACCCCGGCGAACAGCTGTTCGCGCTCGGCCTCGGGGAGGGCGGACCAGAGCGGGGTGCGGACCAGGCCGGCCCGGACGGCGTCGAGGGCGGCGAAGTAGCGCAGGGTGAAGAAGGCACGGGCGGCGGGCGGTCGGCTCCGCTGCTCGCCGAGTTCGCCGGGCTGACGGCGGAGCAGTCGGCCGGTTCTGTCGGTGGGGGCGGCTAGGGTCCGGGCATGAGTGTCCCGGTGATCGGTGATGGTGAGCGGCGGGCCCGGTTGGGGCGTCGGCAGTTGCTGGCGCCCTCGGTGCGGGCGGCGCGCGTGGAGGACGTGGCCGACGCGGTGGTCGGGCTGCACGCGACGGACGCGGCGACGGTCTACCTGTCGGCCTGTGCGCGGCTGGCGGAGCCCTCGGCGGCGGAGGTGGACCGGGCGCTGTACGAGGACGTCTCGCTGGTGAAGCTGCTGTCGATGCGGCGGACGATCTTCGCGGTGACGGAGGGCCTCGCCCCGTACGTGAGTTCGGCGGCCGCGCGGGCGATCGCGGCGAAGGAGCGGGCGACGCTGCTGAAGCACCTGCGCGACCACGCCGAGGGCTGGGACGAGGCCCGGCTGGCGGGGGCGGAGCGCGAGGTGCTGGCCGCGCTGGCCGTGCGCGGCGAGGCGACGACCAAGGAACTCGGCGACGACGTACCGCAGTTGCGCGAGACGATGCTGATGTCGGCGGGCAAGGCGTACGAGGCGAGGCAGAGCGTGGGCAGCCGGCTGCTGCGGCTGCTGGCCTCGGACGGGCACGTGCGCCGGTGCCGGCCGCGCGGGTCGTGGCTGAGCAGCAGCTATCCGTGGGCGCTGGTGCCGCAGTGGCCGGACGTGCCGGTGCGGGAGGCGAAGGCGGAGGTGGTGCGGCGCTGGCTGGCGGCGTACGGTCCGGCCACGGTCGAGGACGTGAAGTGGTGGACGGGCTGGACGCTGGGGGAGGTCCGCCGGGCGCTGGCGGACCTGGGCGTGCGGGACGTGGCGCTGGCGGACGGTGCGGCCGCGCTGGTGCTGCCGGGGGACGAGGGGCCGGTGGCGGAGCCGGAGCCGTGGGCGGCGCTGCTGCCGGCGCTGGACCCGGCGGTGATGGGCTGGCGCGGGCGGGACTGGTACCTGCGGCCGGAGGACGTGCCGGCGCTGTTCGACCGGGCGGGCAATGCCGGGCCGACGGTGTGGTGGTGCGGTGAGGTGGTCGGCGGCTGGGCGCAGCGGGCGGACGGCGCGGTGGTGTGGCGGTTGTTCCGGGAGGTCGGGGCGGAGGCGGAGCGGGCGGTGGCGGCGGAGGCGGTGCGGCTGGCGGGTTGGCTGGGGGCGGTGCGGGTGACGCCGCGGTTCCGGACGCCGCTGGAGCGGGAGTTGGCGTCCGGGTAGGTCCGGGTGGGTCCGGGTGGGCGTGGGTTTCGGCGAGGGGTCAGGGCTGGGTCACTGGGCGGGCGCCGTCGCCGGGTTGCTGGGCCCGGTGGTGGCGGTGGGCGGGTTGCTGGGCCGGGCGGGCCGGGTCTGGGTGGGCCGGGTGCTCGCGGTGGGCTGGTCCTGGCTGGGGGTGGGCTGGGGGTCCTGCGGGCTGGGGGCGCCGGGGCCGGGCTGCTCGGTGGCGGGGGGCGCGCTGGGCGCGTGGCTGGGGGCGGTGGTCGCGGGGGCGCCGGTGGTGGCGGTACTGGGGGTGGTGCTCGCGCTCGGGCTGGTGGAGCCGGTGGTGGTGGGCCAGTTGTCGGTGCCCGGGTTGCCGTGGCCGGCCTGCAGGTCGAACTGCTGGGTGGGGGTGCCGTTCAGGGCGGCGGTCATGTAGGCGGTCCAGATCTTGGTGGGGAAGGCGCCGCCGTTGATCCGGGTGAGGCCGGCCGTGCCGGACAGCGGCTCCTTGGCGTGGCTCTTCGGGTTCTCCCGGAACAGGCCGACGGTGGTGGTGAGTTCGGGGGTGTAGCCGGCGAACCAGGCGGAGAGGTTGGCGTCGGTGGTGCCGGTCTTGCCGGCGGCGGGGCGGCCGAGGTCGAGGGCGGCGGCGCCGGTGCCGCGCGGGCTGACGACGTCGCGCAGGACGTCGGTGACGGAGTCGGCGACGGTGCGGCCGATGGCGTCGGTGGCCTTGTGGTCGGGCATCTTGGGGACGTCGACGGCACCGCCGGGGGCGACCCGTTCGAGCTTCTGGACGGACCACGGGGTGTGGGCCTGGCCGTGGTTGGCGAGGGTGGCGTAGGCGCCGGCCAGGTCGAGGGCGCTGGGGGTGGCGGTGCCGAGGGTCATCGAGGTGTTGGCCGGGTCCATGCCGCGGACGCTGTCGGGGATGCCGAGCTTGATGGCGGTGTCCCGGACGCGGGCGAGTCCGGCGTCGACGCCCTCCTGGGCGTAGACGGAGTTGACGGACTTCACCATGGCGTGGCGCAGGGTGATGTTGCCGTAGTCGACGTCGTCCTCGTTGGGCGGCGCGTACGGGGTGGGGCCGCCGGTGACGGGGCGTTCGCTGGTGCCGTCGTAGCGGGTCTCGGTGGTGATCGGCCGGCCGTCGACGGTGTGCTGGGCGATCAGGCCGGCGGCGAGGTCGACCGGTTTGAAGGTGGAGCCGATCTGGTTGTCCTGGCGCAGGGCGTCGTTGTAGGGCTGCTTGGCGTAGTCGGGGCCGCCGTAGACGGCGACGACCCGGCCGGTGGCGGGTTCGACGGAGGCGCCGGCGACCCGGACGTCGGTGTCGGTGGTGGGGCGGGCCTTGGGGTCGAGTTCGCCGGTGAGTTCGTCCTGGACGGCCTTGACGAAGGCGTCCTGCTTGGGCTTGTCGAAGGTGGTGGTGATCCGCCAGCCGCCGGCCTTGAGGGTGGCGGCGTCGATGGTGCCGGAGGAGATGAGGTAGTCGTCGGCGACGCCGACGAGGTAGCCGGCCTGGCCGGCGAGGCCGGTGGCGGGCTGGGGGTCGATGGGGTCGGGGAAGGTGGTGGCGGTGCGGTCGGCGGTGGTGAGGAAGCCGAGCTGGACCATGCCGTCGAGGGCGTAGTTCCAGCGGGCGACGGCCTTCTCGCGGTTGGCGGGGGTGGCGGTCTTGACGTCGTAGAGGCTGGGGGCCTGGAGCAGGGAGGCGAGGTAGGCGCCCTGGCCGAGGGTGAGTTGGGAGACGTCGACGCCGTAGTAGGCGTGGGCGGCGCTCTGGATGCCGTAGGCGCCGCGGCCGAAGTAGCTGCTGTTGAGGTATCCGGCGAGGATGTCCTTCTTGTCGCGCTGCTGGTCGACCTTGAGGGCGATGAAGAGTTCCCGGCCCTTGCGTTCGAAGGTCTGGTCCTGGGTCAGGTAGTAGTTCTTGACGTACTGCTGGGTGATGGTGGAGCCGCCCTGCATGCCCTTGCCGAGCAGGGTGTTCCAGCCGGCCCGGAGCATGCCCTTCAGGTCGATGCCGCGGTTCTGGTAGAAGGTGCGGTCCTCGGCGGAGACGACGGCCTGCTGGGTCTGCAGCGGGATCTGGTCGATGGTGACGTCGGTGCGGTTGACGGCTCCGGTGCGGGCGATCTCGGTGGTGCCGTCGGCGTAGAGGTAGATGTTGTTCTGGGCGACGGCGCGGGCGTTGGGGTCGGGCACCGGGACGATGACGTAGAGCACGGCGAAGGCGCCGACGGCGAGCAGCAGCAGTGCGGTGAGGGTGCCGAGGGTGATCCGCCAGGTGGGCAGGAGCCGGCGCCAGAGGGGGAGGGCGCGGCGGGCTTCGCGGCGGGCGGCCCGTTTGGCCTGGCGGCGGGTGCTCAACGTCATGACGGGATTATCTGCTATTTGACGCGGGTTCAGCGGCGGCAGGGGGTCTGAGGTGCGTGGTTGTGCGGGCCGTGCCGTGCGCGGTCGTGCGGGCCGCGTCGCGCGCCTCGGGGTGCGTCGGAAAACCGGGTGCGGGCGGTGGGGGCCGGCGGTACGGTGAAAGGTGCAAATCGCATAGCGCACCGACTTTCAGCGCACTGACGTTCAGCGCACCGCTTTCAGTGCACTGCCTTCAGCGCACCGACTTTCCGACAGCTCCGCCCGTCCGGCCCGGCACCCCCGGGTGCGGCCGGTCGGAGCCGCTGGGGCGTGGGCGTGCGCCTGCGGGTATCCGCCTGCCCGTATTTGTCGACAAGGAGACAATATGCAGAACGCTGCACCGGCCGGGGCGAGGCCTCCTGATACCGGGGCGAGCCCCTCCTCCGCCTCCGGGAGCGACGCTTCCGAGGTTTTCGGGACCGCCGCTTCCGACGGTTCCGACGGTTCCGGGAGCGCTGCTTCCGGGACGGCCCTCGGGCTGTACGCCGCCGTCGCCGCCGGCGCCTTCCGCCGCTACTCCACCTACCGGGCCGCCACCCTGGCCGGCACCTTCACCAACACCGTCTTCGGCATCATCCTGGCCTCCTCCTTCCTCGCCCTCTGGCAGGCCCGCCCCAACCTCGGCGGCTACGACCAGAGTCAGGCCGTCACCTACATCTGGGTCAGCCAGGCGCTGCTGGTCACCGTCGCGGTCTGGGGCGGCGGCTTCCAGGACGAACTCACAGGACCGCTTCCGCAGCGGGGACATCGCCGTCGACCTCTACCGTCCGGTCGACTTCCAGGGCTGGTGGCTGGCCACCGACCTCGGCCGGGCGGGCTTCCAGGCGCTGGTCCGCGGCACCGTACCGCTGCTGGCCGGCGCGCTGGTGTTCCGCACCCGGATGCCCGAGCACCCGCTGACCTGGGTGTTCTTCCTGCTCTCGGTGTTGCTCGCACTGCTGGTCAGCTTCGGGGTGCGGTTCCTGGTCTCGATCACGGGCTTCTGGCTGCACGACTCGGAGGGGGTGCGCGCGGTGACGCTGGTGGTCTCGATGTTCTTCTCCGGCATGCTGCTGCCGATCGTGCTCTTCCCCGGCTGGCTCGGCGACCTCGCCCGGGTGCTGCCCTGGGCGGCGCTGATCAAGGTGCCCACCGACGTCTTCCTGGAGCGGGCGGACGGCACCGGGCTGCTGTCGGCGCTGGGCTTCCAATTCGGCTGGGCGGCCGTGCTGCTCGCCGCCGGGCGGGGCGCGCAGTGGCTGGCGACCCGGCGGGTGGTGGTGCAGGGTGGCTGAGTCGTCCGCCGCTCTCCCGTCCGCGGGGCCGTCCGCCGAGCCGTTCGCCGAGCCCGTCGCCGCCGAGCCGTTCCTGGTCCGGACCTCCTGGGCGGTCCGCTCCTGGTGGCTGTGCGCCCGGATGTGGATGCGCTCGATGATGGCCTACCGGGCCTCCTTCCTGCTGAACCTGCTGGCCAGCCTGGTCACCCACTCCCTCGACTTCGTGGTGCTGGTGATCATGTTCCGGCACACCGACCAGCTCGGCGGCTGGCGCCTGCCGGAGATCGCCTTCCTGTACGCCACCGCGACCTTCTCGCTCGGCATGGCCAACCTGTTGGTCGGCTCGGCCGACGGCCTGGGCGTGCGGATCATGAACGGCACGCTGGACACCATGCTGGTCCGCCCCGCGCCCGCGCTCTCCCAGCTGTGCGCCGAACGCTTCAGCCTGCGCCGGCTCGGCCGTCCGCTCCAGGCCGTGCTGGTGCTCGCCTGGTCGCTGACCGCCCTGGACGTGCACTGGACCTGGGGCCGGGTGCTGCTGGTGCCCGTGCTGCTGCTGTGCGGCAGCGTCATCTTCGGCGCGATCTACGTCGGCGGCGCCACCGTCCAGTTCTGGTGGGGCGAGTCCAAGGAGATCCAGAACTCCTTCACCTACGGCGGGGCGACCCTGCTGCACTACCCGCCGACCGTCTTCGCCAAGGAGCTGGTGGCCGGGGTGGTCTTCGGGGTGCCGCTGGCCTTCGTCAACTGGCTGCCCTCCCTGCGCATCCTCGGCCGGCCCGACCCGCTCGGACTGCCCACCGCCTTCCAGTACGCCTCGCCGGTCGCCGCCGCGCTGTGCGTCGCCGCCGCCGGCCTCGCCTGGCGGGCCGGACTGCGCGCCTACCGCGGCACCGGCAGCTGAACTCCCCCTGCTTCCCGAGGAATCCCCATGGCACTGATCGAACTCCAGGACGTCCACCGCACCTTCACCGTGCGGGCCCGCACCGGCCGGTTCAGCCGGGTCAAGCGCGAGGTGCGCGCGGTGGACGGGCTCAGCTTCACCGTCGAGGCCGGCGAGTGCGTCGGCTACATCGGGCCCAACGGCGCCGGCAAGTCGACCACCATCAAGATGCTCACCGGCATCCTCGTCCCCAGCTCCGGCCGGCTGCGCGTCGCCGGGGTCGACCCCGCCCGCCAACGGGTCGCGCTGGCCCGCCGGATCGGCGTGGTCTTCGGCCAGCGCACCACCCTGTGGTGGGACCTCCCGCTGCGCGACTCCTTCGAACTCGCCCGCCGGATCTACCGGATCCCCGACCGGCGGTACCGCGAGAACCTCGGCCGCTGCGTCGAACTCCTCGACCTGGACGGCTTGTTGGACACGCCCGTCCGGCAGCTCTCACTCGGCCAGCGGATGCGCGGGGACCTCGCGGCCGCCCTGCTGCACGACCCCCAGGTGCTCTACCTGGACGAGCCGACCATCGGCCTGGACGTGGTCAGCAAGGGCCGGGTGCGGGAGTTCCTGCGCGAGGTCAACCGGGACCTCGGCACCACCGTGCTGCTCACCACCCACGACCTCACCGACATCGAGCAACTCTGCGACCGGGTGATGGTCATCGACCACGGCCGGGTCGTCCACGACGGTGGACTGGACGGGCTGCACGCCGCCGGACGCAGCGAGCGGACGCTGGTGGTCGACCTGGCCGAGGCCCGTCCGGCCATCGAGGTGGCCGGGGCGCGGGTGGTGAAGGTCGAGGGGCCGCGGCAGTGGCTGGCCTTCCCGGCGCAGCAGAGCGCGGCGCCGATCGTGGCGGCGGTCGCGGAGCGGTACCCGCTGGTGGACCTCTCGGTGCGCGAGCCGGCCATCGAGGACGTGATCGCGCGGATGTACGCGGAGGTCGCGATCGGCTGACGGCGTCCGGGCGTCCGGGCGTCCGGGCGTACCGGCGTACGGGCGTACGGGCGTGCAGGGGGAGCGGTCGGTCGGGCGTCGCGACCGGCCGGCCCGTCAAGCTGGTGTTCGGTTCCGGTCACCCGTCCGGGGAGGGCACGTGACTCCCCGGCGGGCGACCGAGTTGGACGGTGCATCGCCGCCGGTCAGCGCACGCGCCGGTGAACCGCCAGCCCCGGAGGCCCGCCGCCCGTGACCGTACCCGACGTGACCGTGGTGGTCGCGGTCTACAACACCATGCCGTACCTCACCGCCTGCCTGGACTCCCTGGTCGGGCAGTCCCTGGCGCCGGGGCGGCTGGAGGTGGTGGTCGTCGACGACGGCTCCACGGACGGCGGCGAGGCGCTGCTGGACGAGTACGCGGACCGGCACCCGGGGCTGTTCCGGGTGGTCCACCAGCGCAACTCGGGCGGCCCGGCGGCCCCGACCAACCGCGGCCTGGACCTCGCCCGCGGGCGCTACGTGCTGTTCCTCGGCGCCGACGACTGGCTCGGCGCGGAGGCACTGGAGCGGCTGGTCGCGGCCGCCGACGCCTGGGGTTCGGACGTGGTGGTGCCCAAGCAGGTCGGGGTGAACGGACGGCTGGTGCCCCAGGGCATCTTCCACGCCGACGCCGAGTCGGTCGGGTTCGCCGACTCGGCGCTGGCCTGGGCGCTGGCCGACACCAAGCTGTTCCGGCTGGACCTCGTCCGGCGCCACGGCCTGCGCCGCAACGAGGAGCTGAAGGTGTTCTCGGACCAGCCGTTCACCCTGGAGGCCTGCCTGCGGGCGGACCGGGTGTCCGTCCTCGCCGACTACGACTGCTACTTCCTGGTGCTGCGCGAGGACCGCGGCAACGTCACCGAGCGGGCCTCGGTGCTGGACCGGCTGCGCGGGATCGCCGCTCTGCAGCAGGTGGCCGTCGAACTGGCCGAGCCGGGAGAGGAGTTGGACGCCATCCGGGTCCGCAGCTTCGCCTGGGACGTGCCCCGGCTGCTCCAGGACGGCTTCCTGCTGCTGGACGACGGGCTGCAGCAGCGGGTGTGCGCCGAGGTCGGCCGGATGATCGAGCGGTTCGGCGCCCGCGAGGTGTACCACCGGCTGCCGGTCACCGCCCGGCTGCGGCTCGAACTCGCCGCCGCCGTGAGGCCGGAGGCGCTGCGCGACCAGATCCGCTACGAGGCCGCGCACGGCGAGCCGCCGGTGGTGGCGGACGGTCGGTGGCGGTACGCGGGCTACCCGGCGTTCCGGGACGCCCGACTCGGCCTGCCCGACGAGCTGTTCCTGCTGCCCGAGGAGCCGCCGGCCGTCGCCGTCCCGCCGCTCAACCTGGCCCAGCAGCTGTGGCGCGGGGTCGTCCCGGAGCAGTTGCGGCGCGGGCTGCGGCGGCACCCGGTGTGGCGCCGGCTCGCCAACTCGGTGAACGGAGGCCGGGGATGACCGCGCTGGACGTCTGCGTGGTCGGGCTCGGCAAGCTCGGCCTGCCGCTGGCCGTGCAGTTCGCGCGCAAGGGCCACCGGGTGGTCGGGGCGGACATCGCGCCCCGGGTGGTGGAGAGCGTCAACCGGGGCGTGCCGCCGTTCCCCCGGGAGGAGGGCCTGGACGAGGCGCTCAAGCGGGTGGTCGCCGAGGGCCGGCTGCGCGCCACCACCGACACCACGGCCGCGGTGGCCGCCTCGCAGGCCGTCGTCCTGGTCGTCCCGCTGGTCACCGCCGCCGACGGCACCCCGGACTTCGCGCTGCTCGACGCGGCCACCGACGCCGTCGCGGCCGGGCTGCGCCGGGGTGCGCTGGTCAGCTACGAGACCACCCTGCCGGTCGGCACCACCCGGGAGCGCTGGGCGCCCCGGCTGGCGGCCGGCTCCGGGCTGGCGCCCGGGGCGGACTTCGCGCTGGTGTTCAGCCCGGAGCGGGTGCGCACCGGACGGGTCTTCGCCGACCTGCGGCGCTACCCCAAGCTGGTCGGCGGCCTGGACGCCCCGTCGCTGCGGCGCGGCGCCGAGTTCTACCGGGCGGTGCTGGACTTCGACCCGCGCCCCGACCTGCCCCGGCCCAACGGCGTGTGGGAGCTGGCCTCGGCGGAGGCGGCCGAGTTCGCCAAGCTCGCCGAGACCACGTACCGGGACGTCAACATCGCGCTGGCCAACCAGTTCGCCCGGTACGCGGACCGGGTCGGGGTGGACTTCGCGGAGGTCGCCGACGCCTGCAACTCGCAGCCCTACAGCCACCTGCACCGGCCGGGCATCGCGGTCGGCGGGCACTGCATCCCGGTGTACCCGCGGCTGTACCTGTGGAACGACCCGGCGGCGACGGTGGTCCGGGCGGCCCGGGAGGCCAACCTGGAGGTGCCCGGGTACGCGGTCGGGGTGCTGGCCGGGGCCCTCGCCGGGGTGCTGCCGGGCGGGATCGCCGGGCAGGGGGTGCTGGTGCTGGGCGCCTCGTACCGGGGCGGCGTCAAGGAGACGGCGTACTCCGGGGTGTTCCCGCTGGTGGCGGCGCTGGAGGCGGCCGGGGCCAGGCCGTACGTCGCCGATCCGCTGTACCGGGCGGAGGAGCTGACGGCGCTCGGGCTGCCGGCGTACGGCGGGCAGCCGGTGGTGGCGGCGGTGCTGCAGGCGGACCACCCGGAGTACCGGGAGCTGGGGCCGGCGGACCTGCCGGGGGTGGCGGTGCTGCTGGACGGGCGGCGGTGCACGGACCCGGCGCGGTGGGCGGGGGCGGGGGTGCGGCGGATCGTGCTGGGCGGGGCGTGAGCCGGTTCCGGGGCGCGGGCGCGGGCGTGGTCGGGTCGTGGTCGAGGGGGCGGGCGCGGGTTCGGGGTGTGGTGTGCGGTTGAGGGCGCAGGTGAGGGCGCGGGCCGGGGGTTCGGGGCGGGTGATCGTGGGGCACGCCCCCGTCCGCGCCGGGCAACGGGCAGACTGGCGGGGTGAGTGACGAAGCCTTCAGCGGGACCGGCCCCGGGGTCCGGTTCACCGCGGCCGACGAGCAGAAGAGACACGGCGTCCGCCGGATGAAGACCATCGCGACCGGCCTGCTGGCCTTCGCGACCCTGGTCTTCGCCCTCGCCACCTGGGCCAAGGCGGCCGGTGCCGGCGCCTGGGCCGGGTACGTGGCGGCCGCCGCCGAGGCGGGCATGGTCGGCGCGCTGGCCGACTGGTTCGCCGTGACGGCCCTGTTCCGCCGTCCGTTCGGCCTGCCGATCCCGCACACCGCGATCATCCCGACCAAGAAGGACGCCTTCGGGCGCTCGCTCGGCGAGTTCGTCGGCGACAACTTCCTGGCCGGCCACGTGGTGCGCGGTCGGCTCGCCGCGCTCGGCATCGGCCGCCGGCTGGGGGAGTGGCTGGCCGCTCCGGGCAGCGCCGAGCGGGTCACCAAGGAGGCCTCGGCGGCGCTGCGAGGGCTGCTCGCGGTGCTGCGCGACGACGACGTGCGGGCGGTGGTCGCCGAGGCGGTAACCAGGCGGGCCGCCGCCACCTCGGTGGCCGAGCCGATGGGCCGGATGCTGGGCAAGGTGGTCGCGGACGGCGGGCACCACGGCGTGGTGGACCTGGTCGCCGTCCGGGCGCACGGCTGGCTGACCGCCAATCACGAGGACGTGGTCCGCAAGGTCACCCAGAAGACCCCGGGCTGGACCCCGAAGTTCCTCGACCACCAGGTCGGCGAGCGGGTCTACAGGGAGCTGCTGCGCTTCGTCACCGAGATCCGGGACGACCCCGAGCACCCGGCCCGCGGCGCGATCGACAACTTCCTCGCCGACTTCGCCACCGAGCTGCAGACCGATCCGGAGACCATCGCCCGGGTCGAGCGGGCCAAGGGCGAGCTGCTGGCCCGGCCCGAGGTGCAGGACCTGATCAATTCCACCTGGGCGGCCGTGCGCACCCTGGTGATGGGCGCGGCCGAGGACGAGGACAGCGAACTGCGCCGGCGCATCCGCGACGGCGTGCGCGGCTTCGGCGAGCGCCTGGCCACCGACGCCAAGCTGCAGGCCAAGGTGGACGGCTGGCTCCAGGACGCCGCCCAGTACCTGGTCGACACCTACCGGGCCGAGATCACCTCGCTGATCTCGGAGACGGTGGCGGGCTGGGACGCCGACGACGCCTCGCGCAAGATCGAGGCCAACGTCGGCCGGGACCTCCAGTTCATCCGGATCAACGGCACCGTGGTCGGCGCGCTGGCCGGGCTGCTGATCCACACCGCGGCGGTCGCGCTCGGCGGTTGATCACCGACCGGCCGCCCGGCTTTGGGCCTATCCTGGGCCGACGTTCGCGGTACGCGCGTAGAAGGCGCGGCGCAGAAGCAGAAGGAGAAGGGAACCACCGTGGTCCAGCCGGACGGAAGTCGGATCGGAAACCCCACTGGCAGCACCCCCGGCGGCACCGCCGACCGGAGCATCGAGGCGTTCATCGCCGGGATGCCCAAGGCGGAGCTGCACGTCCACCACGTCGGCTCGGCCTCGCCGCGCGTCGTCGCCGACCTGGTCGGGCGGTACGCCGGCGAGACCGCGGTGCCGACCGACCCGGCGGCGCTCGCCGAGTACTTCACCTTCACCGACTTCGCGCACTTCATCGAGGTCTACCTGAGCGTGGTGGACCTGATCCGCGACGCCGAGGACGTCCGGGCGCTGACCTACGGCGTGGCCGAGGACATGGCCCGGCAGAACATCCGCTACGCCGAGCTGACCCTCACCCCGTACTCCTCGGTCAAGCGCGGCATCCCCGACGTGGCCTTCATGGAGGCGATCGAGGACGCCCGGCTGCGCGCCGAGAAGGACCTCGGCGTGGTGCTGCGCTGGTGCTTCGACATCCCCGGTGAGGCGGGCCTGGAGGCGGCCGAGATCACCGCCCGGCTGGCCACCGAGCTCGCCCCCGAGGGCCTGGTCAGCTTCGGCCTGGGCGGCCCCGAGATCGGCGTGCCGCGACCGCAGTTCAAGCCGTACTTCGACCGGGCCCGGGCCGTCGGCCTGCGCTCCGTCCCGCACGCCGGCGAGACCACCGGGCCGGAGACGGTCTGGGACGCCATCCGGGTGCTCGGCGCCGAGCGCATCGGGCACGGCACCCAGGCGGTGAAGGACCCGGCGCTGCTCGACCACCTGGGCGAGCACCGCATCCCGCTGGAGGTCTGCCCGACCTCCAACATCGCCACCCGGGCGGTGGACCGGATCGAGGACCACCCGATCAAGCGGATGGTCGACGCCGGGCTGCTGGTGACGGTCAACAGCGACGACCCGCCGATGTTCGGCACCGACCTCAACACCGAGTACGCGGTGGCGGCGCGGCTGCTCGGGCTGGACGAGACCGGGGTGGCGGCGCTGGCCCGCAACGCGGTCGAGGCCTCGTTCCTGGAGCAGGCGGGCAAGGCCCGGCTGGTCGGCGAGATCGACTCCTACCTGGCGGGGTGGCAGCGGCAGCGCTGACGTCCCCGCCGCCGGCGCTCCTCCGCCGGCGCTCCTGCCGTCGGCGTTCCTGCGTCGGCGTTCCTGCGGCCGGTAGCGCTCTCCCGGCCGGTCTCCACGACCGGTGATCCCGCCGACCGGTGTTCCGCAGCCGGTGTTCCCGCCGGTGTTCCCGCCCGCGTCCTCGCTGGTGAACTGCCCCGTCGACCCCTCGGTCGGCGGGGCGATTCCGTTGGGGCACCTCGCCCGTTCGGGTGATGGTGCCAGAGTGGTGCCACAAATGGCTCGACATGGCACCACGACTGTGCCATGCTCTGGCCATGGACCTCACGCCGTACGTCGACAACCTCCGGAACGAGCTCGCGGTGGCCGCCGCCACCGGCGGGGACGAAGCCCGTGCGCTGGCCGACCGACTGACGCTCCCGCTGGAGTCGGCCGTACGGCTCACCCTGCTCAACGCCCTCTCCGCCGCCATGGGCGAAGTCACCCGTGACCTCGCGCCGGGCTCGGTGGACGTGCGGCTGCGCGGCCTGGACCCCGAGTTCGTGGTGACGGCGCCGCCCGGCTCCGGCGGTTTCCACGGCGACGCGCCATCGGTGGTGCCGGCGGTGGTGCCGGCGGTGGTGCCACCGATAGTGCCATCGGTGGCGCCGGGTGCGGTGCCGGAGTCCGACGAGTCGGGCACCGCTCGGATCAACCTGCGCCTGCCCGCGAACCTCAAGGCCAGGGCGGAGGAGGCGGCCGGGCAGGAGGGCCTCTCCCTCAACGCCTGGCTGGTCCGGGCCGTCGCGGGCGCGCTGGACGGCGGTCAGCCCGCCGCCCGGTCGGCCGCCGACCTCGGCGCCCACACCGCGCGCAGCGTCGGCGGCCAGGGCTTCACCGGCTGGGTCCACTGACGCCTCCGCGCACCCTCCAACCTTCTGCCCCTTCAACGTCACCCCCGCTCTGACCAGCGGGAACACCCACACGAGTCAAGAGGACGGGACAACCATGCCTACGTACGAGACCGACGGACGGATCTCCGTCTCCCTCGAGTTCGAGATCGGCTCGGTCCGGATCCTGGCGAGCAAGCGCACCGACACCGTGGTCGAGGTCCGGCCCACCAGCGCGAGCAGGGACGCCGACGTCAAGGCCGCCGAACTCACCCAGGTCGACTTCTCCGGTGGCCGGCTCACCCTCAAGGGCCCCAAGCAGCGCACCGTGTTCTCCAGCAAGAAGGGCTCGATCGACGTCACGGTCGAGCTGCCCGCCGGCTCCGAGGTGCACGCCGACTCCCCGATGGCGGACTTCGTCACCGAGGGCCCGCTCGGCGACTGCCGGATCAAGACCTCCATGGGCCGGATCCAGCTCGACCGGGCCGAGGGCGCCCGGCTCAAGACCGACATGGGTGACATCCGGGTCGGCACCGTCTCCGGGGTCGCCGAGGTGACCGGCTCCGGCCGGATCGAGGTCGGCTCCGTCGGCGGCCGGCTGACGGTCAAGAACAGCAACGGCGACACCGAGATCGACGAGGTCCACGGCGAGCTGAGGGCCAACTCCTCCAACGGCCGGATCCACATCGGCCTCGCCGAGGGGGACGTCGACGCCAAGACGGCGAACGGCCACATCCGGCTCGGCCAGGTCGTCCGGGGCAAGGTCAGCCTCCAGGCCGGCGTCGGGGACGTCGAGGTCGGCATCGCCGAGGGCACGGCGGCCTGGCTCGACGTGCACAGCAAGTTCGGCGCCGTCCGCAACGCCCTCGGCCCGGCGGAGGGTCCGGGCGACGCCCGGGAGACGGTCGAGGTCCGCGGCACCACCCAGGTCGGCAGCATCCTCATCCGGAGGGCCTGATGGCGGCGACCACGGCAACGGCCGCGGCGGCGGCCCCGGTGACCTCGGCGGCGATCTCGGCGGTCGGGCTGACCAAGAGCTACGGGGACAAGGCGGTGCTCATGGGCGTCGACCTGTCCATCCCGGCGGGCAGCGTGTTCGCCCTGCTCGGGCCGAACGGTGCCGGCAAGACCACCACGGTGGAGATCCTCTCCACCCTGATCCCCGCCGACGGCGGCTCGGCCCGGGTGGCCGGCCACGACGTGGTCGGCCAGGCCGACGGGGTGCGCAAGGCGATCGGGGTGACCGGCCAGTTCTCGGCGGTGGACAACCTCCTCACCGCCGAGGAGAACCTGCTGCTGATGTCCGACCTCAACCACCTCCGCCGTCGGGAGGGGCGGAGGCGGGCCGAGGAGCTGCTGCGGCGCTTCGACCTCACCGAGGCCGCGCGCAAGCCCGTCGTCACCTTCTCCGGCGGCATGCGGCGCAAGCTCGACCTGGCGATGACCCTGGTCGGCAACCCCGAGGTGATCTTCCTGGACGAGCCCACCACCGGGCTGGACCCGCGCAGCCGACGCACCATGCGGGAGATCATCCGGGCGCTGGTCGCCGACCACGGGGTGACGATCTTCCTCACCACCCAGTACCTGGAGGAGGCCGACCAACTCGCCGACCGGATAGCCGTCCTGGACGGCGGCCGGATCGTCGCCGAGGGCACGGCCGAGGAGCTGAAGCGGATCGTCCCCGGCGGGCGGATCCGGCTCCAGTTCGCGGACGCCGGCCAACTGGGCACCGCGGCCACGCTGTTCGAGTACGCCACCGCCGACACCGAGGCCCTGCGGCTGGACATCCCGGGGGACAACTCCGTGCTCACCGTGAAGGCGGTGCTGGACACCCTCGACAACGCCTCCGTACGGGCCGAGTCGCTGGTCGTCGAGACGGCCGACCTGGACGACGTCTTCCTGCAACTCACCGGGGAGGGTGCACGATGAGCGCGACGACCTATGTGGTCAGCGACTCGCTGACCATGCTGCGCCGCAACCTCAAGCACGCACTGCGGTACCCCTCCCTGACCTTCGCGGTCGTGGTGATGCCGGTGATGATGCTGCTGCTCTTCAACTACGCCTACGGCAGCGCGCTCGGCGCGGGCATCGGCGGCGGCAGCTACATCGACTACGTGACGCCCGGCATCGTGCTGATGGCGGCCACCTCCGGATCGCTGGTCACGGCGATCGGCATCTGCACCGACATGACCGAAGGCATCGTCAACCGCTTCCGCACGATGGCGATATCGCGCTCCGCCTTCCTGGCCGGGCACGTGGTCGGCAGCGTCATCCAGACCATGATCGGGCTGGTCCTGGTGGTCGGCGCGGCCTTGGCGATGGGCTTCCGGCCCACCGCCGGCCCGGTCGAATGGCTGGCGGCGAGCGGCCTGCTGCTCTTCGTCACCGTCGCCCTGACCTGGATCTCGGCCGGCATCGGCCTGGTCGCCAAGACCGTCGAGAGCGCCAGCAACATGCCGATGCCGCTGCAGTTCCTGCCCTTCATCGGCAGCGCCATCGTCCCGACCGACTCCATGCCGACCGGGCTGCGCTGGTTCGCCGAGTACCAGCCCTTCACCCCGATCATCGAGACCCTGCGCGGCCTGCTGATGGGCACCGGCATCAGCGCCACGTCCGCCTGGAGCGCCCTCGCCTGGTGCGCCGGTCTGACGCTGATCGGCTACTTCTGGTCGCGGAGCGTCTTCTACCGGCGGTGACGGGGGTACGGCCGGTAGCCGCCGATGCGGCCCGGGGTGGCGGGGACACCTGCCGCCCGGGCCGCACTGGCGTCACCGCAGTAAAGTCCGCGCCAAGGGGCGGCAAAAGACCGTTGGGGGGCGGACGGTGACGAAGCGTCGCGAGCGGATCGCGCAGGTGCTCAGAGCGGCTGCGCCGGCTGCGCTCCTGGCGTACGCGGCCGGCTGGTACGCCGCCCGCTCGGGCGGGCTGATGGTGGTCGAGCGCCGGCTCGACCACCCGGTGCCGCTGCTCGGTCCGGTGTGCGCTGGCGACCACCCCCAGCGCGCCGGGCCCCTGTAGTAAAGTCCGCGCAAAGGTCGGCAAAAGACGGCCCGGGGGGACGGATGACGGCGAGACGCCGCTGGCAGATCGCGTGGGGGCTCAGGGGCGCGGCGCTCGCGGCGCTGCTGGCGTACCTGCCGGGCTGGCACGCCTCCCGCTCGGGCGGGTTGGTGGTGGTCGAGCACTGGCTCAACCGTCCGGTCCTGCTGATCGGTTCCGCGGTGGTGCTGATCGTGGTATCGCTGGTGGTCGAGCTGGAGTTCCGCACCCGGGTCTCGCAGATCGGCTGGGCGGCCCTGCTGGCGCCGCTGGTCCTCGCCGGGGTGCCGATCCTGGCCCTGTCCTTCCTGTTCAGCGGCCACGGGGGCCGGGAGGATCGTTTCGTCAGCCCCAACCGCCCGGACCGGGTGCTCACCGTCACCAACATCGCCTTCTCGATCGACCCGATCTACCAGGTGGAACTGGAGGCCGGCACCGGCTGGTCCGCCCGCCACTGGAGCATGGGCACCTGGACCACCAGTGGCGGCGACTTCGTCCGCATCGATTGGTCCGGGCCGGACCAGATCACCGTGACCGGCCGCAAGAAGCTCACCGTCTTCGACGTCCTCCCCGACGGCAGCCTGAGCGAGCCCCGGGTGCTCCCCAAGCAGGAGATCGCCGGCGGCGTCCTGGGGATCGGTGATGATCAACCACCCCTCTAGGCCGGCCCGGTGACTCAGGGGATCCGAGGGGGCGGGGGTGCACGCCTTCGACGTGCTGACCGGAGGACCGCACGCCTGTGCGGCTCGGCCGCTGCCGTCACCAGGTGTCGATGCCCATGGTCTTGGCCGCGCTGTGGATGGCGTTGTAGTGCGCGATCGACATGTCGGACTTCTTGTCCTTCGCCGGAAGGTTCTTGTCGGCGGCGCGGAACTCGTCGCGGGCGGCGGCGAGCAGGCTGGTGCCGTAGGAGACGGGGACGTCATTGGTGCCGTGCGCCGGGTGGGACTTGGCGGCGGTCTGGCTGCCGGCCTTGGCGAGGGTGCTGCGGGCCTGGTTGTAGGCGGCGGCCTTGACCGTCTTCGGATTGCGGACCTGCGCCTGCACTCCGGCCACCGACTGGTTCTGCTCGGCGGCCATGGCGACGGGCGCGACGGCGGCGGTAAGGGCACCGGCGGTCACGAGGGTGGCGAGGGCGTTGCGGACGATCCTGTTCATGGGAATGCCTTCCGTAAACGTCACAAGGATTCGCCTCCGCAGGGGATGTGGAAATCGTCGGAGTGCGAACATCTCCGCCCTACCCGGGCACTTGAGGGCGGAAAACCCGCTTCCGCCTGTTTCGCCCGGGACCGATGCGATCAGGCCGATTTCTGGATTCGACGAAGTCCTGTCGTCGGACGGAACGGGTTCTCAGGCCAGGGTGCCGAGGGCGTGGACGCCGTTGCGGCTGCTGCGGTAGACGGTCGTGCCGGTGGCGGCCAGCGAGACGTGGGTGTACTCGGTGTCGGAGCGGAGGTTCTCCGGTGCGTCCTGCCAGCGCGGGCTGCCGGTGTCGAGGTCGAAGGCGAACAGCCGCTCGTCGTTGGTTCCCACGTACGTGGTGCCGCCGGCGGCGGTCATCGAGCTCTGGCCACGGCCGAGGCCGAGGGTCACGGTGGTCGTCCAGCGAGGCTCGCCGGTCTCGGTGTCCATGGCGGTCAGGTGGCCTCCGCTGAGGAAACAGACCGTCGTACCGGCCGCTGACAGTGGGCAGTTGGCCGTGCCGCGCTGCATGCGCTGCCAGCGCACCCGGCCGGTGGCCGCTTCCAGGGAGCAGATCCACGTGGTGGTGGCGGTCCCGAAGGCGTAGGTGAGCAGGACGGCGCCCTGGTGGACGACCGGCCTGCTGTTGACGCCGGGGATGGAGTTCTGTGACCAGCGCTCCTCGCCGGTGTGCGCGTCGTACGCGCGGGCCCCGATCCCGGCGGCGGTGTACACGGTGTCGCCGTCCACGGTCAGGAAGGCGCCGGCACCGGTGGGCCTGCTCCAGCGGGGTGCGCCGGTGGTCGGGTCGTAGGCGTGCAGCGAGCCCCCGTGGGCGGCGAACACGCCGTCACCGCCGACGGCGAGCGGGTTCTGATCCGACGGGAGGTCGGCCCAGTCCGGCACGGGTACCTGCCAACGCAGCTCGCCGGTGGCGGTGTCGAGGGCCTGGAGCCCGGCCGTGGTGGCCACGCACACCACGCCGTCCCCGAGTGCCGCCGGCCGGCCGCCCATGCTGTCGGTGACGGGGTCGGAGGTGTCGACGGTGCGGCTCCACCGGACGGCCCCGGTGCGCGGGTCGAGCGCGCGGAGGTTGCCGTCGTAGCCGGAGACGTAGAGGCCCGGTTGCGGGCCGTCGGCCAGCAGGACCCGCCCGTTCGCGGCCGTGGTGCTCCAGAGCCGGGGGCCGCGGTCGGTGTCGCGGTCCGCCCACCAGCGGGCGCCGCCCGCGAAGGCGAGTGCGGCGGTGCCTCCGGCGGCGCTCAGCAGGAGTCGCCTGCGGTTGATCCGGGGACGGGCCGGCGGGTTCTGGGCTGCTGCGTCGGAGTTCACGCCGTAGATGACTTCGTACCCGGACCTCGCGGTTCCCCGGGCTCGTCTCCGGCCGTGGCCCCTGCGAGTTGGACCAGGTGTCAGGCGGTGTCGGGCCGGCCGGCCATGAGGAGCGAGTGTTCGCCGGGGGTGGGCCGGGGGCGAGCCGGGGGCGAGCCGGGGCGGAAACGCGGACGGGCCCGGCACCTGTGAAAGGTGCCGGGCCCGTCCGACTGTGGAGCGCCAGGCCCGGGTTGCACGGACTCTTCCTACTGAAAGTAGGACGTACTCTGGTAGTACCACTGACGCCTGGCGAGGAGGTTTCCCCCTCGCAACGAGAAGAATACTAGCAGCTCAGCGCCCATGATCCAAGTGCGGGCCGAAGCGCCGGTCGACTGCCGGGACTTCATCGCCTACCAGTACGAACTCGCCCGCATCGCCACGCCCGTGAGCCTCACCAACGTCGCCATTCTCACCCGGTCATCCCTCCGCCGGTAGGCGACCGATCAACGGCCGCCGCGCGCAGCGGACCTCGGAGTGCCGGCCTCGAACGCCGGCCCCGAATGGGGTTGCGCGGACGGTCCCGAGCGCTGACGATCATGCGATGAGCACCAGCATCAGACGCGTACGGGCCGACGAGTGGGAGCGGGTCAAGGAGATCCGCCTGGCCGCACTGCGGGACCCGGCCGCGGGCATCGCCTTCCTGGACACCTACCAGAACGCCGCCGCCAAGCCCGACGAGTTCTGGCAGGAGCGCACCGCCGGAGCCGCCGAGGGCAACACCGTGCACCAGCTCGTCGCGGAGGCCGCCGACGGCCACTGGCTCGGCACCATGACCGTGCTGGTCGAGCGGCCCGGCGGGGAGGGCGCCCTCGGCGGGGACGTCGTCACCGTTCCGCAGACCCACATCGTCGGCGTCTACGTCCGCCCCGAGGCGCGCGGCACCGGCCTGGCCCACGAGCTGATCCGGGCCGTCCAGGAGTGCTCCTGGTCGATCGTCGAACCCCGGATCCGGCGGGTCCGGCTGTTCGTCCACGAGGACAACGCCCGCGCCGAGGCGATGTACGTCCGTGCCGGGTTCAAGCACTCCGGCGTGTCCGTGCCGGTGCCGGGCGACGAGACGCACCGGGAGATCGAGCTGGCCGTCGAACGGGACTGACGCCGCCGGTCAGCGGAAATCCTCCGCGTGCTCCCGCACCCACGAGCGGAAGCTGCGGGCCGGGCGGCCGAGCACCCGCTCCACCGTGTCGGTCACCCGCTCCGGCTCGCGGGTGAACGACTCCCAGGCCCGCAGCCGGGCTGCCACGAAGGCCGGGTTCCCCCAGGCCGCCGTCAGCTGCTCGCGGGCCGCCTCCGGGGCCAGCTCCTCCCAGCGCACCTCGGTGCCGAGCTCCTCGCCGATGATCCGCACCAGCTCGGTGTGGGCGATCGACTCGGGCCCGGTGACCAGGTACTTGCCGCCGTGGTGCCCGGTCTCGGTGAGCGCCCGGACCGCCACCTCCGCGATGTCCCGCTCGTGGACCAGCGAGCGCCGGGCCCGTCCGTACGGCCAGCGGACGACGCCCGCGCGGACCTGGTCGGCCCAGCCGAGCGCGTTGCCCGCGAAGTCGATCGCCCGCACGAAGGTCCACTCCAGGCCGGACCGGCGGATCAGCCGCTCGATCTCCTGATGGAAGCTCACGGCCGGCTCGTCGTCCGCGAGGTCCGGCACGTCCGTCGACAGGTAGACGACCCGCTTCGCGTGTTCGGCGATCAGCTCCACCACCCGGGGGCGCACCGGGATCCCGGGCCACATCAGGTAGACGGCCTCCACTCCACCGCCCAGCGCGGCCGACAGGCTCTCCGGCTCCGCCAGATCACCCCGGACGACTTCCACCCCCGCCGGGAGCGGGGCCGTGGCGCCGTCCCGCACCAACGCCCTTACCTCGTGCCCGCCTTCGGCCAACTCGGCCACAACCTGCCGGCCCACACTGCCGTTCGCGCCGATCACCAGAATCTTGGTCATGCCCGCCCCAACACGATCCCGCCCCGGCCTATGCCCGCCGTGCCTGCCCAGGCCGCTGCACGGGAGGTCGGTCCGGCCGACTTTTCATGCACGAGGCGAGGCCCGGCGTAGGACTGACGCCGTGTCCGACGCCGTGTCCGGCTCCGTGTCCGCCGCCGACTGCGACCTGATGCCGTGCGAGGCGGAGGGCGATGACCCCGTGCACCTCGTCGCCGAACGGGCCGCCGCCGTGCACCCCGTCGCCGAACGGGCCGCCGCCGTGCACCCCGCCGTCGAATGGGCCGGCGCCGAACAGGCGGGCGGCGTGGCCGGGTTGGCCGGGCCGGTCGAGCACGCCGACCCGGCGGCGGTCCTCACGGTCTGACCACCCGGTGCCCGTCAACCGGGCGGCGAAGCCCGCCGCTCCCGTCAGCCGTCAACCACCCACCCGCACCACGTACTTGCCGGTGGCCCGGCCCTCCTGCATCGCGTCGTGGGCGGCCGGGACGGCCTCCAGGCCGGGCAGTTCGGTGAGTGGCACGGTGAGGCCGTGGTCGGCCTGGAGGTCGAGGGTGGTGCGGATGGCGCGGGCGAGGCGGTCGGGGGCGGTGGCGGCGAAGGCGCGGTGGCTGAAGCCGGTGACGGAGAGGTTGCCGCCCATCAGTCGGCCGAGCGTGGGCAGGTCGCTGACCTCGCCGCCACCCGCGTTGCCGAACAGGACGATCCGGCCGCCGGGTGCGGCGACGGTGAGGTCGAGGTCCAGGGCGGCGGTGCCGAGCGGGTCGAGGACGAGGTCGACGCCCCGGCCGTCGGTGGCGGCGCGGACGGCGTCGGCGAGCTTCTCGTCGCGGGCGAAGGCGTGGTGGTAGCCGAGGTCGACGGCGGCCGCGGCCTTCTCCGGGCGGCCGACGGTGCCGATCAGGGTGCCTCCGCCGCCGAGCAGCGGGACGAGTTGGGCGATCGCGCTGCCGATGCCGCCGCCGGCCGAGTGGACCAGGACGTTGTCCCCGGCGGTCAGCCGACCCGCGTCGGTCAGCAGCAGGACGGCGGTGGCCAGGCCGAGCGGGGCGGCGGCAGCGGCGCTGAGCGCCAGCCCGTCCGGGACGGGGACGGTCAGCGCGGCGTCGGCGAGCACGACCTCGGCCAGTCCGCCGCCGACCGGTGCGGCCGCCACCCGGTCGCCCACGGCGAGCCCGGTGACGCCCTCGCCGAGCGCCCGGACCGTACCGGAGACCTCCTTGCCCGGTCGGTAGGGCCACTCGGCGGTGTACCCGCCGTCGCCCCGGCGGGTCATCACGTCCACGAAGTTCAGTCCGGCCCAGGCGACGTCGATCGCCACCTGGCCGGGGCCGGGGTGCGGTGCGTCGATCCGCTGGATCTCTGAGTTCTCGGCTCCACCGGGTGCGGTCATCACCAGTGCGCGCATGTCGGGCCCCCTCGACTACGATGTTCGACGAACGACGAAACTGCTGTGGCACAGTGGTACCACCGCCTTTCGTCGTTTGTCGAACATCGCAGATCAGAGGAGGTCTGAACATGCCCCGCAGCACCCGCCGCCGACCGGCCCTCGCTCATCCCGCAGCCGAGGAGATCGACTTGTACGACGTCCTGCACGCGCTCTCCGACCCCACCCGGATGACCATCGTCCGGGTTCTGCGCACGGAGTCCGAGCGTGCCTGCGGGACCTTCCCGGTGGACGTCGCGCCCTCCACCCTCAGCCACCACTTCAAGGTGCTGCGCGAGGCCGGGGTGATCAGCCAGCGCGAGGAGGCCAACCGCCGGTTCTCCGTGCTGCGGACGGTCGACCTGGAGCGGCGCTTCCCCGGTCTGCTGGACACCGTCCTCGCCGCCCTCGCCCGCAACGAGCCCGAGTCCGCGAGCGAGGTCGAGTCCGCGAGCGAGGCCGAGTTCGCGAGCGGGTCCGAGGCTGTCGGCGGGCCCGAGTCCGTCGACGAGCCCGGCGCCGAACCGGCCTGGCACGGCTAGGAGTTACGCGCCGATCCCACGTGCCGCCGGTGGTACGAGACGGTGACCGCGGCCAGCAGCGGACCCCAGGCGACCGCGGGCAGGTAGAGGAAGCCGACCAGCAGGTGCCCGAGCGGGGTCATGTTCGGGTGCGGTACCGCCCACCAGGCGAGGAACGGCGTCCAGAGCACCGTCAGTCCGGCCGCGCCCAGCGAGGCCGCCAGTACGACCCGGCGCGGGTTCACCGGCCGCCCGCCGAGGAGCGGGACCCAGCGCGGCGGCACCGTGCCCCACGGGCGGACCAGGCCGAGGGTGAGCAGCGCCAGCGCCTCGGTGAGCACGCTCAGGGTGAGTGGCCACACCGCGTCCCAGCCGGTGAAGCCCACCGCGTGGTAGCCCGCGTCGGTGTAGCCACCGTGTCGGCCGAGGACCAGTCCGAGTCGCCACAGCCCGGCCGGCAGGGCGGTGACCGCGGCCAGGTGGGCGGCACGGACGGCCCAACGGGGCGGGGCGGGCACGGAGGGGGCGGCGGCAGTGGGGGCGGTGGCGGGCGGTGTCGTCATGGCTCCACCCTCCCCGGCGGCCCGCAGCCCCGCGTCCGCCCGGCGACGGGCATGCGCCGCGCCCCTCCCCCTGGCGGGGGAGGGGCGTCTCGGTCCCGCTGCGCAGCGGGACCCCGAGGCTCAGCGCAGCCGCGAGGAGGACAGGATCGACGCCAGGTGCGCCACCACCATCCCCCAGGTGATCACCGTGATCCCGGCGAGCGTCCACCGGGTCGCGTCCAGGTTGTGCAGCCCGGCGTCCACCGCGGCCGCCGCCAGCAGCACCAGCGAGGCCTCGATGCCGTTGGTCACCCGGTGGATCTTGAAGATCGAGGCGAACCGGCGGGCCGTCGCGATGCCCTGGGAGCGCGGCTGGGTCGACTCCTCGTCCGCCGGCGGCTGTCCGCTGCGGGCGCGGGCCACGTCCACCAGGTCCGTCGAGGCCTTGAGCAGCACCACGCCCAGCGCGGCCGCCAGGCCCACCGACACCCACAGCTCGGAGCCCCCGCGCGCGGCCCGCACGCCCGCGCCGATCATCAGCGCGGCGTCCGCGAGGTAGGCGCCGAGCCGGTCAACGTACACCCCGGCCATGCTGAACCGGCGCTTCCAGCGCGCCACTTCGCCGTCCACGCAGTCGAACAGCAGGAACAGCTGGAACAGCACCGCCGCCAGCACCGCGCCGGTCAGGCCGGGGATCAGCAGGGCCGCGCCGCCGCCGACCCCGCAGACCACCATCACCCAGGTCAGGGTGTTCGGCGAGACCGAGGTGCGGACCAGCTGTCGGGTGGTCCGTAGTGAGATCGCCCGCATGTAGAGCCGGCCCGCCCAGTGCTCACCGTTGCGGCTCTGCAGCTTGGCCTGCGGCTGGCACACCTCGCGCAGCTCGGCGAGCGCCGGAGCAGCCACCATGACGACATCCCTCCACCCGTCCCGAAACGGGACCCGAAACGATCACCACAGGCTACGGCCTCCGGAGGGGGCGCCCGACCAGCCGGTACGCCCCCTGCGGCGGCCGCCGCGGCGCGGCCTCCACGAAGCGGCCTCCACGAAGCGGCCTCCACGAAGCGGCTTCCACGAAGCGGCCGAGGAGTCCGCCGGCGCCGACCGTCGGGCCGCGGCCGTCCCGGAGTCGCGTCCCGGAGCTGCCGCGCCACTCCCGGGCGACGGGGGCTACACCGCCAGCGCGGTCGCCGGGATCTGGCCGGTGCCCCGGTACAGCCAGGCCCGCTCGGTCGCCGACCACACGCTCGTCGTCACCAGGTAGAGCGCGGCGGCCACCGGCACCAGCAGCGCGAACAGCACCGAGGCGAAGGACAGGTACGGCATCAGCGACGACCCCGGCTGCGGGGTGGTCTGCGCCGCCGCCGCCCGCCGGGCCCGGCGGTAGTTGACGTACCCCACGGCCGCCAGTCCGGCCTCCAGCACCGCGAACACCGCGAACTGCCCGGCGCCGTGCGCGTTCCCGACGTGCAGGCCCAGCGGCACCCCGAACAGGGTGTGGTCCAGCAGGTCGTTCGGGGTGGTGAACAGCCGGTACATCACCGAGAAGAACGGGATCTGCACCAGCATCGGCAGGCAGCCCGCGAACGGCGAGACCTGCTCCTTCCGGTACAGCTCGGCGAGCGCCTCGCGGGCCTTCTCCGGGTTGTTCTTGTGCTTCTTGTTCAGCTCGGCGACCTTCGGCGCCAGCTTGGAACGGGCCTTCTCGCCGCGTGCCGCCGCCCGCGCCAGCGGGTGGAGGCAGAGCCGGACGGCGAGGACGAACAGGACGATCGCCAGCGCGGTCGGCAGGACGTGGGCGATCGCGGAGACCAGGGCGTGGGCGACGGTGACGGCCGGGTCGAGAACGGACAGAACGGACATGGTGAAGCGAGCCCTCCGGGGTCTCAGAACATGAGTGGTCGGCGGAGGACGGCCGCGAAAGGTCGTACGGGGAACCCGGGGAAAGCACGGGGCCGTGGCGAGCACGGGAGGACCGTGGACGCACGGAGTCGTACGGAGGAACTGCGGGGCTACGCGGCCGCCGGGGCCGCCCCCGGAGCCCTGGGGCGTCGCCTGCCCCGGGCATCCGGATCACGCTGCGGAAGGAACGCCGTACGGAACGCCCGGCGTCGCAGCACTCCGCTGCGCACCGCCGCCGGAGCCCGCGCCCCGAGCAGTCGCCGGCCGGTGAAGGCCCCCGCGACCGCGCCGGCCACCAGGACCACGGCCGCCATGGCGGCGACGGACGCCAGCGCGCCGCCGTCGGTCACCAGTTGTCCGGTCAGCACCCGGAGCAGGCCGAGCAGCATCGCCACGACACCCACAGCGGCCCCCTCTCGGTGTGTTCCCGGTTCCTGACGTCGGAACGTTCGGACGTTTCGCATGCCCGGCATTCGCATGCCGGACGTTTCATGCCCGGATGTTTCATGCCTGGACGTTTCGTGTGCCCGGACGTTCGGAAGCCCGGACGCCCAGCACGACGATCGTACGGCCCGGCGGGTTCCCGCAGTACCGCCCGGGGCGTAGCCACGGGTGCTACACGGGGCTACCGTGGAGGCATGAAGACGATTACCCAGCGGGAGTTCCGGAACAACTCCGCCGCGGTGATGGACGCGGTCGAGGCCGGGGAGACCTTCCACATCACCAGGAACGGGGTCGAGGTCGCGGAGCTGCGACCGGTGTCCGGGCGGCGGCGGCTCACCGCGGAGGAGCTGGTGGCCCGGCACGTGAAGCTGCCGCGGGTCGACTACCAGCAGATGCGCAAGGAGGCCGAGGAGTACTTCGGCCCCGACGAACTGCTGGGCGACGACGGCGACGACCCGTTCGAGCGGCGACGTGGCTGAGCGCCGGAGAGCACCCCGGCGGCGGCCGGCCGGAGTGCTGGACACCTGCGTCTACATCGACCTGGCCCTGCTCAACCCCGGCGACCTGCCCGCCGTGCCGGAGCTGACCGCGATCACCTTCGCCGAACTCCAGCAGGGCGTCTCGATGGCGCGCGACCCGATCAGCCGGGCGGCCCGGCTGGAGGTGCTGGGCGCGGCGATGGCCGACTTCGACCCGCTGCCCTTCGACGCGGCCGCCGCCGCCCGCTACGGCACCCTCGTCACCCTGACCATCGCCGCCGGACGGCAGCCGCGCCCGCGCCGGATCGACCTGATGATCGCCGCCGTCGCCTCCGCCCACGGGCTGCCGCTGTACACCCGCAACGTGGCCGACTTCCGGGGTCTGGGCTCGGCGGTGGAGGTCATCGGGATCTGAGGCGCCCCCGGAAGGTGCACGCCCCGGAGGTGCTCACCCCGGGAAGTGCTCGCCCCGGGGAGCTCACCCGGCGGCGCTCACCCGGCGGCGCTCAGGCCGGCCGGACCGTCGTCCCGGTGGCCGCCGAGGCGCGGGCGGCCTCCAGCACGGCGAGGGTGGCCACCGCGTCGCGCGGGTCGACCGGGGGCGGGGTACCGGGGGAGGCCAGGGCGGCGGCGATGCCCGCGTAGTACGCGGGGTAGTCGCCCGGGTCGGTGGGCAGGGAGGTCGCGGACTCGTCGGTGCCCAGGGTGCCGTAGTGCGCGGGCAGGTCGGCGCCCCACGGGTGGGCGCCGTCCGGGCGGTGGCCCGCCCGCAGGTCGCCCTCCTGCGGATCCATGCCGTGCTTGACGTAGCCGGCGGCGTCGCCGAGCACCCGCAGCCGGGGGCCGATCAGCGGGGTGATCGCGCTGGTCCACAGGTGCGAGCGGGTGCCGGAGGCGTGGGTCAGCGCGAGGAAGGCGTCGTCGTCCACCACCGCGCCGTCGCGCCGCACGTCGATCTCCGCGTACACCGTCTCGACCGGCCCGAACAGGGTGAGCGCCTGGTCGACCAGGTGGCTGCCCAGGTCGTACAGGGTGCCGCCGACCTCGGCCGGGTCGGCGAGCTCGCGCCAGCCCGGCTTGGGCTTGGGGCGGAAGCGCTCGAAGCGGGACTCGAAGCGGTGCACCCGGCCGAGCGCGCCGCCGCGCACCAGCCGACTCGCGGTGAGGAAGTCGCCGTCCCAGCGCCGGTTCTGGAACACGGACAGCAGCACGCCCCGCTCCTCGGCGAGCCGGCACAGCTCCAGCGCCTCGGCGGCGGTCGCGGCCAGCGGCTTGTCCACGACCGTGGCCAGGCCCGCCCGCAGGGCGGCTCGGGCGAGCGGGGCGTGGGTGCGGTTCGGCGAGGCGATGACGACCAGGTCCAGCCCGTCCGGGTCGGCGAGCAGCTGCTCCGGGGTGTCGACGGCCCGGGCGTCCGGGTGCTCACGCCGCAGCTGCTCCCGGCGCTCCGGGTTGGCGGTGACCACGGAGTCCAGCCGCAGCCCCGGGGTGGTCGCGATGAGCGGGGCGTGGAAGGCGGAGCCGGCCAGGCCGTAGCCGATCAGTCCGACGCGCAGCGGGCGGTCGTGTGGGGAGCGGGGCGTCTGCGGGTTCATGCCGCCCACTCAATCACGAGGCGCCCGGTTGCTCCCGGTTTCCGCCGGTCGGCCGTCGCATCCCGCGCAGCGGGACGTCCTGTCCCGGGCCACCGGCGCCGATTAGGCTGTGCCGCGTCAGGGCCCTCCGCACGACGCTGCAACACTTCAGGAGACACGCACGTGGCAGACCGCAAGCCCATCGAGTCCTGGCTGACCGACATGGACGGTGTCCTCATCCACGAGGGCACGCCGATCCCCGGCGCGGAGGAGTTCCTGCGCAGGCTGCGGGAGTCCGGCAAGCCCTTCCTCGTCCTCACCAACAACTCCATCTACACCCCGCGCGACCTCAGCGCCCGACTGGCCGGGATGGGCCTGGAGGTGCCGGAGGAGTGCATCTGGACCTCGGCCCTGGCCACCGCCAAGTTCCTCAAGAGCCAGCGCCCGAACGGCACCGCGTACGTGATCGGCGAGGCCGGCCTCACCACCGCGCTCTACCAGGCCGGTTACGTGCTGACCGACAACAACCCGGACTACGTCGTCCTCGGCGAGACCCGCACCTACTCCTTCGAGGCGCTCACCAAGGCGATCCGCCTGATCAACCAGGGCGCCCGGTTCATCTGCACCAACCCGGACGAGACCGGCCCCTCCCCCGAGGGCGTGCTGCCGGCCACCGGCTCGGTCGCGGCCCTGATCACCAAGGCCACCGGCGTCGATCCGTACTTCGTCGGCAAGCCCAACCCTCTGATGATGCGCGAGGCCCTGAACACCGCCGGCGCCCACTCGGAGACCGCCGTGATGATCGGCGACCGGATGGACACCGACATCGTCGCGGGCATGGAGGCCGGCATGGAGACCATCCTGGTGCTCACCGGTCTGACCTCCGCCACCGACGTGGAGCGCTTCCCGTACCGGCCGACCCGGGTGGTCAAGTCGATCGCGGACCTGGTCGAGCTGGTCTAGCCTCTGCGGTGCAGTCGCGAGCCCCGTCCCGGCCGAGCGCCGGGGCGGGGCTCGTTCCGTACGCGTGGGAGGGCCGGGCGGATGAGCACGACGGGGGAAGCGGCGAGAGCGGCCGCGGGCGGGGCGGAGGGGCTCGCGGAGAAGCGGGTCACCTGGGCGGAGCTCTACTTCGACCTGGTCTTCGTCTTCGCGATCACCCAGGTCTCCGGGCTGCTGCACCACCAGCACGACCTCACCGGACTGGCCCGGGCGCTGGTGGTGTTCGTGCCGGTGTACTGGTGCTGGGTCGGCACCACCGTGCAGGCCAACATCCGGGACGTCGACAACCTGCGCGACCGCCTGGGCATCCTGCTGGTCGGACTGACCGGCCTGTTCATGGCGCTCGCCATCCCGGCCGCGTACGGGAGCCGGGGCGTGCTGCTCGGCGCCGCGTACTGGTCGGCCCGGGTGGTGCTGCTGCTCATGCTGCTGCGCGTCCCGGGCGTCTGGCGCGGCCCGTACGGCGCGGGCGTGCTGGTCAGCGGGCCGCTGCTGCTGGTCGGCGGACTACTGCCGGACGGGCCGCGGCTGGCACTCTGGGCGACGGCCGCGCTCTGCGACCTGTCCGCGCCACTGGTGTTCCGGCGACGGCTCGCGGACGTGGCGTACCACCCCTCGCACATGCCGGAGCGGTTCGCGCTGTTCCTGCTGGTCGCGATCGGCGAGTCGATCGTCGGGATCGGCGGCCCGGCCGCCGCGGCCAGGCTGGACGCACCCGAACTGGTCGCCGTGGCCGCCGCGTTCACCATCTCGGCCGGGCTGTGGTGGCAGTACTTCGTCTACGCGGCGGACGCCATGCGGCACGCCGTGGAGGTCGCCGACTCGCGGCGGGACGTGATCCGGCGGATCTTCCAGTACGGGCACCTGGCGCTGGTGGCCGGGGTGATCGGAGTGGCGGTCGGCTTCGAGGAGACGGTCGCCGACCCGTGGCGGGCGCTCGGCGCCGGGTCGGTCGCGCTGCTGTACGGCGGGTGCGGGCTGTACCTGCTGACCTTCGGGTACACCCGCTGGATGATGTTCCGCCGGGTGTCCACGACCCGGATCGTGGCGGCGGTGGTCGTGCTGGGGCTGCTGCCCGCGATGGTGCGGCTGCCGGCGCTGGTGGTGCTGGTGACCCTGGCGGTGCTGCTGGTGGCGCTCAACGGGGTGGAACACCTGCGGGTGGCGCGGGCCGCTGCGACTGGTGCTGCTGCGGGAGCCGCTGCCGCTGCGGCTGCGCTGGGTGCTCCGGGTGCCGGGACCGCCCCTGCGGCGTCCCCCGCCGCCCCCGGCGAGGCGGCTTCCTCCCCGGCTCCCGCCGCCGCCCCCGCCCTCACCTCCCCCTCGGCCCCTGCCGCCCCTGCAGTGCCCCCCGCCGCGCCCGGCGAGGCCGCTCCCGTGGAGTGAGTTGTCGGTGGGGCTGTGTAGCGTTCGGGGTGTAAGAGGGCGGGCGGCGCAGCAGCCGCGGTGTGGGAGGTAGATGTCGTGACGGACACGGTCGAGGCGGGCTTGGTCGAGGCCGGCGGGGACGGCGGGCTGGAGCTGCCCGAGTCCTGGCGTGCGGTGCTCGGTGCCGAGACGGAGAAGCCGTACTTCGCGGAGCTGGCGGCCTTCGTGGCGGCCCAGCGCGCGGAGCACGAGGTGTTCCCGCCGAGCGGCCAGGAGTTCGCCGCGCTGGAGGCCACCCCGTACGAGAAGGTCCGGGTGCTCGTCCTCGGTCAGGACCCGTACCACGACAACGGCCAGGCCCACGGCATGAGCTTCTCGGTGCTGCCCGGGACGAAGACGCCGCCCTCGCTGCGCAACATCTTCAAGGAGATGGACGCCGACCTCGGCATCCCCGCCCCGGACAACGGCTACCTGATGCACTGGGCCGAGCAGGGCGTGCTGCTGCTCAACGCGGTGCTCACGGTCCGTGCGCACGAGGCCAACTCGCACAAGGCCAAGGGCTGGGAGAAGTTCACCGACGCGGTGATCAAGGTGGTGAGCGAGCGCGAGGAGCCGGTGGTCTTCGTGCTGTGGGGCAACTACGCCAAGAAGAAGCTGCCGCTGATCGACACCGAGAAGCACGTGGTGGTCCAGGGCGCGCACCCGTCGCCGCTGTCGGCCAAGCTGTTCTTCGGCAGCCGCCCGTTCTCGCAGATCAACACGGCGCTGGCCGGCTTCGGCGGCGAGCCGATCGACTGGCGGGTGCCGAACCTGAAGCAGGACTGACGCGCAGTCGGGCTGGTGTCCGGCGGGGCCCGGCCGGTGGCCGACCGGGCCCCGCCGGTCCGGTCCGGTGTGGTGGCCGCGGGTGGACGGGTTCGGATTCCCGTTCGCCCACGGCCACTTGCCGTTCACCGCCGACGACCGTCCGCCGGGGTGGGGTGTGCTTAGCTGGAGCCGACCGGTCGTCGGAGCGGTCCGACGGGGGCGGGAGTCGGCTCGGAGGGGCGGTACGTGCGCGGGGTGGGACGGGTGGGAACGGTTCGGTGGGCGGCGCTGATCGCGGGTCTGACGATGCTTGCGGTCTCCGGCTGCAGCGGTGCGGACGGCGGTGCGGCGAGCAGTGGCCCCGGCGCTCCCGGCGCCTCAGCCGTGCGCCCGACGGGTGGCTCCGCCGGCCTCGACCAGCTTCCCGGGCAGGCCTTCTACGTCTCCGACCAGACCAATGCCGCCCAGCAGGTCGCCGCGCTGCGCGGCCAGGGCCGCTCGGCCGAGGCCGACACCCTGCTGCGGATCGCCGCCCAGCCCTCCTCCCAGTGGCTCGGCGAGCAGGGCGCCCGGGAGATCGCCGACCAGGTGAGCCGGCGGGCCGCCGAGGCCGGCCGGACGGCCGTCTTCGTCGCCTACGACATCCCGCACCGCGACTGCGGCCAGTACTCGGCCGGTGGCGCGCCCGACGCCGCCTCCTACCGCTCCTGGATCACCGGGATCGGCCAGGCCCTCGGCGACCGCAGGGCCTGGGTGGTGCTGGAGCCGGACGCCGTCGCCCACACCCTGGACACCTGCGGGATCAAGGGCGACCTGGCCGCCGAGCGGTACGGCCTGCTGGCCTTCGCCGTCCAGGAGTTGAAGAAGCACCCCAACGTGCGGGTCTACCTCGACGCGGGCAACCCCGGCTGGGCCCAGGACCCGGAGGAGATGGCCGCCGCGCTGCGCAAGTCGGGCATCGCCACGGCGGACGGCTTCGCGGTGAACGTCGCCAACTTCTACCCGACCGACCGGAACGTGGAGTACGGCAACCGGCTCTCCGCCGCCCTGAGCGGGAAGCACTTCGTCATCGACACCAGCCGCAGCGGCAACGGCTCGGCGGGCGCCGAGTCCTGGTGCAACCCGCCCGGCCGGGCGCTCGGCGAGGCGCCGACCGACGCGACCGGGCGGCCCGGGGTGGACGCCTACCTGTGGATCAAGAACCCGGGGGAGTCGGACGGCGAGTGCGGACGCGGCGAGCCCCGGGCGGGCCAGTTCTGGCTGCCGTACGCGCTCGGGCTGGCGCAGGCGGCGCACTGACCGGCCCGTCGGCGCTGCGCTGTCGGCCGTGCTGCCCTGTCGCCCGGGGACTCGCGCGCCCGGTGACTCGCGCGCCCGGTGTCTCGCGCGCCCGGTGACCGGCTCGGCGGTTCGGCCACGGCTGTCAGCCGGCGACCTGGACCCAGCGGGCGACCGACGGGGTGCCGGCGGCGTCCGTCAGGAACAGCATGTACCAGCCGGGCGGCAGCAGGTTCGGGTTGCCCGGAAGGGTGAGCGAGACCCCGTCGGCGGTGCGGCCGGTGACGTCCAGGGCGACCGAGCGTTGCTCGACGTCGGTCGCGTGGGTCACCGAACTGGGCCGGATCAGCTTGGCGGTGGTCACCGCGTCCGGCCGGGCGGTGCCGATCTTCAGGGTGCCGCCGGGCTTCGCCGTCGAAGGCGCCGCGGTCACCTCCGGGCGGTCGCCGTGGTACAGGTACGGCGGGGTGTAGATCTCGATGCGCTGCTCGAAGCCGCCGGGCTGGGTCTCGGCCTTGTCGGCGAACAGCGGGTTGGAGCCCAGGACGGCGACCCGGCCGTCCGGCAGCAGCAGCGCCTCGGAGTGGTAGTCGCGGCCGACGGCGGGCTCGGCGGCGGTGCTGAAGCTGTTCGAAGTCGGGTGGTACACCTGCGCCTTGGGCAGGTCGCTGTCGCCCCGGCCGCGGTAGCCGCTGGAGCCGCCGGTGGTGAACACGGTGTCGTCCGGGAGGATCACGCTGTTGAGGTAGCGGGTGCCGCCGGCCGGAAGGTCCGGGCCCGGAGTGAAGGCGGGCGCGGGGGCGGACAGGTCGACGATGTCGGTGCGGGCCGTGGACAGCGGGGACTCGCCCACCCCCCCGCCGCCGAGCACCATGACCTTCTGCGCCTGCGCGGGCGGCAGCAGCACCGAGGAGGAGGTCTCGGTCAGGTTGGGGTCGCGCAGGCCGGGCACGGGCTGGAAGGCGTCGTTCGAGAGGTCCCACACACCGGGCTCGCGGCCCTTGTCGGCGGGGCCGTAGCCCGCGTTGGAACCGGAGTAGAAGAGCTTGCCGCTCGCCGTCAGGAAGATGGACGGGTAGGTCGGGAAGTAGCGGTCGGGGGCCTTGGCCCAGGTCTTGGACTTCGGGTCGTAGACCTCGTTCTCGTTGCCGTCGAGGATCTGCCCGGTGTCGTCCAGGCCGGAGACGGTGACCACCCGGCCGTCGCCCAGCCCGGTCAGGGTCGGGTACCAGCGGGCGTGCGCCATGTCGGTGACCTGCTCGTACAGCTCGGTGTCCGGGTTGAACTCGAAGGCGGAGCGGATGCCCTGGTATTCCTGCTTGTCCAGGGTCAGCTTCTCGCTCTGCCCGTACAGGTTGTGCGCGTCGACGCCGGTCAGGCCCTTGACCCGGTACTGGGCGGGGGAGTTGGTCACGTAGTCGGTGCCCGTGCCGACCGCCTCCACGAACACGTGCTGCTCGCCGGCGGTGACCACGGTCTGCTTCCCGGAGCCGCTCTTGGTCGCGGCGGGGACGGTCACCTCGACGGTGCTGGCGTACTCGCGGCCGTTGGGGGCGACGAACACGGTGCCCTTGGGGAAGGTGCGGTCGTGCTCCGGGCTCTCGTTGCGCACCCGCATCACGCCGGCCGCCTTCTTCACCGCGCCTTCCAGCTTCTCGTACCGCTGGGTGCCGCCGGCCACCAGCACCCGGCCGTCCGGGAGGGAGGCGTGGCCGCCGCAGAACATGTCGGCGGGGGTGGGTATCAGCTTGTAGGTGTTCTTCGCCGGGTCCCAGAGCAGGCTCTTGAAGGTGCCCGCGTTGAACTGCTTCTCGTCGTTGCCGGAGCCGGCCACGATGAGCACCTTGCCGGTGCGCAGCAGGGTGGCGTGGACGGCGTTGACCCGGAACTCGGCGGGCAGCGTCAGGGTCTGCCAGTGGCCGTACTGCGCCTTGTACTCGGGGCGGTTGATCACGTACTGGTGGTACTGGCTGCTGGCGAAACCGAGGACGGCGGGGGCGTTCATCCCGGCGACGGTCAGCGCGACGGTGCTGCCGAGGGCGAAGCGCTTGGTGCGGCCGGTCTTGTGGATCTTCACGGTGGTGATCCCCTCGGGAGGCGGGCGGGACTGGCTCAGTGGGTGGGCGTGCCGCTCTGGGCGTGGTCGGGCGGCTGCCGGCCGGGGGTGCGGCCGTCGTGTGCTTGGCTGCCGGGCGCGTGGTCGCCGTGGGCGTGACTGCCGGGCGTGCGGTCGCCGTCGGCGTGGTCGTCGAGTGTGGCCAGGCGCAGTTGCAGCGTCGGGCTGTCGAGCCCGTCCGGGCCCGGACGTGCCCCCTGCGCCGGGACCCTCGCCGCCGCGACCCTCGCCGCCGGGGGCGCGGCGGCGGTACGGGCGTGGCGCGGGTGGCGCTTCTCCAGGACGACCCTGGGGGTGGCCGACGGCCCTCCGGTCACGGTGAGGGTGGCGGTGGGCGGGGTGCGCCGGCGGCGGACGGCGTCGCCGGCCGAGATCAGCAGCGGCAGCACGGTCAGGACCAGGGCGATGCAGGCCCAGGTGCGCATCGCGACGTGGTCGTAGCCGGTGTGGAAGGACGCGGCCACCGCACCGCCGAACACCAGGGCCCAGAACAGGTGGTAGCGGAAGGTCCGGAGCCCGTCGGTGCTGGCCGAACTGCCCTTGGGCGTCACCACGAAGCGGTTGCGGCGGCGTACCAGCGCCTGGAGCAGCGAGGCCGCGTACACCGGGCCGCAGAGCGCCGACATCACCATGCCCGCGACCCCGGAGGAGCCGGCCGGCTCGTGCGGGCTCACGTTGTGCTTGCGGTTCCAGGTGTAGAGCAGGAGTTGGAGCGCGGCGGCGTCGCTGTAGAGCATCATCCAGAGCTCCGAGGAGACGTGCACGCCGGAGGCGCCGAAGCCCAGGTAGAGCACACTGGACACCCCGCCGAGCAGCCAGGTGAGCGCCGCCATCGGGTAGAAGCCCACCATCAGCGTGTAGTTGAGCGCCCGGCCGGGCGACAGTTGCCAGAGCACCCGCCAGTACTGGCGGAGCAGGGTCTCGTAGGTGCCGCGGCTCCAGCGCAGTTGCTGGGAGAAGAAGTCGGTCCAGGAGGCCGGGCCTTCGCCCACCGCGAGCACGTCCGGGGTGTACACGGACTTCCAGCGGTCTCCGGTCTCCGGGTTGCGGCTCCGGTGGAACTCCAGACCGGTCGCCATGTCCTCCGTGATGGAGTCGTACAACCCGCCGATCGACTGGAGCGCGCGGATTCTCACGGCGTTGTTGGTTCCGACGAACATCGGTGCGCCGTAACGGTTTCCGGCGCGCTGGATGAGTGCGTGGAAGAGGTACTGCTGGCTCTCCGAGAATTTGGTGACGGCCGATCCCGAGCTGCGGTAGTTCCCGTACACCTGGGGGCCGACCACGAATGCGACGTCCGGATCGCGGAAGTAGCCGAGCATGCGCTCGCAGAAGTCGGGCAGCGGTACGTGGTCGGTGTCGACGGACACCCAGAAGTCGTAGTCGTCGCCGTGGGCCTGGAGCCAGGCGTTGTAGTTGCCGTGCTTGGTCCGGGCGCGGAACCGCCCCTTCGGCCGGTTCCAGTGCGGGTGCCCGGCGCGGCTGAAGTGCCGGACGCCCAGTTCGGCGCACAGGGACTGCATTGCAGGATCGTTTCCCTCGTCCAACAGCCAGACCTCGTACGGTCCTTCGTGCCGCACCGCACGGGCCGCCGTCAGGGTGGCCCGCACCATCTCCGGCGGTTCCTTGCCCGGCACGCGGGTGGTGAGGAACGCGACCCGGGTGCCGGACTCCGGCGTCACCGGTATCGGATCGCGGGCCACCAGGGTGGCGTGGGTGTTGGAGACGACGTTGACCAGCCGGAACACCTCGACCACGGCGATGATCCCGATCATCACCTTGTCGCCCAGCAGCACCAGGGTGTTGGTCTCGTCGGGACGCTCCGGCCAGTGCTCCGGCAACAGCAGCCAGACCAGCAGGATCATCTCCACCAGCGGCGCGGCCAGCAGCAGCAGGGCGGCCCGGATCCGGTGCGGCTCGTGGCGTAGCAGGCTCCGGTACTGCACCCGGTAGGGGGCGGCCGGTTCCGCGCCGGCGGACTCCCGGACGCCGCCGCCGACGTCGGCGTCCGGGAGTCGGTTGGCGCCCGGTTCCGGTCGGTAGACACCCCCGCCGAGCTCCCGGTCCTCGTCCGGATCGACCGCCGGACCCGCCAGACGGCTGAAGTGACCGTAGTCGTACGGGGCTTCGGGCACCGGTATGGCGCGTAACGCGCTCTCGTCCAGCGGCCCGGCGCCTCGGCGGCGGCCCCGGCGACCGGCTCGGTTGCGTTCGTCCTTTCGCTGCGAGGACGGCGTGGTCATGGCGTGCTCCCCCCGGAGTGTTGCGACGTGCTGTGCTTGGCGTTGCCCGCCCCGGAGCGGCCCGGACTGGCCCAGAGCCGCTCGGGCGGAACGCGGCCCGGCGAACTGCGGGCGTTCCCAGGGCGCCGGGCTGTCAGACACGCCTCGACGCGCTCTGACACACTCCGACGTGCTCCGACATGCTCTGACACCGGAATCCGGCGCATGGAGCCCGACACGCGGAGTGTGTGCGACCGGTTCGGTCGCGGGCCGGCTCGGCGGCTCCGAATGCGGGAGCCCGATGCACTCCCCGGCTTCCCCAGCGGGCGTGAAGGAATCCCCGGCTTGCTCAACTCTCCTGGAGCGTAACGCCGATCGCAACCGCTCCACCAGACGATCGCCGCTCAGGCGTGAAGATACTACGGTTCCTGGCCACGGTGGCTTGCCATGGTGCTAATGCAGAAGAATTCGGTCCGGTGGTGGTTGGACGATGTCCCGGCGGGAAAGCGAACGGCCGGATCACCGGGGGGAGTTGTCTCCCCGTAAGTGATCCGGCCGGGTGGGGCGTTGCGGTTTTCGGCGGCTGGTGGCCGGTTGCGTGAGCTCCCGGACGATCTTCGGAGAGCCGTCCCGGGCGGTGTGCTCCATCACGACCACCAGCCGGCGGGCGCCGTGCACCAGGTCCATCGCGCCGCCCATGCCCTTGACCATCCGGCCCGGGATCATCCAGTTGGCGAGGTCACCGGCCGCCGACACCTGCATCGCGCGGAGCGTAGTCGCCCCGAGCCGGAACGGCCGCGGCCGGAGGAGTGCGAACACCCGCCGACCGTAACGGTCAGTCCAAGCCTCGTCGCCCCGATCCCGTCGGTCCAGTCCCGCCGGTCCGTCCGTTCCGGTCCGGGCCTGCCGGGTCCGGTCGAGTCCGGTCCGCCCCCGGGCGGGTCAGCCCGCCGCGCCGAGGAAGCCCTCCCAGCCGCCCGCCGGTGCCTGGCCGACGTTGAGGGTGCGCAGCTTGCGCAGGGTCGACTGGTCCTGCACCTCCAGCCATTCGACCAGCTGCTTGAACGAGACCAGCCGGACCTCGGGCTTGCCGGCGATGGCCTTGAGGGCCTCTTCGACGGCGTCCATGTAGATGCCGCCGTTCCACTGCTCGAAGTGGTTGCCGACGAAGAACGGTGCGCGGTTGCTGTTGTAGGCGCGTTCGAAGCCGGCCAGGTAGGAGTTGGTGGCCTGGGTCCGCCAGTCGTTGTACTTGGACGGGTCGCCCTTGGTGCTGCCGCTGGACTGGTTGGCCAGGATGTTGTA
This sequence comes from Kitasatospora sp. NPDC030952, assembly GCF_055571335.1. Lineage (NCBI taxonomy): Bacteria > Bacillati > Actinomycetota > Actinomycetes > Kitasatosporales > Streptomycetaceae > Kitasatospora > Kitasatospora sp. NPDC030952. Next base: position 153,889 of record NZ_JBVIFM010000014.1, read on the forward strand.
GTCCATCGACAGCACCTGGAAGGTGTGCCCGGGGAAGGGGATGGACTGCAGCGGGAAGTCCCATATCTTGCCGTCCTGCACTTTCTGCGGCCATATCTGCAGACCACCGGCGGAGCTGGCGTCGTACTTCCAGCCCAGCTTGGCGATGGTCGGCAGCAGCGCCTTCTGGCCCTCCAGGCATGGGGTGCGGCCGCCGATGAGCTCCTTCTTGTAGTCGAAGGGCAGCGGGTCGACGTCGGTGAAGCCGGTGTTGGTCCGCCACTGGGTGACGAAGGAGATCGCCTGGTCGATCTCGCTCTGCCAGTCCTCCGGGGTCCACATGTTGACCCCGTTCTTGTCCGGACGGCTGGAGCAGAAGTGCCCGTTGAAGTGGGTGCCGATCTCGTGTCCGGCCAGCCAGGCCTGGCTGACGAGCTTGAGGGTGCTCTTGACCGCGCCGTCCGACAGGTACGGGATGTCGGAGGCGCCGACCGCGTGCTTCGGCGGGTGGTACATCTGGGACTTGCCCTTGGGCAGGGCGTAGATGCCGGAGAGGAAGAAGGTCATCGTGGCCTTGTACTGCTCCGCCAGCTTGAGGAAGCGCGGGAACTGGCCGTCGTCGGTGCCGCCCGCGCCGTCCCAGGAGAACACCACGAACTGCGGCGGGCGCTCGCCGGGCTTGAGCTTCTCGGGCTTGGGCTGGTTCGGCTGCGGGCCGGTGTCCGCGTTGGAGCCGTCACCGATCGGGCTGCCCTTGGGCACTACGGCCTGGGTCGGGTCGGTGGTGCCGGACTGGCCTGAGTTCCCATTGCCGCCGGAGGAAGGTGAGGTGGAGTTCTGCCCCGAACCGGATCCGCCGCTGGAACAGGCCGAGACCGCGCCGAGGGCTGCGGTCGCCGCGGTTGCACTGAGCACCGTCCTGCGCGAGATGCTGGTCATGGTCTCCCCTGGGTGCCGATGACCGGTGGTGAGGGCGGCCCGGGGCCGGACCGGTCAAATCGGGCAATTGATGAATATTCCGCCGTTAGCATGTCATGTCGCCGCAGCGGTTTCCAAGGTCGCCCGGCTCCGACGACAGTCAACACGCGGGGAACGCCCGGCCGGGCTGCAGGGATTCGTCGTCTGTTGCGGTCCTGTGACGCTTCGCACCGCACGGCGTCAGGGGAGTACGGTACCGCCGATCTGTCCCGCTTGGTCAGAGTTCGTCAGCGCTCGGTACGGGCCATCGCCCTTAAGGGAAAATTGTGCTCCTGACGGAGCCCCGTGGCCGGATCGCGCCGATCGTCCGGGACCGGTCAGAGTGCGGCCAGCCGCCGGTTGCGACGCACTATTCGCGCGATCGCGGTGCTGATGGCGGTCGCCGCCGCGCAGGACACGGCCAGACTCAGCCAGGCCGTGTTGAACCAGTGGCTGTTCAGCCAGCCCAGCGTCACGATGTAGGCGGCCCAGACCAGCGCCGCCAGCGCCGACCAGTGCAGGAAGCGATGCGGATGGGCGGGGGAATGGCCGATGGCCAGGTCCAGGACGGTTCGCCCGGCCGGGACGAACCGTGCGACCACGACCATCGCGGCCGCCCCGCCGTGCGGGCGCTCGACCAGTGACTGCTGGACCCTGGCGACGCTGGCCGCCAGTTTCGGACGCTGGGCCAGTCTGCGCTGCAACACCGGGGCGCCGCGCCGTGCGAGGTGCAGCAACAGGAGGTCGCCGAGGAAGGAGGCCACCGCCACGCCCAGGCCGAGCATTATCGGAGCGCCATTGATCTGAGCCGTCTTGAGCACGGCCAGGATGACCAGGGTGCCGCTCGGGATGAAGGGGAGTAGCGCGTCGCCGAGTACGGCGAAGAGCGCAAGGGCGCAGATCCACGAGGATCCGATCGCCGCCACGAAGTTCAAGGCCTTACTCCCTCCACGCCGCCCTGGTGGAGCAGGTGGCTCTGAGGTCAACGCTAGCGCCTCGACTTTTCATCTCATGAAGCACCCCGGGGCGGCGGAGGTCACACCAGGGGACCGCGGCTTCAGGGTTCGGTCGCGCAGCACGCCCGTCCGCGGGCGGACGGGGCTCCGGGTTCGGCCGCGACGGGCCGGCGGGTGAGGGTGGGGAAGGAGCACCGGAAACGGAACGAGCCCCCGGGGCGGGGTGCCGCGCCGAGGGCTCGCAGGGATCGTCCGGTGCTGGTCCAGCCCGGCGACCTTGCTGACGGAACGCGGATCCGCTCGATGATCCAGCTCCTGATCGCCAGCCTGCCCGATGCCCGCGGTCGATCGCGAGCGCTGCGGCTGGCGACTTCCGACCCTGGCGTGAAGTCGCCATCCGTGTCCGCCCGCTGGCTCTGAGTCATCCGAACGGTCGGTCGGCCGGCCGGCGCGAACCGGCCGCGACGCAGCGGAAACTCACGCGAATCTCATTCGGTCGGCTGTCGAACCGCGCCCCGAACTCACCCGGAACTCACCGGGATCTCACCTGCATCGAGCGCCCGGCACGGGAACAGTGGGCCCGCGGCGGTGGTTGACGTCCGTCGGCAGCAGCGACCGCCGGGCCTCCGAGGCCCGCGCGGCCGCCCACGACGGCCCGGCTCGGAGAAGAGCCGGACCACCACAGCCAGGAGGGCGGACGGCATGACCACCGAGGACCAGCAGGAGCACGGAACCGGGCCGGGGGCCAGTGAGGCGATCCGGGGCACCGCCCGCGGCACGGCCCCCGCTCCGCTCTCGATCCTCGACCTGGCCACCGTCGGCGTCGGCTACACGCCCAGCGAGGCCCTGGCCGCCACCACCGAACTGGCCCGCCGGGCCGAGCAGTGGGGGTACCACCGCTTCTGGGTCGCCGAGCACCACGGCATGCCCGGAGTGGCCAGCTCGACCCCGGCCGTCCTGCTCGCCCACCTCGGGGCCCACACCACGACGCTCCGGCTCGGCTCCGGCGGCGTCATGCTCCCCAACCACGCACCGCTGGCCATCGCCGAGCAGTTCGGTCTGCTGGAGGCCCTGCACCCGGGCCGGATCGACCTCGGGCTCGGCCGCGCCCCCGGCACCGACCCCGCCACCGCCCGGGCGCTGCGCCGTGGCGTCAGCGAGGGCGCGGACGACTTCCCGCTGCAACTCTCCGAACTGACCCACTTCCTGGACGGCGACTTCCCCTCCGGCCACCCGTACGAGCGGCTGACCGCCGTGCCCAAGGGCGAGGGCCGCCCGCCGGTCTGGCTACTCGGGTCCTCCGGCTTCAGCGCCCAGCTGGCCGGCCGACTCGGCCTGCCGTTCGCCTTCGCCCACCACTTCAGCAGCGCCAACACCGTCCCGGCCCTGGATCTGTACCGGGCGTCCTTCCGACCCTCCGCCGTGCTCGACGAGCCGTACGCGCTGATCGGCGTGAGCGCCGTCGCCGCCGACGACGAGAGCGCCGCCCGCCGGCTCGCCCGTTCCGCGGCCCTCGGCATGCTCCGGCTGCGGCGCGGCAACCCCGGTCCGATCCCCACCCCGGAGGAGGCGGAGGACTACCCGTACAGCCCGGTCGAGGCGGACTTCATCGACAGCTGGCTCGACAACGTGGTGCTGGGCGCCCCGGGCCAGGTCGCGGACGGGCTGGAGGCCCTGCGCAAGCGGACCGGGGTGGACGAGCTGATGGTCACCTCGCACATCCACGGCCACGAGGCCCGGCTCCGTTCCTACGGCCTGATCGCCGAGGCGTACGGCCTTGCCGCCACGGCCTGACGGTCTGACCGCCAAGGCCGGACCGTCAGGGCCGGACCGTCAGGGCCGGACCGTCAAGGACGGCCGGTCGGGGCGGGGCGGCCCTCCCGGAGTATGGCCGCGACCAGTTCGGCCTCGCCGGGCCGGGCGAAGTACCAGCCCTGGGCGGTGTCGCAGCCGGTGAGCCGGAGCCGCTCGGCCTGGGCGGCGCTCTCGATGCCCTCGGCGGTGACGGTCAGGCCGAGGGTGTGGGCCAGCTGCACCATCGCGCCGACGATCTGCTCGTCCGCGTCGCTGCGCCGGGAGCGGAGTGCCGGAAGAGCCGACCGGTCAGGCCCGCCTGGTCCGCCAGACCGGTCCGGCCCGCCGGACCCGCCAGGTCGGTCCGTCGCCGCCGTGCCCGCGGCCGCGACCGGCGCCGGGTCGCGGAAGCCCTCGATGAACGTCCCGTCGAGCTTCAGGACGTGCACCGGCAGTCGGGAGAGGTAGGCCAGGTTGGAGTAGCCGGTGCCGAAGTCGTCGATCGCGATCCGCACGCCCATGTCGGCGAGCGCCTGCAGGGCCTGCAGCGGTCGGCCGCCGGGGCCGAGCAGGGCGCTCTCGGTGATCTCCAGCTGGAGCAGCCGGGCGGGCAGGCCGGTGCGTTCGAGGGCGCGGGCGACGTCGGCGACCACGTCGGAGTCCCAGATCTGGCGGGCCGCCAGGTTGACGCTCACGAAGGTCTCGGTGTCCGGGAACTCGGTGAGCCACTGCCGGGCCTGTCGGCAGGACTCCTCCAGCACCCACTTGCCGAGCGGCACGATGGCGCCGGACTCCTCGGCGAGCGGGATGAAGCGGTCGGGGGAGAGCGTCCCGTACCGGGGGTGGCGCCAGCGGACCAGTGCCTCGGCGCCGTGCACCGTGCCGTCGGCCAGGCCGACCAGCGGCTGGTACTCGATGGTGAACTCGCCGCGCTCCAGGGCCGGCCGCAGCGCGGTGGCGAGGCGCTGGCGGGTGAGCTGGTGGGCGCCGCGGTCCGGGTCGTAGAGGGTCCAGCGGGCACGGCCGTCGGCCTTGGACCAGTAGAGAGTGGCGTCGGCGTCCTTGACCAGGTCGGTCGGGGTGGTCTCGTGCACGGACCGTTCGACGACGCCGACGCTGGCGGTGATCACCAGCCGGTGTCCGGCGACGTCGAAGGGACGTTCCAGCACCTCCAGGATCCGGTCGGCCAGGGCGGTCAGCTGCGCGCTGTCGGTGCTGTCGCTGACCAGGACGGCGAACTCGTCGCCGCCCATCCGGGCCACCAGGTGGGTGTCCGGTACGGAGAAGCCGCTCCGCAGCCGGGCGGCGACGGCGATCAGCAGCTGGTCGCCGACGTGGTGGCCGAGGGTCTCGTTGATCGCGGCGAAGCCGTCCAGGTCCAGGTAGCAGACGCCCACCCGCCGTCCGTCCGCCGCAACCGGCGCAGCCACGGCCGCCACCGACTCGGGAGCCGTGCGCTGGTCCCCGGTGCCCGGCAGGCAGGCGGCGTCGAGCCGTTCGAAGAAGAAGGTCCGGTTGGGCAGCCGGGTCAGCGGGTCGTGCAGGGCCTGGTACTCCAGGCGGTCGCCGAGCCGGCGCTGCTCGGTGAGGTCCTCGACCAGCGCGAGGGTGTAGAGCGGCTGCCCGGCAGGGTCCCGGATCAGCGAGACGGTCACCTTGCTCCAGACCGTGTGGCCCTCGCGGTGCCGCAGCTGCTTCTCCACCCGGAACCGTTCCCGCCCGCCGTGGACGAGCCCGGCGAAGAGCCGGTGCGGCAGGCCCTCCGGGTCGATGATCTCGTGCAGGTGGGTGCGGGCCAGCTCGCCGACGTCGCGGCCGATCAGGGCGGCGAAGGCGGGGTTGACCTCGATGATCCGGTCCTCGGGGTCGATCAGCGCCATGCCGATGACGGCATCGCAGAAGGCGGCGCGGAACCGGGACTCACTGGCCCGGAGCGCCGCCAGCAGTCGGTCGGGGCCGCCGTCCGGCCCGCCGGGGGCGGTGACGGCACCGGAGTGCGGGCCGTCCGCCAGCGGGGCCGAGCAGGTCGGGCAGAGCAGCACCCCCGGGTCCTCCAGGGTGCCGCAGGCCGTAGCCGTAGCCGTGGCCGTAGCCGTGGCCGTGGCCGTTGCCGCGGCCGCGGCCGCGGCGGGGGAGGCGGCCGGCGCTGCGAGGTGGCGGTGGTGTGACGATTCCTCGTGTCGCACGCCTGGGTGGTGTGCGTCGGCCCCCTCGTTCTGGCCCGGCACGGCATGCTCCCGTCCGCTGCTGACACTTGACGATGGTCCGCCTGGCCGATCGGGATTCCGGTGGCCGGCTCCGCACTCTGTCGGGGCCTCGGGGTCGGTCCGCTGCGGGGCGTCCGCCGTGGGGCGTTGTCGCGCGGGGACCCGGGTGGAGAACAGGGCGCTTCGGCCGATCATAGGCCGCGACGGCAACGCGCGGTGACCGCCGGCAGGGTGATTCGCCCCGTTTGTGATCATGCATGGCGGAACGTTCGGACGCCCCCGGTACACCTCACCTGAGGTGCGTCGGGGGCGCGTGCGCCGAAGCCACGCCCCGGGCGCCGATTGCGCGCCGGGGGCGGGACCGGGGTGCGCCCCGGCCGGGCCGGGGCGGCGGTCAGGCCAGCTTGGCCGTGAGGGTGATGGTGGTGCCGGTCAGGGCCTGGCTGACCGGGCAATTGGCCTTGGCGTCCTCGGCGGCGCGGACGAAGCCGGCCTCGTCCAGCCCGGGCACCTCGCCGGTGACGGTCAGGTGGATGCCGGTGATACCGGTGCCGGGCTGGAAGGTGACGTCGGCCTGGGTGTCCAGGCTGGTGGGCGGGGTCCCGGCGCCGGTGAGGCCGTGCGAGAGCGCCATCGAGAAGCAGGCGGAGTGGGCGGCCGCGATGAGTTCCTCGGGGCTGGTCTTGCCGTTGGGCTCCTCGGCGCGGGCCGGCCAGGAGACGGGGTACTCGCCGATCCCGGAGGAGGCGAAGGTCACCTGCCCCTTGCCGTGCAGGAGGTCGCCCTCCCAGGCGGTGCGGGCGGTGCGGGTGGTTGCCACGATCGGTTCCTCCAGTGCTGAGGGACTGCTGGGTCGTCACTCCGGTCATGCACGCACCACCCTACGGGCAGCCCCGTCGCGGAGCCGGGCGGCGGACGGTCCGTCGGCTGTCCGGATGCCGGACGGTTCCCCCGAACGGTGGCGGTCCGGCGCGGGGGCCCTGTTAGATTTGCCGGGGCCCGAGCCCGGCCGCCGTACGGTCGGGCGCCCACCCCAGACACCGGGAGCCGCCCCGATGACGGACCAGCCCACGACCCCCGACGCCGGCGCGCCCGAGGGGATCGACGACGCGGTACGGGCGGAGCTGACCAGCCTGCGCGAGAGCATCGACAACATCGACGCCGCGGTGGTCCACATGCTGGCCGAGCGCTTCAAGGCGACCCAGCGGGTCGGTCGGCTCAAGGCCGAGCACAAGCTGCCGCCGGCCGACCCGGCCAGGGAGCGCGACCAGATCAAGCGGCTGCGGGAGCTGGCCGCCGGGGCCAAGCTCGACCCGGTCTTCGCGGAGAAGTTCCTGAACTTCATCATCGCCGAGGTCATCCGCCACCACGAGGCCATCGCCCGCGCCTGAACGCGCCACCGCTGAGGGCGGACCGGGGCCGGCGAGGGCCCCGGTCCGCCCGCAGCGGCAGCCTCCCGGCCGGCGTGAACCGACGGCGACCGGGGCCGCCCTCCGGCGGCGGCCCGCGGTCCGGTGATGTCGGGGGCGGCTAAGTCCCGGATTTCGTGCGGCTCCCCGGTTGGCGTAGCGTGCAGGTTCCCCCAGCCGGAGAGGTGGAGCAGCGACGATGGCGGTGAACCTGCCCGAAACGCCCAGCGGAGCTCCCAGCGAACCCGCCGTGTCAGCCGTACCGGCCGTACCGATCGCCGGGAACGACCAGGACGCGCCCGGTGGCCGCGCCGAGGCCCGCCGCCGGGCCGGCGGTCCGCGTGGTCGCAAGGCCCGCCGGGCGGGGCGTCGGCCCCGGCCGTGGTGGATCGAGCTGCCGGTGATGGTGGTCGTCGGGCTGGTGGTCGCGCTGCTGATCAAGACCTGCCTGTTCCAGGTCTTCACCATCCCGTCCGGCTCGATGGAGAACACCCTGCGGGTCGGCGACCGGGTCGGCGTGAACAAGCTCGCGCCGTTGACCGGCTGGGAGCCGGAGCCGGGGCAGCCGGTGGTGTTCAAGGACCCGGGGAACTGGCTGCCGCCGCAGCCGGTCGACTCGAACCCGTTCACCAACGCGGTGAGTTCGGTGCTGAGCTTCGTCGGGCTGGTGCCGCCGAAGGACGACAACTACCTGGTCAAGCGGGTCATCGCGACCGGCGGGGAGACCGTGCAGTGCGCCGGCACCACACTGACCGTCAACGGCAAGAAGGTCGACGAGCCGTACCTGCACCCCGGTGACGACTCCTGCGCGGGCATGGACTTCGGCCCGGTGACGGTGCCCTCGGGCTACATCTGGGTCGAGGGCGACCACCGGAGCGACTCGGCGGACTCCCGCTGGCACCGGCAGGGCCCGGGCGGCGGCGCCGTGCCGGTGGGCAACGTGGTCGGTCCGGTGTCGGCCGTGGTGTGGCCGATCGGTCACGTCGACTGGTTCGGCTGGACCGGCCGCTGACCCGGCCGGACTAGAGGTCCGCGCCGGCGGCCCCGGAGGCCGTCGCACCCGAGGTCATCGCCCCGGAGGCCGTTGCCCCCAGGCCCGTCGCCCCCAGGCCCGTCGCCCCCGCAGCGGCGACGGGAGCGGAACCGGTGACGGGAGCGGAACCGGCGACGGTGACCGCTCCGCCGCTGCCGTCCTCCGCAACCGCCTCCTCCACCGCCGGCGGCTTGCTGGTCTGCGCGGCGACCGCGCCCGCCAGCACCAGCAGACCGCCCGTGACCTGCGGCAGTCCCAGGTGCTCGCCGAGCAGGACCCAGGCCAGCACGGTGGCGACGACCGCCTCCAGGTTGGCCACCACCCCGGCGACCGGCGGCGAGAGGTAGCCGACGGAGATGACGCCGGTGAGGTAGGCGAGCACGGTCGCGATCAGCACCATCCAGGCGGCCGGGATCAGCGCGGGCAGGCTGTGCCCGTTCATCACCACGGACCCGCCGAGCAGGCTCCAGTCGGCCTGCCAGGGCCGGGTGAGGACGGTGAGCAGCACGGCGCCGATCAGCAGCCCGAACGCGCTGACGGCCAGCGGGTCGACCGGGCGCTCGCCCCGGCGGCCGGCGTCGGCGAGCAGGAAGTAGCCGACCTGGCAGAAGGCCGCGCCGAGGCCGAACAGCACGCCCAGCGCGTCGAAGCTCAGGCCGTTCCAGACCTCCACCACGCAGGCCAGCCCGGCCACCGCGACGCCGGCACCGATGGCAGCGCCCCGGGTGATCGGCTTGCGCTGGACGAACTTGACGTAGCCGATCAGCAGCGGCGGCCCGAGGTACTCGATGAGCAGGGCGACGCCGACCGGGATGCGGGAGATCGCGGCGAAGTAGCAGGCCTGGACACCGGCCACGGCGAGCAGGCCGAAGCCGAGCATCAGGCCGGGGCGGCGCAGGACGGCGTCCCGGTGCCGGTAGGCGATCGGCAGTAGGGCCACGGCCGCGCCGGTGACCCGGAGCCACACCACGTGCATGGGGGAGAGCCCGGCCTCGATCAGCGGCTTGGCCGCGGTGCCGGAGCCGCCGAACGCGAAGGCGGACACCAGCGCGAGGCCGAGGCCGAGGGTTCGGCCTGGTGGGAGGGTGGGCGAGGCCGTTGATCTGTGCACTGGCGCATTCTGACAGTCATACCAACGCTTCGGTAAGGCGCCATTTCGTCATTCGGTCCTGGTTCCAACTGTCCGTAAAGGCGCCCTCACACCGACGCCCGCCGACCACCGAGCGAGGTCGGTGGTCGGCGGGCGTCGGTGTGTCGGCGGTGCGGCCCGGAGCCGGTCAGTTCCCGGTCCTGGCCCCCGCCCCCGAGAGCGCGTCCGTCCCGCCGGTGGGCTGGGTGGTCGGCTGGCCGGTCGGGCCCGTGGTGGGCTGGGTGGTCGGCGTCGGCCGGGTGGTCGGTCGGCCGGTGGGCCGCGAGGTGGGCTGGGTGGTGGGCTGCCCGGTCGGGTCCGTGGTCGGCCCGGTGCCGCCACCGGTACCGGAGCCGGAACCCGAACCCGAGCCGCCGGAGGAGCCCGCGCCGGAGGTGTCGCCCTGCCCGTTGCCGGAGCCGTTGCCGGAACCGGCGCCGGTGCTCGGCGTGGCGCTGCCGGTCGACGGGGTGCCGCTCGGCGTGCTCGGGGCGGTCGGCAGGTCGGTGGCGCCGGAGTCGCCGCCGTCCGCCGGGGTCGGGAAGTCGCTGACCGGCTGGCCCTTGAGCGCGGCCTTCATGTAGCTGGTCCAGATCTGCGCCGGGAACTGGCCGCCCGCCGCGCCGTTGATCCCGCCGACGCCGCTCAGGCTGACCTGGGCGCCGGTGCCCGGGTCCTGGCCGAACAGTGCCACCGAGGTGACCAGCTCGGGGGTGTAGCCGACGAACCAGACGGACTTCTGGTCGTCGGTGGTGCCGGTCTTGCCCGCCACCGGGCGACCCAGCGCCTGGGCTCGGAAGCCGGTGCCGCCCGGGTCGCTCACCACGCCCTGGAGCATCGAGGTGACCCGGTTGGCGGTGTCCGTGCTGATCGCCTGGGTGGTCTTGTGCGCGGGCAGCTGCACGGCCTCGCCGGCCTGGTCCACCGACTGCACCAGCCACGGGGTGATCTGCTTGCCGCCGTTGTCCAGCGTGGCGTAGACGCCGGCCATGTCGAGCACGCTCGGGGTGGCCGCGCCCAGCGGGATGGAGGGCACCGGGTCCAGGCCCGGGGTGCTGCCGGGCAGGCCCAGCGCGATGCCGGTGTCCTTGACCTTCTGCAGACCGGTGTCCTGCGCGAGCTGGGCGAAGGCCGAGTTGACCGACCAGTCGACGGCCTGCTGAAGGCTGATCTGGCCGTAGCTCTTGTCGCCCTCGTTCGGCGGCGCGTACGGGGTGCCCTTGCCGCCGCGGACCTTGCGGCCGCTGGTGCCGTCGTAGACGGTGCGCGGGGTGATGGTCCGGCCGTCCTGGGTCTTGGCGTTGTTCTCGAAGGCGGCGGCCAGCGCGATCGCCTTGAAGGTCGAGCCGGCCTGGTAGTCGCGCCGGGTGGCGTTGTCGACGTAGTGCTTCACGTAGTCGACGCCGCCGTAGAGGGCGACGACCGCGCCGGTCTTCGGGTCCACCGAGACGGCGCCGGCCTGGGCGGCCGCGTCCTTCTTCCGCTTGTCCGGGTTCAGGGTGTCGTGCAGCTGCGCCTGGACGGAGTCCTGGAGGGCCTGCTGGCGGCTCGGGTCGATGCTCAGCTTGATCGTGTAGCCGCCCTTGGCCAGCTCGGTCTCGCTGATGACGTTGTTGGAGGTGAGGTACTGGGTGGCCGCGTCCACCAGGTAGCCGGACTGGCCGGACAGGCCCGGGTTGGGCTGCGGGTCCTTGACGTCCGGGAAGGTGGTCTTGGCCCGCTCGTCGGCGGAGAGCCAGCCCTCCTTGACCATGCCGTCCATGACGTAGTTCCAGCGGTTGACGGCGTTCTGCTTGCCCGCCGGGGTCGCGGTGGCCACGTCGTAGGCGCTCGGGGCGTTCAGCAGGGTGGCCAGGTAGGCGCCCTGGGCCGGGCTGAGCGCGGAGGCGTCGACGCCGAAGTACGCCTGGGCGGCGGCCTGGATGCCGTAGGCGCCGCGCCCGTAGTAGGAGGTGTTCAGGTAGCCGGAGAGGACGTCGTCCTTGCTCTCGGTGGCGTCCACCTTGATGGAGATGAAGAGTTCCTTCACCTTGCGGGTGATCGACTGCTTCTGGTCCAGGTACGTGTTCTTCACGTACTGCTGGGTGATGGTGGAGCCGCCCTGGGTGCCCTCGCCCTTGGCGGTGTTGAGGGCGGCCCGGACCAGGCCCTGCACGTTGACGGCGCCCTCGTTGTAGAAGTTGCGGTCCTCGGCGGCCAGTGCCGCGTGCTGGGCGGCGGGGGAGACCTTGTCCAGGCCGACGTTCTGCCGGTTGGTCTGGCCGGTGCGGGTGATCACCGAGCCGTCGGAGTAGAGCCAGGTGTTGCTCTGGGCGGTAGCGGCGGCGTGCGCGTCCGGGACCTTCACCAGCGCGACCCCCAGCGCGAACAGGCCGACGCCGAGCAGCAGCGCCGAGGCGAGGCCGAGCAGCGTCATCCGCCAGGTGGGTATCAGCCGGCGCCAGCCGGTGCGCTTGGGGCGGCGCGGCTTCTTGCCGCCCGGTGTGGTGGTGGAGCGCTTGAGCCGTTCGACCGGCCGGAGGCCGATCGGCTGCCGGCCGCTCTGGGCGTTTCGGAACAAGGCGCGGCCTTTCCTGCGGGCGGACCGGGCCAGCCTGCACAGACGGGGACATCGGCGGTTAGGGACCTTTGTCCCGATTCCGGTTTACTGCCCTGGACGAGCCGGGCGGGCCCAATGGCTCCACCGGAACGGCAATCGAGACCGACATCACACATAAAACGGACATCGAGGGCCAAAAAATCGGGGAGCCCCTCGCTGCTGCGAGAGGCTCCCCAACTGTCTGTGCGCCGCCAGGGACTCGAACCCCGGACCCGCTGATTAAGAGTCAGCTGCTCTAACCAACTGAGCTAGCGGCGCTTGCTGACCTGGAAAACAATACACGGTTCCGGGGAGTGCCTCGAACCACGCCCGCCCCGCCGGTGCTCCGGGCGCCCGTTTCCTCCCGGTTGGGGCGGAGTTCTTGCCCGGTTAGGGTGGAAACGTGCCCAGCCCCCAGCCCGGACACCTCGGCCCCCGCTCCCGACGCCCCCACCCCCGGAAGCGGTCCGACCGCGCACGGACGGCGGTCGCCGCCCTGCTGCTGCTCAGCGCCGTGGCCTACACCGCGTGGGTGCTGGAGGTCGTGCTGAGCACCGGACTCGACCCGGTGCAGGCGTACATCAGCGAACTCGCCGCCGAGAACCAGCCGCTGGGCGGCCTCTTCCGCGCCACCGACCTGGCCGCCGGACTCTGCGTGCTCGCCGCCGCCCTCATCGCCCTCGCCACCGGGCAGGCCCGGCACCCCGGCGCCGCCGACCCCCATTCCGGCGCCCCCGGTGCCGATCCCGGTGCCCCCGGCCGCGATGCCGGCGTCTCCGGTCGCGGCGATCGCTGGGCACTGGCCGGCTGGTCCGCCCTGGCGCTGTTCGGCGCCGCGACCGCCGCCGACTCCCGGCTGCCGCTCAGCTGCGCTCCCACCAGTGACGAGATGTGCGCCGCCCGGGAGACCGCCGGGCTGGTCCCGGCCACCCACGCCGCGCACGCCGTCACCAGCAGCCTCGCCGTGCTCGGCGCGCTCATCGGACTGGTCGCGCTCACCGTCGCCGCCCGCCGGTCCCACCGCTGGCCGGCCGTACGCAGGGTCGGGCCCTGGCTGCTCGGCGCGGAACTGCTGGCCACCGGCTGGAGCCTCGGGGCGATCGCCGCCTTCCAGGCCGGGCGGGGCACCTGGGCGCTCGGCGCCGGGCAGCGGCTCCAGGTGCTGCTGGTCGCGCTCTGGCTGGGCGTCCTCGCCGTGGCCGTCGCCCGCTCGGCCCGCCCGGACCACACGGCCCGCCCCAACGGCCCGGCCCGCACGGACGAATCGGGCGGGCCGGCCCTCGACCGGAGGCCGGCATGACCACTCCCGAGACCTCCGAGACCCCCGACACCCCCGCGATCCGGGCGCGCTTCCTGCGCGTCGACGGCGTCCCGCTGCACGTCCGCACCGAGGGCAGCGGCCCGGTCTGCCTGCTCACCGGCGGCCTCGGCAGCAGCTGGTTCGACTGGGACCTCGTCGTCCCCTTCCTCACCCCCTACCGCACCGTCGTCCGCTTCGACCGGCCCGGCTACGGGCTCAGCGCCGCCGAACCGGCCACCGGGCGGCGGCCCGCCCCGACGCTGGCCGGCGAGGCCGGGCGGATCCGCGCGGTGCTGGACGGCCTCGGGCTGGACGGGCCCTGCACCGTGGTCGGCCACTCGCTGGCCGGCTTCCACGTGGAGGCCTTCGCCCGGCTGCACCCGGAGCGGGCCGCCGGGCTGGTCCTGGTCGACGGCAGCGTGGAACCGGGGGCCCGCCCGTACCCGGCGCCGGTCGTACGGGACCTCGCGGCCCGGGCGGTGGCCGGCGCCGCGACCGCCCTCGCCGTGCCGTACCTGTTCGGCCCGACCGCGCGCCGGGTGACCGCCCGGCTGTCCACCGTCCGCCGCGAGGACCTCGCCCCGGCGCCGCTGGTCCGGCACTGCTACCGCACCGGCCGGGCGCTGCGCGCGCTGCTCCGGGAGAACGGGCGCTACCTCGACATGGCCGCCGAGCTGGACGGGCTGCGGCGCACCCGGCCGCTGTCCGAGGAGCTGCCGGTCACCGTGCTGGCCGCCGACGACGGCTGCCGGAGCGGCCGCACCGAGTCCTGGCTGGCCGAGCAGCGGGAGCTCGCGACGCTGCTCGGGGCCGACTTCCGGACCACGGCGCCGGCCGGGCACCTGGTGATGTTCGACCGCCCGGACGCGGTGGCCTCCGCCGTCCTCGACACCCGCTGAGACGTCGCCCGCCGCCCCGGGGGACGGCAGCCGCTCCGGGAAACGCCTCAGGCCGCCCACCGGAGTGGACGGCCTGAGACCTTGCCATGTGCGCCGCCAGGGACTCGAACCCCGGACCCGCTGATTAAGAGTCAGCTGCTCTAACCAACTGAGCTAGCGGCGCTTGCTGACGTGGAAGACAGTACACGGCACCGGACCGATCCGCCGAATCGTATTCGGCCGATCACCCGGCGTCACGGCGCGTCGTCCTCCCCGGCAGTCGCTCCGTCCCCGTCAGTCCGGGTGGTGGCAGGCGGCCTGGTGGTCGGCCGCCGTCCGGTCGCCGTCGAGCGTCGGCCGCTCCTGCTCGCACCGCGCCCGGGCCGTCGGGTCCGCGAGCCCGGCGTAGAGCGGGCAGCGGGTGCGGAACGGGCAGCCGGTGCGGCGCTCGGTGGGGGAGGGCGGGTCCCCGGCGAGCAGGATGCGGTCGCGGGCGCGTTCGGCGGCGGGGTCCGGCAGCGGGACGGCGGAGAGCAGGGCCCGGGTGTACGGGTGGCGGGGGCGGTCGAAGACGGCGGAGACCTCGCCCTGCTCGACCGTCCGTCCGAGGTACATCACGCTGACCCGGTCGGCGAGGTGCCGGATCACCGAGAGGTCGTGCGACACGAACAGGTAGGACAGCCCGAGCTCGGCCTTGAGCGACTGCAGCAGGTTGAGCACCCCGGCCTGGATCGAGACGTCCAGGGCGGAGACCGGTTCGTCCAGCACCAGCAGCTTCGGCCGGACGGCCAGGGCCCGGGCGATGGAGACGCGCTGGCGCTGCCCGCCGGAGAACTGGTGCGGGTAGCGGACCGCGTGGTCCGGGTCGAGGCCGACCTGGTGCAGCAGTTCGGGCACCCGGCGGGCGATCTCCTCGCGCGGGGCGCGCTGGGCGCGCAGCGGCTCGGCGACGATGTCGCCGATCGGCATCCGGGGGTCGAGGCTGGCCATCGGGTCCTGGAAGACGATCTGCAGCTCGGCCCGGAGCCGCTGGGCCTCGGCCCGGGTGAGCCGGGCGGTGTCGTGGCCGAGGAGTTCGATCCGGCCGGTCTCCGGGGCGCCCAGTCTCAGCAGTTCGAACAGGGTGGTGGACTTGCCGGAGCCGGATTCCCCGACCAGGCCGAGGGTCTCGCCCTCCCGGAGGTCGAGGTCGACGCCGTCCACCGCGTAGACCTCGCCGACCTTGCGCTTGAACACCGTGCCCTTGAGCAGCGGAAACGTTTTTCCGAGCCCGCTGACCGCCAGTACCGGCGCCCGCTCGGAGCGGTCCCCGGTCGCCGGCCCGGACGGCGGTTCCGGCACCGGGTACACCTCGCTCGGCGCGGGCCGCCGCTCGGCCAGCTCGGCCGAGCGCACACAGGCGGCCAGGTGCCCGTCGTCCCCGCTCAACGGGGGCTCCGCCGCCGAGCAGCGCGCCTCGGCCAGCGGGCAGCGGGTGGCGAAGGGGCAGCCGGGCGGCAGTTCGGCCATCGGCGCCGGGGCGCCGGGGATCGGCACCAGCGGGCCGCCGCCACCGTCCAGTCGGGGCAGCGCGCCGATCAGTCCGAGGGTGTACGGGTGGCGCGGGGCCGCGAACAGCTCGTCCACCCCGGCGGTCTCGACCACCCGGCCCGCGTACATCACGGCGACCCGGTCGGCGGCGCCGGCGATCACCCCGAGGTCGTGGCTGACCAGGACGAGGGCCGCGCCGGTCTCCCGCCGTGCGGTGCGCAGCACGTCGAGCACCTGGGCCTGGATGGTGACGTCCAGGGCGGTGGTGGGCTCGTCGGCGAGCAGGATGTCGGGCTCGTTGGCGATGGCCATGGCGATCATCGCGCGCTGGCGCATGCCGCCGGAGAACTCGTGCGGGAAGCTGTCCAGGGCCCGGTCGGGCGCCGGGATGCCGACCAGGTCGAGGAGTTCGGCGGCCCGGCGGCGGGCGGTGGCCCGATCGACCGGCTGGTGCACCCGGACGGCCTCGGCGATCTGGTCGCCGATCCGGTAGACCGGGGTGAAGGCGGACAGCGGGTCCTGGAACACCATGGCGACCTTGCGGCCGCGGATCGCGGCGAGCTCCCTGCCGGGCAGGCCGACCAGCTCCCGGCCGTCGAGCCGCACCGAGCCGGAGACCCGGGCGGTGCCCGGCAGCAGCCCGAGCACGGACAGCGCGGTGACGGACTTCCCGGAGCCGGACTCGCCGACGATGCCGAGGGTCTCGCCGCGCCGCAGGGTGAGGTCCACCCCGCGTACGGCGGGCACCGGGCCGTGCGGGCCGGCGAAGTCCACCCGCAGGTCCCGGACGGCGAGCAGCGGGGTTTCGACGGCGGTGGTCACTTCTGCTTCCTCCGGGGGCGGCGGGAACGCCGGGGCGCGCCCTGGGCGGTGGGGTCCAGGGCGTCGCGCAGCCCGTCCCCGACCAGGTTGACGGCGAGCACGAACAGCACCAGCAGCCCGGCCGCGAAGTAGAACATCCAGGGGAACACCGGGGCTTCGCTCGTCCCGGCGGCGAGCAGGGTGCCGAGCGAGACGTCCGGCGGCCGGACGCCGAAGCCGAAGTAGGAGAGCGCGGTCTCGCTCATCACCGCGCCGCCGACCGCGATGGTGGCGTCGACGATGAGGAAGGAGGCGACGTTCGGCAGGATGTGCCGGCTGATGATCCGCAGCGGCCGGACGCCCATGAACCGTGCGGCGCGCACGAATTCGCGCTCGCGCAGGGAGACGGTCATCGAGCGGACCACCCGGGCGGTGATCATCCAGTTGAACAGGGCGAGCAGCAGCACGAAGGCGATCCAGCCGCTGCTGCGCAGCCGGGGCGAGACCACGGTGATGATCAGGAAGCTGGGGAAGACCAGCATCAGGTCGACCAGGAACATCAGCGCCCGGTCGGTCCAGCCGCCGAAGTAGCCGGCGCAGGCGCCGACCAGCGAGGCCAGCACGGTGGAGAACAGGGCCACCAGCAGGCCGATGATCAGTGACTTCTGCAGCCCCCGGACGGTCTGGGCGAACACGTCCTGGCCGACCCCGTTGGTGCCGAACCAGTGTTCGGCGGACGGGGGTTGGTGCAGCGCGGTGAAGTCGGGGGCGGCGTAGTCCCAGGGCGTCAGGTACGGGCCGCCGAAGGCGAGCGCGAACAGCAGCAGGATCAGCACGGCCCCGGCGACGGCGCCCCGGGCGGCGCGCAGCCGGGCCAGTACGAGCCGGCCGCGGCCGGTGGCCCGCGGCGGTCGTCCGGCGGTGCCGGCCGGGGCGCCGGCGGGGGAGTCGGGGCCGGCCGACTCGGCGACGACGGTCATCTCAGCTCACCTCCGGTCAGACCCGCACACGCGGGTCGAGGGCGGCGTGCAGGGTGTCGGCCAGGAAGCCGGAGGCGAGCACGACGACGGCGGTGAACAGGTTGATCGCCACCACCGAGTTGACGTCCTGTTCGTTGATCGACTGGATCAGCCACTCGCCCATGCCGTGCCAGCCGAAGATCGTCTCGGTGAAGATCGCGCCGGTGAAGATGGCCAGGAAGCTGTACGCGAACATGGTCGACATCGGGATCACGGCGGTGCGCAGCCCGTGCTTGAGCAGGGCCTGGCGACGGGTGAGGCCCTTGGCCTCGGCGGTGCGCAGGTAGTCGGAGCCGAGCACGTCGAGCATGGTGCCGCGCTGGTAGCGGCTGTAGGTGGCGAGGCCGCCGAGGGCGAGCGAGACGGTGGGCAGCAGCAGGTGCAGGGCCCAGTCGCCGAGGTGGGTGCCGAGGCCGCCGGTCAGCCCGGGGGTCTCGTAGCCGGTGAACGGGACGACCTCGTGGCCGGCCGCGTCCTTGGCGGCGATCGCGCCGTTCTTGAGGAACAGCGCGACCAGGAAGACCGGGGTGGAGAGCAGCACGAAGGACACCACGGTGAGCAGCCGGTCGGAGATCCGGTACTGGCGCACCGCGCTCCACGCCCCGGCGGCGACGCCCAGGACGGTGCCGAGCAGGCTGCCGATCAGCAGCAGCCGCAGCGAGACCCAGACCCGGCGGCCGAAGTCGTCGGTGACCGGGGTGTCGTGGATGGTCCGGCCGAGGTCGCCGTGGAGCAGGCCGCCGGCCCAGTGGCCGAAGCGCTCGACGACCGGGGTGCGGTCGTTCAGGTTGAGCGCGGTGAGCTGGCGCTCGACCGATTCGGCGGACGGGCGCGGCACCTTGGCGTCGAAGTAGGTGCGCGGCTGGAGGGCGCTCGCGGAGATCGCGTACGCCAGGAACACGGCGGCGATCAGCAGCGCCGCGTAGTAGCTCAACCGCTTCGCCAGGTAGCGGAGCATCAGCGGCCGCCCGGGGCGGGGGCGGCGACGCGTCTGGTGGGCATCGGCTGGTGGCCTTCGGTCGGGGCCCGGTCGGGGCATCGGTCGGCAGGGTGGGGAGGGCTGTCGGGAACGCGCAGGTCAGAGTGAAGCACCGTGGTGCGGCCGCGGTGTTGCGCCGGGATTGCGCCGTGTGACGGCTGGATCAGGTGTGCGTTCCTCCCCCTGGTGGCGGATCTGATCCGCTGTTACGTTCCTCTGGCTCGGTGCCGGATTGAGTGCCCACGCTCAAGCCCGGTCATGCCTCCCGCGACCCAACTCCTGCCACCGATCCCAGGGGGACCCTCATGGACGCTTCCCGTACGGCCCGTCGCCTCGGCCGGTCGGCCGCCCTCGCCGTCGCCGTCGCGCTGGCGCTCACCGCGTGCACCTCCGGCGGTGGCTCGGCCGGTGACGTGGCCAAGAGCGAACCACCGAGACAGGACTCCCAGGACATCAACGCCAAGCCGCTGGACCAGGTCAAGGACGGCGGCGAGGTGCGCTTCCAGCTGGACCAGTGGATCACCCAGTGGAACCCGCTCCAGGTCGACGGCGGCTCCTACACCGACACGGTGGACCTCATCCGGGCGCTGGAGCCGACACTGTTCGGCACCGACGCCTCCGGCACCTTCCAGCCGAACCCGAACTACCTGGTGGACGCCAAGGTCACCTCCACCTCGCCGCAGGTGGTCACGTACAAGCTGAACCCCAAGGCCAAGTGGTCGGACGGCAAGCCGCTCAGCTACCTGGACTTCAAGGCGGACTGGCAGACCAGCAACGGCAAGGACCCGGCGTACAACATCGCCGATCCGTCCGGCTACGAGCTGATCTCCGCGGTCGAGCAGGGCGCCGACCCGTCCGAGGTGAAGGTCACCTTCGCCCAGCCGTACGCGGACTGGCAGAACCTGTTCCGCCCGCTGATCCCGGCGGCGGGCATCTCCACCCCGGACGACTTCAACAAGGGCTGGGTGGAGCGGATCCCGATCACCGCGGGCGCGTTCAGGATCGGGACGGCGGACAAGACCGCGCAGACCCTCAGCCTGGTCCCGGACCCGGCCTGGTGGGGGACCAAGCCCAAGCTGGACAAGATCACCTTCCGGGTGATGGACAAGTCGGCGAGCATCCAGGCCTACCTCAACAACGAGATCGACCTCGCCTCGGCCGGCACCGCCGCCGCGTACGGCCAGCTCAAGGACGCCAAGGACACCGTGATCCGGGCCGCCAGCCCGTGGGACGAGGTGCACATCTCGTTCGGCGGGAACGGCGCGCTGGCGGACCAGAAGGTCCGCCAGGCGCTCGGCAGGGCGCTCGACCGCTCGGCGCTGATCAAGATCGCCAACAACGGGGTGCCGGTGACCTTCAAGCCGCTCGGCAACCACATCATCATGCCCAACCAGGCCGGCTACCAGGACAACTCCGGCGACTGGGCCACGTTCGACCTCGCCGCCGCCAAGAAGCTGCTGGACGACGCCGGTTGGAAGGAGTCCGGCAGCGGTCAGCCGCGGACCAAGGACGGGAAGCCGCTGGAGCTCCACTGGGTGCTCAGCGACGGCACCGCGCAGGCCCAGCTCGACCTCGCCACCGCGGCGGCGGCGATGTGGCAGCAGGCCGGGGTCAAGGTCGACCTGGACAAGGTGGCCGCCAACGACTTCTTCTCCAAGTACATCACCCCGGGCAAGTTCGACCTCGCGAGCTGGCGCAACACGGACTCGTTCCCGAACTCCAAGAGCCTGGCCAACTTCCGTCTGCCGGTGGGCGACAACTCCTTCCAGAACCCCTCGCGCCTCGGCAGCCAGGAGATCGACGACCTGCTGAAGAAGGCGGCCGGAACGGTCGACCCGGCGGAGGCCGCGAAGCTCTACAACCAGGCGGACGCGAAGATCTGGGAGCTCGGCCACACCGTCGAGCTCTACCAGCGGCCGGTCGTGGCGGCGGTCCGCAAGGGACTCGCCAACTACGGTGCCTTCGGCCTCGGGAGCGAGGACTACAGCAAGGTCGGCTGGGAGAAGTAGTCCGGGCCGCCGAGGCGGCGAGGGCGACCGCACGGCAGGCGCTGGCGAGCAGCGCGGTGATCACGAGGCCGGTGGTGCGGACACGCGTGGGCCGGCTCCGCCGCCCCCGCTGTCCTGCCACCGGCCTTGACCTTCCGCGTTGCCCGCAGGCCGCCCGTGTCGTGGGGCCCCGCAGGGGCCCGCGCTCGCTTCCAACCGGGGACGAATCTAGCGGGGCGTCCCGGCCGGTCGCGGCGCAGCGCGCAGGCGCGCCCGGAAACCCGCCGCGCTGTCACCCACTTCGCGCACCGAAGCGTCAACTCTCGCTGACGGCAAGGAGGAAAGGGGCATAAGCGGGCATCGTGCCAGGGCTCGAACGGAGTTGTCGCACGGATGCGGATCGGTGCGCGAAAACGGCGCCCGGGCGGTACGGGATCGGGGCCGGTGTCCGAACCGGTACGGGGGCCGGTGCCCGGCGCCGCGCGCGCCGCGCCGGTGCGTGCGCCGGGCCCGGGCCGCTGCCAGGATGCGCGGGACGGCGGCCCTCCCGGGCCCCGTCCGCCCCCTCCCGACCCCCCGGAGCAGCACCGATGCCCAGTGAACCCGCCGCCGCGGCACCCCGAGCGCACCACGTCGACCCGCCCCCGGTGCGCCGGATGGTCCCCCGCGACCGCGACGAGCCGCACCGGGTCGCCACCCCGCTGGAACTGTTCTTCGACCTCTGCTTCGTGGTCGCGGTCGGCCAGGCCGGCCGCGAACTCGCCCACTCGCTGGCGGCCGGGCACTACGGCGAGGGCCTGCGCGGCTACGCCCTCGCTTTTTTTGCCATTTGGTGGGCCTGGATGAACTTCACCTGGTTCGCCTCCGCGTACGACTGCGACGACGTGCCGTACCGGATCACCACGCTGGTGCAGATCGCGGGCGTGCTGATCCTGGCCGCCGGGGTGCCGCGGCTGTTCACCGCCCAGGACCTCACGCTGTCGATCGTCGGCTACGTGGTGATGCGACTGGCGATGGTCACCCAGTGGCTGCGCGCGGCGGCGAGCGAGCAGGGCGAGGCCCGGCGGGTCGCGCTGCGGTACGCGGTCGGGATCACGCTCTGCCAGGTGGGCTGGGTGGTGGTGCTGCTCCTGCCGGACGCCGCCCGGCCGGTGATCATCCCGATCGGGGTGCTGTGCGAGCTGGCCGTGCCGGTGGTCGCCGAGCTGCGGATGCAGACCGCCTGGCACCCACACCACATCGCCGAGCGGTACGGGCTGTTCACCCTGATCGTGCTCGGCGAGACGGTGGCCGCGGCGACGGTGGCGGTGCAGTCGGCGGTGGACGAGCACGAGGAGCTGGGCCGGCTGGTGCCGGTGGCGGCCGGCGGGCTGCTGATCTGCTTCGCGGCCTGGTGGATCTACTTCGCCCGGCCCGTCCACGACCACCTGCGCTCCAACCGGCAGGCCTTCGCCTGGGGTTACGGGCACTACCTGGTGTTCGGCTCGGCGGCGGCGATCGGCGCGGGGCTTGAGGTGGCGGTGGAGTCGGCCG
Organism: Kitasatospora sp. NPDC030952; assembly: GCF_055571335.1. Classification (NCBI taxonomy): domain Bacteria; kingdom Bacillati; phylum Actinomycetota; class Actinomycetes; order Kitasatosporales; family Streptomycetaceae; genus Kitasatospora; species Kitasatospora sp. NPDC030952. The sequence continues at coordinate 175,959 of NZ_JBVIFM010000014.1, forward strand.
TGCACAAGGCGGAGATCTCCGACACGGCCGCCACCGCGACGGTCACCGTGCCGACCGCGGTCTACCTGGTCACCGTCTGGTACCTGCACTCCCGGCACACCAAGCGCGGCCCGGTGGCCCAGTCGGTGGCGCCGGTCGGGGCGGCGCTGGTGCTGGCCTGTACGGCACTGGGCGGGTCCGGGGTGCTGGCGGCGGGCCTGGTCTGCGCGCTGATGGTCGCCACGGGCGTGCTGATCCACAGCCGGGAGGGCCGGGTCGGGAGGTAGGGCCGGTCCGGCGGACCCGGGGTCTTGGTCCGCTGGACCCGGGGTCCGTCCGTCGGACCCAGGGTCTTGTCCGTCGGACCCAGGGCCCCACCGGCGGATCCTAGAGCCGCCCCAGCAGCACCGGTTCGTGCCGCGCCAGCCAGGCCAGGTAGGCCGGGTTGACCTTGGCCAGGTCCAGGTAGGCGGCGCGCAGTTCGCCGTAGAGCGCGTCCAGGGCGGGCGGGCTGAGCACCCGGGGGCGCCAGGTGAAGAGCAGCCGGACGGCCAGCGGGTCCCCGTGTACGGGGCGGACCACCGTGCCGGGCCCTGGCAGCGAGGTCGGCTGGCAGGGGCGGACGGCCTCGCCGGAGGCGACCAGTTCGGCGGCGGTGGCGTTGTCCCGCACCTGCACCACCCGGGGGTTGAGCCCGGCCTCGCTGAAGACCCGGCGCATCGCGGCGTACTCGTGGTCGGCGGTCGGGTCGACCATCCAGGTGTCCTCGGCGAGGTCGGCCAGGTGGACGACCGGGCGGGCGGCGGCCGGGTGCCCGGCGGCGAGCGCGACGAACTGCGGCTCACGGGCCATCAGCACCCGGTGCTCGGCGTCCGGCGGCACCCGCAGCGGGAAGCCCTCGCTCTCGTACACGAAGGCCACGTCCAGCTGGTCGGCTGCGACCATCCGCAGCAGGGCGCTGGCGGAGATGTCGACGTGGATGGTGGTGTCGGTGTCCGGCAGCCGCTCGTGCACCCGGCGCAGCCAGGCGGCGACGGCCCGGCTGCCGACGCTGCCGATCCGCAGCCGGCGCTGCCGGTCGGGCCCGGTGGTGTCGCGGGCCTCCTGGCGGGCGGCGGCGACCAGGGCGGCCATCTCGCTGATCACCGGCCGGGCCCGGGACAGCACCGAGTGGCCGAGTGCGGTGGGCCGGCTTCCGGTCTGCTCGCGGGTGAACAGGGTTCCGCCGATGGCTCGTTCTATCCGGTGCAGCTGGGTGGTGAGGGAGGGCTGGGTCATGCCGAGCTGGAGCGCGGCCTTGCGGAGGCTGCCGGTGTCGGCGATCGCGCACAGCACCCGGAGGTGTCTCACGTCGAGCTCCACGACGGGAGCATAGACGTCATCGAGCCGTATCGCCAAGGACATGACAGGGAATCAAGGCGCGCCGACGGCACCCACGGCGGATACCCACCGGTAGTCGGCCGGGCTATCGCGGGTTGACATCATCCGCGACGGGCCCGGGCGGGTCGAAGCTCGTGGGCACCGCACCGCCCCGGCCCCGGCCGGGACGGCCCCCACCGCGCGCCGCAGCCGCCCGGTCCGGCCCCCACCGGCCCGGGCGGACCGGCGCACCGTGAACTCGGAGCCCCCACATGAAGCGATCCGTGCTGTCCGCGACCCTCGGACTGGGCCTCGCCGCCACGCTCGTGGCCCTGCCCACCACCGCCGTCGCCGCGCCCGCCGCTCCGGCCGCGCAGACCAGTGCCGCCCGGGCCCACGCCGGTCCGGCCGAGGAGGCCGCGAACAACCAGGCGTTCTTCCGGGCCGTGATGGCCTCCGCCGAGGCCAGGCAGGCCGCCGACCCGTGGCTGCAGTCCGTCACCGTCACCTACGACACCAACCAGGCCCCCTCCTTCGCCGGCGACATCGCCAACGCCGCGCAGATCTGGAACAGTTCGGTGCACAACGTCCAGCTCCAGGAGACCAGCGGCACCGGCGACTTCTCGTACACCGAGGGCGACGGCAGCGGCTCGTACGCCAGCACCGACGGGCACGGGCACGGCTACATCTTCATCGACCACCAGCAGGCCCAGGAGTACTACTCGCTGCGGATCGTGGCCCACGAGACCGGGCACGTGCTCGGCCTGCCCGACGACTACTCGGGACCGTGCAGTGAACTGATGTCGGGCCACGGCCCCGGCCCGTCCTGCACCAACGCGCACCCCGACGCCAACGAGAGCGCACAGGTCGACGCACTCTGGGCGAACGGCGTGGCAGTGGCCAACTGACGTGCCCGGCGGGTGAATCGGGCGCGGTGGCCCGCCCGGCCGGAAACGGGCGGGCCACCGCACGGGTACTTCCCCGTCCGGGAGCCTAGCCGCCCCCGGAACGGAATGCCAGGGGCATGTCTGAGTCAAGACGAGTAAAAGACGGCCGGAATCCGAAGGGGCGCGGGGGTATTGCACCGGGCTATCGCGGGTTGACATCATCCGCCCGGCCGCCGGGCTGCCCGAAGCTCTGGGGACACCCGGTCGCCAGGTGTCCCCCCAGCCGGCCCCCAACCCGGCGCGGCACCAGGGACCGGAGCCCCCAACACCTCCAGGACCCCTTCAGGAGCCCCCACATGAAGCGATCCGTGCTGTCCGCGACCCTCGGCCTCGCCCTCGCGGCCGGCCTCGCCGTGCTGCCCACCACCGCGGCCGCCGCGGCGCCGGCGGCCCCGGCCGTCCAGGGCTACACCGCCTCGACGTACGCCGGTTCCACTCAGGAAGCGGCCGACAACCAGGCGTTCTTCCAGGCCGTGATGGCCTCCGCCAAGGCCAAGCAGGCCGCCAGTCCGGGCCTGGCGACCGTCGTGGTCACCTACGACGCCAGCTCCGCGCCGTCCTTCCGCAGCCAGATCGCCAGCGCCGCGCAGATCTGGAACAGCTCGGTCAGCAATGTCCGGCTGCAGGCCGGCTCGGCCGCCGACTTCAGCTACTACGAGGGCAACGACAGCCGCGGTTCGTACGCCAGCACCGACGGGCACGGGCGCGGCTACGTCTTCCTCGACTACCAGCAGAACCGGCAGTACAACTCGGTCCGGGTGACGGCCCACGAGACCGGGCACGTGCTCGGCCTGCCGGACCACTACTCCGGCCCGTGCAGCGAGCTGATGTCGGGCGGCGGCCCCGGCACCTCCTGCACCAACCCGTACCCGAACAGCACCGAGCGCAGCCGGGTCAACTCGCTCTGGGCGCGCGGCTGATCGGCCGGCCCACCGCCCGAGCGCCCCGGCCCGGCCGCGTCCGCAGCGGCCGGGCCGGGGCGTCGCCGCCCTGGTGACGGCCGGGCGGACGGCCGGGCCGGCGGGGCCGGCGGGGGCGTGTACGGGCGGAGCTGTCGGTGGCGCGTGCGGGGGAGCTGTCGGTGGCGCGTGCGAGCATGCGGGCGAGACCCGTTCGCCGCGATCCGAAAGGCGCCGCCATGCCCCGTTCCGTCCCCGAGCAGCTCGCCGACCTCCCGTACGCCGAGCTGCTGCGCCCGCACACCGGTCCGCTGCGCAGCGACGAGCGCTACGACACCGCGCACTTCGACGGCGGCGAGCACACCGACGAGTCGGGCGCCGGGGCGGCCTTCCTGGAGTGCGCCTTCACCGGGGTCGCGCTCAGCGGGGTCAAGCTGCGCCAGGCCCGGTTCAACGAGGTCTGGGTGCAGGCCGGCCGCTGGGTGGCCTGCGACCTGAGCGACACCGAGTGGCAGGACAGCGCCTTCGTCGGCGGGGTGCTGGCCGGGGTCGCCGGGTACGGGGCCGCGCTGCGCCGGGTGGTGTTCCGCGGCTGCAAGCTGGAGGCGGTCAACCTGCGGTCGGCCGTGCTGCGGGACGTCGTGTTCGAGGACTGTCTGCTGCGCGACGTGGACTTCGGCGGGGCGAAGCTGACCGGGGTGTCCTTCCCCGGCTCGACGCTGGAGGAGGTCCGGCTGCGCGGGGCCGTGCTGAGCAAGGCCGATCTGCGCGGCGCCGCCCGGCTCGGCCTGGCGGACGGCCACCAGGGGCTGCGCGGGGCGGTCATCAGCACCTCCCAACTGCTGGAGCTGGCGCCGCAGTTCGCCCACGCGCTGGGCATCGAGGTGAAGGACCGCTGACCGGGCGCCGGTTGGTGTAGACGGTCTCCCCGTCGCATCGGCCGGGCGTTCAGCCCGTCGTCGCCCGGTGACGCCGGGACGAACAGTCCGACAAACCTGCTGCGCGCATCTGGTGGCCGGCTCCGGTCGAGGTGGAGACTGCTCCGCGATCGATGGCCCCGAGTTGTGTACACAACATCGCCAGTGAAGGGACGGACCGGTCTGATGGCCGAGTTGAGTCGTAGGAAGTTCGTCACGCTGTCCGGCGCCACCGCGGCCGGCCTCGCCGTGGCCGGCGCCGACGTCGTGGGCGCCGCCGCCCCGAGCGCCGCCGCCGCGACCGCCTCCAGCACCGCGCTCAGCACCACCGGCACCATCACCGACGTGCAGCACGTGGTGATCCTGATGCAGGAGAACCGGAGCTTCGACCACTACTTCGGCACCCTCAAGGGGGTCCGGGGCTTCGCCGACAAGGCCGCCATCCAGATCGCCGGCGGCTACAGCGTCTTCAACCAGCCGAACGGCCTGTTCGCCCGCCAGTACCCGTGGGCCTTCAACCCCTCGGGCGCCGGCGGCTCCGCGGAGACCCAGGCGCAGTGCAACGGCGACCTCTCGCACGCCTGGTCCGACCAGCACAAGGCCTGGAACGGCGGCAAGATGGACTCCTGGGTGTCCGCCAAGGGCACCGTCCGCACCCTCGGCCACCTGCAGCGCGCCGACATCCCGTTCCACTACGCGCTGGCCGACAACTGGACCATCTGCGACGCCTACCACTGCTCGGTGCTCAGCGCGACCGGCCCCAACCGCACCTACCACTGGAGCGGGACGATCGACCCGGCCGGCACCGCGGGCGGCCCGGCCTACGACGGTGGCTCCGAGTCCAACCTGCGCTGGCAGACCTACGCCGAGGCGCTGGAGAACGCCGGCGTCAGCTGGAAGGTCTACCAGAACGCCGCCGACAACTTCGGCGACAACGCCCTCGCCTACTTCAGCCAGTTCACCGGCGCCGCGGCCGGCAGCCCGCTGGCCGTCAAGGGCATGGGCTCCGTCCCCAAGGTCACCGGCCGCACCCCGGACGACATCGCCGCCGCGATCCGGGCCGACGTGCAGAACGGCACCCTGCCGAAGGTCTCCTGGATCGTCGCCGACCAGCAGTCCTCCGAGCACCCCTACGCCACCCCCGAGGACGGCGCGCACTTCGTCCACCTGGTGATGGACGCCCTGAACGCGAACCCCGACGTGTTCAACTCCACCGTCCTGCTGCTCAACTACGACGAGAACGACGGCTTCTTCGACCACGTCCCGCCGCCGGCCGCGCCGGCCGGCACCGCGGGCGAGTTCTACAACTCCACCAACATCGGCCTCGGCTTCCGCGTCCCGCTGATCGCGATCTCCCCGTGGACCCGAGGCGGCTGGGTCAACTCCGAGACCTTCGACCACACCTCGGTGCTGCGCTTCCTGGAGGTGTGGACCGCCGCCCTCGGCACGCCCGCCACCAGCCCCAACATCAGCGCCTGGCGCCGCCAGGTCTGCGGCGACCTCACCTCGGTCTTCGACTTCGCCAACCCGGTGTACGGCCTGCCCACGCTGCCCGACACCTCGCAGACCATCGGCCTGTCCACCTGCGGCCCGCTGCCCAACCCCTCGCCGAGCGACAACGCGCTGCCCGCCCAGGAGCCCGGCACCCGCCCGGCCCGCGCGCTGCCGTACCAGCCCAACGCCAACCTGGACCACTGGGACAGCAACGCCAGCGGGGTCATGCACGTCTGGGTGAAGATGTCGAACGACGGCGCCGCCCGGGCCGCGCACTTCGCCGCGTACGCCAACGCCTACCGCAGCGGCGGCCCCTGGCAGTACACGGTGGATTCCGGCAGCCCGGTCACCGACTTCTTCAACTGCGGCACCAACAACTTCGGCAACGGCAAGTACGACCTGACCGTGGTCGGCCCGAACCGGTTCCTGCGCCGCTTCACCGGCGACCTCACCAAGGCGGGCAAGAACGCCGCCGTCACCGCCTCGTACGCGGTCGAGCCGGGCAGCGGCAAGCTCGCCGTCTACTTCAAGATGGACAACTCCGGCACCTCGCCGATCACCTTCACCATCACCTCGAACAACTACCGCACGGACGGCCCCTGGACGTACCAGGTGCCGGCCGGCGGCAGCGTCAGCGACTTCTTCAACGCGGTCGCCCACAACAACGGCTGGTACGACTCCACCGTCACGGTCGACGTCGACGCCGGCTGGTCGCAGCGCTTCACCGGCCACCTGGAGACGGGCGCGCCCAGCGTCAGCGGCTGACCGTACGCACACGTCCTAATCGTACGGGCCCCGGGGGAACCACGGATCGTGGACCTCCCGGGGCCCGTCCGGCGTCAGCAGGGTGAAGCTGTGCACCCCCGCCGCGTACTCGGCCAGCTGGACGGCGCCGTAGCGGGTCTCCAGCTCGGCCTGCACCGGCACCGGCAGCTTGCTCAGCGCCCGGCGCAGCTGCAGCGCGTCCCGCCGGCTGACCGGGTGCGGGGCGCGCAGCACCAGTCGCAGCGGGCTGAGCGGCCCGGCCACCGGGAGGCCGGTGCCCAGCTCGTAGCCGACCGCGCCGATCGGGCCCCAGGAGAGCCGGTGGTCCGCGACCAGCCGGCCGACCTCCGGCAGCAGGGCCAGCGCCGGGATGCCGCCGACCCGGGCGGGGGCCAGTCGCGCCCGCCGTTCGGCCAGCTGCTCGGGCCGCAGCGTCCGGGCCACCGCGGCCCAGGGGGCCAGCGCGTCCAGCCGCTGCCCGGGGCGCGCGCCGCGCACCGTCACCGGCACCCAGTGCTCGGGCGCGGCGTCCGGGTCCCGGGTGCAGCGCTGCGGGTGGGGCGGGTCCGCCGGGGCGCCGACCTGCGCGGGCGCCCGGCCGACGGTCACCCAGGGGTGCGTCCGCAGCACCGCCCGCGCCCAGCCCGGCAGCTCGCCGCCCGCCACCGGGCGCAGTGAGCCGGGGCACTGCATCAGCAGCAGGTCGTGGGTGCCGGGCAGCCGCCCGTCCAGCGCGGCCAGCGGGCCGACCCGCCGGCGCGGTCCGTCGTGCAGTTCCTCGGTCGAGTTCCTCACACCGCCACCCTCCGCCTCCGGCCCGCACCCGGCTACGGCCCTTCGGCGCCTCCGCCAGGGACCAAAGACTCAAGGTGCATCCGCAGGCCCCCGGTGTGAGAGTGGGGGCAGCCCGGAAATTCCGCGGTTCCGTCCGCAGGAGGAGGAGTCATGGGCATCTTGGACAGGTTGTTCCACCGGCCGCCGCAGCACGAGTCCACCGGACCGGACGCCGCGGAGCGGGCCGCGATCGCCCACGACGAGGCGGCCGACGCCTTCGGCGAGGACGTCGAGCGGACCAGGGACGCCCAGGACCGGCTCATCCGGGACCGGCTCGCCCAGGAGGAGGCCGACCGGCGCGCCGCCGAGAACATGACCGCCGAGGGCGATCCCTGGGACTGACGTCCGCGGCTCACCCGGCCCGCGGCGGCAGCGGCGGGCGCCGCAGGTCCGGCCGCGGGGTGTCGGTGGGCGGGGGCGCCGCGGCCGGGGCGTCCTCCAGTAGCTCCATGGCCAGTTGGACGGCGGTGACCAGCTCCGGGTGGCGCCCCCGGGCCCAGTCCTGGGGGGTGCGCAGCACGTGCACGTCCGGTTCCACGCCCCGGTTCTCCACCGACCAGCCGAGCCCGCCGCTGAACCAGGAGGCGTTCTTCGGCACCGAGATCTGGGTGCCGTCGCCCAGGGTGTGCCGCCCGGTCATCCCGACCACCCCGCCCCAGGTGCGGTTGCCGATCACCGGGCCGAGGCCGAGCAGCTTGATCGCCGCGATGATCACGTCCCCGTCGGAGCTGGTCGCCTCGTCGGCGAGCGCCACCAGCGGGCCGCGCAGTGCGTGCCGGGGCCAGCGGACGGGCTGGCGGTCCCGGCTGAAGTCCCAGGCGAGCACGTGCCGGGTGAGCTTCTCCAGGACGAGTTCGGAGACGTTGCCGCCGGCGTTGCCGCGCACGTCCAACACCAGTGCGGGCTTGTCGAGTTCGCGCCGCAGGTCCCGGTTGAACTGGGCCCAGCCGGAGCCGCCGAGGTCCGGGATGTGCAGGTAGCCGCACCGGCCGTCGCTGAACTCCCTCACCAGGGAACGCCGTTTGGTCACCCAGTCCTGGTAGCGGACGGCCCGTTCGTCGGTCAGCGGGGTGACGGCGATCCGCCGGACCGGGCCGTCCGGGCCGGTGCGCAGGGCGAGTTCGACGGTGGTGCCGCCGGTGCCGGCCAGCAGCGGCAGCGGTCCGCGCACCGGGTCCACCGGGCGGCCGCCGACCTCCAGCAGTTCGTCGCCGTCCCGGACGCCCCGGGCGGCCAGCGGGGCGCGGGCGCGCGGGTCGGAGGACTCGCCGGGCAGCACCCGGTCGACCAGCCAGCGGCCGTCGGGGGAGCGGTGGGCGTTGGCGCCGAGCAGGCCGAGCGGCTGCTGGGCGAGGGTGGGGCCCTCGGCGCGCCGGGAGGGGGTGACGTAGGCGTGCGAGGTGCCGAGTTCGCCGAGGAGTTCGCGCAGCAGGTCGGCGAAGTCGTCGGGTGAGCAGATCCGGTCCAGCAACGGCTCGTACTGGGCGACCAGCGCGGGCCAGTCCAGTCCGGACATCCGCTCGTCCCAGAACTGGTCCCGGACGATCCGGGCCGCCTCGTGGTACGCCTGGCGCCACTCGGCGGCGGGGTGCACGGTGTGGGTGATCCGGCGCAGGTCGACGCTGGTCCCGGCGGAGGGTACGGCGACCGGGATCACCCGCAGCGTCCCGGCCGAGTAGACCGCGATCGAGCCGCCGTCCCCGGAGACGGCGTAGCCGTCCAGCTTGTCGACCAGCGTGCTGCGGGTGCCCCGGGCCAGGTCGAAGTGCTCCAGGGAGGGGCGGCCGGAGGTGTCGTCGGGGCTGGCGAAGGTCTGCCCGAGGGTGCCGGAGATCGGCCAGCGCAGCCAGACCAGGCCGCCGCGCACCGCGTCGGTGGCCGAGTACTTGGAGGCGATCACCGGGAACTGCAGCAGCCGTTCGCCGATGCCCTGGGGGTCGACCCGGACGGTGCCGTCGCCGCCGCCGTCCCCGCGCGGGGCGCCGTCCTCGACGGGCGCGGCGAACGGGGAGGGGGTGTCGGCGGTGAGCGGGACGAGGTACGGGCGGCAGCCGACCGGGAAGGAGAGGTCGCCGGTGTGCACGTCGTGGACGGGGTCGAAGCCGCGCCAGGACAGGAAGGCCAGGTAGCGGCCGTCCCGGGTGAACACCGGCTGCTCGTCCTCGAACCGGCCGTCGGTGACGTCGGTGATCGGCGCGGAGGCGTCGGTGCGGGTGAGCCGGATCCGGCGCAGCGAGCGCCCGGCGGCCGGCTGGGACCAGGCGATCCAGTGCGAGTCGGGGGAGAACCGGGCGCTGGCGACGGGCCCGTAGTCGGAGCCGGCCAGTTCGCGGACCTCGCCGTCCGCGGCGGAGACCAGCAGCAGCCGCCCGTCCGAGGTGGTGACGGCGAGCCGGGCGCCGTCGGGGGCGGCGGAGAGCTCCAGGACCCGGCCGAGCCGGCCGGCGGCGAGCACCCGGCGGTGGTGCCGCTGCCCGGCGTCCTCGTGGCCGGGCAGCGGCACCACCTCGATCGCGTCGGCGCCCTCGGCGTCGGTGATCCAGGCGGCCTCGCCGGTGTGGCCGAGCAGCACGGGCAGCCGGGTGCGCACCCCGGGGGTGTCGGCGAGCGCGCGGGCCGGGCCGTCCTTGTGGGTGAGCCAGTACTGGCTGCCGCGCACGGTGATCACCCCGGCCCGCCCGGTCTGGTCGCAGGCGAGGTCCTTGACCTGGGAGGCGGCGCCGACCTGGTACGGGCGGCGGCCGGCCCGGGCGCCGCCGAGCGGCACCTGCAGCCGGCGCGGGGCGGGGGCGTCCAGGCCGTCGAGCAGCCAGAGGTCGCCGGCGTGCTGGTAGACGATCCGGGTGCCGTCGGTGGCGGCCTCGCGGGCGTAGTAGGAGGCGTGGTCGGTGTGCCGGCGCAGGTCGGTGCCGTCCGGGCGGCAGGAGTAGACGTTGCCGATGCCCTCGTGGTCGGAGAGGAAGGCGATCCGGTCGCCGACCGGCATGGGGGAGGCGAGGTGGCCGGTGTGCTCGGGCAGGATCAGTTCGCCGTCCACCCAGAGCCGACCGACGGCGCCGCCGCGGTAGCGCTTCCAGGCGGCGGGTTCGTGCGGGGCGGAGCCGGTGAGCAGCACGGTGCGCCGCCGGCTCAGCTGGGCGTCGCCGACCGGGCCCCAGGGCATCCGGCGGCCGGGGGAGCCGTCGGGCGGCAGGGCGTGCGCCCAGGTGTAGTGGCCGAACGGCTCGTGGTAGGAGGTGACGGCCAGCACCTCGCCGTCCGGCAGCCAGCCGCGCACCCGGGTGTCCTGGCTGCCCCAGTAGCTGAGCCGGTGGGCCTCGCCGCCCTCGGTCGGGGCGGTCCACACCTCGGGGGTCAGGCCGAGCCAGCTGGTCCAGGCGAGGGTGCGGCCGTCGGGGGAGAAGCGGGGGTGGCTGACCCGGGTGCGGTCGCAGCCGACCCGCCAGGCCCGGCCGGTGGTGGCGGCGCCGGGCTCCAGCGGGGCGATCCAGACGTCGTCCTCGGCGGTGAAGGCGAGCAGGTCGCCGTACAGGTGGGGGTAGCGGAGGTAGCCGGGCGGGGTCACTCCTCCATCCTTCGACGGGGTGTCACCCCCGGCAACCGGGGCGGTCCCGCCGGGCTTCCGGACCGGTCTGGACCATTGACAGCGCACTGTCGGATCCACTTCAGTGGTCTAGTCCAACTTGGGTGCCAGGCCGGGCCGCTCCCCCCACTGGCGCGTGCTCCGGCGTGCCCTCGGACGTCCCCCACGACCGCGCCACCGCAGGGAGCACCCCCCATGCGCAGAACCCTGAGAAACGGCCTCGCCGCCGGCACCGCCTCCGCCATCGCCGCCGCCACCCTGGCCGGCCTCACCCTCGGCCTGGCGCCCGCCGCCTCGGCCGGCGAGTTCCTGGCCAACGGCGGCTTCGAATCCGGCTCGCTCGGCCCGTGGAGCTGCACCGGCAACTCCGGTAGCGTCGTCACCGGCCCGGTGCACGGGGGCGGCCACGCGCTCGCCGCCGCGGCCACCGCGAGTGACACCGCCCAGTGCGCCCAGACCGTCACCGTCGCGCCCGGCACCACCTACACGCTCAGCGCCTACGTCAACGGCTCGTACGTCTACCTGGGTGTCGACGGCGGCGGCCCCAGCACCTGGACCCCCGGCACCGGCGGCGGCTACCAGAAGCTCAGCGTCAGCTTCACCACCGGCGCCAACCAGACCAGCGCCACCGTCTACACCCACGGCTGGTACGGGCAGGGCACCTACTATGCGGATGACGTCTCCCTGGACGGCCCCGGCGGCCCCAGCCCGACGCCCACCCCGACCGCGACGCCCACCGGCACCCCGACGCCCACCCCGACCGTGACCCCGACGGGCACCCCGACGGCGACGCCCACCGGCAGCCACACCCTGGTCGGCTACCTCCACGCCAGCTTCGCCAACGGCGCCGGCTACACCCGGATGGCCGACGTCCCCGCCTCCTGGGACATCATCGACCTCTCCTTCGGCGAGCCGACCTCCCCGACCTCCGGCGACATCCGCTTCAACCGCTGCTCGGCCACCGACTGCCCGACCGTGGAGTCCGACGCCGACTTCAAGGCCGCCATCGCCGCCAAGCGCGCCCAGGGCAAGAAGGTGCTGATCTCGATCGGCGGCCAGAACGGCCAGGTCCAGCTGACCACCGCCGCCGCCCGCGACGCCTTCGTCAGCTCGGTGTCGGCGATCATCGACAGGTGGGGCCTGGACGGCCTGGACATCGACTTCGAGGGCCACTCGCTCTCCCTCGACACCGGCGACACCGACTTCAAGAACCCGAAGAGCGCGGTCATCGTCAACCTGATCTCGGCGCTGAAGACCCTCAAGGCCAAGTACGGCCCGGGCTTCGTGCTGACCATGGCGCCGGAGACCTTCTTCGTCCAACTCGGCTACCAGTACTACGGATCCGGCCCCTGGGGCGGCCAGGACCCGCGCGCCGGGGCGTACCTGCCGGTCATCTACGCGCTGCGCGACGACCTCACCCTGCTGCACGTCCAGGACTACAACTCCGGCTCGATCATGGGCCTGGACAACCAATACCACTCGATGGGCGGCGCCGACTTCCACGTCGCGATGACCGACCTGCTGCTCAAGGGCTTCCCGGTCGCGGGCAACGCCAGCAACGTGTTCCCGCCGCTGCCCGCCTCGAAGGTCGCCATCGGCATGCCGGCCACCACCAACGCGGGCAACGGCTACGTCGCCCCGGCCGAGGTGGACAAGGCGCTGGACTGCCTCACCAAGCTGGTCAACTGCGGTACGTACGTGCCGCGTTCGGGCGCCCAGTCGAACCTGGCCGGGCTGATGACCTGGTCGGTCAACTGGGACCAGTTCGGCGGCCGGGAGTTCTCCAGGAACTTCGACTCCTACTTCGGCCGCTGACCGGACGCGGGGCCCGGCCGGACGCGGGGCCCGCCCCCGGCCGGGCCCGGACCCCGCCTGTGCCGTCATGGCGCCAGCAGCCGCCTCGCCCCCTCGACCACCGCGGGGGAGGCCTTGGCGATCGAGCCGGCCGCGTAGGGCGGCTGCGGGTCGTACTCGATGACCAGCTGGATCGCCTCCGCGGTGGCGTCCCCGGCGACCAGGCCGGTCAGCCGCAGCGCGAGGTCGATCCCGGCCGAGACCCCGGCCGCGGTCGCGTATTTGCCGTCGACCACGATCCGCTCGGTGCCGGTGGGTTCCGCCCCGAACCGGGGCAGGAGGTCCAGCGCGCCCCAGTGGGTGGTGGCTCGGCGCCCGGTGAGCAGCCCGGCGGCGCCGAGGATCAGCGAGCCGGAGCAGACCGAGGTGGTCCAGGTGGTGGTGGCGTCCACCCGGCGCACCCAGTCGAGCACCGCCCCGTCGGTCAGCTGGGCCGCCGTCCCGGGCCCGCCGGGGACCAGCAGCAGGTCGGCGGAGTCCACCTCGTCCAGGGCGGCGTCCGCGGTCAGCGCCAGGGTCATGTCGGACCGGACCGGCCCGGGCTTCGCGGCGGTGAACACCACCTCGGCCCCGGGGATCCGGGACAGCACCTCGTACGGGCCGACCGCGTCCAGCGCGGTGAAGTCGTCGTAGAGCAGGATCGCGATGCGCATCAGTCGTCTCCAAGGGGCTGCGGTCCGACCGGCGGGGGGCCGTCGGGCCGGGAACGGAAGCGGCGGCGGTACTCGGCGGGCGGGGCGGCCAGGGTCCGGACGAAGGCGCGCCGCATCGCCTCCGGGGTGCCGTAGCCGCAGGAGCGCGCGATCTCCTCGACACCGTCGTCGGTGTCCTCCAGCAGCCGCCGGGCGGCCTCCAGCCGGACCCCGTCCACGTACCGGCCCGGGGGGATCCCGACCTCGGCGGCGAAGGCCCGGGCGAAGTGCCGCGGCGACAGCGCCGACCGGTGGGCCAGCGCCTCGACCGACAGGTCGGCCCCGGGGTGCTCGGCGATCCACCGCTGGACCTCGCGCAGCGGCCGGCGGACCGCCACCTGGGCGGCCAGCTGGGTGCTGAACTGGGCCTGGTTGCCCGGCCGGCGCAGGAAGACCACCAGGTGACGGGCGATCAGCAGCGCGGCGTCCCGGCCGTGGTCCTCCTCGACCAGGGCCAGCGCCAGGTCGATCCCGGCGGTGACCCCGGCCGAGGTGGCGATGTGCCCGTCCCGGACGTGGATCGGGTCCGGGGCGACCGTGACGTCCGGGTACCGCCGGGCCAGCTCCTCGCAGTACGCCCAGTGGGTGGTCACCCGGCGTCCGGACAGCAGTCCGGCCTCGGCGAGCAGGAAGGCGCCGGTGCACACCGACACCACCCGCTCGGCCCGGCCGGCCAACTCCCGGATCCGTGCGACCAGGTCGCCGTCCGGCGGATCGCAGCCCTCCCCGCCGGGGACCAGCAGGACGTCCACCGCCCGGACCTCGGCCAGGTCGGCGTCCGGCAGCAGTCGCAGCCCGCTGGTGCTGCGCACCGGCCCGCCGCCGAGCGAGGCGGTGGTCACCCGGTACGCGCCCGGCCGCCCGGAGGCCGCGCCCGCTCCCGCGAAGACCTCCACGGGCCCGGTCACGTCCAGGCTCTGCACGCCCTCGTAGAGGACGACGACCACGCTGCGCGCTCCCATGCGGCCAGCCTGTCAGCGGGCCGCGGTGGCGGCAATGACCGGTTCCCCACCTTTCCTGCCACGCCGGGAGGGGGGAACGCCGGAACGCCGAGAGGCCCCTTGCTTTCGCAAGGGGCCTCTCGGCTGTCTGTGCGCCGCCAGGGACTCGAACCCCGGACCCGCTGATTAAGAGTCAGCTGCTCTAACCAACTGAGCTAGCGGCGCCTGCTGACGTGGAGAACATTACCTGGTCAGCGGCCGAAACACACAATCGGCCCGGGCGGCCCGGCCCGCTCAGGCGGTGAGCACCACCTTGCCGCGGACGTGCCCGGTGCCGACCAGCCGGTGCGCCTGCTCGGCCCGCTCCAGCGGCAGCGACTCGGCGACCTCGATCCGCAGCCCGCCCGCCTCCCAGAGCCGGACCAGCTCGGTCAGCCGCTCGGCGGTGCGTGGCCCCCGCAGCCCCCGGACGCCCAGCCGCTGGGCCTCCGGGTAGTCGACCACGGTGCCGATCCGGTCCCGGTCGGCGACCAGTTCGACGGAGGCCGCCAGGGCGCCCCGGCCGGCCGCGTCGAAGGCCGCGTCCACCCCCTGCGGGGCGACCGCCCGGACCCGCTCGACCAGCCCCTCGCCGTAGGCCACCGGGATCGCGCCCAGCTCGCGCAGGTAGTCGTGGTTGCGCTCGCTCGCGGTGCCGATGACGGTGGCGCCCAGGGCCCGGGCCAGCTGGACGGCGACGGTGCCGACCCCGCCGCTGGCGCCGTGCACCAGGACGGTGTCGCCGGCGGTGACGCCGAGCAGGTCGAGCGCGACGTGGGCGGTCTGGCCGGAGGCGGAGAGCGCGCCGGCCTGCTCCCAGGGCATCCCGGCGGGCTTGGCCACCAGCTGGGCGGCGTCCACCGTGACCAGCTCGGCCTGGCAGCCCAGCACCCGGAAGCCCAGCACCTCGTCGCCCACCCGCCAGGCGTCGACGCCCGGGCCGAGCCGGTCCACCACCCCGGCGAACTCGTTGCCGAGGACGAGCGGCGGCTCGGCCACCAGCCCCGGCGGCCGGAAGCCCTCCCGGATCGCGAGGTCCACCGGCTGCACCGCGGCGGCGTACACCCGTATCCGGACCTCGCCCGCCGCGGGCTCGGGGTCGGCCACCTCGGTGACCCGCAGGACCTCCGGACCGCCGGACGTCGGTACCGTGACCGCCTTCATGGGGTGTTCCTCTCGCCGGTTCCTTCACGCGAACGCCCCGATCCTCCGACCTGAAGTGCGCTTGAGGTCAAGCACCTGTTCGGCGCGTCTTCACCAATGGGCGCATTGTCAGATTTATC
Organism: Kitasatospora sp. NPDC030952; assembly: GCF_055571335.1. NCBI lineage: Bacteria > Bacillati > Actinomycetota > Actinomycetes > Kitasatosporales > Streptomycetaceae > Kitasatospora > Kitasatospora sp. NPDC030952. The sequence goes on from NZ_JBVIFM010000014.1 coordinate 191,545, forward strand.
CTGGGCGGCGCTCAGCCGTCCGTCGCCGACCGGCCGTCCCTCCCGTCGGGAGCCGGCCGCCGATCCGCCGTCGAGAGGAACCTCCCCGTGGGCCAGCTGCCCCTGTTCTTCCTGGTGCTGCTCGCCTCCGTGGTGACCATGCCACTCGCCCGAAGGACGGGCGTGCCGCAACCGGTCCTGATGACCCTGCTCGGCATCGTCATGGCACTCGTCCCGCAGATCCCGGACGTCAAGATCGAGCCCGAGCTGATCCTCCCGTTGGTCCTGCCGCCGCTGATCTTCGCCGTCGCCCGGCGCTCCTCGGTCCGCTACTTCAAGGCCAACGCCCGCTCGATCCTGCTGCTGGCGATCGCCCTGGTGGTGGTCACCACGATCGCCGTGGCCGGCACCGTGCACTGGCTGCTGCCCGCCCTGCCGCTGGCCGCCGCGATCGCGGTCGGCGCGCTGGTCTCCCCGCCCGACCCGGTGGCCGCCGTCGCGGTGGCCGGCAGCGTCGGGCTGCCCCGGCGGCTGGTGGCGATCCTGGAGAGCGAGGGACTGTTCAACGACGTCACCGCGATCGTCATCTACTCGCTGGCCATCGAGGCCGTGATCAGCGGCGACTTCTCGGTCGGCCACGCCGTGCTGCGCTTCGTGCTGTCCGCGGTGCTCGCCGTGATCGTCGGCGTGGTGCTCGGCTGGGTGAACGCCAAGCTCGCCGACCGCCTGGACGACCCGACCCAGCAGGTCGCGCTCAACCTGCTGGTGCCCTTCGCCGCCTACACCATCGCCGAGGAGATCCACGGCTCCGGCGTGCTCGCCGTCGTGGTCTGCGCGCTCTACCTCGCCGAGCGGGCCGCCGACGCCGACGCCGTCGCCTACCGGCTGGTCGGCAACGCCTTCTGGGAGGTGGTCGAGATCCTGATCACCGGCGTCGCCTTCGGCCTGATCGGCCTGGAGCTGGCCACCGTGCTCAAGGAGGCCGGCCGCGGCTGGACCGGCTTCCTCGGCGACGCCGCCGTGGTCATCGCGGTCGTGGTGGTGGTCCGGCTGCTCTGGCTGCTGCCGGCCGGCTGGCTGTCGAAGAGGCTGCGCAAGGACGCCGAGGAGGACACCCCGTTCAGCTGGAAGGAGAGCGTGGTCCTCTGGTGGTCCGGCATGCGCGGGGTGGCCACCGTCGCGCTGGCCCTCGCCATCCCGCTGACCCTGCACTCCGGCGAGGACTTCCCGGAGCGCGGCCGGCTGGTCTTCATCGCCTTCAGCGTGGTGCTGTTCACCCTGCTGGTCCAGGGCCTGACCCTGCCCTGGCTGGCCAAGCGGCTCGAACTGGACATCGACCAGGACAAGCACGAGCAGGCGGTACGGCAACTCTGGTGGCGGGCCGCCAAGGCCGGGCTCCATCGGCTCGGCGAACTGGAGGAGCAGGACAAGCTGCCCGCCGAGGTCGCCGACCGGCTGCGGGACCGTCAGCACGACCGGCTGGCCCGGCTCTGCCCGGAGAACTACGCCGAGGAGGAGGCCGCCGAGGCGAAGCAGCGGATCTCCCAGTGGCGGGCCGCCGCCGAGGTCGAGCAGGAGATGATCGCCGCCTCCCGGCGCGAGATGCTCATCGCCCGTAGCGAACTCGGCGCCGATCCTGAGCTGGTCGACCAGGTGCTGCGCGGACTCGACCTGCGCTCCGAACGGAAGTAGCGGGCGCACCGGAAGTGACGGACAGTCCGCACCCACCGGGCGGAATGTGCGCCACCCCCTCCCGGGTTGCATAGGCTGAACCCGGGCAGGCCGTCAACGGAGTCGGCGCACCACCAGTACCGCCACGACCTCGCGCACAGGCATTCCACCGCCTGGCCCTCACGCCTGGCCCTGCCGGTTTCTGCACCCAGATGAATCGAGGACCCACCGATGTCGGAGACCCGCGCCGACGCCCGCACCCCGCTCGACCGCACCCCGCAGTGGGCCGCCCTGGCCAAGCACCGCGAGGAGCTGGGCGAGACCCACCTGCGCGAGCTGTTCGCCGCCGACCCCGAGCGCGGCCGCACCCACACCCTGCGGGTCGGTGACCTGCACGTGGACTACGCCAAGCACCTGGTCACCGACGAGACGCTGGAGCTGCTGCGCGAGCTCGCCGCCGCCACCGGCGTCGTCGCGCTGCGGGACGCCATGTTCCGCGGCGAGAAGATCAACATCACCGAGCACCGCGCCGTCCTGCACACCGCGCTGCGCGCCCCGCGGGGCGCCGTCGTCGAGGTCGACGGCGTCGACGTCGTCCCCGCGGTGCACGCCGTCCTGGACAAGATGGCCGCCTTCGCCGACCGGGTCCGCGGCGGCGAGTGGACGGGCCACACCGGCAAGCCGATCCGCACCGTGGTCAACATCGGCATCGGCGGCTCCGACCTCGGCCCGGCGATGGCCTACGAGGTGCTCCGCTCCTTCGGCAAGCGCGACCTGGCGGTGCGCTTCGTCTCCAACGTGGACGGCGCCGACCTGCACGAGGCCGTCCGCGACCTCGACCCGGCCGAGACGCTGTTCATCGTCGCCTCGAAGACCTTCACCACCATCGAGACCATCACCAACGCCGTCTCCGCCCGCGGCTGGCTGCTCGACGGCCTGGGCGCCGGCACCGAGGCGGTGGCCAAGCACTTCGTCGCGCTGTCCACCAACGCCCAGGGCGTGCAGGACTTCGGCATCGACACCGCCAACATGTTCGAGTTCTGGGACTGGGTCGGCGGCCGCTACTCCTACGACTCGGCGATCGGCCTCTCGCTGATGATCGCCATCGGCCCGGACGCCTTCCGCGAGATGCTGGACGGCTTCCACCTGGTCGACGAGCACTTCCGCACCGCCCCGCCGGAGCAGAACGTCCCGCTGCTGCTCGGCCTGCTGGGCGTCTGGTACGGCGCGTTCTTCGACGCCCAGGCGCACGCGGTGCTCCCGTACTCGCACTACCTGTCCAAGTTCACCGCCTACCTCCAGCAGCTGGACATGGAGTCCAACGGCAAGTCGGTGACCCGAGACGGCACCCCGGTCGGCTGGCAGACCGGCCCGGTGGTCTGGGGCACCCCCGGCACCAACGGCCAGCACGCCTACTACCAGCTGCTGCACCAGGGCACCAAGGTGATCCCGGCCGACTTCATCGGCTTCGCCCGGCCGGTCGCCGACCTGCCGGACCGCCTGGTCGCCCAGCACGACCTGCTGCTGGCCAACTTCTTCGCCCAGACCCAGGCGCTGGCCTTCGGCAAGACCCCGGAGGAGGTCGCCGCCGAGGGCGTGCCGGCCGAACTCGTCCCGCACAAGACCTTCCGGGGCAACCACCCGACCACCACCATCCTGGCCGCCGAGCTGACCCCGTCGGTGCTCGGCCAGCTGGTCGCGCTGTACGAGCACAAGGTGTTCGTCCAGGGCGCGATCTGGAACATCGACTCCTTCGACCAGTGGGGCGTCGAGCTGGGCAAGGTGCTCGCCAAGCGGATCGAGCCGGTGCTGCTCACCGGCGAGGGCGGCGAGCAGCTGGACAGCTCCACCGCCGAGCTGGTCGCCCGCTACCGCGCGCTGCGCGGCCGCTGAGCCCCGGCCGGGCCGTCCGCTCCGGCGGGCGGCCCGGTTGTGCCGGTCGTGTCGGCTGTCTTCCGGCGGGCCGGGAACGCCGAGAGGCCCCTTGCTTTCGCAAGGGGCCTCTCGGCTGTCTGTGCGCCGCCAGGGACTCGAACCCCGGACCCGCTGATTAAGAGTCAGCTGCTCTAACCAACTGAGCTAGCGGCGCCTGCTGACAGAGAAGACTTTAGCAGCGGCCCGCGGTCGAGCCAAAATCGAATACCGGCCGCCCTCCGTTCACCCCCCGGTCACGACGACCGGCGCGGCCGGCACGGCCCCGCCGGGTTCGCGCGCCGCCCGTACGCAGGCCCACAGCACCACGGAGGCCCCGGGCAGCCAGGGCTCCCGCTCGTCCGGGGCGACGATCCAGCGGCCGGAGCCCCGGCCGGGGGAGTCCGGGCCGTGCACCATCCGCTGCAGCGGCGGCACCGTCACCGCGTCGCCCTTGCCGTGGCAGAGCAGCGGCGGCACGTCCCGGGCCCACTCCTCCCAGGCCAGCAGCCGGCGCAGCCGGGGGGCCGCGCCGGGCCGGACGAACAGCAGGGTGCGCCCCCGGTAGCCCGCGACCGGGCCGCAGCCGGGGCCGGAGGCCCACAGTTCGTCCAGCACCCGGCGGCCGAACAGCGACGGCATGCTGATCACGTCGAAGGTCCGCCCGCAGGGCAGCACGGAGGGCGCCCACGGGCGGGCCTCCCAGAGGGCGCGCATGCTGCGCGGGTACTCGCTGGCGGAGGCCAGCCAGGCCTCCCCGGCCACGGTGACGTATTCCACCGACTGGTGCGTCCAGATGTCCACGCCCAGCAGCCTGCGCCGTGCGCGCCCCCGGCGGGGCGGAAAGCGCCGTTCGCCGGACAGGGCGACGGGCGATCGCGTACCCTGCGCCGCTGGCATATGCCAGCGGCCGCGGGTCAGGGGGGTCAGTCCTCGTGGCGGCGCGGCTGGAGCAGGGTGCGGCCGTACTCGATCATCTTGGTGGCGTAGTCCGGGGTCCAGTCCGACCGCTCGGCGATCTCGGCGTCCGACAGCGCGTCGAAGCGGCGCGGGTCGGCGAGCTGGGCGGCGGCGACGGCCTGGAAGTCGGTGGCCCGCTCGGCGGCGGCCCGGAAGGCCAGGGCCAGTTCGGTGGAGCGGCGCAGCAGCTCCGCGGGGTCGTCGATGGACTCCAGGTCGAAGAACCGTTCCGGCTCCGGTTCGGCGGACTGCGGCTCGAACAGGAGCTGCACGGGGCGCAGTCGCCTGGTGGGCTCGGGCGTCTCGGCGGGGGAGTCGGGCATGGACGGACACCTCCGTGGTCTCGGTGAGGGAGGGCGGTGGGCTGCTCCGGGCCGCACCGCCCGATCGTGGCCGTCGTCCATTGTCTCGCGGCGGCGGCCGGTAGCGGAACGGTGCGCGTGCAGGCGCTATTCCCCTGGCGCGCGCCGGGAGGGTGCCCCGGGCGCCGCACATCCGGATCGCATGCGAACCGGTTGTTCCCGGCGACAACCGTCGCCCACCGAACCGGGAGCACCCCATGCGCGCACTCTCCACCGGCCTCCTGCTGGCCGCCGCCCTGGCACCGGCCCTGCCCGTCGTACCGGCCGGGTCCGCCGCCGCCGCCGAGACCGCCGCAGTGGTCAGCGGGCCGCCGAGCAGCCCGGGCGGCGTCTCGACGGCCACCTGCCCGGCCGGCACCCACCTGACCGGCGGCGGCTACCGGCTCCAGCCCGACGCGGACGGACCGGTGCGCGCCAGCGGGCCGACCGCCGACGCGACCGGCTGGAGCGCCCAGGCCGCGCACGGGTCCGTGGTGGCCTTCGCGGTGTGCGAGACCGAGGACTGACACCCGTTACCGCAGGCGCACCCGGTGGCCGCTCAGGTGCTGGAGGACCTGGTGGTTCGCCTCCCAGCCGTCCGGGAAGGCCACCGGAACGCCCAGCTGCACCGGCTCGGTCGCCGGGTGCTCGTCCAGCAGCTCCGCGATCCCGGCCCGGCCGACCACGATGCAGGCGTGCCGGTGCCGGGAGGCGAGCACGCAGAGCCGGCCGGTCTCCAGGTGGAAGGCGGTCGCGTCGGGACGCCCGGAGAGCGGGTGCAGCACCACGGTGACGTCGTACTCCCGGCCCTGCAGCCGGTTCGCGGTGTCCACCGTGACGGCCGGACCGACCGTGCCGTCCACCGGGACGCCCACCGTGAGCAGGGCCGCCCGCACCGCCGCCGCCTGGTCCCGGTGCGCGGTGCCGACGGCGATCCGGTCCGCGGTGAGCGGGGCCTCGCCCTGCTCGGAGCGGGCGGTCAGCCCGCGCTCCAGCAGCCGCCGGACGGTGGCCGCGATCGCCGCCACCGCCTGGGGGTCGGTCCGTACGGTGTGCCGGGCGGGCAGCTCCAGCAGCGCCCAGCCGTGCTCGGCCGCCCGGTCGATCACCGCGTCCAGCGCCGAGCCGTCCGGCCGCACGGCGGCGGTCAGACCGCGGCCGTCCGGGCCGGTGCCGGAGCGGAACGGCGTGTACGGGTAGAAGGCGCGCGAGATCAGCGGCGCCGCGCTGGCCGGCAGCCGCCAGGAGACCGGCAGCCGGTGCGGCTCGATCTGCGGGTTGTGCGCCAGCAGCGTCACCACGGCGCTGCTGGACGGGTCGTAGGACAGGCCCGCCCACTGCTCGGTGCCGACCACGGTGAACGGGTCCAGCTGGCCCGGGTCCCCGACGAACAGCGCCCGCTCGAACAGCCGGGCCACCGCGAGCAGGGCGTCGGAGCGCATCTGGTACGCCTCGTCGACGATCGCGTGCCGCCACGGCGCCTCGGCCCGCACCCACTGCCACTTGGCGGAGGTGGAGATCACCACGTCGTGCTCGACCAGGTCGGCGACCTTGTCGGAGGGCGTGACGTTGGCGTGCCTCAGCACCTCCGGGCCCGGCCGGGAGTCCGCCGCGTGCAGCCGGCCGATCGTCAACTCCGGCGCCTTCTCGGCCAGTCGGCCGACCAGGTCGTCCACCTGGCCGTTGGTCTGGGCGACGATCATCAGCCGCTCGCCGGCCGCCACCAGCTCCCGGGCGGCCCGCACCACCAGGGTCGACTTCCCGGCGCCGGGCGGGGAGTCCACCACCACGCCGCGCGGCGCACCGGCCGACGGGTGGACGGTGGCCGCCAGGATGCGGGCCACCGCGGCGTCGGCCGCCGCGCCCGGGGGCTGCTCGCTCATCATTCCCATTCCTCGGTGGCGGCGGCGGCGGCAGCGGTGGCGGCCGGGGGCGCGCTGCCCGGGGGGCCGCCGTGGGTCCACGGGGTGTCGTCCGGCTCGGGCAGCGGCGCGGACTGGCGGACCGTCAACTCGAACAGGGTGAAGGTGACCGGCTCGCCGGGCTCGGGCAGGCTGCCCGGCTCGGGCTCCTTCTTGCGGCCCATGCCGGACAGCACCCGCAGCGTGATGGTGCCCTCGGCCGGGTCCACCGCCACGATCCGGGCCTTCTGCGCGGTCGGGCCGTGCACCCGGTGCGCCTCCCGGCCGAGGTCGGCGTGCGGGCGGTCGGCGGTGCGCAGGGTGATCAGCGGACGGGGCTTGGGGGAGCGTCCGGTGGTGTCGTAGTCCGGCACCACCTCGGTCACCACCCCGCTGAACGCCTCGCCGGACAACCGGTGTTCGGCCATCGCCAGCGGGTCGTCCAGTGCCTCCTGGACGTCCAGCCGGGCCTGCTCGCGCTCGCGCTGGGCGAGCTTGCGGGCCGCCGTGACGGCGTCGTCCTGCCGGGGCTGCGGTGGCTCGCCGGCCGCCAGCCGGTCCCGATGGCCGGTGTAGGACCAGCGGTCGCCGGTCCAGCGCTCCTCCAGGTGGCCGGCCGGCGGCAGCGCGCGCAGCAGGTCCAGGCCCCGCCAGACGTCCCGCCAGGTGGGCAGCAGCACGGCCGACAGCACCCGCTCCAGCTGTTCCACCGCCGAGCGGACGGCCACCCGGGCGCGCTCGGCGGCGGCCTCGTCGCGCTGCTCGGTGCCGTGCCGGAGGGCGCTGACGGCCGCATCGTAGCGGGCGATCGCCGGGGCCAGCACCGCCTCGTCGAAGGCCGGGTCGGTGGCCGGGCCGGCCGGCGGGTGCAGCAGCTGCCCGTGCTCGTCGCGGGCGGACTCGGCCAGCTCGGCGGCCTGCGCGCCGGTCAGCCCCGGCGGTGGGCCGTGCCAGGCCAGCCGGGCCGCCAGGTGCTGGTCCTCCAGGTGGCTCTGGCCGGTGGCCCAGTGCCGGGCGAGCAGGCCGGTCATCGGCAGCAGCAGGCTGGAGCCGGGCACCTGGGCGCGGTCGGTGAGGTGGGTCAGCCAGCGGCCGAGCAGCGGCACCCGCAGCGGCGCCGGGTGGGGGCCCGGGTCGGCGTCCTCGGCGGTGCGGCGGAACCGGGTCGAGCGGCCGATCAGCGCGAGGTGGTGCACGCCCGCGCCGTTGGGCACGATCAGCTGCGGCGCGTCGGCGCACAGCTCGCGGAACACCTGGGTCTTCTCGCCGGTCTCCGGGTCCTTCTCGGAGCCCTCGATCTGCTCGACGTCCGTGCCGAAGGACTCCAGGTAGGGCAGCAGGTCGGCGGCCAGTGCGGCCAGGTAGTCGAACCGCAGGGTGCGGTTGAGCGGCTGCGGCACCAGGTGCAGCCGGGGGGCGTCCCGGTCGGTGCCCAGCAGCACGGCCAGCGGCGCGCCGGATTCGCCGGCCGCGGTCAGCGGGACGACCACCATGGGCCGCTCCGACAGGTGCCGGTGCCGGACGGTGGCCAGCGGCTCGGCCCGCCCGCTGCGGACGGCCTCCAGCCGGGCGAGGGTGGTCAGCAGGCTCATGCCCTCACGCCCAGGGCTTCCGCGCGCAGGGCGGCCGCGTAGGCCAGGCGCTCGGCCGCCTCGTGCGCGCCGTCGTCGTCCGTACCGTCGCCGTCCGTACCGTCGCCGGGCGCGGCGTCGTCGTCCGCGCCCGCTCCGTCCGTGCCCCCGGCTTGCGGGCCGGGGGCGCGCCGGGCGGCGGCCAGCGCCTCGGTGACCGTACGGATGCTGCCCAGCTCGCCGCGCACGCCCCGGCCGAGCTGCTCGACCCGGTCGTCGCAGCGGGCCCGGGCGCGGCAGTGGAAGCCGAGTTCGCAGGTGGAGAGGCAGTCCGGGCTGTAGGCGGCGGGCACCGTCTCGACCGCGGCGGTGAGCTGCTCGGCGGTCCGGACCGGGGCGCCGTCGTCGGCGGCGGCCAGGTCGAAGTCGGTGCCCGGCGGCAGCGTCGCCAGCAGCCGGTCGATGCCGGTCATCCGGCTCAGCTGGCGGCGGGTGGTGGCCAGTTCGCGGCGGACGTCGACGGCGACGGCGGTCGGCCGGTTGCCGAAGTCCTTGGGGCAGACCAGCAGCACGCTGGTGCGGGGGCTGCCCGGGAGCCGCTGCTCGGTGTACGGGTCGTCGGACAGCGGGACCCCGGCGGCCGCGGCGGCGGCGTGCTGGAGCGCCAGCACGTACACCGCGGCCTGGCGGGCGGCGGCGCCGACCTTGGCCGGGTCGGCGCTGCCGTCCAGCACCGGGAAGGACTTGATCTCCACCACCGTGCACCGGCCGCCGTGCACCACCAGGGCGTCCGGCTCCAGGTAGGCGGTGCTGCCGGCCACGGCGAGCCGCAGCATCGGGTGGTCCAGCAGCGTCCAGGAGTCCGGGTCGGCGGCGGCCCGGGCCAGTGCCTCGACCGTCCGGTCGGCGCGCACGGCCGGGCCGGAGCGGTGCAGCAGGTCCGGCACCAGCAGCGGGGCGCGGTCGTCCACCGGGAGGCCGAGGTGGGCGCGGAGCGGCTCCAGCAGGGCGGCGTGGTCGTCCGCCTTCAGCCGGGACTCGAAGATCACGCCGCGGGCGATCGCGAACGGGGACTGCCCGAAGGGGGCGGGGCGGCCGAGCCGGGCGGCCAGCGCGGACTTGTCCACCCCGGCCGCGTCCAGCACGGCGCGGCGGTGGCAGCCCGGATTGGCGGCCAGCGCGGCGAGGGAGCGGGCGTTCAGACTGCGCTGCGGGGCCGGTCCGCGCAGCTCGGCGAGCCGCTGGGCGAGCGGCTCAGCGGGCCCGCGGAGCGGGACGTTCGTCGAGACGTTCATGGTGCGGCCCAGTGTCGCATCCGGGTCCGACAACGTGGTGCGGACCGGGCGGTTCCGGCCGTAACCGGTCGGAGGCGCCGGGTGTTCCGGGCCCGCGATCGTGGCCGCCGCCGGGGTGGGGGATCATGGAGCCCGGTGCTCAAGGGTGAGACCGACCGTTGACCGCCCCGCTGCGAGGAGCCTTCCATGCCCGCCCGAATCGTGCTGGTCCGCCACGGCGAGACCGAGTGGTCGGCCACCGGCCGCCACACCGGCCGCACCGACATCCCGCTGACCGAGGAGGGCCGCGCGATGGCCCGGGCGCTCGGCGCCCGGCTCGCCGAGGCCCCCTGGAACGGGCTGCCGGACGCGCTCGTCTACACCAGCCCGCTCGGCCGCGCCGAGGAGACCTGCGCCCTGGCCGGCTTCGGCGACCGCGCGGTGGAGCGCCCCGAGCTGATGGAGTGGGACTACGGCCAGTACGAGGGCCGCACCGGCGCCGACATCCGGGCCACCGACCACCCCGGCTGGCTGATCTGGCGCGACGGGGTGCCCGGCGGCGAGAAGCTCTCCGACGTGGCCGCCCGGGTGGACGCCCTCCTCGCCGACCTGAACGAGGAGCACGGCGTCCCGGAGCCGGACACCACCGACATGCACTGCGCCGACCGGGACGTCATCCTGTTCGCGCACGGCCACCTGCTGCGCATCCTGGCCGCCCGCTGGCTGGGCCTGCCGCCCGAGTACGCCCAGCGGTTCAAGCTCGGCACGGCGGCGCTGTGCGTGCTGTCCTGGGAGTACGGCGCCCCGGCGGTGGAGGTCTGGAACGACCTGTCCCACCTGGAGGGACTCAACCAGGGCCGCTGACACGGCTGCTGGCGCCCAGTCAGGCCGCCGCGGCCTGGTCGTACCCGATCAGGAAGCGGCGGACCTCGGCGACCGAGGCGTGCGCGCGCAGCCGACCCGCGGTGTCCGCCAGCATGCTGCGGATCCGGGCCGAGCGGACCTCGCCGAACAGTGCGACGGCGGCCGAGCCGTGGTGCGCCGCCCCTGCCAAGTCCCCCCGGCCGAGCCGGTCGTGGGCCAGTTCGGCGGTGTACAGCACCCGGTTGCGGACGAAGTGCGGCTCCTGCAGCGCTATGGCCAGCGCGGCCTGCTCGCTGGCGCGGTCCCAGTCCTCCAGGGCGGACCAGCACTGCGACTGCAGGCCGGCGATCTCCGCCTCGCCGAAGAAGGACATCCACTCCGGATCGGTCTCCGCCGGCCCCCGGTCGAACAGTGCGTAGGCCCGGCCGATCGCGCGTTCGCAGGAGGACCGGTCCCGCAGCACGGCCCAGGCGCCGGCCTCGCGCATGGTCAGCAGAGCGAGCAATCGGGTGGAATGCAGCTCCCGGGCGGCGGACTGCCCGGCCTGCGCGGCGCGCAGCGCCTCGCGCGGGCGCCCGGCGTCCCGGGCGAGGAAGGCGCTGTTGCAGAAGACGTGCGCCTCCAGGGCGGCGTCCCCGGCCATCCGGGCGGTGGCGAGCGCCTCGGAGTAGAACGAGCGGGCGTCCGCGAGCCGATTCGAGTCGTGTGCCAACCACCCGACGGAGATGGCCAGTTCACCGGCCCCGGCCTGGAGCCGGCGTTCCGTCTCGGTGCTGTAGTCGCCCTCGTTGAGCAGCACGTAGGCGGTGCGCAGCGACTGCCCGGCGAGTTCGTACAGGGCGTCCGCGCCGTGCGCGTCGTCGGCCAGTCTGATCTCCCGGACGGCCTGTTCGACGCCCTGCACCTCGGCGGCGCCGACCTTGCGCAGCGGCGGCACCGGACCCGGCCGGCCGGGCACCACCGGCTCGGCGCCGAGCAGCGAGGGCGCGGCGAACTCCGCACCGGGGAAGGCGCCGTGGTCGGGGAAGGCACCGTGGCCGGTGGCCGGGCGGGGGCCGGCGGCCGGGCCGAAGCCGGCACCGGTGACGGGCCTGGCGGCGGCCGGCCGGTCGATGCCGATCACGGTGGCCAGCGCGGTCGAGCCGCTGGCCAGGAACGTACGGCGACGCACGTCGTCGTTCTCCTCGTCGAGATAGGGCGATCCATCGGGCCCCCTGGGCACCGCGCCGGCCATCGGCCACGGAGGCCCGTCCGGAGCGGCTGGATCCGCGTACGGCGAGGCAGCGTACGGGAGTTGGGTGGAGAGTGGTGAGCGCGGGGCGGGCAGGGGCGGGAACAGCGGGTGGAGCGGGGGAGCCCCGGCGGCCGCCCCGCCGCCGTCCACCGAGCGGCGGCGGACGGCGGTGCGGGGGGCGAAGCCGAGGTCGGTGAGCGTGCGATCCGGCCACATGTGCCGGAAGACCCGCTCGTAGGCGTAGTTGGGGCAGCGGATCTCACCGGACTCGACCCGTCCGACGTAGCGGGCGTCGCAGGACACGTGCTCGCCGATCTCGCGGGCGGCCCGGCGGACCGCCATGGCGAACTCGCCGGGTGAGCGGTCGCCGCGCAGTGCGCGCATCACGGGGTTGGGGGACGGTCGGTTCGGCTCGGCCGGTGGGGTGGCTGCCATGGCGCCGAGAGTACTCGGAGTCACCGGTCGGCCACACTCGGTTGGCGGGACATCTGCCCTCAATCCGGTGCAAGGCGGGCGTAGTTGCCGGATATCCGCCATGAAATGCCATGCCTTGCTGTAAGGCGCCCCGTGGCCTCGGGCCCTCCCGCCGCGTTGTCCTGATACGTGGAAGCCCAGGCCGCCCCCGGGCCCGTCCCCGCCCTCGCGGCCCCCGGCGGCACCGCTTCCGACCCGACGAGGTAACAGGAGGGCCCATGATGGCCACCGGACTGCCACAGCACCGACCCGTCGCCAGGGGCGTGCTCGCCGCCGCCCCCGCCCTGCTGCCCGACCCCGACGATGAACGGTTCCGCGGTCGGGGCCGCGGTCCGGTGGACGGTGGCCGCGGTGCCTGCGGCGGACTGCGCCGGGACCACCCCGTCCCCGCCGAGGACACCCTCGTCACCGGCTGCGACACCGTGACGGTGGCCCTGCGGCACGGCCTGGAGGCCGTCGACATCCTGCGGCTGCGCCGCGCCTGCGGGGCCGTCCTGCAGAGCCGCAACGGCAGCACCGTCTCCTTCCTCGTCCCGGCCGGCACCTGGGAGACCTGGCACCTGCCCGGCAGCTCCTGTACGGCCGGCGCCCTGGTGCCCGGCACCACCGACCCGCGCTGGGTCATCCCGCCCGCCGGCGCCGGCCGCGCCGCCCGCCCCACCGACGCCTGGGTACTCCGCTCCGCCCTCTGCGAGGCCGCCTGCACGCTCACCGCAAGCGGCCTCGGCCCGTTCTAGCGGCGTGCCGCGCGGACCCCGCCGGGCCCGTACGCCTCCGGCCGGATCCCCGCGGCACGCCCCTGACCAGGGGTGTGCCCTTTCTGCGGCGACGCTGCCCTTGTCTCCTTCGGGGACTGTGCCCGTGTCGCCTTCGGGGACTGCGCCGTGCCGCCTTCGTCGGCTGTGCCCGTGCCGCCTCCGGCGATAATGACCGACATGGGACGAAGCAACAGGGCCGCGCGCAGCCCCGAACCGGCGCTCACCACCGGCTCGGACGGCCGCAGCCACGCCCAGGGTCCGCTGTCCCGGCCGGTCGGCTCCGGCCTGGCCGAGCTGCGCCCCGACCGGGACCGCCCGCACGCCTGGTCGCTGCTGATCGACGGTGCCCCGCAGTCCCTGGTCGACCTCGCCGACCCCACCCACCTGGGCTTCGAGTACCAGCGCCGGCTCGGCCACCTGATCGACCTGGTCGCCCCGGCCGGCCGCCCGCTGACCGTCCTGCACCTGGGCGGCGGCGCCCTCACCCTGGCCCGCTACGTGGCCGCCACCCGGCCGCGCTCCCGCCAGCAGGTCGCCGAGATCGACACCGCGCTCACCGAACTCGTGCGCGCCGAACTCCCGTTGGAACGCGGCTGGCAGATCAAGGTGCGCGGCGCGGACGCCCGCGAGGTGCTGGAACGCACCCCCGAGGGCAGTGTCGACCTGGTCATCACCGACGTCTTCTCCGGCGCCCGCACCCCGGCCCACTGCACCACCGTCGAGTTCACCACCCTCGCCGCCCGTGCTCTCGCCCCCGGCGGCTGGTACACCGCCAACATCGCCGACGGCGGCGCCCTGCCCTTCGCCCGCTCCCAGGTCGCCACGCTCGGCGCGGTCTTCCCCGAACTGTGCCTGACCGCCGACCCCGCCGTGCTGCGCGGCAAGCGCTTCGGCAACCTCGTCCTGGCCGCCGCCCACACCCCGCTGCCGATCGCCGACCTGAGCCGCCGGGTCGCCTCCGACTCCTCCCACGGCCGGGTCGAACACGGCCGCACCCTCTCCGACTTCACCGCCGGTGCCGTCCCCGCCACCGACGCCACCGCCGCCCCCTCCCCGACGCCCCCGCCGGGCGTCTTCCGCTGACGGCCGCCGGGCCCGGGCCGTCGGCCTGCGCCGCTTCACCGTCGACTCCGACCCGAACGCCGAGTCCGTCCACCCGGCGCTGGGCGCCGTCCGCATCGGTGTCACCCCCGTCCGCATCGGCGTAACCCCGTCCGCTTTCCGTGCCCGGGCGGGAACTCCCGCTGCCGGAGGTGGTCCTGGCGCCCTGAGCCGGACGCCGGCTCAGTGTCCGCGCGGCAGTCCGCGGTGCTTGCACATGGCCGCGCCGGTGAGCAGCAGTCCGGCGGCGATGGGGGCGAGCACCGCGGTGGCGGTGGCGGCGCCGTCCGTCTCGGCCGTCACGGTCGCGGTGTCGGTGAGGGCGAGGGCCTCGGGCGTGCCGCTGTCGGGGGGTGCGGCCGGGGCTGCGGCGCTGTCGGTGGCCGTGGCCGGGCCGGTGGGTCGGGCCGCGTCCGGCCCCTCGTGGGCCGCGGTCTCCTGGACGGGGGGCGTTCCGGCGGTGTCGGGCCGGGCGGTGCCGGTCGGGTCGGCGGTGCCGGAGCGAGGCCGGGGGCCGGCGGGCAGTGCGGAGGGTTCGCCTTCGCGGGAGGCGCGGGTTTCGCCGGGGCGGCCCTGGGCGGGGACGGTGCCGAGCAGGCCGGAGGCGAGGGCGAAGGCGTCGGGGACGGCGGCGCCCTGTCCGGGGAGGGGGAGTCCGCCGGAGCGGATGCGCTCCTGGAGGGTGTCGACGGCGTCGGCGGCCCCGTCGGCCCCGTCGACGGGTTCCGTGACGGGCCCGGGTGCGCGGCCGGGTTCGGCGGCTGCGGAGCGCCCCGGTCCGGGCGGCCGGGCGGCTGACTGCCCGTTCGGCGCGGCTCCGTCGTGGAGGGGCTGGCGGACGGCCGACCGGGGCTGTCCGGGGGGCGGTTCGGCGGCGGCCGTGGCCGCGTACGCGCCGGTGGCGCCGACGCCCCAGAGCTGGGCGAGCAGGGCCCCGCCCGCGGCGACGGTGCGGGGGCGGGGGAGCCACCGGGCGAACGCCCGCCGTGCTCCGGCGACGCCGCGGGGGGCGGGTTCCTGGGGCTCGGTCGCGTGATTGGCTCGCATGTGAGTTGAGAACGAGCGGGCGGGGGGTGAGGTCACGCCCGCCGTCACGGACAGTCATCGCGCGAGTGGCCCCGGGCTGCGGTTTCCGGGGCCACCGACCGCGCGGGGGTCAGGAGTTGGGACGCAGGGTCCAGGTGACCGTCATCACACCGGTGACGGCGCCGTCGGCGCGGGTGATCTCGACGGTGACCGGGAACTCGGGGCGGCCGCCGGCGTCCAGCTCGGCGACGACCTCGGCGGCCGGGCGGCCGAGCACGGCGGTGGCGGTGACGTCGCCCATGGCCAGCTTCTTGTAGGCGATCTCGGCGTTCACGGCGAGCGGCACGGCCCGGGACATCTGCTCCCCGAAGGCGGCGATCACGATGCAGCCGCTGGCGGACTCGGCGAGGGTGAACATCGCGCCGGCGTGCGGGCCGCCGACGTGGTTGTGGTACGCGGGCTGGTCCGGCAGCCGGAGCACGGCGCGCTCGGGGGTGGTCTCCAGGTACTCGAGCTTGAGGGTGTGCGCCATCGGCACGGTGGCGTCGAGCATCTGGCCGATCGAAGGAGTGGTCATGGCGACGATGTTACTAGCCGGTAGCTTGTTGCGGCAGGGGCCGGACGGAAATCCCGGGCCGCCGGGCGGAACTGAGCCCGCGCCTGATCGGGGAACGCGAAAACGCCTGAGGGGCCGATCTCTTGAAGAGATCGGCCCCTCAGGCTCTGGGGTGAGTGACGGGACTCGAACCCGCGGCCACCTGGACCACAACCAGGTGCTCTACCAACTGAGCTACACCCACCATCTGTCCGGTCCGTTCCCGCTCTCGCGTTCCCGTTCCGACAGGAAGAACTCTACAGGATCCGAGAGGGTGCTCGCGCCAGGGTTTCGTTCCGCTGGACGAGGGCACCCCCTCCGACTCTGCGACGGGTGCGGTCAGTCGGTCGCGGCCCGGTACTTCTCGGCGATGGCGCGCGCGGTGTCGGCGTCCGGCCCGGGCTGCGGGACGAACACCGCCTCGCGGTAGTACCGCAGTTCGTCGATGCTCTCGCGGATGTCCGCGAGCGCCCGGTGGTTCCCGCCCTTCGGCGGGCTGTTGTAGTACGCCTTCGGGTACCAGCGGCGGGCCAGCTCCTTGATCGAGGACACGTCCACGATCCGGTAGTGCAGGTGCTTCTCCAGGGCCGGCATGTCCCGGGCCAGGAAGCCGCGGTCGGTGGCCACCGAGTTGCCGCACAGCGGCGTCTTCCCGGCCTCCGGCACGTGCTCGCGCACGTACGCGAGGACCCGCTCCTCGGCCTCGGCCAGGGTCACGCCCTGCGCCAGCTCCTCCAGCAGGCCGGAGGAGGTGTGCATCTCCCGCACCACCTCCGGCATGTTCGCCAGAGCGTCCACCGGCGGGCGGATGATGACGTCCACACCCTCGCCGAGGATGTTCAGCTCGGAGTCCGTCACCAGCACCGCGACCTCGACCAGGGCGTCCCGGTCGAGGTCGAGGCCGGTCATTTCACAGTCGATCCATACCAAACGGTCATTCACGCAACTCACCCTACGGCGCGATCACGCGCCGCGGGGACCGCTGGAGCCGACCGGGGTGCCGCGGTGGTCTCGGCCTGGTGCTCCTCGGCCCCGCCGTGGCCGCCGGGGCCGTCCGGGTGTTCGCCCTCCCGGCCGGATCGGACCGCGTGGCCCTCGCGTCCGGTCCGGCCACCGTCCGCCGCGGCGGCCCGGGCGCCCGGGGTACGGACCTGGGGGGCCCGTGCCTGCCGGCCCCGCAGGTCGCCCGCCCCGGCCGACGGCTGCCCGGCGGCACCGGCCGGCACCCGGCCGGTCGGCGCGCCGTGCGCCCGCCCGGCCGCACCCGGCTCGTCCCCGGGCCGCTCGACCGCGCTGCGGTGCCCCTGGCCCTGGCCGCGCGCCCCCGGCTGGGGGTGGCCGTCCTCGGCCGCCGCGTGCTCGGCGGTGCGCGGCGGACGCCCCGCGCCCGGACCGGCCTGCGGCGGGACCAGCGGCGACCGCCCCGGACCGCGCGCCACACCCTGCTGCCCGGGGTGCGGCTGCTGCGCGGCCTGCTGGTGGGGGTACGGCTGACCCGCGCGGCCGTGGAAGCCCTGGGCGGCCGGCGTCCCGACCTGCCCCGGACCGTACGGACCGGCCTGCCCGTGCGGCACCGGCTGTCCGTGCCCGACCGGCTGCCCGTGCTGTCCCGGCTGGCCGGTCGGCGCCTGCGCCCCCGGACCGGCCGGGTACGGGTGGGCCTGCGGCCCGCCGTGCACCGCGCCGCCGAACAGGCCGCCGCCCGCCGCGGCCGCCGCGTGCGGCAGGGCACCGGGCAGCCGGAGGTCGGCGCCGTGCGCCCCCGCCGGGGCGGGTGACTGCTGCCCGGGGCGCCGCGCCCGGTAGCTGGTCCGGTACGCGGCCGGGGAGACCCCGAGCTGGCGGCGGAAGTGCCCGCGCAGCGCGACCGGCGACCGGAACCCGCACCGGCGCGCCACGTCGTCCACCGACAGCTCCGAGGTCTCCAGCAGCCGCTGCGCCTGGAGCACCCGCTGGGTGATCAGCCACTGCAGCGGCGCGCTGCCGGTGAGCGTGCGGAAGCGGCGGTCGAAGGTGCGCCGGCTCATGTAGGCACGCGCCGCCAGCACCTCGACGTCGAACTGCTGGTTGAGGTTCTCCAGCGCCCAGGTGACCACCTCGGCCAGCGGGTCGTTGCCGATCTCCTCCGGTAAAGACTGATCGATGTACTGGGCCTGTCCTCCGCCGCTGCGGCGGCTGGGCACCACCAGGCGGCGGGCCAGCGCGTTGGCGGCCTCGGCGCCGTGGTCGCTGCGGACCACGTGCAGACAGAGGTCGATCCCGGCGGCGGTGCCGGCCGAGGTCAGCACGTCGCCGTCGTCCACGAACAGCTCGCGCGGGTCGACGTGCACCCGCGGGTAGCGCTTGGCCAGGGTCGGCGCGTACATCCAGTGGGTGGTCGCCGGGCGGCCGTCGAGCAGGCCGGCCGCGGCGAGCACGAAGGCGCCGGTGCAGAGTCCGATGATCCGCGCGCCCTCGTGGTGGGCCTTGCGGAGGGCGGTGATCGCCTCGACCGGCGGCGGCTGCGAGATCGAGCGCCAGGCCGGTACGACGATCGTCCCGGCCCGGGCGAGGGCCTCCAGGCCGTACGGCGCCGAGAGGGTCAGCCCGCCGGTGGTGGCCAGCGGGCCCTCCTCACCGGCGCAGACCAGCAGTCGGTAGCGGGGGACCCCGGCGTCCTGGCGGTCCACGCCGAAGACGGAGAGCGGGATGGAGCTCTCGAAGATCGGTGCGCCGCCGAAGATCAGCACCGCGACGGTCTCCCGGCGGCGCCGACCGGACAGCTTGCGCGGGGCGCCGATGGTCGCCTGGGCGGTCGGGGAGCCGTTGCCGCCCGGCCCGCCGTGGCCCAGCGGGCCGTGGCCGGGGGCGGTGCCCAGGGCGAGGCCGCCGCCGGAGCCGTTCAGCCCGGGGGCCGTGCCGCCGGCGGGGTAGGCCGGGTGGCCGGGGTAGCCCGGGTTGCCGGCGTGGGCCGGGCTCCCGGGGTAGCCGGGGTTTCCCGGGTGGCCGGGGTGGCCGGGGTGGCCGGGGTAGTCGCCGCCGTAGGACTGGGGCGGGCCGCCGTAGATCTGGGCCGGACTGACGGGACCTCGGCTGACGGGCTGTCCGGCGGAGTGCTGGTGTCCGCCCTGCACCGGCTGGGCCCCGTACTGCGCCGGGTTGCCGTAAGCCGGGTTGCCGTGGGTCGGGTTGCCGTGGGTCGGGCTGCCGTGGGTCGGGCTCCCGTACGCGGGGCCGCCGTGGGCCGGGCCGCCGTGTTCGGGCGGGGCCTGGCCGGCGGTGGCGGACGGCACGGCGGGATAGGGGGAGTGCGAGGCGGGGCCCGAGTTGCCCGGGGTGCCGGAGGCGCGGGTGGTGGTGGCGATCGCGCTGCTTCTCACGGGCCGACTCGTGGTGCCGGCCGGCGCCTGGCCGCTGTCAGGACCCGCGTCGCTCCTGCTCACCCTGCTCAAGGCGCTCAAGCCCCCTCGGTGGTGTGGTGTGGGTGGTGCGGCACTGCTGGCCAAGATCGAAATCTATCGGGTGGACCGTTGCCGTTGTGACAAGTTCACCATCCGACGCTATGTCGACATGGCAATTTGGCGTGATGCATTCGATCACGAAGCGTGGCACCCGTCGACCCTTCTGGGAAGAGGGCCGGTGCAACGGTGGCTGGTTGTCGCGGGGCGGTTCCTGGGGCGTCCGGCTTCCGGGCACCCGGGAGGCGGGTCTGGGCTGCGGATTTGCCCAAGCGGGAGGACGCGGCACGAAATTGACCGAAAATCGGCGGTGCACGGGAGGGCGCACGCGCGCCGGCCGTGCGCCTCCCAGGCTTCATCCGGCCAGTGCCGGGGCGGCCGGACCGCCGCCGCGGCCGCGGGGCTACGGTCCTGCGGTGAACACCGACCGCCGGCTCGAACAGGCCAACGACAACGCCGCCGCCTTCTGGCTAGCCCAAGCCCGTGCGCACGGCTGGCGCTCCCACGTCCGACCGGGCCTCACGGCCGTCCGCTGCGCCCGCACCCCGGACGACTCCCAGCGCTTCGTGGTCACCCGCCCCTACGCCGAACCGGCCGACGTGGAAAAGCAGTTGGCGGAGCTGCTGGACGCGTGGGGGACCATCCGCTTCACCCTGGAGGACCCGTACGGCGGGCTCGACCTGACCCGGTTCGGAGCCGCCCGGATGCCGATCATGCCGGTGATGGCGCGCGAGCCCGGCCCGGTCGAGGGGGCGTCCGCCGAACTGCCCGCCGGGCTACCGGCCGGGCTGCCGGTTGTCGCACGGGCCCACGGCGGCGGCATCCTGACGGCCGATGAGGCGCTGGACGGCGACACCTTCGCGCTGGTCGAGCGGACCGTCGTGGACGGCTTCCCGCTGCCCGCCCGGCAGCCCTGGACCCGCGGCGAGGCGCTCCCGGAAGCGCTGCTGCGGGAGCCGGGCTGCCGGGCCTGGATCGGCCGTGTCGACGGCGTACCGGCGGGCGCCTGCCTCACCTACGACGACGGCGCCGCGACCGGGGTGTACTGGGTCGCCACCCTTCCTGACCAGCGCGGTCAGGGAGTGGCCGGGGCCGTTCTGCGGACCGCCCTGGCCCACGCCCATCCGCAGCGCCCGGCGACCCTGGTCGCCACCTCGGCCGGCGAACCGCTCTACCGCGCCCTCGGGTTCACCGAGCAGGCCCCCACCTGCTGGTGGAGCCGGACCTCGTCGGTCGGCTGACCGGCGGGGGTGGGAGCACGGGGCGGGAGCGCGACCGGCCGCGGGCCCGGTTCGGTGGCTGGTTCCGGGCCCCCGGCCCGCGGACCGCTCCGGGGCCCGGTGCTACCGGCCGACCGCCGCCGCGGCGGCCACGGTGCCGATCGGGGCGATGGCGAGCGGCGCCGCGGCGGTCGGTGCCGAACTGGCCGACGTCGCAACGGCCAGCGTCGTCACGGTCGTTGCCGCGGTGACCGGCACCGCGGCGAACACCGTCCGGGCAGGTTTGGTCCCACCCGCACCACCAGTCCCACCAGCACCTTCGCCCCCACCGGCCGCCGTACGGAGGGGCGTTGGCCGGACCAGCGCGACGGCCCGCTCGACGTTCGCGATCGGATCCGCCCCGCCGCCCGGACGCGTGCCCTCAGCCGCCGCGACCCTCGGCCCGCTCCGCGCCCCCGCGCCCTGGAGGCCGTCGGCGATCGCAGCAAACCCGCCTGATCGGTTTCGGACACCGGACCCGGCTCCGGACGCCGCTCCGCCCGCCGGGGCGAGGGCCGTCCCGGTGTTCACGGGAGCGGGCGCACTCGGGCCCTCCGGGGCGGTCACCGTCGGACGTACGCCGGTGCGTGCGCCGATCAGCGCCGTCGCGCGTACCGGTGCCCCGGCCGCCTGGCGCTGGCCCGGATCGCCCGCGCGAACCCCTGGTCGCACGCCCGGCCGCACGCCCGGCCGGATGTCCGACCGGAGGCTCGACCGGGCCGAGGGTGCGTTGCGCGCGGCCAGCACCAGACCGACGGCCTCCGGCAGACCGGCGGCCTTCAGCGTGGGCCGGTAGCCGTTCTCCGCCCACGGCCGGCCGTGGTGCAGCCAGACGCTGCGCAGCCCGGCCAGTTCGGCGCCGGCGATGTCGGCGGGTGCGTGGTCCCCGACCATCCAGGTGTGCGCCGTCCAGTCCCCGACCGGTCGGATGCCGCACCGCCGGGCGGCTATCTCGAAGATCAGCGGATCCGGCTTGACGCAGTCGGCCTCCTCCGAGATCACCCAGCCGTCGACCAGTGGCCCCAGTCCGGTCCGTCGGATCTTCTCCAACTGCGGCCGGGTGCCGCCGTTGGAGACGATCCCGAGCGTCCACCCGGCCGCCCGCGCCGCCCGCAGCGCCTCGATGTTCCGGGCCGGGCAGTGGATGTGCGAGTTGATGCCGCGTCGGAAGTGCGCGAGCAGGAACTCGACGGAGGCGTCCAGGCCGTAGCGGCGCCGGACGGCGGACAGTACGGTGCTGCGCGGCACGTAGCCGCCGCCGTCGAGGGTGACGAACCAGTCCAGGTCGCCGGGCGGCAGGTGGTGTTCGGACAGGAAGTCCTGCGCCCAGGACCGGAAAGCGGCGTCCCGGGGGAGCAGCGTGTTGTCGAGGTCGAACAGGAGCAGGGGCATGCCGAGCATGGTGCCAGTGGCCGCGCCTATGCACCTGGCAAATGCCAGACCGCGTCGCGAAGCCGTACGAAGTGGCTGAAAGGGCCCGGACCCCCGATGGACGGGGCGGGCCCGGACGGGTCCGAGAGCAGGTCGGGGCTCGCGGGGCGTGACGGTTCGCGACGTCCGGCAACGGATCGTCGCCAATCCATGACAGTCCGGTCACGGTGTCCCACGGGCCTGTTGCGCCGCCCGGTCCGCTCAGTCAAGCTCCTTAGAACCTCCGTTCTGGAGGGGGCGCGATCGCCTGCGGGCAGGGCGCACTGCCACGGCGGGCGCATCCTCCTTTCGCGGGAACAACGTCGCTCCGGGGCTTCGCCGCTGGGCTGGGCCCCGTCCTCGTCGTACTCTGAAAGGAACAGGTCACATACGGTGCTGCGCGGCGCAGACCGACGTCATCCCGTGGGCGGGCCTGTCGCCCGGGCAGCGTTGTCCTCTCCTGTCGGCCCCTCTCCCTTGAAGAGCCGTGAGCCATGGCTGGTTTTGAGTTCTCCCGACCGGTCGAACCGGATGCGCCCCGCAGCGCGGACGCAGGGCCCCAGAGAGACGACGTCCGTACCGACCCCGACCCGGCCGACGGGCAACGCGGGGAGCAGCTCGGCGGGCGCGCCGACGGGCGTCTCGACGGGCGTGCCGAGGAGTGCACCGGCGATCGCGCGGGCGACCGGCCTGGTGCGCGCGCCGAAGGCCGTGCCGGCGGTGGCGTCGACGCCGGTGGTATTGACGCCGGTGGTGTTGACGCCGGTGGCCGAGCCGAAGCCGGCGCCGACCGCGGCGCCGACCCGCACGCCGAGTCCCCGGGCCACCTCCGGCCGGTCGGCGAGCGGAGCAGTGAGCGTCCTGGAGAGCGGACCGGTGAACCGGATGACCGGCGGCACGGTGCCGTCGACGCGGCCCGGCCAGCCGTCGCGAGCCCTGAACGGCCCGAACTCCAGCGCCTGGCACGCGCCTTGCGCAGCCTCCGTCGTGGCAGCCTCGCCCGGCGCGACCGCCCGGGGCCGCGCGACCGCCCGGGGCCGCGCGAGCGACGTGACGGGTGCCCGGCCGACCCGGTGGTGCCACCGGTGACGGGCGGCCGTCCCGGCCACGGCCACGGCTCCGAGCGTCCCGGCACGGCCTCCGGCCCGGTCGGTGGGCATGCCAGCCCGTCGGCGGACGAGTCGCCCGGCCGTTCCCTCGACCCGGTGTTCCAGCACGGCGTGGTGGTCGGCTTCGACGGCTCGCTGTCGAGCGAGCGCGCCCTCGCCTACGCCGTCGGCATGGCCCGCCGTTCGCAGTGCGGCCTGGTGATCGTGCACGTCGCCAACCGCCTGCCCGCCACCGTCTGGGCGGGTTGTGAGCCTCCCGTATTCGTCGATCTCCCGGACCACCGCACGGAGGTCCTGGGGCTTGAACTCGCCTGTGCGGACTTCCTCGCGGGGGTGCCGTGGATCCTGATCGAGCGGGGTGGCGACATCTGCCACGAGATCGAGGAGGTCGGCCGTGAGTACGCCGCCGACGCGATCGTCGTCGGAACGACGCACGGCCTGCTCGGCAAGATCTTCGGCTCGGTCTCCGGGCGGCTGGCGCGGCGGGCCAACCGCCCGGTGATCGTGATCCCCTGAGGCCTCCCGCGAACTCCCGCGGTCGCCTTGCCTGTTGTTCCTAACGTCCGACTGCTACGACGTGACGCCGAGCTGCCGGGCGATGAGCATGCGCTGGACTTCGGACGTGCCCTCCCCGATCTCGAGAATCTTGCAGTCGCGCCAGAAGCGGGCGACCGGGAACTCGTTCATGAATCCGTACCCGCCGTGGATCTGGGTCGCCTCGCGGGCGTTGTCGACGGCGGCCTCGGACGAGTACAGCTTCGCGATCGCGGCCTCCTTCTTGAACGGTTCGCCGTGCAGCAGCCGGGAAGCGGCGTCCCGCCAGGCCAGGCGGGAGGTGTGGGCGCGCAGCTCCATGTCGGCGAGCTTGAACTGGATGGCTTGGTTGGCACCGATCGGGCGGCCGAAGGCCCGGCGGGTGCCGGCGTACTTGACGGACTCGTCGACGCAGCCCTGGGCCAGGCCGGTGGCCAGGGCCGCGATCGCGATGCGGCCCTCGTCGAGGATCCGCAGGAACTGGGCGTAGCCTCGGCCTCGCTCGCCCAGCAGGTTGGCCGCGGGAACGCGGCAGTCGGTAAAGGACAGTTCGCGGGTGTCGGATGCGTTCCACCCGACCTTCGAGTACTTCTTCGAGACCTGGAACCCCGGGGTCCCGGTGGGCACGATGATGGAGGAGATCTCCCGTACAGGCGAGCGGAATTCGCCTTCTTCACTCGAACGAGCGAGCGGTTCGGTGAGCGCGGTGACGGTGACCAGACCGGTGATGTCCGTGCCGGAGTTGGTGATGAAGCACTTCGTCCCGTTGATGACCCACTCGTCGGTGGTCTCGTCGTACCGCGCGGTGGTGCGGGTGGCCCCCGCGTCCGAGCCGCCCTCCGGCTCGGTGAGGCCGAAGGCGCCGAGGAGTTCGCCGGAGGTCAGCCGGGGCAGCCACTCGCGCTTCTGCTCCTCGGTGCCGAACCGGTAGATCGGCATCGCGCCGAGCGAGACGGCGGCCTCCAGGGTGATCGCCACCGAGGAGTCCACGCGGGCGAGTTCCTCCAGGGCGAGGCCGAGGGCGAAGTAGTCGCCGCCCATGCCGCCGTACTCCTCCGGGAAGGGCAGACCGAACAGGCCCATCTGCCCCATCTCGCGGACGATCTCGTAGGGGAACTCCTCCCGCTCGTAGAACTCGCCGATCTTCGGCGCCACCACGTCCTGGGCGAACTCGGCGACGGTGCGCCGCAGTTCCTCGTACTCGCTGCTGAGCCGGTGGTCGAGCATCTGATCCTCCTGGTGCCCGGCCGGGTTGGCCGCGGGCGTGAGCGGGATGACCGGCGTCCGTCTGACGGTGTGACGGTCGCACGGTGTGGTTGACGGATGAGCGCGGACGAAAGCGGTGGAAGCGAGTGACCGCGGTGCCGCGGCGCCGGCCGGACCGAACGGGCGGCCGGCACCGGGGAGTCGGGCGGGGCGGCGTCAGCCCCGGGCGGCGCCGAGCAGCGCCTGGACGGTGCGGGAGGGGCTCGGGCGGCCGAGGCGCTCGGCCATCCAGCCGCTGGTCGCGACCAGCGCGCGCAGGTCGACACCGGTCCGGATGCCGAGCCCGTGCAGCATCCACACCAGGTCCTCGGTGGCCAGGTTGCCCGTCGCGCTCTTCGCGTACGGGCAGCCGCCCAGGCCGCCGGCCGAGGCGTCCACCGTGGTGACGCCCTCGCGCAGCGCGGCCAGCGTGTTGCTGAGCGCCTGGCCGTAGGTGTCGTGGAAGTGCACGGCGAGCCGCTCGACCGGCACGCCGGCCTGCGCGAAACCGGCCAGCAGGGCGCCGACCTGGCCGGGGGTGGCCACGCCGATGGTGTCGCCGAGGCTCAGCTCGGCGCAGCCCATCTCCAGCAGCTGGACGCCGTACCGGACCACCTGGTCGATCGGGACGGGCCCCTCCCACGGGTCGCCGAAGCACATCGAGAGGTAGCCGCGGACGGTGATGCCGGCCTCGGTGGCCCGGGTGATGACCGGCCGGAACATCGTCATGGCCTCGTCCGCCGAGCGGTTGAGGTTGCGCCGGGCGAAGGTCTCGGTGGCGCTGGCGAACACCGCGATGTCGGTGGCGTGGTGGGCGAGCGCGCGGTCGAGGCCGCGCTCGTTGGGCACCAGCACCGGCAGCCGCAGACCGGGGTGACGCCCGGGCAGGTCGGCCAGCCGGGGTACCAGCTCCTCGGCGTCGGCGAGCTGGGGTACCCATTTCGGGTGAACGAAGCTCGTCGCCTCGACGGTTCGCAGCCCGGCGGCGGCGAGTCGGCCGATGAACTCGGCCTTGACCTCGACGGGTACCAGGGAGCCCTCGTTCTGCAGGCCGTCGCGCGGCCCGACCTCGTGGATCCGGACCTCCTCCGGCAGCCCGGGGGCGCGCACCGGGTCGGGTAGCCCCAGGTCGAGGGCGTCGGGCTCGCGGGTGGCGTTCCCCTGGGCAGTGGTGTCCTGGCCAGTGGGGTCCTGAGCAGTGGGGCCCTGAGCGGCGGTGTCCGGGGTGGTCACGACCGCACCTCCGCGGGCTCGGTGGCCTCGTCGGTCGGGGAGACGACGACCAGCAGGTCCTCCATCGCGACGGTGGCGCCGGCGGTGGCCCGCAGCTCGGCCACCACGCCGTCGTGCGGCGCGGCGATCACGTGTTCCATCTTCATGGCCTCCAGCACGAGCAGGGGCTGGCCCTTGCGGACCGTCTCGCCCGTCGTGGTCTTAACGACCGTGACGGTGCCGGGCATCGGGGCGGTCAGGGCGCCGTGGTGCGCCGCGGCGCCGGCGGCGCTCTCGACGACCGGGTCGTAGGCGTGCATCGGCCAGGCGTCGCCCTCGATGCCGAGCCAGGTCACCGGGCCGGCCGCGAGGCCGGGGGTGGCGTCGGTGGCCAGCGCGAAGGCGGTCCGCAGGCCGTCGACGGTCAGGTGCAGCCGGTCGGCCGCCAGGGTCGCGCGGGCGCGGTGCACGGGCCCGGCGTCCAGCTGGAGCTCCACCTCGCGGGTGGGTTCGGGGGAATTGTCAGTGGCACCGGTTACGTTGCCCGCAGTGATCGGACGGATGCGCACCGAGACCGGATCCTGGCCGGGGGTCCGGAGTCGGTGGGTGGTCCAGGCGGGGGTGCCGCCCAGGCGCCAGCCGGAGGGGAGGGAGAACGGGTCGGTCCAACCGCCGGGGTCGGCGGCCGGGGTGAGTTCCAGGTGCCGTGCCAACGCGGCCGCGAAGTAGAGGAGGTGGGCAGGTGACGGAGGTTCGGTCACCGGGGCGTCGCTCCCGGCCGGGGTGGCCGCGTCCGACGGCGCTGCGGTCGACGGTGCCGGGGTCGACGCCGTTGGTGTCGACGGTGCCGGTGCCGACGCTGCCGCGTTCGACGGGGAGTGGGGTGCGACGAGCAGGGCCGGCTGCTGCTGGGCCGTCTGTTCCACCAGGCCGGTGTCCAGTCGGCCGGCGACGACGTCGGGGTGGGCGAGCAGTCGGCGCAGGAAGCCGGTGTTGGTGGTGACACCCAGGATGCGGGTGTCGGCCAGCGCGGCGCGGAGCCGGCGCAGCGCGGTCGGGCGGTCGGGCCCGTACGCGATGACCTTGGCGAGCATGGGGTCGTAGGCGCTGGTCACGACGGTTCCGGGGGCGACCCCGGAGTCGACGCGGATGCCCTCGCCCCGGGGCTCGTCCAGGGTGAGGATGCGACCGCCGGTGGGCAGGAAGTCCCGTTCCGGGTCCTCGGCGCAGATGCGGGCCTCGATGGCGTGGCCCAGGAAGGAGATGTCGGACTGGGTGAAGGTGAGCGATTCGCCCGCGGAGACGCGCAGTTGCCACTCGACCAGGTCCAGTCGGGCCGCGTCCGGGCCGACGGCGACGGCGAGTTCGGTGACCGGGTGCTCGACCTGGAGGCGGGTGTTCATCTCCATGAAGAAGAAGTCACGCACCCCGTCGGCGGCGGCGGCGGGCGCGTCCGGGTCGATGCCGGGGACGATGAACTCCACGGTGCCGGCCCCGGTGTAACCGCAGGACTCGGCGGCCCTAACGGCCGCGGCGCCCATCGCGGCACGGGTCTCGGCATTGAGGAGAACGGAGGGAGCCTCTTCGATCAGTTTCTGGTGGCGGCGCTGGAGGCTGCACTCGCGCTCGCCGAGGTGGACGGTGGTGCCGTGGGCGTCGGCCAGCACCTGCACCTCGATGTGGCGCGGCCGGTCGACCCAGCGCTCCAGCAGCAGGGTGTCGTCACCGAAGGCGGTCCGGGCGACGCGGCGGGCGGCGGCGATCTCGGTGGGCAGCTCGGCCGGGTCCCGCACCAGGCGCATGCCCTTGCCGCCACCACCGGCGGAGGGCTTGAGCAGGACGGGGTAGCCGATCTCGTCGGCGGCGGCGACGAGGTCCTCGTCGGAGGGCGCGGTGGCCTGGCTGCCGGGCACCACCGGGACGCCGGCGGCCCGGACGGCCTCCTTGGCGTTGATCTTGTCGCCCATCAGCTCGACCGCACCGGGAGGTGGCCCGATGAAGACGAGGCCCGCGTCGGCGCAGCCGCGGGCGAAGCCGGGGTTCTCGGCGAGGAAGCCGTAGCCGGGGTGAACGGCCTGGGCGCCGGTGCGGCGGGCGGCGGCGAGGATCTGGTCGGTGCGCAGGTAGGTCTCGGCCGCCGAGCTGTCGCTGCGGTCGGCCGGGCCGAGCCGGACCGCGACATCGGCCTCGCGGACGTGCGGTGCGTCGGCGTCCGCGTCGCTGAACACGGCGACCGAGCGGACGCCGAGCCGCCGCAGGGTGCGGATGACCCGCAGCGCGATCTCGCCGCGGTTGGCGACCAGAACTGTGTCGAACATGGGAGGCGTTCCTCCGGGTCGAGGGGAGCCGTAAGAAGGAGGTGGCGGTGGGTGGTCGGGTCGCCGACCCGGGTGGGCCGGCGACCCGGGGAGTCACACCCGGAAGAGAGAGGTCACGGACGCAGGGGTGACACGAGGAGGGATCACATGCGGAAGACGCCGTAGGGGGCGGGCGGCGCCAGCGGGGCGTTGGCGCAGGCAGTGAGGGCGAGGCCGACCACGGTGCGGGTGTCCATCGGGTCGATCACGCCGTCGTCCCAGAGCCGGGCGGTGGCGTAGTAGGCGTTGCCCTGGCGCTCGTACTGCTCGCGGACCGGGCGCTTGAAGTCCTCCTCCGCCTCGGCCGGCCACTCCTCGCCGCGCGTTTCCAGCTGGTCGCGGCGGACGGTGGCCAGCACCGAGGCCGCCTGCTCGCCGCCCATCACGGAGATCTTGGCGCCCGGCCA
Source organism: Kitasatospora sp. NPDC030952 (assembly GCF_055571335.1). Taxonomy (NCBI): domain Bacteria; kingdom Bacillati; phylum Actinomycetota; class Actinomycetes; order Kitasatosporales; family Streptomycetaceae; genus Kitasatospora; species Kitasatospora sp. NPDC030952. The sequence goes on from NZ_JBVIFM010000014.1 coordinate 220,175, forward strand.
CATCCACAGGAAGCGAGGTGAGTAAGCCCGGCCGCACATCGAGTAGTTGCCGGCTCCGTACGAGCCGCCGACCACCACGGTCAGCTTCGGGACCCTGGTGCAGGCGACGGCGTTGACCATCTTGGCGCCGTGCTTGGCGATGCCGCCGGCCTCGTACTGTCGGCCGACCATGAACCCGGTGATGTTCTGCAGGAAGAGGAGGGGGATGCCGCGCTGGTCGCACAATTCGATGAAGTGGGCGCCCTTGACGGCCGATTCGGAGAACAGCACGCCGTTGTTGGCCACGATGCCGACCGGGTGGCCGTGGATCCGGGCGAACCCGGTGACCAGGGTCGCGCCGTACTCGGCCTTGAACTCGGCGAAGCGGCTGCCGTCGACCAGCCGGGCGATCACCTCGCGCACGTCGTAGGGCGTGCGCGGGTCGACCGGGACGGCACCGTACAGTCCGGCCGGGTCGACGGCCGGGGGCTCGACCGGGGTGAGCGGCCACGGCTTGGCCGTGCGCGGGCCCAGCTCGGACACGATGGTGCGGACGATGGAGAGGGCGTGGGCGTCGTCCTCGGCCAGGTGGTCCGTCACGCCCGAGGTACGGGAGTGCAGCTCGCCGCCACCCAGCTCCTCGGCGGTGACCACCTCGCCGGTGGCGGCCTTCACCAGTGGCGGTCCGCCCAGGAAGATCGTGCCCTGGTTGCGGACGATCACCGCCTGGTCGCTCATCGCCGGGACGTACGCGCCACCGGCCGTGCAGGAGCCGAGCACGGCGGCGATCTGCGGGATGCCCGCGGCCGAGAGCCGGGCCTGGTTGTAGAAGATCCGGCCGAAGTGGTCGCGGTCCGGGAAGACCTCGTCCTGCATCGGGAGGAAGGCGCCGCCGGAGTCCACCAGGTAGATGCAGGGGAGGCGGTTCTCCAGCGCGACCTCCTGGGCGCGCAGGTGCTTCTTCACCGTCATCGGGTAGTAGGTACCGCCCTTGACGGTGGCGTCGTTGGCGACCACCACCACCTCGCGGCCGGCGACCCGGCCGATGCCGGCGATCACCCCGGCCGCGGGCGCCGCACCGTCGTACATCCCGTCGGCGGCCAGCGGGGCCAGCTCCAGGAAGGGCGAGGCCGGGTCGAGCAGGGTGTCCACCCGGTCGCGGGGGAGGAGCTTGCCGCGCGAAGTGTGCCGGGCGCGCGCCTTGGCACCCCCGCCGAGGGCGGCCGCGTCGAGCTTCGCCCGCAGTTCGGCTACCAGTGCCTGGTGCGCCTCGGTGTTGGCCCGGTAGGCCGCGGAGCCCGGGTCGGCGGAAGTGCTGAGCCGGGGCGCCGGAGCGGCGGCTCCCGGTGCTGCGGCAGCCGGTGCCGTCGGGGCGCCGTTCGCTGCGCTGAGCCGGACACCGGAGGGTGCGCCGGTGGTTGAGATGACCATTCCCAAGAGCTCCCTTGCCCTCGGCAGCAGGTGGCGGGGCCGAGTGCGGTGCGCCCGCGATCCCCACGTTAATTAACGTTAACTTACCCGCCCAGGTTAACGGTCGATAACCCGACTGTCTACGATGGACGGCATGCCGAACGTCCCCGCAGCCTCCGCGATCCCACGCCGCGACCAGATCCGCCGGGAGGCCGCGCGACTGTTCGCCGCCCGGGGCTTCCTCGGCGTGGGCGTGGACGAGATCGGCAAGGCCGTCGGCATCAGCGGCCCCGGCCTCTACCGCCACTTCGCCGGCAAGGACGCGATGCTCGCCGATCTGCTGATCGGCATCAGCGAGCGCCTGCTGGAGGAGGGGCGCCGCCGGGCGGGTGGCGGTGACGGCCCGACCGCCGCACTGGACGCGCTGATCAGCGGCCACGTCGACTTCGCCCTGAACGACCGCGACCTGATCACCCTGCACGACCGCGAGCTGCTGAACCTCAAGGAGGAGGACCGCCGCACCGTCCGTCGGCTCCAGCGCGGTTACGTGGAGCTGTGGGTGGACGTGGTCCGGCAGGCCCACCCCTCGCTCGCCGCCCCCGCTGCCGAGCCGGTGGCGCGAGCCACCGTGCACGCGGTCTTCGGCCTGATCAACTCGACCCCGCACAGCCTCGGCCCGAACCCGGCTCAGGGCGAGCGGGTCGGTCTGCAGCGCGACGGCATGGCCGCGCTGTTGCACACCCTCGCCCACGGCGCCTTCGCGGCCGCTGCGGACTCCGCCGTGGAAGCCGTCGAAGCCGTCGATGCCGTCGCGGCCGTCGAGGCCGACGTCGACCCGGTGTCCGAGCCTGCCTGAGGCCTGAGCCTGCCCGGGGTCCAGGCCAGCCCGAAGTCTCGGAACCCCAAAGCCCCAAAGCCCCAAAGCCCCAAGGTCCCGAAGTGCCGAAGCCCGAAGCCGCCCGGTCCGGCACCGTCCGCAGCCCTAGGTCCAAAGGATGGCTCCCGCCCGCCCCCGGGCCGCTGGGCGCGGGCCGGGTGGGTCGGCGACTCTTGGGGGGAGGTAAGGGCCCTTGGGTCGTAGCTGTGTTCGAGCGGGAATCACCGCAGGCCGCAGGCTGTTGCCCAATCCGCCGGACCGGACGATCCGGGCCGCCCCGGAATCAGTCCCGGCCGACCCCTCGCGGCCGGAAAACCGTGGCGGCCACCCGACGAAATGGTTAGCATCCCTAAATATGCCCGAGACTCACGGATCCATGGTGGAGCAATCCCCGAGCGGCCCACCGGCCCCCGGCCCCGACCCGGCGACCCCCGGCGGCGGTCCGCAGGCCGCCGACGCACGCCCCGAGCCGGGTGCGACGGCCACCCTGGGCGCGACCGCCACCCCGGGCGTGACCGCCACCCCGGGTCCGACCCCCGCCCCGGACGCGCCCGCCACTCCGAGCGCGGGCACGGCCGCCCCCGCCGACAGCTGGCTGCGCCGCCTGGGCGGCTACAGCTGGCGGTCCCGCCGCAGCCTGCTGCTCGCCTTCGGCGCCTCGCTGCTCGGCATGGCCGTCACCGCGCTGGTGCCGCTGGTCACCAAGCTGATCATCGATGACGTCATCGTCGCCCACACCCGCTCGCTGACCCCGTGGGCGGTGGCGCTGCTGCTCGCCGCCGTGGTGGTCTTCGGCTGCACCCAGGTCCGTCGCTACTACGGCGGCCAACTGGCCCTCGACGTCCAGCACGACATGCGCAGCGACCTGTTCCGCTCGCTCGGCCGGCTCGACGGTCACCGCCAGGACCGCCTGGACACCGGCCAGGTGGTGGGCCGTGCGACCTCCGACCTCCAGCTGATCAACGGCCTGCTGTCGATGCTGCCGATGATGACCGGCTACCTGCTGATGTTCGTGATGTCGCTGGTCGTGATGGTCTGGCTGTCCCCGCCGCTGACCCTGGTCGCCCTGGTCATGGCCCCAGCGCTGTGGTGGGTCAGCGGGCGCAGCCGCAAGCGCCTGTTCCCGGCCACCTGGGCCGCCCAGCAGGAGGCGGCCGCCGTCGCGGGTGTGGTGGACGGCGCGATCGGCGGCGTCCGGGTGGTCAAGGGCTTCGGCCAGGAGGCGCAGGAGCAGGACAAGCTGGAGCGGGTCTCCCGCAACCTGTTCGCCGCCCGGCTCCGGTCGATACGCCTCAACGCCCGTTACAACCCGGCGATGCAGGCGATCCCGGCCCTCGCCCAGGTCGCGGTGCTGGCCTTCGGCGGCTGGCTGGCCGTCGACGGGCGGGTGTCGCTCGGGACGTTCGTCGCCTTCTCCACGTACGTCGCGCAGATGACCGGTCCGGTGCGGATGCTGACCATGGTCATCACGGTCGGCCAGCAGGCCCGGGCGGGCGTCGAGCGCGTCCTGCAGCTGATCGACGAGCGTCCGCTGGTCCAGGAACGACCGGACGCGCGCACCCTGGACCTCACGCACGAGGGCACCGCCGCGGACGGTGGCGCAGCCGGCCCCCGTACCCCTGACGTCGCCCTGGAGTTCGACCGGGTCGAGTTCCGCTACGACCCCGAGCACCCGGCCCCCGTCCTGCACGGCCTCAGTCTGAAGCTGGCCCCCGGCGAGACGCTGGCCCTGGTGGGCGCCTCCGGCTCCGGCAAGTCGACGGTGGCCCAGCTGGTGCCCCGCTTCTACGACCCGGCGGCCGGCGCGGTCCGCCTCTACGGCCACGACCTGCGCGACCTCACCCTGGACTCGGTGCGGGCGACGGTCGGCATCGTCCCCGAGGAGAGCTTCCTGTTCTCGGAGTCGGTCCGCACCAACATCGCCTACGGCCGACCGGACGCCACCGACGAGCAGATCGTCGCCGCCGCGCGCGCCGCCCAGGCCGACGAGTTCGTCCGCGCGCTGCCGGACGGCTACGAGACCAAGGTCGGCGAGCAGGGGCTGACCCTCTCCGGTGGTCAGCGCCAGCGCATCGCCCTGGCCCGGGCGATCCTCACCGACCCCCGGATCCTGCTGCTGGACGACGCCACCTCGGCCGTCGACCCGCAGGTCGAGGCGGAGATCCACGACGCGCTGCGGTCGGTGATGACCGGCCGCACCACCCTGCTGATCGCCCACCGCCGCTCGACCCTCCAACTTGCCGACCGGATCGCCGTCCTGGACCAAGGGCGGCTGCTGGACCTCGGCACCCACGAGGAACTCGAAGCCCGATGTCCCCAGTACCGGGCGCTGATCACCGACCCCGAAGCGGGACGCACCCCCGAAACCCAGCAAGCCCCCGAACCCGGGTCGGCCCCCGAACCCGGGTCGGCCCCCGCACCCGGGTCGGCCGCCGAAGCCCAGCCCGCCGTGGAGCCGGCCACCGGCCAGGACGAGCAGCCCGCGCCGCCCGGTGCGCGGCAGCGGACGGAGCAGCCCGGCCGACCGGCCCCCGTGCTCCCGACCCCCGCCCTCGCCAAGGCGGCCCGCGGCGCCGACCCCGAGCTGCTGGACCAGGTCGCCGCGCTCCCGCCGGCCATCGACGCCCCCGCCGTTCCCCGCGCCGAGGCCGAGGCCGGTGACCCCGACTTCAGCCTGGGCCGACTGCTGCGCCCCTTCCGTGTCCCGCTGTTGATCGCCCTCCTACTGGTCGCGCTCGACGCGGCGGCCGGGCTGGTGCTGCCGGTGCTGATCCGGCACGGCATCGACGAGGGCGTCCGCAAGGGCCTGATGTCGGGCGTCGCGGTGGCCTCGATCACCGCGCTCGTGGTCGTGCTGCTGGACTGGCTGGTGCAGAGCGCCGAGAACCGGGTCAGCGGCCGTACCGGCGAGCGGGTGCTGTACACGCTCCGGCTCAAGATCTTCGCCCACCTCAACCGGCTCGGCCTGGACTACTACGAGCGCGAGTTGACCGGCCGGATCATGACCCGGATGACCACCGACCTGGACTCGCTGACGTCCTTCCTGCAGACCGGCATGGTCACCGCGGTGGTCAGCCTGCTGACCTTCGCCGGGATCTTCGCGGCCCTGCTGATCATCGACGCCGGCCTGGCCCTGGTGGTCTTCGCCGTGCTGCCGCTGCTGGTGATCGCCACCCTGGTGTTCCGGAAGAAGTCCAAGGACCAGTACGAGCGCTCCCGCGACCTGATCAGCACGGTCAACGCGGACCTCCAGGAGAACGTGGCCGGCATGCGGATCGTCCAGGCGTTCCGCCGGCTGGACACCAACACCGACCGCTTCGTGGCCCGCGGCATCGCCTACCGCGAAGCCCGGGTCCGGGCGCAGTTCTACATATCGCTGTACTTCCCGTTCGTGCAGTTCCTCTCCAGCGTGGCCGCCGCACTGGTGCTGATCGTGGGTGCCGCCCGGGTGGACGCGGGCACGCTGACGGTCGGCGCGCTGGTCGCGTACCTGCTCTACATCGACCTGTTCTTCGCCCCGGTCAACCAGCTGTCCCAGGTGTTCGACGGCTACCAGCAGGCCTCGGTGGGCCTCGGCCGGATCCGCGAGCTGCTGCGCACCCCGACCACCACCGCCGAGTCGTCCGACCCCGTCCCGGTGCCGGAGGGGCTGCGCGGGGAGATCAGCTTCGAGGGCGTCGGCTTCGCCTACAACGGGGGCGCGGACGGCGCGCCCGAGGTGCTGAGCGGCGTCGACCTGCGCATTCCCGCCGGTCAGACGGTCGCGCTGGTCGGCGAGACCGGCGCGGGCAAGTCGACGCTGGTCAAGCTGGTCGCGCGGTTCTACGACGCGACCGCGGGCACCGTCCGGGTGGACGGCGTGGACCTCACCCGCTACGACCTGGCCGAGTACCGCCACCGCCTGGGCGTGGTGCCGCAGGAGGCGTACCTGTTCGCGGGCACGGTCCGCGAGGCGATCGCGTACGGCCGTCCGGAGGCCTCGGCGGCCGAGGTGGAGGCGGCGGCCCGGGCGGTCGGCGCGCACGACATGATCGTCCGGCTGTCCGACGGCTACGACCACGAGGTCGCGGGCCGCGGGCGGAACCTCTCGGCGGGCCAGCGCCAGCTGATCGCGCTGGCCCGGGCCGAACTGGTCGACCCGGACATCCTGCTGCTGGACGAGGCCACCGCCGCGCTCGACCTGGCCACCGAGGCCGCCGTCAACCACGCCGCGGACCGGCTCAGCGGCGGCCGCACCACCCTGGTCATCGCCCACCGCCTGACCACCGCCGAACGCGCGGACCGGGTGGTCGTACTGGACCACGGCCGGGTGGTCGAGGACGGTACCCACACCGAACTGCTCGCCCTGGGCGGGACGTACGCCCGGCTCTGGCAGGCGTTCATCGCGGACGGCCACCCGGCCCCGGCCGAGCCGGTCACCACCGGCTGACCCGACCCGTTCGCCGGCCGATCCGAGCCCGCGTACCTGACCGCCGGCCCGACCCGGTCCGCCGGCCGACCCGAGCCTGCGTACCCGACCGCCCGCGTGCCTGCCCGCCCTCCGACCGGGGGGAGGGCAGGCACGCCGCGCGTCAGGCCGCGATCAGCGAGGCCAGCAGGCCCGAGGCGTCGACTCCGCGCGGCAGGTCGCTCACCTGGCCGTCCCCGACCTCCACCACTCGCCAGCCGGAGCCGTCGGCCCGGCGGGCGAGGTCGGTGGTGACGAAGCGGCAGCCGAGTCTTCGCACCAGCGCGGGGACGTCGGTGAGGTCGGGCTCGACGCGCTGGTGCGGGGCGTCCGGGTGCGGCCCGACCAGGATCGGCCGGCCGTCCAGCCACCACACCCGGGCCTCCACGGCCCGTCCGTCGCCTGCGACGGCTGCGCCCGCGACGGCGGCGGTCGGGTCGGCGTCCCGGTCCGGTCCGTCGGCGCGCTCGAACTCCTCGTACCGCCGCAGCACCACCCCGCCGGCCAGGAACTCGCCCTGCAGCTCGACGAACCGCCCGACCACCCGGCCGACGGTCGCGAGGTCCGCCAACTCCGGTACGTAGCAGGCCTCGTGCCACTCGTGCTTGCGCGACTTCACGTAGTCCTTGACGATCGCCGGCCCGCTGCCGCCGAGCCGGGCCACGGCGTCGGCCAGCTCCGCCGGGGTGGGTGCCGCCGTCCCGTCGGACGGGATCCACACGCTGGGCGGGGTAGCCCCGTCGAACACCCCGTACCAGCCGGGGAGTTCGTGCGCCGCCGCGTATCCGGGCGCGCTGGTCAGCAGGTTGCCGCCGCGGGCGGTGAGCGCGGCGGCGAACTCGGCGTACCGGCTGGAGGGGAGCATCCAGCCCCGGTACCAGAGCGGGCCGCCGCCCCGGGGCACCCGCCGGACGGCCTCCTCGGCGTGTCCGGCGAGCAGCGCGTCGTGGTCGACCAGATGGTGCTCGCCGCCCAACTCCCTGAGCAGCCGGGCCTCCCAGGCGAAGTGTGGATCGGGCCGGCGCGGGTTGAGCGGATCGGCGGGGAAGATGATCGAGGGTACGGGCATGGCGGTCAGGGTAAGGCCGGCGGGCCGCCCGCGGCTGCGGTCCGGCGGTGGTCCGCCACCGGTGACCGGCCCAACTGGGCGACGGCGGCGGTGAATCCGGTCGACGGCCGGGCCGGTCGCTGTCAGAGTGTCCCGATGCGAAGACTGCTACGACCACGTACACGCGTACCCCGTCGGGCCGCCCGCACGGTGGTCCTGGACGGGAACGGCTCGGTGTTCCTGCTCCGTTCGGACAACGACGAGGTCGGCGTCCACTGGACCATGCCCGGCGGCGGACTGGAACCGGGCGAGACCCCGCTGATCGGCGCCCGGCGCGAGCTGTGGGAGGAGACCGGCTGGACCGACCTCGAACCGGGCCCGCTGCTCTGCACCTGGGAGCACGACTTCACCTGGCACGGCACCCCGGTCCGCCAGCACGAGCACATCTTCCTCACCAGCGGACCGCACCGCGGCCCGGTCGGTGACGTCAGCGCGGTGCACGCCCAGGACCGGATCCTCGACTGGCGCTGGTGGAGCGAGGCCGACCTCGCCGACGAGCACGCCGACGCGCTCTGGCCGCCCCGGCTACCGGAGTTGCTGGAATCCGTCCGGGCGGGTTGGGCGGTCGACGGGCGCCCTCCGGTGCCCGTCGACCTCGGCTACATCCCGAACGCCCGCCGACGGCCCTAACCGCGCGCGGCCGACGGCTCTAACCGCTCTAACCGCGCCCGCCGCCGCGGCGGGGCGTCCGGCCGTTCGGCCCGCTCTGCCCGCTCTGCCCGTTCGGCCCGTTCAGCCCGTTCTGCCTGGGCGGGCCGGGCTCCCAGCCGTGCAGGTCCAGCTCCCGGTCGTGCAGGGCCCAGGGGTTCATCCGCACCGTCAGCTGGGCGTCGGCCAGTTGCCCGACGGTGAGCCCGGTCTCGGTGACCAGCTGTTCGGTCGACACCGAGACGGCGATGGCGGGACGCCAGGACGGCAGCACGACCAGGCTGGTGCCGCGCCCGACCCGGATCGGTTCGGCCGCCACCCGGACCGGCGTCCGCTCTTCGGGGCGGCCGACGGCCTCCGGCTGGACCGGGCTGCCGCCGATCAGGATGCCGAGCGGTGCTTCACCCCGGGACGTGTCGGGCCCGGACCGGCCGGGCCATGACGCGTCGGGCCATGACGCGTCGGGCCGGGCCATGCCTGGCCATGACGTATCGGTCCAGGACGCATCGGCCCATGCCGTGCCGCCTCCGAGCGCCGGGGCGACGGCCGGGCTCTCCGGCCCGGCCCAGGCGTCCGCCAAGAGCGCGCGCTCGGCGGACGCCGCCGTTGCACCGGTCGGTTCACCCACCCACCCGGCACCCTGCGGCCGAACCCCGGTCGGGTCGGTCGCGGCCGTCTCCCGTGCGGTCGCCTCCTGCCCGGTCCGGTCGGTCCGGTCGGTCGGGTCGGTCCGGGGGTGCATCCGGCGCAGTCGGCGGGAGGGCGACGGCCGCCGCGAGGCGAGGCTCCGGATCTCCTCGCGCGTCGAACGCGGCGCCGGTGCGGGCCGGTTGGCCTCCGACGGCGTCGCCGCCTGCTGGAGCCGGAGGAACCCCGGCCCGGCCTGCTCGACGGGGGCGCTCCCGGTCGGGACCGGGGCCTGCTCCGCGGTCTCGCCGAGCAGCGCCCGCACCTCCTCCACCGGCCGCCGGCACGAGGCCGCCAGTTCGGCGAGCGAGCGCCCCTCCGCGCGCCCGGTCCGCAGCCGCTCGGCGAGCGCCGCGCGGAGCCCGGCGGCCGTCGCGTCGCCGTCGGCGTGGCGGAGCTGCGCCTCGACGTCCTCCGGGGTGCGCGGCTGCGGCACCGAGTCGTGGCGGGCCTGAGTGCCTTCGGCCGCCGTCGCGAGGGAGCAGACCGGCACCGCCGGGGCGGGCGGTCCGGGTGGTCCCGCCGGGGCGGGCGGCCCGTCGGCCTGGGGCGGGGTACCGGCGCCACCCGCGGCCGGTCCGGGCAGGGCGGGGTCCGTGGAGGCGGGGTCGGGGTCGGGGGAGATGAGGTCGGTGGAGGTGGGGTGGAGCGAGGTCATCGGCGGGCCCTTCGGGGGACGGTCCCGATGATCCTCCCGCACCGCGCGACCAGCTCCAAGCGTCATTCCCGGGCGTGTGCGCGCGAGTACGGAGTGATCGCCGGAGGGCCGGCGGCGCTCCCTGCCAGCCGTATCGGCTCAACTGCCGGGCGCGACGAAGCCCTTGAGGTCGGTGAGCACCGCGTTGGCCGCCATGACGCCGAGCCCGAGGAACCAGGTCTCGTCCGAAACCGGCCGGGCCTGACCTGACTTGACCGCGCCGAGCGTCTTCCAGAGTGCGCCCCCGAGCACCGCGTCCTGGTTGGTCGAGCTGGGGCTCCCGTACACGCCGTAGAAGATCCAGTCGGCGTCGGCCTTGTCGATCTGCTCCGGGCTGACCTCCACCGCGAGTTCCTTGACCTGCTCGATCGCGGGCTGCGGTAGCGGCACGTCGGTGAGGATGGTGCCGATGAAGGAGAGTTCGGCGTAGAGCCGGGTGCGGCCCGGCATGAAGCGCAGCGGGGTGATGGTGGGCCGCTTGCCGCCGAGACCGGCGCCGATCGCGGTGGCGGCCGCCTGGTAGGCGTCGAGCTGCGCCTTGGCCTCGGCCTGCAGGCCGAAGGGGCTGGCGTTGAGCAGGAAGTTCTGCTTCCAGGGGTAGCCGGGGCGCAGCGAGAAGACGGTCGGCGCGATCTTCGACAGCTGGGCGTACTGGTCCTGGGCGCGCAGCTGGCTGCCGAGGATCAGGTCGGGCTTGAGTGCGGCGATCGCCTCCAGGTTGAGGCTGTTGATGGTGCCGACGGCGGCCGGGTTGCCGGCCTTGTCCTTCAGGTAGGACGGCAGCGACTTGGAGCCGTCGGTGTGCACGACGCCGACCGGCTGGATGCCGAGCGCGACGACGTTGTCGAGTTCGCCGGTGTCCAGCACCACGACCCGGGTGGGCTTGGCGGGGATGACGGTCTCGCCCATGGCGTGCTTGACGGTGCGCGGGTAGACGCCGGGGGCGGCGTCGGTGCCGAAGTCCTTCATCTTCTCGATGACGGTGGCGTAGTCGTCGCCGCCCTGCTTGACCGACTTCTGGTCGGGCGAGCCGCCGCCGCCAGGCTTCGTGGTACCGCCGCCACTGCTTCCGGAGCCGCCCGAGCTGCCGCAGGCGCTGAGGAGCCCGCCGAGGCCGAGCACGGCGGCGCCGGTCACCCCGGCGGCGAGGAAGCGGCGGCGGGTGGGGGTCCGGCGGGTGGGGGTCTGGCGGGTGGGGGTCTGGCGGGCGGGGGTCGGGCCGTCGGAGTCGGGGGCCACGCGACGCTCCTTCACGGTCGGGATCAAGCGGATCAAAGTTAGGTGAGGCAAACCTATCTTGCCGCCCGCGACACCCTCCGTGCGGGGGTGCTCGCCAAGGAGTCCGGCGGCCTCCTGCTGAGCGCCGTCTTCCTACAGACCCTCACCGACGCGTGGTCCCCCGACTATGGCAGCGGTGCGGTGTTCGGCATCGGCTCGGTGTTCGTGATCGGCGTCGGCATCCTGCTGCTCGGCGCCGGACTGACGACCTGGTACGGCCTGATCCGGTCGGAGTTCTCCGCGGCGGGACGCTGCGCAAGGACACCCCCGCCCTGGTGGTGGAGGACTGACGCTATGGTTGGAGCCATGAAGCGCTTCGTGGGCCTGTGCTGGTGGCCGTCCTAGGACGGCCACCACACTCGCCTGACCAGGGCCGTCCGGGATGGACGGCCCTGTCGCGTATCCCCACGGGACGGGCCCCGCGCCCCGGACGGCCGCCACCATCGCCGTACCGAGGGAGAAACCCGATGACCGCCACCACCTCCACCCCGACCGCCACCACTTCCTTCTCGACCGTCGGCTCCGACGCGACCGCCACCACCTCCGCCCCGACCGCCGACTCCGCCGCGACCGCCGCCGTGCTGACGGCCGCCGACCTGATCGCCGACCCCGGCGCCCACCGCGTCCTCACCGGCGACCGCCCCACCGGCCCGCTGCACCTCGGCCACTACTTCGGCACCCTGCGCAACCGGGTCCGGCTCCAGGACCAGGGCGTCGAGATGTTCGTCCTGGTCGCCGACTACCAGGTCATCACCGACCGCGACATCGCCGACCGGCTCGCCGAGCACACCGAGAACCTCGTCCTCGACTACCTCGCCGCCGGCCTCGACCCCGACCGGGCCACGATCTTCGCCCACAGCGCCGTCCCCGCCCTCAACCAGTTGCTGCTGCCCTTCCTCAGCCTGGTGAGCGTCGCCGAACTGAGCCGCAACCCCACCGTCAAGGACGAGATCGCCCACTCCAGCCAGGCCGCCGTCAACGGACTGATGTTCACCTATCCCGTGCACCAGGCCGCCGACATCCTGTTCTGCAAGGCCGACCTCGTCCCGGTCGGCCAGGACCAGCTGCCCCACCTCGAAGTCGCCCGCACCGTCGCCCGCCGCTTCAACGAGCGCTACCCGCACGCCGACGGCAGCGCCGTCTTCCCCCGCCCCCGGGCGCTGCTCTCCGACACCCCGATGCTGCTCGGCACCGACGGCGGCAAGATGAGCAAGAGCCGCGGCAACGCCGTCCCCCTCGGCGCCGACGAGGACGAGACCGCCCGGATCATCCGCGGCGCGAAGACCGACGCCGACCGCCGCATCACCTACGACCCGGTCGCCCGCCCCGAGGTCTCCGGCCTCGTCCTGCTCGCCGGGCTCTGCCAGGACCGTGCCCCGGAGGCGATCGCCGAGGAGATCGGCGACGGCGGCGCGGCCGCCCTCAAGCGCACCGTCATCGAGTCCGTCAACGAGCACCTCCGCCCGCTGCGCGCCCGTCGCGCCGACCTCGCCGCCGACCGCGGCCACCTGCGCCAGGTCCTGCGCACCGGCGCGGAGCGGGCCAACGCCATCGCCGACGCCACCCTCGCCGAGGTGCGGGAGGTGATGGGCGCGTCCTGAAGGGCCCTCAACCCGTACGGCGCCGACGCGGTCCGCCCGTCCACGGACATCGGCCGCTCGACCGGCGGGCATATCGTCACCGGGCGGCCTCGACCACACCCCGAGGCCGCCCACAGCCCCGCCCCTTCCCCGAAAGGCCCGGTCCATGGACCAGCAACCCACCACGCCCGGCCAGGGACTGACCCGCCCGCCGCAACTGCGCCCCGGCGACCACATCGCCGTCGTCGCCCCCAGCGGCCCGATCGACCCCGCGCGGCTCACCGCCGGCTGCGCACTCCTCCGCTCCTGGGGCCTGCGCGTCACCGTCGCCCCGCACGTCCTCGACACCCACCCCGCCCTCGGCTACCTGGCCGGCACCGACGCCGACCGTGCCGCCGACATCCAGGACGCCTGGCTCGACCCCGCCGTCGACGCCGTCATCTGCGCCCGCGGCGGCTACGGCGTCCACCGGATCGTCGACCTGCTCGACTGGACCGCCATGCGCGCCGCCCGCCCCAAGCCCTTCATCGGCTTCAGCGACGTCAGCTCCCTGCACGAGGCCTTCGCCCAGCGCCTCGGCCTCGCCACCCTCTACGGGCCGATGGCCGCCGCCTCCTCCTTCATCGAGGACGGCCCCACCGCCGAACACCTGCGCCGGACCCTCTTCGACCCCGCCGCCACCACCGTCCTCACCTCACCCACCGCCGGCGCGCTCGTCCCCGGCCGCGCCCACGGCGTCACCGCCGGAGGGTGCGTCCATGTCCTCGCCGCCGAGCGCGGCACCCCCGCCGCCCGCCCCTCCTACGCGGGCAGCATCCTGGTCCTCGAGGACGTGAACGAGCACCCGTACCAGCTGGACCGCCTGCTCACCCAGTTCCTCCGCTCGGGCGCCCTCGACGGGGTGGCCGGCATAGCCCTCGGCTCCTGGGAGGGCTGCGGCCGTCCCGACCGGGTCCGGGATGTGATGCTCGACCGCCTCGGCGGGCTCGGCGTGCCCGTGCTCTGGGAACTGGGCTTCGGCCACTGCACCTCCACCCTGACCGTCCCGCTCGGCGTCCCTGCGGTACTCGACGCGGACGCCGGCACCCTCACCCTGGACCGGCCCGCGCTCGTCCCCCTTTCCGCGCACGCCTGAGCCCGCGCCCGCGCGTGTGCCCGCGCCTGTTCATGAGCCCGTCGTTGGGCCCGGGCCAGTGAGTAGGGTGCGGCCATGAACGAGGACCGCCTCACCGCCCTTGCCCTCGGACTCCTCCGCGGCCCGGGCAGCAACGCCCGTACGATCCTCGGACTTGTCGGCCCGCCCGGGGCCGGCAAGTCCACCCTCGCCCGCCACCTGGTCGCCGCGGTCGAACGCGTCGAAGGCCCCGGCACCGCCGCCTACCTCCCGCTCGACGGCTTCCACCTCTCGGCCGCCCAGCTCGACCGCCTCGGACTGACCCACCGCAAGGGCGCCCCGGCCACCTTCGACGCCCACGGCTACCTCGCCCTGCTGCGCCGGGTCGCCGCCGACCGCTTCCAGGACATCTACGTCCCCGACTTCGACCGCACCCTGGACGAGCCGGTCGCCGCCCGCCACGTCGTCCGCCCGCACACCCGCCTGGTCATCACCGAGGGCAACTACCTCGCCGCCACCGACACCCCCTGGCCGGACGCCCGTCGGCTGCTGCGCGAACTCTGGTACGTCGACACCGATGACACCGTCCGAGAGGAGCGCCTGCTCCGCCGCCACCGCGACGGCGGCCGTGACGAGGCCACCGCGCTGCGTTGGGTCACCGGCAACGACCACCCCAACGGCGAGTACGTGAAGCAGGGCCGTGCGCTCTGCACCCGGACCGTCCCCGGGACGGGTTTGCCCCAGGCGCCCGAGAGGGGTAGTGTTTCCTAGTCGCTCGGCAGGGAGCACCGGACACGCATCGGCGCGGACGGTCCCGGAGCGGCCAATCCCTTGAAACACCACTTCCGGTTCGTACCGGTCGTTTCTCTTTTCGCGTTGCGGCCTGGTGCTTATTCGGCGTGCTCGTTTTATCGGATTGCGGCTGGATTCGCTTTTCGGAGCGGGGATCGGCTAGAGTTTGAAACGTCGGACGGGGCGTCAAGCCCCGGAAGACACCGGCGAGTTGGATGACGAAGCCCCGGAAACGGAGCGGAAAACATCTGATAAGCTGGAAACACGAAAGAACGAAGCGCCCGGAGGGCCCGCTGGAAGGCGGTCCGAAGGAAGCGTCCGTTCCTTGAGAACTCAACAGCGTGCCAAAAGTCAACGCCAGATATGTTGACATCCCCGGCCTCAGATTCTCTGGGGTTGGAGATTCCTTTTGAAACAAACACTAGCGAGGACGCAGTGCGCGGGACCGCCTTATTCCGGTGGTTGCCGTGCCGCTCAACGCGGGTGCTAACCGGATTACCGGTGAACATTCACGGAGAGTTTGATCCTGGCTCAGGACGAACGCTGGCGGCGTGCTTAACACATGCAAGTCGAACGGTGAAGCCCTTCGGGGTGGATCAG
>NZ_JBVIFM010000015.1:0-12839 GCF_055571335.1 Kitasatospora sp. NPDC030952
CGCTCCTGGGCACGGACGGCTGCGCTCTCAGGCTTCACGACGAGTCCTCCGACAAGTGACACGGACCGAAGGGGGCATGCATCGCAGCGATGCTAGGAGATCTACATACCTTTGGGAAGGTATTTTAGTGACCAGCTGACATAACTCCTGCCATCAACTGCCTTCACCGTGGCTTTCCAGCCATATACCTTCGCCCAGGTATATTTTTGGGCGGAGGGCGAAGGCCCTGGAGAAGGGCTGGTCAGTCCGTGTGATCCCCCGTCAGCCCTCTCCCCCGGTCAGCCCCCGTCAGCCCTCCCCCGGTCAGTCCTCGTCCTCGTCGGCCCGGGAGAGGGCGTCGGTGATCAGGCGGGTGGCGAACTCCTGGTCGTCGCCGCAGATCCGGTTGACGTACTCGGCGAGCAGGGTGGCGGTGGCCTCCAGGGGGTTCATCTCGGCGTCCGTCCACGGGCCGTACTGCGCGCGCCACAGGTTGGGGCTCAGGCCGCTGCCGGCGGCGACCAGCAGGCCCGCCATGGTGGGGATGACCTCGGGGCGGAAGGTCCTGGGCATCATGCGCATGGTGGCCACCAGGGTCGGCACCACGTACTCGATGACGTCCTTGCCGTGGTCCTCGCAGGCCGTCCGCAGCCAGTTCATGTAGAGGTAGATGAGGGTGCAGGCGCCCTCCAGCAGGGCGCTGAAGTCGTCCGGGCCCATGGACGCGGCGAGGTGGTCGACCATCTTGCGGTGTTCCGGGTCGGTCTCGGTCCGCCCGTCGTAGAGGGCCTTGAGCCGGGAGTCGATCACCATGAGCGCCGCGCTCACGTCGCCGGCGGGGGCGTACTGGGGGTCACAGGGCGAGGGCACGGGACTCCTCCTCCGGGGCGGGGCGCCCGGTGCGGCGACGGCGGGTTCCGTCGGCCGCCCCAGGAGACCGGACCGGGGCCGGGCCCGGGGCGGGAACCGCCCCGCGTCACCCGGACGGGATCCCGGCGGCGGCCGGGCCGTTGACGAAAAGGACTGTACGAACGAACGTCCGGGCCCTAGGGTGACGCCCCGTCGATTCCGGTCCGTCCGTTCCCTGGAGCCCTTCACCGATGTCCTCGCCCGCCCCGTACCGCTCCCCCCGCACGGACGCCACCGTCCTGCTCGCCGTCCTGCTGGTGCGGAGGCTGACGGCCACCCAGGAGCGGCGCCTCGCCGAGCTTCCGGCCGGGCCGGTGTACGGGGTGCACGTCTCGACCGTCGAGGGCTGAGCCCGAAGGACGTGCGAGGGGCCCGCGGCGTCGCTGCGGGCCCCTCGCGCGTGCCGGCGGAGCCGGGTCAGGGCTTGAGGGCGACGCCGGCGTAGAAGGAGACCTGGGCGTCGGTGACGTCGGCCGGCAGCAGTTCGGCGGTGCCGTCGGTGCCGTCGGGGTGCCAGCGGTGGGCGGGGACGATGCCCGGCTCCAGCAGGTCCAGGCCCTCGAAGAAGGTGGCGAACTCGGCCTCGGGGCGCAGCCGCAGGGAGGTGCCGGCCTGGTTGTAGATCTCCTGGACCTTGGGCGCGCCGAGCGGGTCGAGTTCGGCGGTGGCGTGGGAGAGGACCAGGGCGGAGCCGGCCGGTAGGGGGTCCAGGAGGTGCTTGACGATGGCGTGGGCGTCGTCGAGGTCCGGGACGAAGTGCAGCAGGGCGACCATCGACAGGACCACCGGCCGGGTCAGGTCGAGGGTCTGCGCGACCTGGGGGGTGGTCAGGATCGAGGCGGGGTCGTGGACGTCGCCGTGGACGTAGGCGGTGCGGCCCTGCGGGGTGCTGGTCATCAGGGCGCGGGAGTGGGCCAGCACGACGGGGTCGTTGTCGGCGTAGACCACCCGGGCGCGCGGCTCGATGGCCTGGGCGACCTCGTGGAGGTTGGGCGAGGTGGGGATGCCGGTGCCGATGTCCAGCCACTGGTCCAGGCCGCGGCGGGCCAGGGCGCGGGTGGCGCGGTGCATGAAGGTGCGGTTGGCCCGCACGGCGGTGCGCATGGTGGGGAAGACGGTCAGGACGCGCTCGGCGGCTTCGCGGTCGACGGCGAAGTTGTCCTTGCCGCCGAGGAAGTAGTCGTACATCCGGGCGCTGTGCGGGATGTCCTGGCGGATCTGCGGCGACGCCGGCTCCGCGGGGTCGGGTTCGGTCGCGGTCATCCAGGTTCCCCCCATGCTCATCCCTGTCCTTTCTTGATCACATCGGGCCGGGGCAGTCTAGCCAACTCGCCGGTACCGCGCGGCGAGTCGGCGGTGAACGACGGCGTGGACAGCGGTGAACGGCGGTGTGACAGCGGTGAACCGCGGCGGGACGGCGGCGCGGGCGGGGCGGGCGGACCGCCGTCGGGGCGACTACCCGCCGGTACGGACGGCCGGGGGCGGCCCGCCGGGAACACTGCGCCGGTTCGGCGCGCCACCGCGCAAGGAGACCCCCGGGAGCCGTCCATGCCGCCGTCCGCCCGCCGTGTCCCCCCGGCCGTCCCCCCGGCCGCCCGGCGCGCGGCGCTGCGCCGCCTGGGCGAGTGGTGCGCGCGCCACTCACTGGTCGTCATCGTGCTGTGGCTCGTCGCCCTGGCCGGTGTCCAGGCCGCCAACCGGACGGTCGGCGGCACCTACTCGGACGACTTCTCGCTGCCCGGCACCCAGGCGCAGCAGGGCCGGGACGTGCTGCGGGCGCACGAGCCGGCCGCCGCGGGCACCAGCTCCCAGGTGGTGCTGCACGACGCCGGGCAGCTGGCCGGTTTCCAGCCGCAGATCGCCCAGGCCGTCGCCTCGCTGCAGCAGCTGCCGCACGTGATCGGGGCGCAGAGCCCGCTGCCGCCGCCCGGTCAGGCCGCCCCGCCGGGCGGGCCGCTGGCCCCCGACGGGCTGACCGGGTACATCACCGTCCGCTTCGACACCACGCCCGCCCTGCTGGGCCGCGACTACCTGGGCGGGGTGGACGCCGCGGTCGCGCCGCTGCGCCGGGCCGGGGTGCAGGTGGAGTACGGCGGGCCGCTGGGTGAGCTGGCCCGGCCGGTGGCGGACGACCGTTCCAGCGAGGTGATCGGCTTCGCGGTGGCGGTGGTGGTGCTGCTGGTGGGGTTCGGCAGTGCGGTCGCGGCCGGGCTGCCGCTGCTGACGGCGTTGGTCGCGGCGGTGGTGGGGCTGGGGGCGCTGGGGCTGGTGGCGGCGCTGTCCACGTTCGCGACCGTGGCGCCGACGCTGGCGACGATGATCGGCATCGGGGTGGGCATCGACTACGCGCTGTTCCTGCTCACCCGGCACCGGCAGAACCTGATGGACGGGGTGGACCCGGTGGCCTCGGCCGGGCAGGCGGTGGCCACCAGCGGACGCGCGGTGCTGGTCTCCGGCTGCACGGTGATCATCGCGCTGTCCGGGTTGTCGGTGTCGGGCATCTCCTTCATCGCCAAGCTGGGGGCCGCGGCGGCGGTCACGGTGGTGTCGGCGGTGCTCGGCGCGCTGACCCTGCTGCCGGCGCTGATGGGGCTGATCGGGCGCCGGATGGACCGGTTCGCCGTGCGCCGTCCGATCGCCGAGGCCGGCGGTGGCGGGGAGGGCGGCGGGAGCTGGCACCGCTACGCCCGGCGGGTCGAGGCGCGGCCCTGGCGGTACCTGGTCGCCGGGGTGGTGGCGCTGGGGGTGCTGTCGATCCCGCTGTTCTCGATCCAGCTGGGCCACATCGGCGACGGCGCCGATCCGACCAGCTTCACCGACCGGCGCGCCTACGACCTGGTCGCCCAGGCCTTCGGCCCCGGCGCGAACGGGCCGCTGACCGTGGTCGTCGACCAGAGCGCCGTGCCCGCCGGATCGCGGGCGGGGGTGCAGGGCGCGGTGCAGCAGGCCCTCACCGGCCTGCCCGGCGCGGCGAGCACCACCCCTTTGCAGACCAGTCCGGACGGCGCGGTGCTGTTCGCCACGGTCGTCCCGGCGGGCGCCCCGCAGGACCGGGCCACCACCGACCTGGTCAACCGGCTGTCGGACACCGTGCTGCCGGACGCGGTGGCCGGCACCGGTGCGAAGACGTACGTGACCGGCAACACCGCGGCCCAGGTGGACTTCCTGGACATCGTCTCCGGCCGGCTGCTCCTGATCATCGCGGTGGTGGTCGCGCTGGCGTTCCTGATCATCCTGGCGGTCTTCCGCGGCCTGCTGGTGGCCGTCAAGGCGGCGGTGCTCAACCTGCTGTCGATCGCGGCCTCGTACGGGGTGGTGGTGGCGGTGTTCCAGTGGGGCTGGGGCGGGCCGGCGCTCGGGGTGGCGGGGAAGGTCCCGATCGAGAGCTATGTGCCGATGATGATGTTCGCGATCGTCTTCGGGCTGAGCATGGACTACGAGATCTTCCTGCTCTCGCGCGTCCACGAGGCCTGGCTGCGCACCGGGCGCAGCCACGACTCGGTGGCGCACGCCCTGGAGATCACCGCCCGGGTGATCACCTGCGCGGCGCTGATCATGGTCAGTGTGTTCGCCGCGTTCATCGTCAGCGACAACGTGGTGATCAAGATGATGGGCCTGGGGCTGGCGGTCAGCGTGCTGGTGGACGCCACGGTGGTGCGGCTGCTGCTGGTGCCTGCGGTGATGACCCTGCTCGGCCCGGCGGCCTGGTGGACGCCGCGCCCGCTGGACCGGGTCCTGCCGCACATCGACACCGAGGGCGCGGGCGAGCGGCCGTAGGCGGGGCTGGACGAGCGGCCGCAGGCGGGGGGCTGGACACGAGCGGCCGGTAGGCGGGGCCGGCGGGGGCCGGTGAGCCCCCGCCGGGCCGGGCCGCTCAGCGCTCAGCGCTCAGCGGTCAGCGGTCAGCGGGCGCTGCCGAGGTCCCGGTCGTGCTCGCCGCCCTCCAGCAGCAGGGTGGTCTCCTCGATCCGGCGGAAGCGGCCGTCGGGGGCGAACTCGGCGAAGAGGTAGACCTCCATGCGGACGGTGGAGCCGTCGGTCTTGGTGACGGTCATGGTGTGGCGGTCGGCGTAGCGCGCGCCGTCGCAGAGTTCCTCGTGGACCTCGACGGAGCCGTCGGCCACGACCGTGCGCAGGTGGGCGATGTGGGCCAGGAACTGCCCGCGGTCGTCCCAGCGGCCGTCGGTGCGCTGGCGGTAGTCGGGGGCGAAGTGGCGGTCGGCGGCCTCGTGGAGGTCCAGGCCCGGGGTGAGGAGCAGGTCGGTCAGGGCGGTGGTGATGTCGGTGTGGCGCACGGGATTCCTCCGGAGGGGTGAGCACGGACTTCAGATGCGTGCCTCAAGCACGCAACTCACGCTACACGAAAAGCGTGCCCGATGCACGCTAATCTGAGGGGGTGACGAATCCGACCGGACACCAGATCGCCGAGGCCCTTGGACTGCTGCTGCGCCGCAGCACCCGCACCGGCCTGCACGCCCAGCTGACCGACGGCCTGGGGCAGGCCGTCGACGAACTCACCTACCCCGTCCTCAGCGGCCTGGCCCGCACCGGCCCGTGCAGCGCCGCCGACCTCGGCCGCGAGATCGGACTGGACCGCACCACCGTGACCCGCCGCGCCGACCGCCTGGAGGAGGCGGGCCTGCTGCGCCGCGAAGCCGACCCCGCCGACCGGCGCGCCACCCTGCTCGTCCTCACCGACCCCGGGCACGACGCCGTCCGGGCCACCCGGGACCGCCTGGCCGCCCGCATCGAGGACTCCCTCGCCTCCTGGCCGGCCGCCGACGCCGAGGTCTTCGCCCGGCTGCTGCGCACCTTCGTCGACGAGGGGCCGTTCCAGGCCTGAGCCCGCGGGCCCGGCACCGCGTCGACGCCGCGTCAGCGCCTCGTCGACGCCGCGTCGGCACGCGTCGACGCCGCATCGACGCCGCGTCGGCGCCGCTCGACCAGGCGGGTCACAGCGGGCGCGCGGCCGTTTCCCGGACCCGCCGGCCGGTGATCCCTTGCCGCCGGGGCGGCGGCCGTCGACCGCCGCCCCCGCGTCGTCCCACCGCCGACCCGCCGAGTCGCCCCTTCGGAGGCCCCGTCATGCCGCTGCGCTCCCACCCCGGCCCGCCGACCCGCCGCCCCCGGCGGGCGGCGGCCACCGCCCTGCTCACCGCCGCGCTGGCACTGGCCCCCGCCGGCAGCGCCGCAGCCGGGAACGGCGGCCGGGAGGACAACGACCGGGCGCTGCGGGCCCGGCTCCAGGCGCTGGTCGACCGCCCCGACGGCCCGCCCGGGGCCATCGCCGTCCTGCGCGAGGACGGGCGGGTGCGGGTGCTGCGGGCCGGGGTGGCGCGGCTCGGCACCGACCGCCCGCCGCGGGCCGGCGACCACATGCGCCTGGCCAGCGCCGCCAAGGCGTTCAGCGGCGCGGTCGCGTTGCGGCTGGTGGACTGCGGGCTGCTCGGGCTGGACGACACCATCGCCGCCCGGCTGCCCTCGCTGCCCGCTGCCTGGGGCGCGGTGACCCTGCGCCAGCTGCTCCAGCACACCAGCGGCCTGCCGGACTACAGCACCGCCCCGGACTTCGGCGACCTGCTGCGCACCGACCCCCACCACGTCTTCGACTCCCGGCGCCTGCTGGACTTCGTCGCCGACCGGCCCCTGGAGTTCGCCCCCGGCACCCGCTACCAGTACTCCAACTCCGACAACATCGCCGTCGCCCTGATGGCCGAGGCCGCCACCGGGCAGCGCTACGAGGACCTGCTGGCCTCCCAGGTCTACCGGCCGCTCGGGCTCGACCACACCAGCCTGCCCGCCGGCTACCGGCTGCCCAGGCCCTACCTGCACGGCTACGCCCTCCAGCCGCCCGCCGCGCCCCGGGACGTCAGCACCGAGTTCGGCGCCTCCGGCGCCTGGGCCTCCGGCGGCCTGGTCTCCACCCCCGCCGACTTCAGCGCCTTCGCGGCCGGCTACGCGGGCGGCCCGCTGATCGGCGAGGCGACCCGCGAGCAGCAGCGGGCCTTCGTCCCGGGCGCCTCCGAGCCGGCCGGCCCGGGCGCCAACCGCGCCGGGCTGGCGATCTTCGAGTACAGCACCCGCTGCGGCACGGTGTACGGGCACACCGGCAACACCGCCGGCTACACCCAGCTCGGCGTCGGCACCCCGGACGGGCGGCGCAGTCTGACCCTCTCCGTCACCGAGCAGGTGAACCAGGCGGGCAACCCCGACCTGCTGCAACACCTGCGGGCCGTCGAGGAGGACTTCGTCTGCGCCCTGCTCGCCCCCTAGGCCCCGGTCCGGCGGAACCCTGGCGGGGCCCTGGCGAGGGGCCCGGGCGGGTATCCGGACCGGGATCGGCTACGGTCGACGGTCCGGCAGCGGCCGGGCCGGGTGGCGCGGCGGGAAGGGAGGCGGCGAGGTGGCCGCGGGAGCGGAGAGCGTGTTCCGGGGGGAGGGTGTGCCCGCGCGGGAGCGGTTCGACTGCTGGCGGGAGCTGATCGGGCGCACCCGGGCCAGCGAGATGACCAGCGTCCACGCCGATGACTTCCGGGCGGAGATGCGGCGCCTGGAGCTGGGGCCGGTGACCCTCCTGAGATCCTCGTTCCCGCCGACCCGGTTCCGGCGCAGCGCCGCGATGGTGCGGCGCACCGACCCGGAGGTGTACCACCTGACGATGCCGCTCGCGGGCGGGCTCTCGCTCAGCCGCGGCACCGGGGAGCGCACCTTCGGGCGGGGTGACCTCTACCTGGCGGACAGCTCCCACCCGTACGAGGTGCGGGCCCTGGGGGCGCCCGCCGCCGGCCGCGGGGAGCAGCGGACCGAGGCGGTGGGCATCGACTTCCCGGTGTCGCTGCTGCCGCTGCCCCCGCAGCGGCTGCGCGAGCTGTTGGGCCGGGGGTTCTCGGTGCGGGAGGGGTCGGCGGCGCTGCTGGCGCAGTTCCTGGTCGGGCTGGACCGGCAGGCCGCCGCCCTGGGCCCGGCGGAGACGGCCCGGCTGGGCAGCGTCGCCGTCGACCTGGTGGCGGCCTGGGTGGCCGGGGAGCTGGACGCCGCCGGCGAGCTGTCGGACGACGCCCGGCACCGGGCGCTGGCCGGGCAGGTGCGGGCCTTCGCGCGCCGCAACCTCCACGACCCCGAGCTCACCCCGGCGGTGATCGCCGCCGCCCACCACGTCTCGGTCAGCCACCTGCACCGGGTCTTCACCCGGCAGTCCCAGGGCCGCACCCTCGCCGCCTGGATCCGCGCCGAACGCCTGGAACGCGCCCGCCGCGACCTCGCCGACCCCGCCCACCGCACCACCCCGGTGCACGCCGTCGCCGCCCGCTGGGGCCTGCCCCGCGCCGACGACTTCAGCCGCGCCTTCCGCGCCGCCTACGGGCTCTCGCCCCGCGAACACCGCCGGCGCGCCCTGGCCGGGAGCGGCACGGACGGCACGTAGACGCGTTGCCAAGGAAGTGGCGACGCAGTGACAACACGGCCGCCGCGCGCCCTGGCATCCTCCACGAGGTGACACTGCGGTGCGCCCGGGCCGGTCGGCCCGGCAGAACCGCTGGTGGCCCGGCACGCCACGGGGGAGCGTGCCGGGCCACCCTTGCCACCGGTACTAGTTGCGGTAGCGGTAGCGGATCCGGCCACGGGTGAGGTCGTAGGGGCTGAGCTCCACGAGCACCCGGTCGTGCGGGAGGATCTTGATGTGGTTCTTGCGGACCTTCCCGCTGATGTGGGCGAGCACGACGTGCCCGTTCTGGAGTTCCACCTTGAAGTTGGCGTTGCGCAGGCACTCGATGACGGTGCCTTCGACTTCGATGCCGTTCGTCGTCTTGGTCATGGTCCTCACCTCTTCTTCGTTGTCAGTACGTTCGGTGCGGTCGGTACGGGCGGTGCAGTCGGTACGGGCCGTGCGGGCCGTGCGGTCGGTACGGCCGGGGCGGCCGCGGGGCGGGGGTCAGCGGCGGACGAGTTCCAGGGTGCTGCCGGCGCGGCGGGCGCCGATGCCCTCCAACAGGGCGGTGGCGGCCCGGTCGGACTCCGTCACCTCCGCCCAGGCGGTGGCGGTGCCGTCGCGGTGCAGCGCGTCCAGCGCGTGGGCCAGCAGCGCCCGGGCGATGCCCCGGCGGTGCAGTTCGGCGCGCACGGCGATCAGCCCGATCCGCGGGCGGCGCGGCGGGGTCACCCGGATCAGCCCGACGTAGCGCTCGCCCTGGCGCGCCACCGCGTACCCGGCGGGGTCGACCACGAAGGTCCCGGCCGGGCGGGGCAGCACCTGGGCGGGCACCGCCTGCCAGCCGGCGCCGGCCGTGACCTCGTCGTGGATGACGCGCTCCAGGGCGCGCAGCGGGCCCTCCTCGGCCCGGCCGGCGGGCACGATCGTCACGCCCGCCGGGGGCCGTGCCGGGCCGAGCCCGGTGGCCCGCGGGTCGGTGGGCACCAGGTAGCCCCACTCGCGGCGCACCGGCGTGAAGCCGGCCCGCCGCCAGGCGGACAGCGCGTCCTGGTCGGTCTCGTCGACCATGGTGTGCAGGGGGTCCGGCAGGTCGGCCGGCAGCGCGGCGGCGAGGCGGTCGAAGGCGGCGTCGTGCCAGGCGTCGATGCTGACGAACAGCCGTCCGTCGGGCCGGCGCGAGGCGTCGGCGCGGCCGGCCACCCGGCCGTCCTCGACGGCGTGCCATTCGGTGTCCGAGACCCGCGTCACGGCAGGGGTGTTCGGGGCGGTACGGGGAGAGTCCATGGTGTTGCCTTTCGGAAGTGCCTCGTCTGGGGCGCTCCCGGGCGACACCAACGTCAATCGCCCACCGTGACGACAAGGGGGAGCACCCACCCGGTTCCAGCCTTCATGGGTCTCACCTCCTCGCGTTTTTCTCACGGCTGCGCAGACCGTAGCAGCCCGCGCCCTCCGGGCCCAACCCGTTTCCCGCGCACCGGCGGGCGGCGGCGGGCTCCGGTGGATCACGGTCCGCATCGGTTCTGACGCCTTGTCGACTCGGCGTCGAGGGAGTCGGAGGCCGCCGCGCCCGGGCGGTGCGGGGTCCGGGCGCGGCACGGGGCTGGTCAGAAGCGCAGGTCGGCGGCGATGCCGCGGGTGTCGGTGAGGGTGCCGTCGGGGACGAAGGTGATCTGGGCGCCGGTGTCGAGGGCGCGTTCGATGACCTCGTCGACGACGTCGTCGCGGGCGCCGGGCTCGTCGGCCTCGGCGGGGACGAGGTGGTCGCCGTCGTCGCGGACGGTGGTGCGGAAGTTCTCCTCGACCGCCAGCAGGGCGATGCGGCCCTCGGCGGCGGCGCGCCAGACCTCGTCGAGGCCGGCGGCGAACTCCTGGCGGCCGCGGGCCTTGTCGAGCCGGGCGAGGGTGTCGCCGACCTCGCGCTCGGCGTGGGCGCGCACGGCGGGTTCGACCACCTTGCGGACGGTCTCGACGTCGGCCTGGGCCAGGCCGCCGTGCGGGATCTGGGCGGTGGCCTCCTTGGCGATCGGCCCGGCGGCGTCCAGCAGGGCGAGCGCGGGCGCGTCGCCGACCACGTACAGCGGGCGGGGGTCGGCGGCCAGCACCTTGCCGATCGCATTGTCGGCCTGGCGCAGGAAGGTCTTGGTCTCCTCGTCGCGGAAGGTGCTGGGGGTGTCGCCGATGCGCTCGCGGCGTTCCGGGTCGGGGTTGTCGAAGAAGGCGCGCGCCAGCGGGAAGCCGTGGATCCTCTCCTCGCCGACCCGCTCCTGGTCGCCGCCCCACAGCACGGCCCGGTCGGCGGCGACGGCCAGCACCCAGTACGGGCGTTCGGCGGCCTGGGCGGAGACCAGGTTGCGGGTGAGGAAGGTGTCGGACAGGACCACCCGGGCGGGGGCGGTGCGGGCGAACGACCAGACCCGGTGCTCGCCGGGGGCGGCCAGGATGGCGAGGCCGTCCTCGGCGTGCACCAGGTCGACCTCGGCGAGGGCCCGGTCGAGCTGTGCGATGACGTCGATCCGGCCGGCCCGGGAGACCTCGGGGTCGGCCTGGATCCGCTCCTTCGCCTCGGCCAGCAGGTTGCGCAGCCGGACCGGGTCCTGGGCGTTGTCCGGTTCGCGGCGGTGGGTGGGCATCAGGATGGACACCGCCGGGTAGGGCCTGGGCCGGCGCAGTTCGGCGAGGACGGCGGGGCTGAGGGCGGGGCGCATGGGGACCCTTTCCGAAGGCGGTCGGCCTTCTCTGCATGGACGCACGGTGCCTGGCACAGCTGCCAAATGTCCTCAATGTAACGATTTGCGCACCGCGCCGCCGGGTCGGCTCGTGCCCGGGGACCGCCCGAGGCCGCCGGGCGAGGGGGTGGCCCGGTACGCCCTCCCGCCCGGGGAGGGCGTACCGCTCAGCCGACCGGCGCGGCCTCCCGGTGGGTGACGGGCGGCCAGGGGTCGCCGGCCTCGACCTGGGCGCGCAGGGTGCGCAGGGCCCGGGCGGCGGCGATGCCCACCGCGCCGGTGACCCGGCCCCCGCGCACGCAGGCGGCGGCGAAGCGGTGCTCGGCGAGGCTGCCGTCGACCACCTCGAAGCCGTCGGCGGCGCCGGGGCTGCCGAAGGCCTGCACCCGCAGGCCGTACTGGTCGGTCCACAGGTACGGGACCGGGGTGTAGGCGCGGCGGGTGCCGTCCGGGCCGGCCAGCAGGTCGCGGGCGGCGTGCAGGGCCTGTTCGGCGGCGTTGGTGCGCTGTTCGAGGCGTCGGCGCCGGCCGGTGCGCGGGTCGGGCCAGGCGGCGGCGTCGCCCGCCGCCCAGACGCCGGGGCCGGCCGCGCAGTGGGCGTCGCAGGACACCCCGCCGTCCGCCTCCAGCGCCACCCCGCTGCCGGCCAGCCACTCGGTGGCCGGCTCGGAGCCGATCGCCATCAGCACGGCGTCGGCGGCCAGTTCGGAGCCGTCGGCCAGCCGCACGCCGGCCGCCCGGCCGTGCCGCCGGAGCACCTCGACGGCCGCGCCCCGCCGGATCCGCACCCCGTGCTCGCGGTGCAGCCCGGTCAGCAGCGCGGCCGTCTCGGCGCCCAGGACGGCGGCCATCGGGGCGGCGGCGGAGACCAGCCAGGTCACCTCGGCCCCGAGGCCGACGGCGGTGGCCGCCGCCTCGGCGCCGAGCAGCCCGCCGCCGACCACCAACAGCCTTACGCCCGACCGCAGTTCCTCGCGCAGGGCGAGGGCGTCGGCGAGGGTGCGCAGCACGTGGGCGCCGGGCAGCGGGGCCTCGCCGCCGGGCCCGGTCCCACCGGAGCCGGGCAGCCGGCGCGGGCGCACGCCGGTGGCCACGACGACGGCCTCGCAGCGCACCCGGCTCCCGTCGGACAGGTGCACGGTGCGGCTCGCGCGGTCCAGGCGTTCGGCGGCCACCCCCAGGCGCAGGTCGAGCCGCAGCTCCTCCAGCGCGCCGGGGGTGCGCAGGGCCAGCCGTTCGGGCTGCCACTGTCCGTCGAGCAGCTGCTTGGACAGCGGCGGCCGGTCGTACGGGGGCTCGTGCTCGGCCCCGATCAGGGTGAGGCGGCCGTCGTAGCCGGCCCGGCGCAGCGCCTCGGCGGCGTGCAGTCCGGCGGCGCCGGCCCCGACGACGGCGACCTCGCGCGCAGCGGTCACGCGTGTTCCAGGGTGATCGCCGCGGCCGGGCAGACCCCGGCGGCGTCCTGGACGGCCTGGTGGAGGCCGGCCGGCGGGCGGGCGTCGAGCAGGACGACGATGCCGTCCTCGTCGCGCTGGTCGAAGACCTCGGGGGCGGCGAGCACGCAGCTTCCCGCGCCGCAGCACTTCTCCTGGTCGATCCGGACGAGCATGGGGGTTCCCTTCGGGGCGGTGACGGGGGGCGGGGGGGGATGTGGTCGGGCGCGGGGGCCTGGTCGGGCGCGGGGGCCTGGGGTCTTTTCGGTCAGGCAAAAAACAAGCCCAAGATCCCCCAACGAAAGGCAAGCCGCGGACACCATACACGAGCACCCCCCCCCAGAAAAAGACCCCACCCAACAG
>NZ_JBVIFM010000015.1:12849-230423 GCF_055571335.1 Kitasatospora sp. NPDC030952
TGCGGCGGGTTGTTTTTCCTTTTTTCTTGGTGGGGCTGGGGGGGGGGGGGCGCCTCCCCCCCCTTCCCCCCCCTCCCCTTCCCCTTCCTCCCCCCCCCCCCCCCCCCCCCCCCCCCCCGGGCCCGGGCTCACCAGGCGACGGGCAGCTCGTGGACGCCGTAGATGAGCATCTCGCCGCGGAAGCGGACCTCCTCGAACGGCACCGCCAGGCGCAGTTCGGGCAGCCGGCGCAGCACGGTGGCGAGGGCGATCTGGAGTTCCAGCCGGGCCAGGGGCTGGCCCAGGCACTGGTGGACGCCGAAGCCGAAGGCCAGGTGGCGGCGGGCGTCGCGGGTCAGGTCGAGGTCGTCGCCGCCGGGGAACTCCGCGGTGTCCCGGTTGGCGGCGCTGACCATGCAGATGACGCCCTCGCCGGCCCGGATCCGCACCCCGCCCAGTTCGACGTCCTCGGTGGCGACCCTGGTCAGGCCGGAGTGCACGATCGTCAGGTAGCGCAGCAGTTCCTCGACGGCGCCGGCCACGGCCTCGGGGTGGCGGCGCAGGTGGTCGAGCTGGGCGGGGTTGCGCAGCAGGGCGAGGACGGAGAGCGCGGTCATGTTGGCGGTGGTCTCGTGCCCGGCGACCAGCAGCAGCCGGCCCATCGCGCCGATCTCCGCGGTGTTGAGTTCGCCGCGCTCGACGAGGCGGCTGAGGATGCCGTCGTCGGGCTGGGCGCGCTTGGTCTCGGTGAGTTCCTCCAGGTAGCCGGTCAGCCGTTGCTGGGCGGCGATGACGTCCTCGACGGCGGAGTCGCGGCGCAGCAGGACGCGGCTGCACTCCTGGAAGAACTCGTGGTCCTGGTAGGGGACGCCGAGCAGCAGGCAGATGACCAGGGAGGGCAGCGGCAGGGCGAACTCGCCGACCAGGTCGGCCTCGGTGCGGCCCTCGGTCATCGTGTCCAGCAGTTCGTCGGCGATGCGCTGGATCTCGGGGCGCAGCGCCTCGACCTTCTTGATCATGAATTCGCCGGTGAGCATCCGACGCAGGCGGGCGTGCTCGGGGTCGTCCATCCGGATGAAGGTGGGCTGGCCGTTGTTCAGCTGGCGGGCGCCGGCGCTGACGAAGGGGAAGCCGGCGCGGGTGGAGTCCGAGCTGAAGCGGGCGTCGGAGAGCACCGCCTTGATGTCCTCGTGGCGGGTGAGCAGCCAGCTGGGGGAACCGTCCCACAGCGAGATGCGGCTGATCGGCTCCTCCTGCTGGGCCTGCTGGTAGGCCGGCGGCGGGGCGAACGGGCAGGCGCCGCGGGCGGCGGGGTGGGTGAAGCGGGGGGTCTGTGCGGCGGTGGCCATGGGGGGCTCCCCTCTCGGAGCTGGCTGTGCCGGATCTGGTCGGTCCGCGGCGCCGTACGGTGTGCGGCCGTACGGGCGGGCGGCGGTGCGGCACGTGGGTGTGCGGTGGCATGCGGGCATGCGGTGACATGCGGGCGTGCGGGCCCGGAGCATTTACGTGCCAAAAGCAACTAACTCGCTGTCACGCTAACTCGCGGTCCGTGTCGGCGAAAGGGGCCACCGGGTGGACGGTGAATCTGTCCGAAATCCGGTCACCGGTCGGCACCGCAGCGGTGGCGGGCACCGGCTCGCTAAAGTTCCCCCATGTCGGACGCCCCAGACGATTCCGCGGACGATTCCGCAGACGACCGGACCGCCACCGCAGACCTGGAGGCCGTACTGGCCTCGCTGGCCTACCTGCTGACCCGCTCCCAGGAGCACGAACGCCGCACCGCCCGGGCCGGCATCACCGCCGCCCGCTCGGACGTCTACCTGCTGCGCGCGCTCGCCGAGGCGGACGGCGCCAGCCGGGTGGGCGACCTCGCCGCCCGACTGATGGTCAAGCCCTCCCACGTCACCCGGCAGATCGACCGCCTGGAGAGCCAGCGGCTGGTCGAGCGCGCCCCGGACGCGCTGGACCGGCGGGCCCGCCAGGTCGCGCTCACCGCCGGCGGGCGGGCCGTGCTCGAACAGCTGAAACAGGCCAACATCATCGGGCTGGCCGACGCCCTGGACGGCGTCCCGGAGCGGGACGTCGCCGCGACGGTGAGCGTGCTGTGCCACCTGATCGAGCGCTATGTGCACCGGGTGCGCAGCACCATGCTGTCGGAGGACGACCCGGCTCCCCCGGCGTGCCCGGAGGACGGGGTGCCGGCGGCGGTGCGGGTGGCGGCGGCGGGGCGGAGGCCGCCGTCCGGGGCCCGTCCGGGCGCGCGCGACGCGGTGCGCGACGCCGTGCGCGGCGCCGTCGAGTCCTGAGCGGCCCCCGGGGTCAGCGCAGGGCGGTCACGGCGGCCTCGGCGGTGTTGGCGTGGTGGGCGGCCTGGCGGGTGACGGGCAGCCAGGTGGGGCGGAAGCGGCGGCGGTACTGGGCGCACCAGGCGTCCAGGAGGGCGGCGGGGCGGGGGTCGGCCGCGGGGGTGGCGCGGCGCAGCAGGGCGGCGGCGCGCACCGGGATGCGGTGGGCCCACAGGTCGATGCCGGCCAGGTGGGCGCCGGTGAGCAGGGGCGGCGGGATGAGGGGGTGCTCGGCGGTGCGCGGGTCCCAGGCGTCGGCGAGCTGGCGCAGGGCGGTCAGCTGGGTGTGGAGGGCGCGCAGCAGCGGGGTGTCCCGCGGCGGGAGGGCGGGGAGCAGTTCGGTGAGCCGGCGGCCGCGGTCGCGCAGTCGGTCGGCGACGGCGCGCAGGTGCGGGTCGGGGTCGGCGGCGGGGCCGGGGTCGCCGAGGCGGTCGGTGGTCCAGGCGGGGACCTCGATGACGACGGTGTGGCCGCCGTGGCGCCGGGGGGCGAACCAGGTGGCGGCCCGGGCGCCGGCCGGGGTGTCGTCCGGGGCGTCGTCCGGCTCGGCGAGCATGCCGGTGGTGTTCTCCTGGGACTCGATGTGCCGGGGCTCCATCAGGAAGACGCCGGGGCCGGCGGCGGGCAGCCGGTAGGTGTCGAAGGAGCCGGTCTCGACCGGGATGCCGAGGGCGGCGGCGGAGCGGGCGAAGGGCGCGGCGAGGGCGGCCGGGTCGGTGGTGGCCTGGACGAAGGTGCCGCCCACGTCGGCGGTGTGCAGGGAGAGTTGGAGCGAGGGGCGGAGTTCGTCGATCAGGTCGAGCAGGATCCGGCTCTCCGGGAGGCGGCCGCCGATCGCCGGGGCCCATTCGGGCTGTTCGTCGGCGGCGGGGCGGAAGTAGCCGGCGAAGTAGGCGGGCAGGGTGCGGGAGTCCACGGCGCTCCGGGCGAGGTGGGCGCCGTCGGGGTCGAGGCAGAGCAGGAGGTGCCAGGTGGTCGAGGGGTGCCGGGCGGGGTGGGCCAGGGCCCGGTGGGCGAGTTCGAGGAGGCCGGCGCGGCCGGAGAACTCGTCGGCGTGGGCGCCGGAGACGACCAGCACGTTGTCGGCGGTGTTGTTGGTGTTGTCGGTGGGGCCGTCGGGGCCGATGGTGAGGAGCAGCAGGGGGCGGCCGGCGCGGGAGGTGCCGAGGGTGCGCACCCGGCAGCGTCCGGGGTGGCGGGCGGCCAACCGGTGGGCGGTGTCGGCGAGTTCGTCGAGGGTGGGGTAGCGGTCGTGGAGCAGGACGGCTCGGCCCGCGTCGGTCGAGGTGTCGGTCAGCATCGGTCTCCTTCCCGTGGTGTCCGGAGGCCGGTGGGCCCGGAGGTGGTATTGGATCCGGTCGGGTGGTGATCCGTCCAGGGGGCTCCGGGCGGTGGCCGGGCCGGTGGGGCGAACGGTGTGTCACGGCAAGGTCGCCTACTGTCATATGCTTGTCATATTTGCTGGTCAGGGTGGGGGAACGGGTGGACTTCCGGTTGTTGGGCTCGGTGGCCGCGGTGGCCGCGGATGGGCAGGAGCTCGCCCTCGGCTCCCCCAAGCGCCGCAGCCTGCTGGCGATGCTGCTGCTCAACCCCGGCGCCCCCGTCGGCGTCGGCCGGCTGACCGAGGCCCTCTGGGAGGAGGAGCCGCCCCGGCACGCCCGCACCGTCATCCACAACCACGTCTCCGGCCTGCGCGCCGTGCTCGCCGCCCACCGGGCCCCCGCCGCCGGCGTCGAACTGGCCACCGACGGAAGCGGCGGCTACCTGCTGCGGGTCCCCGAGGCCGCGGTGGACACCCAGCGCTTCGAACGGCTCGTCCGAACGGCCCGCGCGACCCGGGAGGCCGACACCGCGGTGACGGCCCTGCGGGCGGCGCTCGCGCTGTGGCGCGGGCCCGCGCTCGCCGGGACGGCGCCCAGCCTGCCGCTCCAGTGCGCCGCCCAGGCCCTGGAGGAACTGCGGCTGACGGCCGTGGAGGAACTCGCCCGCGCCCACGGCCGGCTCGGCGACCACGGCGCGGCCGCCGGCATCCTGGCCACCGAGGCCGCGCTCCACCCGCTGCGGGAACCGCTGGTCGCCGCGCTGATGGCCGCGCTCGGCCGGGCCGGGCGGCGCTCGGAGGCCCTGGAGTGGTACCACCGCACCCGCCGCACACTGGCCGAGCAGCTGGGGATCGACCCCGGGGCCGAACTCTCCGAGGCGTACGAGGCGCTGCTGCGCCGCAACGGGGCGCCCGTGGCCGCTTCGTCCGCCGCTCCCGCTTCGCCCACCGCTCCCGCTGCTCCGGCCGCCCCTGCTTCGCCTGCTTCGCCGGCCGTACCCCCCGTGCCCGCGCCGTGGCCCTTCCCGCGGCGGCCCCGCGGGTTCTCCGGGCGCGAGGACGAACTGGCCACGCTCGACCGGGCCGCCCGCTCCCCCGGCGCCATCGCCGTCGTCACCGGCGGGGCCGGGGTCGGCAAGACCGCCCTCGCCGTGCACTGGGCCCACCGGCGCCAGGCCGACTTCCCCGACGGACGGCTGTTCGTCGACCTGTGCGGGCACAGCCCGCTGCCCGAACGGGCCACCGGCGCGGTGCTGCGCGAACTGCTGCTCGCCCTCGGCCTGCCCGCCGAGCAGATGCCCGCCGCCCCCGAGGCCCTGGCCGCCCGCTACCGGGAACTGACCGCCGGACGCCGGATGCTGATCGTGCTCGACAACGCCCGCCGCTCCGAACAGGTCCGCCCGCTGCTGCCCGACGGGGACGGCTGCGTCACCCTGGTCACCAGCCGCGACCGGCTCGGCGGGCTGGTGGCCACCGACGCCGCCCGGCCCGTACCGCTCGCCGAACTCTCCGACCCGCAGTCCGTCACCCTGCTCGCCACCACCCTGGGCCCCGACCTGGGCCCCGACCTGGTCGGCGCCGAACCCGAGGCCGCCGCCCGGCTCGCCCGGCTGTGCGACGGACTGCCGCTCGCCCTGCGCCTGGCCGCCGCCCGCATCGCCACCTGCCCGCACCGGGGACTTGCCGCCCTCGCCGAGGAACTCGCCGACGAACAGGGCCGGTTGGGGCTTCTGGAGGTGGAGGACACCAGCGTCGCCGCCGCCCTGGCCCTGACCGTCCAGCACCTGTCCGCCCCGGCCCGCCGGATGCTCCAGCGCCTGGGCACCCACACCGGCACCACCCTGGACAGCCGCACCGCCGCCGCCCTCGCCGGCTGCGAACTCCCGCAGGCCGCAGGGGCGTTGGGGCAACTGGCCACCGCCCACCTGGTCGTCGAGATCGGCCGCGACGCCTACACCCTGCACGACCTCGTCCGCCTCTACGCCCGCAGCCTGCGCGCCCTGCCCGGCGAGGACGACACCGACGCCCTCCCCCGCCTCCTCGACCACCTGCTGCACACCCTGCTCGCCGCGAGCGCCGCCGCCGAACCCGGCAGCGAGCCCTGCTGCGACCTGCCGGCCGGGGCCCGGCGGCCCGTCGACGTCCGCCCCTTCCCCGACCGGGAGAGCGCCCTCGGCTGGTACGCCGCCGAACGCGACACCCTGCGCGGCGCCGCCCTGGCCGCGGTCGCCGCCGGACTGCACGACCGGGCCTGGCGCCTGGTCCTGCTGCAGTGGCCGCTGATCGTGTGGCAGGTCCGGGACGGCTGGGTGCCGCTGCTCGAACACGGGCTGGCCGCCGCCGAGGCCGACCTCGACCCCGGCGCCCAGTCCCGGGCCCGGGCCCTGCTCGGCTGGGTGCTGCTGGAGGAAGGCCGCCCCCAGGAGGCCCTCGTCCACCTCGAACGGGCCCCCGGCCTCGCCGCCCTGGCCGGCGACCGCAGCGCCCAGGCCGTCGCCCTGGTCAACCTGGCCGTCGCCCTCACCCGCCACGACGACGCCCCGAGGGTCCGCGACCTGCTGGGCCGCGCCCTCGCCCTCGCCGAACAGGCCGGCCGCCCCGACCTCGTCGCCCTCGCCCACCAGCACCTCGCCGACACCTGCCTGAGCGGCGGCGACCCCGAACGGGCCGCCCACCACGCCGCCCGCGGCCTCGCCCTCGCCGAACCCCCCTTCCCCGCCGCCCGCCGCATCGTGCTGCAGACCCTCTACGGCCGGGCGCTGGCCGCCACCGGCCACCCCGCCGAGGCCACCCACCACCTCGACGCGGCCCTGCGGGCGGCGCGGGCGCACCAGTACGGCGAGGGCGAGTCGGCCGCCCTCGCCGCGCTGACGGCCCTACGGGCCCTGCCGGGAGCGGCGGGGGCGGCGGGGGCGGAGCCGCGGGCGGGGCGGGGCAGGCGCTGCTGACCAGGGGCCGGAGGGGGTGTCAGTGGTAGCTGCGTGCCCCCCGGGCCGGGTCGGCCAGGACGTCGGCGACGAAGAGGCCGAGGTCGAAGTCCTCGGCCTCGACGAACGGGGTCAGGTCGTCCGCCAGGCCGTACCACTGCGGCGGCACCGGGTAGCGCGGTTCGACGACCTGGCCGATGGTCAGGACGCACTCCGGCTCGGCGATCCGGTGCCGGGCGGTGGTGGAGGCGTCGACGTCGTGCTCCCCCACCCGGATCCGCAGCCCGTCCGGGCCGCGGTAGAACACCACACCGGTGCCGGCCAGTCGGCCGTAGTGGCCGTGGGTCGCCTGCCCGGCGTCGACGGCCCGCTCGGGGCCGAGCCGTCCGGTCGCCGGGTCGAACTCGGCGGCCCGGCCGTAGGAGTCGAAGGCGGCGATCAGCACGGCGGGCTCTCTCCTGTCGGGTCGGCCTGTCGCCGTAGCCTGCCAGGTTCCGGCCCCCGGCGCACCGGGCGCGGGCATGATGCGGGGATGGGAAAGGGAATGGAAAAGGGGATGGGAAGGACGTTGGAGCCAGCGGGCGTCGGGGAGTTCGGCGCCCTGGGTGATCGGGTGTGGGACGTGCTGGTCCCCGCCCGGGCCGGTTACCTGGCCGGGGTCTCGCCGCACTACGACGAGGTCTTCGACGAGGTCGCGTTGCGGGTGCGGTGCAGCGGCAGTCTCGGGAAGGCCGATATCGCGGCGCTGGCGGTCTGGAAGCGGCTGACCGCGCGGACCCGGTGGGTGGCGGAGTTGATGGGCCTGCCCGACGGCCTGGTGCGGGCCGTCACCGGGCGGGCCGTCACGGCCGTCCGCGACACCGCCGCCCCGCGCGGTGAGGCGGCCCGGGCGGGGCGTCGCGTTCTCGCGGACCTGCCCGGTTTCGGGACCGGGGACGCGCTCGCCTCGGCCGTGCTGACGGCGGCGGCGCCCGACCGGATGGCGGTCTACGACCGCCGCGTCCAGAGCGCGCTGGACGCCCTCGGGCTCACCCTGACCTCCGCGCCGGGGCGGTACGGGCGGTACCTGCGGCTCCTGGACGACCTGCTGCGGCACGGCGGGGCGCGGGCGCAGGGCTGGACGGCCCGGGACGTCGACACCGCGCTGTACTGGGCCGGCGGCGGCCGGCCGCCGCAGCCCTGACGGGGGCAGGGCATCCGGATGCCCTGCCCCCGTCGCGGTTTCTACCGGCTAGGCCGGACAGGGCCTAGCCACCGGCCTCAGCAGTTGGGGTAGATGTCCTTGGAGCTCCACCAGTCCAGTGCGCCCCAGGTCGCCGGGCCGACATAGCCGTCGACCTGGAGGTAGCCCAGACAGGCCTGGAAGGTGCGGACGCGACCCAGGGTGTCGTTGCCGAAGACCCCGTCGATGGTGAGCTTGCCGTGGGTGTCGGGGTTGAGCGAGTAGTTGAGCTCGCACTGGAGCTCCTTGACGGCGTCGCCGGTGGCGCCGTACTTGAGCAGCGGCTCGCTGGTGCTCCAGTCGCCGCAGCGGGTGCCCGCGGCGTTGGCGGTGCCGGCGGTGGCGACCGTGCCTGCGAGCAGCAGGCCGGTGGCGGCCAGCCCGATGATGATCTTGCGCATGGATAACCCTCCCGTTGGCGTGCGCCCGTTCTGGCGGCGCAGCGTGTGCCCCGACCCTAGCCAGGTCCGATGCCCCAGCGGGGTATCCAATTGACCGCCGGATCTGTGGGCCAATCGGGCCGGACGGGGGGTCAGGGCGGGGGTCAGGGCCGGTAGTCGGCGAGGGTGTGACGCGGGTGCCAGCCCTGGGCGCGGGCCCGGGCGAGGTCGAGGACGACGCCTCGGGTGAGCAGGTCGACGGTGTAGGGGGTGAGGCCGGGCAGGAGGGTGGTGCGGGCGGCGAGGCGGACGAGGGGGGTGGGGAGGTGGAGGATGCGGGCGGGGCGGTGGTGGGTGGTGAGGACGTGGCGCAGGGCGGTGTCGCGGCGGTAGGGGGTGGGGTCGGCGATGTTGTAGGCGCCGGGGGGCCAGGGCGGGGTGCCGGTGAGGCCGAGGGCGGCGAGGCAGGCGTCGGTGAGGTTGGCGACGGCGGTGAGGCTGAGCGGGATGTCGGGGCCGGGCAGGGGCAGCAGGCCGTGGCGGGCGCGGGCGAGCAGGGGTGGCAGCAGGTGGGGGTCGCCGGGGCCGTAGACGGCGCGGGGGCGCAGCACGACGGCGCCGGCGGCGAGGGCGTGGCGTTCGGCGGCGGCTTTGGTGCGGCCGTAGGCGTTGAGGTGGCCGCCGGCGGTGGGGTGGTCCTCGGTCAGGGGTGTGGTGGTGGTGCGCGGGTCGTAGACGCTGGCGCTGCTGACGTGGACCAGGGGGCGGCCGGCGGCGGCGCGCAGGACGCGCTGGGTGCCGGTGACGTTGACGGCGTGCTGGTGGGATTCGTCGGGGTGGCCGGGTGGCAGGTCGGTGACGGCGGCGGCGCAGTGGACGATGACGTCGGCGCCGGTGAAGTCGGGGTCGATCTCGGTGGCGTCCCAGCGGAGGTGGCGGCCGGTGGGGCCGGGGCGGCGGCCGTGGCAGGTGACGTCGAGGCCGACGTGGGCTGCGGCGCGGGCGAGGTGGGCGCCGCAGAAGCCGGTGGCGCCGGTGATGGCGATGCGCATGGTCAGGGGGTTCCTCGGCGGACGGTGAGTTCGGCGTAGCCGGGCAGGGCGGCGTGGCGGTCGGCGCGGGAGCGCTGGACGCGGGGCTGGTGGGGGGCCAACGCGAGGAGGGTGTCGGCGAGTTGGGCGCGGGCGAGGGCGGCGCCGGGGCAGCCGTGGGGGCCGGCGCCGAAGACGGCCTGGGTGGCGGCCGGGTCGGCGGGTGGGGTGCGGTGGTGGGCGCGGGCGGCGTGGCGGGCGAGGAGGATGAGCCGGTCGCCGGCCCGGACGGGGTGTCCGGCGAGGGTGGCGTCGGCGGCGGCGGCCCTGGGCAGCAAGGGTGAGGGGGCGGTCAGGCGCAGGAGTTCGGCGGCGAGGGCGGGTGCGGTGGTCTCGTCGACGGCGGGCCACAGGCGGGTGTCGGCGCACCAGGCGACGGCCCTGGGCAGGGCGGCGACGGTGGTGTTGACGGCGGCGACGGCGAGCATGGCGGCCTGGGGGTCGGGCAGCAGGGCGGTGAGGCGGGCGGCGGCGTCGGCGGCCGTACGGGGGTGGCGTCGGCGGGGGCCGGGCAGGTGGTCGCGGGCGGCGTGGGCGGCGGCTTGTCGTGCGGTGTGGGCGAGTTGGCGGGGCTGGGCGTCGCATCCGGTCAGGGCGGCGGCGGTGGTGCCGGCCAACTCGGCGGCGAGGTCGACGAGTTCGAGGGTGCCGTCGGCCAGCGCGGCGACGCGTTCGGCGAGGACGGCCTGCCAGAGCGGGCGCAGCCGGTGCAGGGCGGTGGTGCCCAGGTCGGTGGCGAGGGCGCGGCGGGCGGTGCGGTGGTCGTCGCCGTCCTGGTCGAACAGCAGTCCTGGTCCTGCGAGTTGGGAGGCGGCGGCGCCGGTGGTGCCGGGTGCGGTGCGGTGCAGGGGGACGCGGGTGAGGGCTTCGCGGTAGGCGTCGGGGTGGTGGACCAGCAGGGTGCGGCCCAGGCGTAGGACGGGGCGGTGGCGGGTGGCGCAGAGCAGGGTGAACAGGAGGGGGTGGCTGCGCAGGTAGACGGTGCGGTCGCGGCGCCGGGCCCGGCGGGAGGAGGCGAGGGAGGCGGTGAGGGAGGCGGTGAGGTCGCAGGCGAGGGGCGGAACAGGGGTGCTCATCGGGTCAACTCC
Organism: Kitasatospora sp. NPDC030952; assembly: GCF_055571335.1. NCBI lineage: Bacteria > Bacillati > Actinomycetota > Actinomycetes > Kitasatosporales > Streptomycetaceae > Kitasatospora > Kitasatospora sp. NPDC030952. Next base: position 23,203 of record NZ_JBVIFM010000015.1, read on the forward strand.
CGGGCGCAGTGGGCGGATGCGGCGGCCCGGTCGGGTTTGCGGGAGCGGCCGGCGAGCGGGACGGTGCCGAACAGGACGGCGTCGGGGCGGGCGGCGCCCATCCGCTCCAGCGGGACGGCCAGTCGGGTGCGCAGGTGCCGCGGGTCGGTGCCGGGGGCGGGTTGGACGAGGGCGACGAGCCGTTCGTCGCCGTGGCCGTCGGGGACGCCGACGAGCAGGGCGAGTTCGACGCCGGGGATGTGCAGGGCGGGTTCGTACAGGCCGGGGTAGATGTTGCGGGCGCCGCGCAGCACCATGTCCTTGAGGCGGCCGGCCAGGACGATCCGGCCGTCGGGGGTGAGGGTGGCGCGGTCGCCGGTGCGGATCCAGGGGTCGGGTTCCTGGCCGAGGTAGCGGTGGCGGGCGCCGGGGCCGGTGAGGTGAAGTTCGCCGTCGTCGGCGAGGTGGGTGCGGATGCCGGGCAGGGGGTGGCCGACGAGGTCGCCGTCGCCGGTGTGGGCGCTCTTGTCGTGCTCCTCGACGGCGGCGGCGGGGAAGAGTTCGGTGAGGGCGTAGACGCTCCAGGCCTGGTCGGCGCCGGCCGCTTTGGCGCGGCGCAGCAGGGCGGCGTCGGCGGGGGCGGAGCCGGTCCACAGGGTGCCGGTGAGGCGGGCGCCGGCGGTGAGGGCGGCGCGCAGCTGGGGTGGGGTGAGGTAGGTGTGGGCGGGGGTCAGGCGGGTGAGTTGGCGGGCGAGGGCGGTGGGGGTGCGGGCGGGCAGGGCGACGGTGGCGCCGGCGGCGAGGGCGGGGGCGAGGACGAAGAAGGTGCCGCCGAGGACGGTGGCGGCGGGCCGGGGCCGGACGAGGTCGGCGACGGTGTGCAGGCCGGCGGTGAGGCTGGCGTGGGTGTGGACGACGGCGCGGGGGCGGGCGGTGGTGCCGGAGGTGAAGACGATGACGGCGTCGGCGTCGGGGTCGTGGGGGCGGGGCGGTACGGGGGTGGTGGCGGGGCGCAGGCGGGGTGCGCAGCCGGGCAGGCGGCGGCCGAGGGTGGCGACCGGGCCGAGGGTGCGTAGGCGGGGCAGGTGCAGGTCGGCGCGGCGGGCCAGGGGTGCGGCCCAGCCGGCGGCGGCCTGGGCGGCGGCGTCGGCGAGGATGAGGCCGGGGGCGGCGAGGGTGAGGTGGGCGGCGAGGACGTCGGGGCCGGCGGTGGGGTCGAGGACGGCGGCGCGCAGGCCGAGGCGGTGGGCGGCGAGCAGGACGGCGAGGGCGCGGGGGCCGGGGCGCAGGGCGAGGCCGAGGGTGGTTCCGGGGGTGAGGCGGCGGGCGTGCAGGGCGGCGGCGTAGCCGTCGGCGAGGTCGGCGAGGTCGCCGCGGCGGATCCGGGTGCGGGTGGTGCCGGTGCGGGTGTGCTGCAGGACGGCGGGGCGGTCGGGGTGGTGGGTGCGCAGGGCGTGGGTGAGCTGGTCGAGCACGGCGGGGTCCCCCTTCCGGAGACACGGCGGGTCAGCGGACGTCGGCGGGTCAGCGGATGTCAGTGGTTCAGCGGATGTCGGCGGGTTCAGCGGACGTCGGCGGGTCAGCGGATGTCGGCGGGTTCAGCGGACGTCGGCGGGGCGGGGGCCGGCGCCGCGTTCGAGGTACCAGCGGGCGGTGCCGAGGACGCCGTAGGCGCGGATGCGGCGGGTGGAGTTCTGCACGACCATGTCGCGGCGGCTGACGATGGCGGTGGTGTGGCGGCGGACCTGGTTGAGGAAGGCCCGGTCGGTGGGTGAGGGGCGGCGGGGCATGCCGCCGACGGCCTGGTAGAGCTCGGCGGTGATGGCCATGTTGTTGCCGGCGTGCATCCGGTAGGGGGTGAGGTAGCCGTGGCGGCGGTGGTGGGCGGGGCGGATGCGGCCGAAGAGGGCGCCGAGGGCGACCAGGGCGCGGAAGACGGCGCGTCCGGCGGGTCCGTGTTCGTCGCGGCGGGCGGTGACGCGGCCGCAGACCAGTGCGTGTCCGGCGAGCAGGGCGGCGCGGGCGGCGGCGGTCCAGCCGGGTTCGGGCAGGCAGTCGGCGTCGGTGCGGGCGAGCAGGGTGGCGCCGTGGGCGATGGCGTGGCGGAAGGCGGTGTCGACGGCGCTGCCGACGCCCTTCTCGGGTTCGACCAGGACGTGGACCGGGAAGGGGGCGTGGTCGGCGAAGGCGCGGACGGTGGCGAGGGTGGCGTCGGTGGAGCCGTTGTCGGCGACCAGGAGGGTGAAGTCGCGGTCGCGTTGGGCGGCGAGGGCGCGCAGGGCGCCGCCGATGCGGGCTTCCTCCTGGTAGGCGGGGATGATCACCCACAACTGGTTCACGAGGCCTCCCAGACCATGGTCATCAGGCTGACGCCGCCGCCCAGGCCGATCAGCAGCACCCGCTCCCCCGGCGCCAACTGCGGTCGTATTCGGTCGAGTTGGACGCCGAGGGTGGCGCTGGCGATGTTGCCGAGTTCGGGCACGGTGAGGACCAGGCGGTCGGCGGGCGCGCCGGTGAGTTCGACGAAGCGCTCCAGGTAGGGGACGGTCACCTGGTGGACCAGCACCCGGGCGTAGTCGTCCCAGCCGAGGCCGGTGCGTTCGGCGACGGCGGCCAGCGCGGCGGGGCCGATCTGTTCGAAGACGCCGCGCAACTCCTTGCCGCCGCCGCGGAAGTAGCTGTACTCGTCGCCGCGCGGGTGGCGTGAGCCGCCGCCGGGGATGCCGCCGGCCTGCCAGTGTTCGGAGGCGGTGACGGCGGCGATGTCGAGGATGCCGCCGCGCTCGACCGGTTCGACGACGACGGCGGCGCCGGCGTCGCCGAAGGTGTAGCCGGCGAAGCCCTCGCGCAGGGCGGCGGCGTCGGCGGGGTCGCGGCGCATGGCGCGGCTGGGGGTCTCGCCGGTGACGACCAGGGCGCGGCGGGCGCGGCCGGCCAGGATCATGGCGCGGGCCAGGTCGATCCCGTTGAGGAAGCTGTTGCAGGCGTTGCTGACGTCCAGGGCGTGGGCGCGGGTGCCGAGTTCGGCCTGGACGATGTGGGCGGTGGCGGGTTCGCAGATGTCCCGGGTGGCGGAGGCGTACAGCAGCAGGTCGACGTCGTGGGGGTGCAGGCCGCCGGAGGCCAGGGCGCGGCGGGCGGCGGCGGTGGCGAGGGTGGAGGCGTACTCGTCGTCGGCGGCGAAGTGGCGGGTGCGGATGCCGGTGGCCTTCTCCAGCATCCGTTCGGGCAGGGCGAGTCCGGTGCCGGCGGTGATCTCGTCCTGGAGCTGTCGGGAGGTGAGCCGGCGGGCGGGCAGGTGGGAGCCGACGGCGGTGATGCCGATCCTCGGGGTCGCTGCTGGGTGCATGGCCCCATGCTGGGGCGGACGAGCCCGGGCCCACCTGAGTACGGGTACTCAGGTGGGCCCGGGCGGATACCCGTTCGGGTGGTGCGGGCTACCCGGGCGGGTGCGGGTGCCGGTCCCGTACGGGGGACGGGGCCGGCGCCGTAACGGGGAGGGCCTCGGGGGGTGAGGACCCACTTCTGGTTGGCCAGGCCGTTGCGGTCCCAGATGCCCGGCCGGGCGCGGTTGGAGCTGTCGAAGCCGAGTTCGTCCAGGTGCGGTCGGCGGTGCGGTCGGCGGGGCGGTCGGCGCCCGCCGTGAACGGGGGCCCAGGGCGGGGCCGCCGGGGGTCGACGGCCGGGTGTCACACCCGCCAGGCACACTGGGTGCGGACACCCGAGCGAACCGAGGACTGAACCATGGCCGACCGGCCCCTGACGTTGATGGCAGTGCACGCCCACCCCGACGACGAGGCCACCGGCACCGGCGGCGTCCTCGCCCGCTACGCCGCCGAGGGCATCCGCACCGTCCTGGTCACCTGCACCGACGGGGCCTGCGGCGACGGCCCCGGCGGTGCCAAGCCCGGCGAGGACGGGCACGACCCGGCCGCGGTGGCCGCCCTGCGCCGCAAGGAGCTGGAGGCCAGCTGCCGGGTCCTGGGCGTCGACCACCTCGAAACGCTCGACTACGGCGACTCCGGGATGATGGGCTGGGCCGCCAACGACGCCCCCGGCTCGTTCTGGAGCACCCCCGTCGCCGACGGCGCCGCCCGCCTGGCCGAACTGCTGCACCACTACCGGCCGGACGTCGTCGTCACCTACGACGAGAACGGCTTCTACGGCCACCCCGACCACATCCAGGCCAACCGCATCACCATGGCCGCCCTGGAGCTGGCCCCCGACCTGGCCGCCAAGGTGTACTGGACCACCGCGCCGCACTCGGCGATGAAGCGCTTCGGCGAGGCCATGCGGGAGTTCGGCACCGACTGGGACGCGCCCGCGCAGCCCGACGGCGAGAGCGCCCCGGCCCCCGAGCTGCCCCCGATCGGGCTGCCGGACGAGGAGGTCACCACCTGGGTGGACACCCGCGCCTGGGGCGGCCAGAAGTACGACGCGCTGGCCGCCCACGCCAGCCAGGGCGAGAACATCTTCTTCCTGCGGATGGGCAAGGAGCGCTTCACCGAGCTGATGGGCACCGAGACCTTCGTCCGGGTCCGCGACACCACCGGCGCGGCCCTGCCGGAGCAGGACCTCTTCGCCGGCCTGCGCTGACCCCGGCGCGCCCGCCCCGGTCCGTAGCGGGTACGGGCCGGGGCGGGCGGCGTTCACGTCCGGGCGGTGCTCACGCCAGGCCGGGCGGAGCTCACGCCGGGCCGGGCGGAGCCGGATCAGGCGGGGACGATGGCGAAGGCGCCGTTGCTGAGCGAAGTCTCGGTGTACTGCCCGCTGTTGATGGCCTGCGGGGAGTAGCTGTCGAAGACCTGGCCGTTGACGGTGACGCCGGAGAAGTCCAGGCGGTCGAAGGACGGGTAGCTCTGGCTCGGGGACTCTATGACGGCCTCGGCGCTGACGTTCTGTCCGTCGAGCTGCTGGGTGGTGTTCTCGCTCCAGCCCTTGGTGGTGTCGGTGATCTGCAGGGTGTAGTCGGAGCCGCCGCTGTTGACGACGGAGGCGGTGAAGCTGTCGCCGGCGTCCACCGGGTCGTTGAAGTACTGGGGCGGGGCCGGGTACATCTCGTACCAGGCGGAGTAGACCGGGGAGCCGCTGGAGCAGTCGACCTGGACGCCGGTCTGCTCGACGGTCTGCGAGCCGTAGCCGTCGATGCCGACCCAGGGGGCGAACAGGTCGTTGGAGGAGTTGCACTGGACGGTGGGCATGGTCCAGGAGCCGGAGACACTCTGGAAGCCGTTGCCCTGGGCGACGTAACCGCCCCAGACGCCGCCGTCGTAGCGGGCGCCGTGGCCGTAGCGGTGGGCGCCGTGGGCGTGGCCGGCGTGGGTGGGGGCGGCGCTGGCCGCGGGGGCGGCGAGGCCGGCGGCCGGCAGGGCCAGCAGGGCGGCGAGCGCGAGGCGGCCGACGCGGGAAAGGGCCATGGAGGGCTCCTTGACTGGACGTTGTGGGGGTGCCGCCCAGCTTGGTGGCGCCGCGGCGGGGCCGGGAAGGGAGCCGTGGGGACCGGAACCCGACATGGCGTAAACATGTCAAGCGGTCAACCTCTTGATTTAGGCCACCGGGTGGCGCACAGTCGCTCTGATCCGCTGGCGGTGCAGGACGCGAGGAGGGTGTCGTGCCGGGGACGGGCATGCTCGCCGGACTCGGCCTCGGCGCGCTGGAGGAGCAGCTCTACCTGCGGTTGCTGGGCCTGCCGGCCGCCGAACCGCAGTGGCTGGCGGCGCAGTTGAACCTGCGGGCGTCCATCGTGGTGGCCACGCTGGCGGTGCTGGCCGAACTGGGGCTGGTGGAGGCGTGCGCGGCGGGGGCCTGGGCGGCGGTGCCGCCGGACGTGGCGCTGGAGGAGTTGCTGCTGCGGCGCGAGGTGGAGCTGCGGCGCGCCCGGGGCCGGATCGGCGAGTTGATGCGCGCCTACCGGCAGGGCCGCCCGGACGCGGAGGCGACCGGGCCGGTGGAGGTGATCAGCGGGCGCCGCTCGATCGCCGACCTGTGGCGCACCCTGCAACTGGGGGTGCGCGAGCGGGTGCGGGTGCTGGACCGGCCGCCGTACGTACGGCGCTCCGATCCGCAGACCGAACTGGCGCTGCTGGGGCGGGGCGTGGCGACCCGGGTGGTGTACCACAGCCGGGTGCTGCGCGATCCGGAGCGGCTGGCGGAGATCCGGACCTTCACGGCGGCCGGGGAGCAGGCCCGGGTGCACACCGAAGTGCCGCTGAAGCTGGCCCTGTTGGACGACCGGTGGGCACTGCTGCCGGTGAGCGCGGGCACCGAGCTGGAGAGCGTGCTGCTGATCCGCCCCTCGACCCTGCTGGACGCGCTGGCGGGGCTGTTCGAGCTGTACTGGGCGCACGCGATGCGGCTGCCCGAGCTGTCCGAGGAGCCGCCGGAGGACCGGCACCGGCAGCTGCTGACGCTGCTGGCCGCCGGGCTCACCGACGAGTCGATCGCCCGGCAGCTGGGGGTGTCGACCCGTACGGTGCAGCGCTGGGTGCGGGAGCTGATGGACCGCTTCGGCGCCCGGACCCGGTTCCAGGCGGGCATCCAGGCGGCCCGGGCGGAGCTGCTGTGAACCTCCGTCAGGCGCGCGGGGCGAGCAGGTCGTCGAGTTCGGCGGTGTAGAGCAGGGCGGGGTCGAAGCCCATCCCGGTGAAGTGGCCGGCCAGCTCCAGGGACAGCACGCCGTGCAGGCGGGTCCACAGGCTCAGGAAGCGGTGCAGGGCCTCGGGCGGGGCGGGGTGGCCGAGGGTCCAGTCGCGGTGGCCGGCCAGGTGGGCTTCGAGCGCGGTGGGCCCGGTGGCGGGTTCGAGGACGGCGGGCGGCTCCTGAGCGGCGAGGTGGGCGGCGCAGGCGTCCAGCAGGACCGTCATGATCTCGCCGGAGATCGCGGTGGTGTCCTCGGGGGCGTGGTAGCCGGGGACGGGGGTGCCGTAGATCAGGAAGTAGCGCTGGGGGTCGGCGAGGGCCCACAGGCGCAGGGCGTGGGCCAGGGCCCGCAGGTCGGCGCCGCCCTCGGCGCCCACCTTCAGGGTGTCGGCGAGGCTGCGGTAGGCGTCGCGGACGAGTTCGGTGATCAGTTCGTCGCGGCCGGCGAAGTAGCGGTAGAGCGCGGGCCCGCTCAGGCCCATCTGCTTGGCGATGGCGTTGAGGGACAGCGCGGAGGCCCCGGCCGTGGCGATCTGCTCCCGGGCGTGCCGCTTGACCTCCTCGCGCACCTGGGCGCGGTAGCGCTCCCTCGGGGTCTCCTCCGCCATGGTCCGCCGCCCTTCCGCGCCGCGTCGGCTACATCCTCAAGTTTTGGTTAGAGGCTATCACCGAACCTGTTGACCCCGGCCGGGCCTAGGAGTTACAACTTCTAACGAACGCAGGAACGTCTAGCGGAAACCTCCGCAGGCCCTTCGTCGACCCAAGGGGACCGCCATGTCCGGCATCCGCAGCACCCGCACCCGCAGCACCCGCGTCCGCACCGCCCTGTCCGCCGCCGCGCTCGCCGCCGCCCTGCTCGGCACCGCCGCCGTACCCGCCCAGGCCGCCACCACCCGCCCCCGTGCCCCGCTCAGCTGCCAGGGCCAGGGCGTCGACCCCTCCGCCCGGATCCGCTACCGCACCGAGGCGGTGGTCCACGCCCCGCTGTCCACCGTCTGGCGGCTGCAGACCGACGTCGCCCACTGGCCGTCCTGGCAGAGCGCCGTGGCGAGCGCCGAGCGGCTGGACCACGGCCCGCTGCGGGCCGGCTCGGCGTTCCACTGGACCACCCCGCTGCCGCCCAACCCCGCCACCACCGCCCCCAGCCTGGACATCACCTCCACCGTCCGGCAGCTGAAGCCGGGCAGCTGCATCCGCTGGACCGGCCCCGCCGTCGCCGAGGGCCTCCACATCGACGGCGTGCACGTGTGGACCTTCGCTCCGGCGCACGGCGGCGTCCTGGTGCGCACCGAGGAGACCCACACCGGCCCGCAGGTCGACGCGGACGTCCCGGCCGCCACCGCGATCCTGCGCCAGGGCCTGGACGCCTGGATGCACGACCTCGAGGCCGCTGCGGAGGAGTGCGCCTGACCGCCCGTCACCTCTCGTTCGAGTCCTCCCCCGGCCCCGCTCCCCCGCGCGACTGCGCAGGTCAGGAGCGGGGCCGGTGGCGCGGGGGAGGCCGGATGACCACGAGAATGGTGCGGACAGTCCCCCGAAAGTTTCAGAGAAGGAACCCCCACATGGATCTCGGCGTGCGCTGGAAGCTGCACGGTGACGGGCGGACGCCCGCACCGGGAGCGGTCGTCCGCCCCGACGAACGGCTCTCCTGGCCCCGCACGGCAGGGCTCGGCGCCCAGCACGTGGTGGCCATGTTCGGCGCGAGCTTCGTCGCCCCGGTGCTGATGGGGCTGGACCCCAACCTGGCGATCATGATGTCCGGCGTCTCGACCGTCATCTTCCTGCTGGCCACCCGCGGCCGGATCCCCAGCTACCTCGGCTGCTCGCTGTCCTTCGTCGGGGTCGCCGCGGTGATCCGGGCCCAGGGCGGCACCAGCGCGACGGTGACCGGCGCGGTGCTCGTGGTGGGCGCGGCGCTGTTCCTGGTGGGCCTGGCGGTGCAGTACTTCGGGGCGCGGATCATCCACGCGGCGATGCCGCCGATCGTCACCGGCGCCGTCGTCATGCTGATCGGCTTCAACCTCGCCCCGGTGACCGCCTCGACCTACTGGCCGCAGGACCAGTGGACGGCGCTGCTGGTGATGCTGTTCACCGGCCTCGCGGTGGTGTGCCTGCGCGGCTTCTGGTCACGGGTGGCGATCTTCCTCGGGCTGGTCTTCGGCTACGGGATCTCCTGGGTCTTCGACCGGGTCTTCGGCAAGATCCACTCGGTGGACGCCGGCGGGCACCTGACCGACCACTGGCGCCTGGACCTCTCCGGCGTCGGCAAGGCGGACTGGATCGGCCTGCCCACCTTCCACGGCCCCTCCTTCCAGTGGTCCGCGATCCTGGTCGCACTGCCCGTGGTGATCGCCCTGGTCGCGGAGAACGCCGGGCACGTCAAGGCCGTCGGCGAGATGACCGGGGCGAACCTGGACGACAAGCTGGGCACCGCGATCTCCGCGGACGGCGTCGGCTCGATGCTCTCCACCGCGCTCGGCGGCCCGCCCAACACCACGTACTCCGAGAACATCGGCGTCATGGCCGCCACCCGGGTCTACTCCACCGCCGCCTACTGGGCCGCGGCCGGCTTCGCCCTGCTGTTCGGCGTCTGCCCGAAGTTCGGCGCCGTGGTGGCCGCGATCCCCGGCGGGGTGCTCGGCGGCATCACCGTCATCCTGTACGGCATGATCGGCCTGCTCGGCGCGCAGATCTGGATCAAGTCCGGGGTGGACCTGCGCAACCCGCTGAACCTGGTGCCGGCCGCCGCGGGCATCATCATCGGCATCGGCAACGTGACGCTGAAGTTCACCGACACCTTCAGCCTCAGCGGCATCGCCCTGGGCACCGTGGTCGTCATCACCGGCTACCACACGCTGCGGGCGCTGGCCCCCGCGCACCTGCGGACCCAGGAGCCGCTGCTGGACGAGGGCACGTCCTCGTACGACGAGCCGTCCGGGGGCGAGGGGGAACGGCGCGCGCCGTAGCCGTGGTTCAGGGCAGGCGGAACTGACCCGAACATGTCCGGAAGATACTTCCGCCGGTCGTTCCGCCTGGTCAGCAGGGCCGTCGGGTGGTCGAATCACAAGCAGCGATTCCGACCACCCGACCCCCCGCGATTCCCCCGGGAGAGGCATGTCCCTTCTGTCCCACCACCGCAAGCTCGCCGTCGGGGCCCTGGCCCTCGCCACGTTCGCGATCTCCTGCGGCTCGGCCACCGCCAGCACCTCCGCCGCCGCTCCCGCGGCAGGGAAGGTCCTGTGGACCCCGAACACCAAGACCGGCCCGACGTCCTTCCCCGGCGGCATCCAGTGCGCCGCCCCCAGCAGCTTCGGCGTCGTCAAGGACCCGGCCAAGGGCAGCGTGTGGAAGGCGTTCCAGGCCGCGAACCAGGAGCGGTGCGAGACGGTCGGCCCCGACCTGAAGCAGGGCGACACCTTCTACCTGGGCTGGTCGTCCAAGGTGGACATCAAGGACGACAACAGCCGGTACGTCTTCCAGCTCAAGTGCTCGCCCAGCGAGGGCACGGCCAACCACCCGATCGAGATCGACATCACCAACAACCGGGTGCGCCTCCAGGAGTGGGACACCGACCACGTGGCGCACCCGCTGTGGACGGCGCCGGTGAAGAACGGCGAGTGGCACGCCTACGCGCTGAAGATCCACCTGGGGCGCACGGACGGCACCATCGACTTCTGGTTCGACGGCAAGAAGCAGACGTTCAGCACCGGTTCGGGCACCTTCAAGGGCACCACCTGGGACGGCGACCGCAACTACCTCAAGTGGGGCTCCTACCACCCCTCCTCGGGCGACGCGACGAACATGTTCACCAGCCCGGTGATGGCCACCACCCTGGAGACGGCCACCGCCGGCTCGTAGGAACGCCCGCAGGCCCTGACCCCGGCCGCCGGGCACGCCCCGGCGGCCGGGAGTCGTCAGCGGACCCGGGCGACGCGGGCCGCCGCCACGGCCACCAGCAGCCCCAGACCGACGCAGGACGCGCAGACGAGGAACATCGTCCGGTACCCGGTGGCCTCGGCGACCAGCCCGAGGGAGCCGCTGCCGGCGGCCAGGCCCACGGTGAAGCAGGCCCCGAAGGTCGACAGCGCCGTGGCACGCTGGCGCTCGCCGACCGAGCGCACCACGAACAGGCCCAGCACCGGGTAGATCTGCCACATGCCGACCCCGGTGAGCACACCGCCGACCACGCCCAGACCGAGGCCGTTCGACAGCCCGATGAGCGCGACCCCCAGGGCCTCGACGACGAACAGGGCGGCGAGCGCCACCGGTCGCGTGGCCTCCCAGCGGATCCAGGTGCTCGCCACCCGGAGCAGCACCACGGTCAGGGAGTACGCGGTGACCACGGCCGCTCCCCCGGCGACACCGAGGGCGTCGAACTTCGCGACCGCGAAGCCGGAGACGGCCGCGAAGCCGAACGCGGTGAAGACCAGCGCGATGCTGGGCAGCACGGTGCCGAGCAGCGCCCGGCCCCGGTCGATTCCGGCCGCCTGCTTCGCCTTCGACGGCAGGCGCACCTCGGGCACGGACAGGGCGATGGGGATGACGGGCAGGGCGAGCAGCCCGGCGATCACGAACGTGGCCGTCGTGCCCACCAGGTGCTCGATCAACGTGCCCAGCGGAGCGCCCAGGCCGATGGCCACGTAGATGACGGTGCCGCTCAGCCCCAGCGCCCAGCTCTGCCGGTCCTTGGCGACCAGTTGGACGGGCCAGACCCCGGTCGCGGCCAGCATGACGCCCATGCCGATGCCCACCAGCATGCGCAGGCCGATGAGTTCGGCGATCGACCCGGCGAGCGGGTAGCAGACGGTGGCGAGCGTGGTGAGTATCGCGCCGCCGATGGTCAGGGCCCGGGCGCCCAGGCGGTTCATCAGCGCCCCCGACACCGGGCGGGCCAGCAGCGCGGTCAGCGCGTAACCGCCGACGACCGCGCCGACTTCGGCGGGGCCGCCGTGGAGTTGGTTTGTGACGAGGCCGGGCAGGATCGGGATGGTCAGGGCGAACGGCATGTAGCCGATGCCGCTGCCCAGCGAGATCAGCAGGGCATGCCGTACGGATCGCTTGTCGGTGGTCTCGGCAGCAGGCTGCTCCAGCTGCTCGGTCTGCACGCGCACAGGTTTCACTCCCCCAGGTTCACGAACCCCCTCACCCGTGCGGTGCGAAGGCCCGGACCGCAGCGGCTGCGGCCCGGGCCCACTGTTTCAGATGCTGCCGAACTGCCCGCTGCGGACGGCGGCGACGAACGACGCCCAGGCCTCGGACGGGAAGACCAGAGCCGGCCCGTTGGGGTCCTTGGAGTCGCGGACGGGAGCCAGGCCGGGGAAGTTCGGAGCCACCTCAACGCAGGATCCGCCATTGTTGCTGTAGGAGGACTTGAACCACTGGGCCTCGGACAGATCTACGCGGTCAGCCATGATGCTCCTCTCAGACTTCACCGAACTCACCGCTGCGGACAGCGGCCACGAATGACTTCCACGCCTCGGGCGGGAAGACGAGGGCCGGGCCCTGAGGGTCCTTGGAGTCACGGACTCTGCCCGGGCGCGCATCGTCCACCTCGATGCAGCCGCCCCCACCGTTGCTGTAGGTGCTCTTGCGCCACTTGACGCCCGTTGGGTCATGCATGGTCCAGTTCCTTCCGTGCCTCCCGGATCATGGCCAAACTGTCCGGCTGGCTGAGCGCGTTGACCTGGAGTCGATCGTATCTATCGACCCATCGGGCCACCGTCTCGGCATCCTGTTCCAGGTATCCCCGTTGCAGCGTCTCCGTATATCCGACCAGGGCCCGATTCGGCAGGGTCAGAAGCGTGACGGGGTGGGACAGCGGTCGATCCTCGGCGAGGCGGTACGGGGCAACCTGGATGATCACGTTCGGGAGCTCGCTCAGACTCTCCAGGTGGGAGAGCTGCCTGACCATGATCTCCCGGCCGCCGATCGGGCGACGCAGGGCTCCCTCATCCAGAACAGCATGGACCGTCGTGCCCCGGGCCAGCATGAGTTGACGTTGGGCCAGCAAGCCGAGCCTCCCGTCGGCTTGCTCCCGGGTCGCTTCGCCGCGTCGGACAATGCCGGCTTCGTAAGCTGCGCTGTAGTCCGGGTGTTGAAGTATGCCCGACACCATATCCGTGTCGAACAGCCTGGCTGTGATCGCTTCGCGTTCTCGGCGGAGGTACTCGGAGAACCCAGGCAACAGGGCACCGTTCTTCCAGCTCCACCACAGCCCCGTCAGAGCGCCACCGGCATCCAGGGCAGCGTCCACCCGCTCTACGAACTTTAAAGACGGAGCTTGTTTGGCTCGCTCCACATTCGAGATATAGACGTTGGAGTACCCGACTCGCTTGCCGAGTTCGATCTGCGTCATCCCTTTGGTCTGACGTGACCTGCTGATTTGAACCGCCAGAGCTTCCAAGGGAGATGACGTTGGGTCAAGTGTGCGACGAACCAAGATCGCCTTCTTTAAAATCCGCTGGACTAGAGATTTGAAACTCTTCCGATCCTAGAGGAGGCTGAGCCACCCTGGTAGTCATTCGGTCACCGACCGAAGTCATTCACCAGGGCAGCACTGCGCACGTCTCCCATGGAGCCCCCCATGCCCAACGGTCAGAACTTCCCACTCCCCTTCCAACTGCACGAAGTGGTGCAGGACTTCAGCAGCCTGAAGGCTGGAAAGCCGCGCGAGGGGGTCTTCGTGGAGGTGTTGCTCGGCAAGGCCGTTCTCCGGCCCCTCGGGGCGACCGGGCCCGAGTGGCGGGTCGACCCGATCTCCCTCCAAGCGCTCATCCCCCGGGAGACCGCGCCCGGGACCTGCGGGAATCCGCGCCGCCGGCCGCTGTGACCTTCGAATCCCTCACCCCTGGAGCAGAGTTGAGCAGCATCCGTCTCATGAGCCGTCCGCCCGGCCGCCGTTCGGGCCAGCAGGTGTTCATCCTGCGCGAGGACCCCGACGGGTCGGGCGAACTCCTCGTCCTCCTGGTCGACCCCGCCTACAAGGAGGGCATGACCCTGCCCGGCGGCAGCGCCGAACAGGACGAACTCCCCCACCTCGCCGCCCGCCGCCACCTCGAAACGGAGACCGGGCTCGTCCTCCCCCTCCGCACGATCCTCACGATCGACTACGTCCCCGCCGCGCGATTCCCCGAGGGCGTCAACTTCGTCTACGCGGGCGGCCTGCTCTCCCACCGCCAGGCCGAGGCCGTCCACCGCCACCAGCCGCCGCCGGAGATCCGCGGCCTCCACTGGATCCCCCAGTCCGGGCTGCGCGAGGTCACGACCGACGACCAGTACCGCCGCGTCGAGGACGCCTGGGACGCCTGGGACCACGGCGCCGGCCTCCCGCTCCTCATCCAGGGCGTCCCGATCGCGGTCGGCTGAGGGTCCGGTCAAGTGGTTCGTCGACGGCGCCGGGGGCGAGTACTTCGCCGGCTCTCCGACTACGGAGCCGAGTTGGACACCCCCACCGGCCGCTGACCCGGCCGCGGCCGAGCCGTCGCGGTCCCCTCCGTCGCGGTGTACCAGACCAGGAGCGCGCACAGGAAGGCCGCCGCCGCGAAGACCAGCGGTCCCGCGACGGAGTCCTCCCGGGCGCCGGCGGCGAGCGCGCCGACTGCGGACAGGGCGAAGGCGACGGCCGGCAGCGCCCGGGGGCCTGGCGTGCCGCCCGGGGCGGCGGCCGACGGCGGCAGCAGCCGGGTCGCGAGGCTGTGGCAGGCGCAGCCCAGCAGGGTGGCCCCCAGCACGTCGCTGGGCCGGTGGTGGTAGAGGGCCTGGACCGCGCCGGCGGTGACGGCGAGCCACAGCATGCCGGCCGCGATGACGTAGGGGCGCACGCGGGGGGAGGCGACGAGGGCGGCGCCGAGGACCAGTCCGACGGGGACGGCCGCGTGCCCGCTGGGAAAGCTCACCTCCGTGAGCATGGCGGGCGCGCCCACCAGGTCGGGGCGGGGCAGGACCGTGGTGCTGAGCACCTCGGTGCCCCCGAAGGTGGCCAGGACCACCCCGACCGCCGCGCCCCCCGCCCACCAGCACCGCCGCACCAGGGTGACGGTCACGATGAGCGCCGTGCCCACGACCAGGGTGGGCAGGGCGGTGAAGTCCAGCGGCGGCATGGCCCCCGAGTCGAACCTCGACCCCGACCAGTCGTAGATCCATGCCGGTTCGCCGCCGTTGCGGTTCATCAGGCCGTTCTCCGCCCGCTGCCCGAACGGGGTGCAGACGGCGATCAGGTAGACCGCCGCCAAGCCGAGGATGCGCAGCAGCACGGGGGTCCACGGCCGTACCGCCCGCGAGGGGCTCGGCCCGGCCGGGGTTCCCGGGGCCGGGCCGGGGGCGTCCGGCCGGTGCGTGGCCTGGTCCGCGTGGTCGTGCCGGGTCATCGCCGTCCCTCCTCCGCGTCCCGGTGCGCGTACTCCGCGATCCCGGGCCCGTCGTACCAGGCACCGCGGAGGCGGTCCTGACCGAGGACGTCCGCTCACCGGACGGCCCACTCAGTACAGGGGACGGATGCCCGGGATCGACGGGTTCACCGACCGTTCCGCGCCGTCGACCCGAGGCGCGTGCCCCACCGCCCCTACCCCGTCGATTCTGGACTTGTGGGTCCATTTTCGGCTGCCTAACGTAACGGACGTTCCCTCCGAACGAACCCGCACAGGAAGGCGGTCACCCCATGCACGCGATCCGGATCGAGGAGCACGGCGGCCCCGAGGTCATGCGTTGGACCGAGCTGCCCGACCCCGTCCCGGGCCCCGGTGAGGTGCTGGTGCGCCTGGGCGCGGCCGGGGTCAACTACATGGACATCGGCGCCCGTTCGCAGGGCACCGGCGGCTGGGCGGCCCCGGCGGTGCTGGGCGCCGAGGGCATGGGGTACGTCACCGACCTCGGCGCGGGGGTGGCGAACCTGGCCGTCGGCGACCGGGTCGCCTGGTTCTACCACCCGGGCAGCTACGCCGAGTTGCTGGCGATCCCGGCCGCCTCGCTGGTCAAGGTCCCCGACGGGATCGACGACGAGACGGCCGCCGGGCTGCTGATGCAGGGCCTGACCGCCAACCACCTGAGCACCGAGACCTACCCGGTCGGCCCCGGCGACACCGCCGTGGTGCACGCCGCGGCCGGCGGGGTGGGCCTGCTGCTCACCCAGCTGGTCAAGGCCCGCGGCGGCGACGTCATCGGGCTGGTCTCGCGCGAGGAGAAGGCCGCCGCCGCGAAGGAGGCCGGCGCCGACCACGTGCTGGTCCACTCCGGCGCCGGGTTCGAGGAGCGGGTGCGGGAGCTGACCGGCGGCCGCGGGGCCGACGTCGTCTACGACGGCGGCGGCGCCGACACCTTCGCCTCCTCCCAGCTGGCCCTGCGCCCGCACGGCGTGCACGCCTACTACGGCCCCTTCATGGGCGTGCCCACCCTGCGCCCCACCGACCTGCCCAACAGCATCCTGCTGACCTACCCGGTGGTGCACCACCACGTCCCCACCCGCGAGGCCCTGGTGCGGCGCAGCGCCGAGGTGTTCGACCTGGTCCTGGACGGGCGGCTGACCCAGCGGGTCACCGGCCGCTACCCGCTGGCCGAGGCGGCCCGGGCGCACGCGGACCTGGAGTCCCGGCGCACCACCGGCAAGCTGGTGCTGCTGCCCTGACCGGGGCGAGGGACGGGACCATGGGAGGGGAGACACATGACGCTGACCCGCAAGGGCGCCGCGACCAGGCGGCGCATCGTCGAGGGCGCGGCCGGTCAGATCCGTGAGGAGGGCGTGTTCGCGCTGCGGCTGGAGGACGTGATGGCCCGCACCGCGACCAGCAAGAGCCAGCTGTTCCACTACTTCCCCGGCGGCAAGGACGAGCTGCTGCTGGCGGTGGCCGGGCACGAGGCGGCGCGGGTGCTGGACGACCAGCAGCCGGAGCTGGGCGCGCTGACCACCTGGGCGGCCTGGCAGCGCTGGCGCGACAAGGTGGTGGCCCGCTACCGGGCCCAGGGCGTGAACTGTCCGCTGCACACGGCGCTGTCGCAGCTGGGCTCGACCACGGACGCGGCGCGGGCGGTGGCCGCGCGGCTGCTGGAGCAGTGGCAGGGGCAGCTGGCCGACGGCGTCCGCCACCTCCAGGGCAGCGGGGAGATCTCCCGGGCCCTGGACGCGGACCGGGAGGCTGCGGCGCTGCTGGCCGGGGTGCAGGGCGGGGTGCTGATCCTGCTGACCACCGGCTCCACCACCCACCTGGAGGCGGCCCTGGACTCCGGTCTGGCCCGGCTGCGCGAGGCCCGCCCGCTCCCCCGTGGTCTGGACCAGAGTGCCGGAATGTGACGCGGGGCACGCCCGGAGGGGCTCCGGGTGAGAAGGGTCACCCGGGGCGCCCCGCCGGGCGGGCGGAGGGCGACAGGGCCCGTGAGGACTGGGCGGGACGTAAACCGGCACGGGCGAAGGCCCTGTCCGCTTCGGGACCTTGGGCCCGAATCCGGCCGACCTTCGGCCCGGTGGTTCACCCTCCGTACCCGGGCAACCGTGGACGGTCGCCCGGTGTGACCGGGTGATGGTGCCGTCCAGCGTGGGCGGCGCCGTTCCCCCGCCGTCTACCCGGCGCACGGCACGCGTGTTCAGCGCGGCGCCGTACGTCCCGGAGGACCCCGAAGCCCATGTCCCAAACGATCGACAACGCCCCGTATACCGCGTTCCACCGCAGGCTGGCCCTGGCCTGTTCCGGCGGGCCGCTGCTCGACGGCTACATCCTGAGCATCGTCGGTGTCGCCCTGATCGGGATGCGCCCCGACCTGGGCCTGTCCACCGCGGAGGTCAGCCTGATCGGCGCCGCCGCCCTGGTGGGCATGTTCGTCGGCGGCGCCCTGTTCGGCGTGCTGACCGACAAGATCGGCCGGGAGGTGATGTACACCGCCGACCTGCTGGTGATGGTCGCCTGCTCGGTGCTCTCGTTCTGGGTCGACTCGGTGTGGGCGATCACCGTGCTGCGCTTCGTGCTCGGCATGGCCGTCGCCGCCGACTACCCGATCGCCACCTCCCTGCTCGCCGAGTGGCTGCCCGCCAAGAAGCGCGGGCGGCTGCTCGGTCAGCAGATCGTCGCCTGGTACGCCGGCTCGGTGCTCGCCTACGTGGTGGGCTACCTGTTCCTGGAGCTGGCCGGACCGGGCAGCTGGCGGTGGATGCTGGCCAGTTCCACCGTGCTGTGCGTGGTCTTCCTGGTGATCCGTCGCGGCTCCCCCGAGTCGCCGCGCTGGCTGGCCGCCAACGGACGGGTCGGCGACGCGGTGCGCGTGGTGGAGAAGCACCTCGGGGTACGGGTCGACGGCCGCGAGCTGATGCCCGACCCGGCCGAGCGCGCCCGCAGCGCCGCCGGACTGCGGCTGCTGATGACCCCGCCCTACCGGCGCCGCACCCTGTTCTGCGGCCTGTTCTTCCTCTGCCAGGTCGGCCCGCTGTTCGCGATGCTCACCTTCGGCCCGCAGATCCTCTCCTCCTTCGGCATGCCCGGCGGCACCGTGATGGAGACCCTGGGCACCGGCCTGATCAGCCTGGTCTTCCTGCTCGGCTGCTACCCGGCGCTGCGCCTGATCGACACCAGGGGCCGGCGCCCCGTCATCATCTGGTCCTTCGCGCTGATGACCGTCCCGCTGGCGCTGCTGGGGGTGTGGCCCACCGCGCCGGCCGCCGTCGCGCTGACCGCGCTGTGCGCGTACGCCTTCCTGTGCGGCGGGCCGAACGTGCTCGACTGGACCTACCCCAACGAGCTGTTCCCGACCGAGATCCGGGCCACCGCCGTGGGCGTGGCCACCTCGGTGAGCCGGATCGGCGCGGCGGTGGGCACCTACCTGCTGCCGCTGTCGCTGACCGGTCTGGGCACCGGCCCGACCATGCTGATCGCCGCGGGGACGACGGCGCTGGGCCTGCTGGTGTGCGTGCTGTGGGCGGAGGAGACCCGCGGCACGGCGCTGGGCGCCGCCCCGGCCGCCGCCGGTACGGCCAAGGCCCCGGCCGTCCCGGCCCAGCGCGTGCCGCAGACGGTGCGCTGACCGACGGTGTGCTGACAGTGCGCTGACGGCTGACGCGTGAGCGGCGGCGCCGCCCGGGATGCTCCCCGGGCGGCGCCGCCGTCGTTCCTCACCAGCAGTCGCCCTCCTCCGTCCCGTCGACACCGTTCAGGCGGTTCAGGACGGACCGGAAGACCCACCGGTCGAGGTACCCCGAGTACAGGGGGTGGGGCGGGAGGGGGTCGTCGCGCTCGACGCCCGGGGGCAACCCGCCAGTGGCGGGCGCGAGTTCGCGTTCGTCGCGGAAGGCGAGGGCGGCCCAGAACCCGGCGGCCAGCGGCGCGGCGGCCACGCCCGGGGGGACGGGCCAGGACTCGCCGCTCTGGGGGTGGCGCGGGACCACGGCGATGTCCGGGAGGGGGCTGGGCAGCGGCCGGTCCGGTCCGGCCAGCACCGCGCGCCTGGCCGGACCGGGCTCCGGGGGCGGCAGTTCGCCGAGGAGTCCGCGGAACGCCCGGGCGAGCGGACCGGCGCAGAGCGCGAGGGGCGCGCCGTCGGCGGCGAAGACCAGGTGGGCCAGCGTCACGGCGGCCTCCACGTCCCAGCGGATGCTCCGCCCCCCGTTCCCGTCCGACAGGTCGGCGGCGCACCACCGATCGGTGACGGTGCGCCAGTCGGCGATCGGACGGTCCGGGCCCGCCGGGGCCGGGCGCACGGCGGCGGGCTCCAGCCAGGTGGCCTGCCACAGCGAACAGTCGTCGATCCTGGTGGCCACCTTCCGGCCGCAGCCGGCGCAGGTGAGGTTCGGGCCGTAGCGGCCGTCGATGCCGCAGCAGGCGCCGAGTTCACGCCGCTGGACCAGGTCGGTGCCGTGGGTGTCGCCGGGGGCGATGACGATCGAGCGGAACTGCCCGTCGGGGCCCTCGTCGACGCCGTAGGTGCCCGCCTCCATCAGGACCGGCATGGACACCCCGTTGCCGTAGGAGAGGCCGCCGTAGACCGGGTACGGGACCCGGGACAGCGGCCCGGTCAGTGCGGTGCCGCACCCCTTGCACTCGAAGACCTCCACGCCCGCCCGCTCCCCCGGCCCCGTGCCCCCGCGCCTGGTGCCTCGTGCCCCCGCGTCCCCGTGCCGACGGGCGAGTATCGCGGTCCGGCCGAAGGGGCGCCAACGGGTTTCGCCGCCCATTGAAAGTATCGTCCCGTGCAACTATTGTTTAGACAGATAGAGCGCATCAGCAAGCGCCTGTGCCCTGGCGTTGCCGACCTCACGGGAGTCCCACATGAGCAGCACCCTCTTCACCCCGTTCACCCTGCGGGACGTGACCGCCCCCAACCGGGTCTGGATGCCGCCGATGTGCCAGTACAGCGCCGCGCCGGCCGGGGAGCGCGCCGGGGTGCCCGACGAGTGGCACTACACCCACCTGGCGGCGCGGGCCGCCGGCGGCACCGGGCTGATCATCGTGGAGGCCACCGCGGTCAGCCCCGAGGGGCGGATCAGCCCGTACGACCTCGGGCTGTGGAACGACACCCAGACCGAGGCGTTCCGCCGGATCACCGCCTTCCTCAAGGAGCAGGGCACCGTCCCGGCCATCCAGCTCGGCCACGCCGGGCGCAAGGCCTCCACCGAGCGGCCCTGGGTCGAGCGCGGGCGCGCCCTGAGCCCCGAGGAGGAGCACGGCTGGACCCCGGTCGCCCCCAGCGCGCTGGCCTTCTCCCCCGAGCACACCACCCCCGACGAGCTGACGGTCGATCAGATCGGCGTCATCGTGCGGCAGTTCGCCGACGCGGCCCGGCGCGCGCTGGCGGCCGGGTTCCAGGCCGTCGAACTCCACGGCGCCCACGGCTACCTGATCCACCAGTTCCTCTCCCCGCAGAGCAACCGCCGCACCGACGCCTACGGCGGCTCCTTCGAGGGCCGGATCCGCTTCGCCCTGGAGGTCGTCGACGCGGTGCGCGCGGTGTGGCCCGAGGAACTGCCGCTGTTCTTCCGGGTCTCCGCCACCGACTGGCTCACCGAGAACCCCGAGGACGGCCGCGAGGGCTGGACCTCCCAGGACACCGTCCGCCTCGCCAAGGAGCTCCAAGCCCACGGCGTGGACCTGCTGGACGTCTCCACCGGCGGCCTGGTCCCCGACGCCCGGATCGAGGCCGCGCCCGGCTTCCAGGTGCCCTTCGCCGAAGCGGTCCGCGACCAGACCGGCCTGCCGGTGGCGGCCGTCGGGCTGATCACCGACCCGGCCCAGGCCCAGCGGATCCTCACCGACGGGCGCGCCGACGCCGTGCTGATCGGCCGCGAGCTGCTGCGCGACCCGTTCTGGGCCCGCCACGCGGCCGGCGCCCTCGGCGGCGAGGTCCACTCCCCCGTCCAGTACCACCGCGCCTGACGGCGCCCGACCCCGCCCGACCCCCGGGCGGGGCCGGGGGCCGGGCGTCGGCGCGCAGTTCGGCGGACGGCCGCAGCCGCCCGAAACAGGCGGCTGCGGCTGGCAGTTGACGGTGCGTCAGGAGTTGCCGCGGCCGAGGAAGTGCCCGGCGGTGGTGGCGCTGGTGGAGCGGCGGTCGTGGGAGCCGTCCTCGACGACGTGGATCATGCTGCTGTCCGGGTCCATGCCGCGGTCCTTGGCCCAGCCGCTGACCAGGTGGGTCATCTCGTTGTTGGCGTCCAGGTAGGTGTCGGAGATCTTGGCGTTGGCGACGCTGTTGTTGTGGTCCTTCATCTGGTTGTCCCACTCCCAGGCCCAGGTGTCGACCAGGCGCTGGGCGCTGTCGCCGACCCACGGGATGGGGGTCAGCGGGGCGCCGACCACGTGGTAGGCGACCTTGGCCTTCCAGTCGGCCTGGAGGTTGGCGTCGTCGCGCTGGCCCATGGCGACGTCGGCGCGGATCGCGTCGTAGACGCCGAGGCTCGCGGCGCCCTTGTTCATGACGTCCTGGATGTCGTTCTGCGAGGGGTTGGGCCCCAGCGAGGACAGTTCCTGGGCGATCCTGGCGCTCTCGGCCTGGTGCAGGGTGGCGTAGGCGTCGGGGTTGTCGGACAGTCCGCGCATCACCCGCACCAGGCTGTCCTCGCCGACGCCCATGTGCACCGTGCCGTTGGCGTCGGTCCACACCGCGCTGCCGTGGTCCATGTACTGGGAGTTGCGGCCGTTGAAGATCTCGTGGCTGTCGTTGGTGTAGTCGGCCAGGGCGTTGGCCAGCGGCTGGCGCAGGTTGGCGTTGACCTTGTTGCCGCCCTGGCCCTCGTCCAGGGTGGTGACGGTGTCGTGCATGATCCGGGCCTGGGCCTCGGTGTGGTGGCCGGTGTGCGGGGCGCCGGCCGGCTGGCCGGTGGTGGCGGCCTCCAGGGCCGCGCCCAGGCCGCTCTGGGACAGCGGGTCGGGCATCTTGAACGGGCCGGCCATCGAACTGACCCAGCCGTCCGGCCACTTGCGGTCCTTGAGCAGGTAGTGCAGGTGCTGGTTGCCGCCGTTCGCGTTCGGGTCCAGGTAGGCGGTGGCGGCGTCGGGTTCGCGGCCCATGATGGCGAGCACGTTGTCCAGCGGGTCGGCGCCCAGCGCGTCGCCGGTGTGGCCGGCCTTGTAGCTCCAGGCGTCGGGGTGGGCCTTCTCCGTCGCGGTGATGTCGTCGGCGAGGTCGCCCAGCATCCCGGCGGAGTACTTGCCGTCGCCCTTGGTCATCAGGGTGGTGAGGACCTGGTAGCCGTACACCGGATCGGTGTTGGAGCCGTAGTTCTTGTAGCCGGCGTCCTTCATGCTCTGGCGCCAGCGGCGGTAGAAGTCGGTGTTGGTGTCCTGGGTGGCGGAGGCCACCGCGTGGGTGAGGCCGCCCTGCAGGTCGGTGTAGGCGGCCTTCTTGTCGCCGCCGGGGCTGTTCAGCTGCTGGGCGAGCTTCAACAGGCCGTCGGGGCCGAGCCGGTCCAGCAGGCCCTGGGAGAAGGCGGGGTGGTCCGCCTTGTCCTTCATCAGGTCCTGCAGCTGGGTGAGCTGCTCGGGGGTGAGGCTGTCCAGGTGGATGGCGAGGTCTGCGGCGCGCTGGGCGTCGCCGGCGTCGCCGCCGCCCACCGCCTGGCCGTTGAAGGTGAGGTCCAGCGGGTTGCCGGCCTTGGAGGCGCCGCGCAGCGCGGCGGCGATGCGCTGGTCGGCGCGGGTGGCGGCCTGGACGCCGGCGGTGATCGCCTTGGTCCACTTGTCGGCCGCGTCCTGGTAGGACTGCCGGCCCTCCGGGTCGTGGTGCAGCGCCTGGCGGGTCGCCGGGTCGAGGGTGCTCTCGTCGAACACGGCGGTGCCGGTGCCGGTGACCTTGAAGCCGTCCTTGACCGCGCCGTCGGCGGCGTCGCGGGTCTGCTTCTGCGCGGCGGCGAAGTCGGTGTGCGCCTCGTCGAGCAGCGAGGCCATCGCGTTGGCCTCGGTCTGGGCGTCGACGATCTGGCCCTTGGTGGCCAGCAGGGCGGTGTTGGCCAGGTTCGCCGTGTTGCCGGTCCACCAGGGGCCGCCGCCGGTGAGGCCGTTGCCGCCGGGGAACAGGCCGTTGCCGCCGATGCCGTTGCCCTGGCCGCTGCCGCCCAGGACGTCCTGCTCCATGGTGGTCTGCATGGTGTGGAAGCGGGTGGCCATCGCGCGCCACTGGGTGGCGGCGGTGGTCAGCGCGTCGATGTTGGCGTTGATGACGTCTTCGTATCCGAGCATGATCACTGCACCTGGAGGGACTGGGCGACGGCCTGGTTGGCACTGAGGTAGTTGGCCCCGGTGCCCTGCATCGCGGCGGCGTTGGCGTTCAGGCGCCCGGTCAGCGCCTTGACCTGCTGGTGCCATTCGTCCAGCGAGTCCTTCAGCGCGCCGGAGCTGTCCCAGCCCTTGAGGCCGGTGACCGCCGTCCCGGTGGCGTCGTCGGCGACCGCGCCCGCACCGGGGCAGTCGTGGGCCAGGTTGGTCAGCGTGGCGTGCGCCTTGTCCAGCGCGGCGTGGTTGACCCCGAAACCGCCTGGTGCTGGTGTGCTCATGCGTTGATCCCCCATACGTGGTGACCCGGCGGTGTGGTCACCGGGCGCCGATGATCGTAAGTCCGCGGAGCACCGGATTGTGCATGGGATTGATCAGGGATCTGTCACCGTTTCGTCACTGCCCTGCGACGGGGCGAGCCGACGGGGCCGGTGGGGCCGTTGCGGTGACCGTCGGTGACGGACCGTTGACGGCCACCGCCCACCCCTCTACAACGGGAGCACAGGCCACGGACGCGGTGAGCCGCGCCGCGGCACCGCCCACCGGGACGGCCCCGAAAGATCCCGAAAGGCCCCGAAAGATCACGAGAGATCCCGCGAGACCCCGAGGAGCAACGCCATGGCTCCGGACGACCCCCACTGCCCGGTGCTCGACATGACCGCCCGGGCCCTCCACCAGCAGAACGCGCGGCTGCGCTGCGCCGGACCCGCCGTACGGGTCGAACTCCCCGACGGCGTCATCGCCTGGTCCGTCACCCGCAGCTCGGTGATCCGCGCCCTCACCTCCGATCCCCGGATCTCCCGCGACCCGCGCCGGCACTGGCCCGGCCTGGCCGCGGTGCCCGAGGGCTGGCCGATGGGCCCGATCGCCTTCCAGGAGAACTTCTTCAACCTCTACGGCGACCACCACCGCTCCGCCCGGCGCCGGATGGCGCCCTCCTTCTCCCCCCGCCGGGTGTCCGCGCTGCGGCCCCGGATCGCGGCCACCACCGCCGCCCTCGTCGGCGCGTTCGGCGCCCTCGCCCCCGGCGAGGCCGTGGACGTGCGCCGGGCCCTGTCCCTCCCGCTGACCATGACGGTCATCTGCGACCTCTTCGGCGTCCCCGCCGACCTGCGGCCCCGGATCGGCCGGGCGATGGACGCCCTGCTGACCACCACGGCGGCGAACGAGCAGATGACCGCCTCCCGCGCCGAGATCAACGTGGTGCTCACCGAACTGCTCGCACTCAAACGCCGCGAGCCCGGGCCCGACCTGGCCAGCGACGTGGCCGCCGTCAGCACCGGCGGCGACACCGGCCGCACCGAGGAGGAGTCCCGCGACACCCTCTTCCTGATGCTCGGCGCCGGGTACGAGACCGCCGTCAACCTCATCACCAGCGCCGTCCAGGCCCTGCTCACCCACCCCCGACACCTGGCCGGGGTCCGCGCGGGCGCGCTGAGCTGGGAGGACGTCATCGAGGAGACGCTGCGCCACGAGAGCCCGGTGATGCACATCCCGCTGCGCTACCCGCTGGAGGACATCGACCTCGGCGAGGGCGTGGTCATCCGCCGCGGCGAGCCGATCCTGGTCGGCTTCGGCGCGGCCGGCCGCGACCCGCAGGTCCACCCCGACCACCCGGACGACTTCGACCCGGCCCGCCCCGACAAGGAGCACCTGGCCTTCGGCCACGGCCCGCACTTCTGCCTCGGCGCGCCGCTGGCCCGGCTGGAGGCCGAAGTCGCCCTGGCCGGCCTCTTCGGCGCCCACCCCGACACCGTGCTCGACCCGTCCCGGCCGGCGCCGGCCCGGCTCGAGTCCGTGATCATAAACGGGCCCGCCGAGCTGTGGATCGTCCCGACGCCCGGCCCGACGCCCGGCCCGGCCTGACCTCCCGGCCTGACCTCCCGTCGGGCGTCCCGCCGGGCACACGACAGGGCCCCTCACCCCCGTGGAGGGGTGAGGGGCCCTTGCGGCGGCCGGCCCTTCCGGTGACGGCCGGTCAGGCCAGCAGGTCGGACTGGAGGTCGACCACCTGGCGGAAGGCCGTGGCGGGGACCCCGCGGGGGTTGGTCATGGTGACGACGGCCACCACGTCGGAGGCCGACACGTACGCCAGCCTGGTCGTCGGCACGTCCTTGCCGACGGTCTCCCGGGACTCCTTGCGGGTCACCTCGACACCGTCGGGCAGCTCCCTGTCGGCCGAGGAGGGCGCGGTCCTCGCGTCGGGCGCGGCCTTGAGCTGGATCTCCGAACGCATCCGGGAGAAGGTGTCCCAGGCCTCGGCCGAGGAGCCGAAGCTCAGCAGCCGGATCCGGGTGGTGGTGCCGTCGGAGGCGGTCCACTCCCGCACGGTGGCCGCCCGGCACACGTTCTGCAACAGCAGGGCGTGCAGCCGGGCCGGGTTCTGCAGGTCACCGAGGATCGCCTCGCAGGACACCCAGTGCGCCGGGGCCGTCCCGCCGGGGGCCGCCGAGGCGGACGGTGTGGCGGATCCGGACGGCGAGGCGGTGGCGGTGGCGCCTGCGGTGGCGCCTGCGGTCGGGCTCGCCGAGGGGGCGTCGGAGGCCGTGGCCGTGGCGGAGCCCGTCGCCGTCGGGGCCGGGAAGAGCGGCGGGTTCACCGAGCCGCCGGCCTCCTTGGGCGCGGGCAGCAGCAGGTAGCGCAGGTCGGCCTGGTGGAGGCCCTTGCCGTCGCCCTTGTCCTTCAGGTTCGGCGCGGCCTTGCCCGAGGGCAGCGGCGGCAGCGCCAGCGGCGGGAAGGTGTAGCGGCCGTCGTTCGCGGTGGCCAGCCCGGGGACGTCGGTGCGGTCGGGGGCGGTGACGGCCAGCGCAGTGCCGGTGCTGGCCAGGGCGAAGACCAGGACGGCGCAGCCCCAGCGCACCGCGGCCTTGCGGCGGCGGGTGCGCCGGGCGGCCTGCTCCTCGGGGGTCTCCGCCGTCGTGGGGGCCGGGGCGGTGTCGGTCTGCGGGTCGTCGGGCTGCGGGTCGTCGAGGGTGACGGCGGCCCAGGGGCTGTCGGCGGGTGCGGCGTCGGGGGCCCGGTCGGGCGGCTGCGGCGCGGCGGCGTGGTCGGTCATACGGAGGCTCCGGGGCTGGCAAGGCGGTCGAGCTGCATGGTGAAGAGGGCGACGATCTTGTCCTTGGGCAGCGGGGCCACGCCCTCGGCGCTCATGATCACCAGGAGGTCGCCCTCGGCGGCCGAGCACTCCAGGTAGTCGATCGGCGCGGACGGCGGCGCGGGCATCAGGTAGCAGTGCGCCTCCGGGTGGCCGGGGACCTGCGGGCCGGAGCGGAAGATGCCGGTGTCGCCGGTGAACACCGCCGTGTACTCGTTGATCCGCTGCACCTCCTGCTGGTTGAACTGGCGCAGCCGCAGCCCGACCACCAGGTTGTCGTCCTCGTTGCGGTAGGTCCGCACGCCGCTGCCCTTGACGTGCAGGCCCTCCCAGTAGGAGCGGAGCTTGTCGCGCTTGTCCTTGGGGATCTGCTGGAGGTCGGCGTCCATCTCGTCGGACAGCTGACCGGCGCCGAGTTCGGTGTCGTTGCCGTAGCCGCCGTCGTCGGGGCCCGGTGCGTAGCCGGCCGGGACGGGCAGCAGCAGGTCGCGCAGCGAGCCGAAGTGGCTGCCGTTGGACTTGGCGCCGTAGGGCGTGGGGGTGGCGGTCGGGGCGGGGGCGCCGGTGGGGCCGGCGGCGGTGGCCGGGGCCGGGTCGTCGTACTGGGTCTTGATGATGCCGACGCCGATGACCACGCCGACCAGGGCGGCGGCGACGGTCGCGGCGCCCGCGCGCAGCAGGCGGCGGGAGGCGGGTGCGGGTGCGGCGGGGGCGGGCGCGGGTGCGGGTGCGGCGGGGGCGCCCTCGGGGCTGAACTCGGCGGTGGGCACGGCCGGTTCGGGGTTCGCCGGGGCGGCCGGGGTCTCCGGCTCGGTCGGCGCGGCCGGCGCCGTCGGGGTGACCGGGGTGACCGGGGTGGTGGTCATGGAGTCGTCGGTCATGCCAGCTTCTCCCACTGCTGCTTGGCGAGGGCCTTGAGGTCGGCGGAGTCCACCGGCTTGGGGCTGAAGACCTCCACGGTCATCAGCACCGTGCCGCGCTGGGAGGCGGCCTGCCCGTAGTAGTACTGGTCGTTGCTGTCGGCCCAGCGGCTGGGCTCGCTCTCCACCCGGTAGCCGCCGTTGGCGTCGTCGGCGAAGGGCTGCCCGTGGAAGGCGGCGGCCTTGTCGAGGTTCTCGGGCGTGTACTGGGTGAGCATGACGCGGTAGCGGACGCCGTCCTTCTGCCAGTCCACCTCGGCGGCGCGCCGGAAGCCGGACCTGGCCAGGTCCTTGAAGAAGTAGGCCGCGTCGCCGTTGCGCTCGGCGAGTTCGCCGATCGACATCCAGCTCGGCTTGTTCGGGAAGTCGCCCCAGGCGGAGGTGCCGTCGGGGGCGCTGATCAGCAGCTTGCGCAGGTCGCCCTCGACGGCCGGCGGCCCGGGCTGCTCGGCGGCCAGGGCGACCGGGTCG
Organism: Kitasatospora sp. NPDC030952; assembly: GCF_055571335.1. Taxonomy (NCBI): domain Bacteria; kingdom Bacillati; phylum Actinomycetota; class Actinomycetes; order Kitasatosporales; family Streptomycetaceae; genus Kitasatospora; species Kitasatospora sp. NPDC030952. The sequence continues at coordinate 50,985 of NZ_JBVIFM010000015.1, forward strand.
ACCCGCTCGGCCGGGTAGGCCGGCAGGGCCACCTGGAGCGGCGGCAGCGGCGTGGGCGGGCGCTGGGCCTGGATCGCGTAGCCGACGCCGCCGCCGGCCAGCGCGCCCACGACCAGGGCGCAGACGGACAGCAGCACCGGTCGGGGCCGGCGCGGGGCGCGGGGCGCGGGGTCGGGGCCGGCGGACAGGAGGTCCGGCTCCCCGGTCTGCCCTGCGGCGTCGGCCGACCCTGCGGCGTCGGCCGACCAGTCGGGCGCGCCCGGGACGGGCGGCACCGGTGGGACCGGCGGTACGGACGGCTCGGCCGGGACCGGGGGCACGGGCGGGACCGGGGGCGCGGGCGGTGCGGGTGGCACCGGGGGCAGAGGTGGTTCGGTGGTCATGTGGGTGGCTCCGGAGGAGGAGGGGAGGGCGACGTCGTGGGGCGGGCGCGGGCTCAGCCGCCGGAGGCGAGCCACTCGCGCTGGCGCTTCATCAGGTCGTTCAGCAGCGCCTTGTCCGGCGTGCCCTTGACCTCGACGTCGACGGTGTACTGGACGTCGCCCTGGCTGGAGATGCCGGTCATCGAGCCGGTGTAGGCCTCGTTCTTGGGCTTGCGGCGGAAGCCGTGGGCGTTGGGGTCGCCGTCGATGTCGATCGACTCCTGCGACTTGACGGTGTAGCCCTGGACGAACCTGCTCGCCAGATCGGCGGAGCCGAAGTGCAGCAGGGTGACGGTGACTTCGGCCGTGCCGTCGGCCGTGCGGTAGGTGCGCGCGGCGCCGTCCCGGTAGCCGAGCCGGTTGAGGATGGTGTCGATGTCGTCCGGCTTGCCGAACATCTCGGAGACGTCGTCGCGGGTCATCGGCATTCCGTCCGCGGGCCCGTAGGACTCGCCGCCGGCCGGGATCGGGAGCAGGAAGTAGCGCAGGTCGCCCTCGTGCTTGCCGCCGTTGACCGTGCCCTTGACGGTGCTGGCCGGGGCGGGCTGGCTCGGCACGGCGGTGGGCACCGGGACGGGCACGGCGGACGGCGTCGCGCTCGCGCTCGTACTCGCGCCGGCGTTCGCGCTCGCGCTCGCCGGGGCGGTGGCACGCGGCGCGGGCGCGGCGGCCGGACGGCCGTCCGGCTTGCCGACCGCGACGGTCACCGCGGCGCTGGCCGCCGTGACGGCGAGCAGCCCGGCGGTGGCCAGCGCGACGCCGAGGGCGCGCGGCAGCCGCCGCGCGGCCTGGGCCTGGGCCTGGGCCTGGGCCTGAGAAGCCTGGGCCGGAGTCGCCGTCAGATCGGACGCGGCTTCGGGCGCGGCTTCGGGCACGGCAGCTGCCTCCGGCGCGGCAGCGGGCGGCGGCGGTGGATCGGTGAACGCGGCGCTCGCGTTCTCGGGCGCGGACAAAGCACTCCCCCAAGGGAAAAGAATTCGGAAATCCCGCACGCGGGCCACTGTCGGAAATCCGCCCCCCGGCGACTTTCCGGACCGCCCATCACGTGTCTCAGCAGGCAGTATGAGAGTTCGATGACATTCATGCCAATGAAAACAATCACCACACTCCCGTCCAATGCCCGATGAATCGGACAGTCCGTGATCCAACCGCAACCGGCGGCCGCGCCGGCCCCGCTCGGGTGGACGCCGCCGCCCTGACGACGTGTCGTGCGGGTCGGGCTTGAGTTGGAGCGCACTCCAAGTCCTACGGTTCTTCCCGTGGTCACGGGCCGGACGGTCCGGGCCGCGACACGGAGAACAGCACGAGGAGAGGACAGGCGCCATGGGTGTTTCCGGAAACGAGGCCGGGCAGCGGCAGGAGCGGTTCGAGCGGGGCATGGAGGTGCTCACCCGGGTCAACGGCGAGGGCGGGCAGCGGGTGGTGGACGCGCTGGCCGACATCAATCCCGAGCTGGCCCACCAGGTCGTGGCCTGGGGCTTCGGCGAGATCTACAGCCGCCCCGAACTCGCCCCGCGCGACCGCCAGTTGGTGACCCTGGGGATGCTCACCGCGCTCGGCGGCTGCGAGCCGCAGCTGGAGGTCCACATCAACGCGGCCCTCAACGTCGGCCTGACGCCCACCGAGGTCACCGAGGCGCTGCTGCACGCGGTCGGCTACTGCGGCTTCCCCAAGGCGCTGAACGCCACCTTCGTCGCCAAGAAGGTCTTCGGCGAGCGCGGCCTGCTCCCGGTCACGGCCGACTGACCCCCCGCCGGGGGCTCTGCCCGTGCCCGGCGGGGCGGTGCGAGGATGCGGGGATGACGTATTCGGCAGCACGTGACGCGTTGGAGGGCCCGGGGCGTGTCTTCTGACTCCCGTCGTTCGCCCGGAGGGCGGGCGGGGCGGCGTTGGGGTGCGTGCATCGCAAGGCGGAGGAGGGAGCCCAATGCAGCGCATTGGCGACCGACGACAACGCGGCGAGGTGCGTGCCCCGGCGTCGCCCCGCAGACGGGAGTCAGAAGACACGCCCCAGCTCGGGGACGGTTTCGGGGAGCGGTGGTTCCCGCTGTTCCGCACGCCGAAGGTAGCGTTCACCCAGATCCGGGCCCGGCGGGTGCCGCCGGAGACCCCGTGGCACTGGACCGACGACACGGCGATGGCGCTGTCGGTGTACGGCGTCCTCACCGCGTACGAGGCGGTGCACCAGGAGCGGCTGGCGCAGGCCTTCGGGGCGACGTACCTGGCCGACGCGTACCGCGGCTACGGCAACGGGATGAGTCTGTTGCTGCCCAAACTGGCCGACCGGCCGTCGAGTTGGCGCGCCGAGTCGCGCAAGCTGTTCGACGGCCAGGGCAGCCTGGGCAACGGCGCGGCGATGCGGGTGGCGCCGCTGGGGGCCTGGTTCGCCGCGGACCTGGACGAGGCGGCGGAACAGGCCGCGCTGTCGGCCGAGGTGACCCACGCCCACCCCGAGGGGATCGCCGGGGCGGTGGCCGTGGCCCTGGCGGCCGCGCTCGCCGCCCGCGGCCGCGAGGGCGCCGGCGCGGCGACGGAGGCTCAGGCCCCGGCCGGCGCCGCCCTGCTGGCCGAGGTGGCCGGGCGCACCCCGCCCGGGCCGGTGCGCGACGGGCTGGCCCGGGCCGCCGAACTGGCCCCGGACACCGAGCCCTGGCGGGCGGCGGACCTGCTCGGCAACGGGCAGCGCGTACGGGCCGGCGACACCGTGCCCTTCGCCCTGTGGTCGGCCGCCCACCACCTGGACAGCCTGACCGACGCCCTGTGGACCACCGCCGAGGGCCTGGGCGACGTCGACACCACCTGCGCCATCACCGGCGGAGTGGTCGCCGCCCGTACCGGCCTGGGCGGCGACACCGCCCAGTGGCTCGCCGGGCGCGAACCGCTGCCGGAGTGGGTGGCCAGGGCCGAGGAAGAGTCCCCGGCCCGGCAAGGGAGTTGAGACCACCGGCCCCGCGGCTCAGCCCGCGGGGCCGCGGCGCGCCCGGGTGGAACCGAACCCCGGCGCCGGGCCCGCCGTGACGATGTCGCGGCCTTGTCACCGCTGGGGGGAAGCCTGGTCAGGGCGGCCCGGGCGGTCCGATGATCGGGTGGGGGCCGGTGGCGGCCCGTGACGTCGGGGGGCGGGGTTGAGCGGGACGGGATTCGAGGAGCGGCACTTCGAGCGGCGGTACCTCGCGGTGACCGCGGCGGCGGTGGTGACGCTGGCGCTCGCGGGCTCGGTCGCGCTGTGGGCGTGGTCGCAGGACGATCCGGTGCCCGGGTGGCTGTGGTGGCTGTGCGCCGGCGCGGCGGTGGCGGGGGTGGCGGCCTGGCTCCCGGTGCGCCGGTGCGGCCCGGAGCGGCTGCGCGGGACGGGCATCCGGGCGGCGGGGTTCCTGCTGCTGACGCTGGTCGCGGTGTTCCTGGCGGCGCAGGTCGCCGGCACCGTGCGGGAGCGGCTGAGCCATCCGCGCAGCACGACGGCCCTGGTGACGGGCTGCCGGGTGAGCGGCCAGGAGCCGGGCGGGGAGGGCAACGGCCTGGGCGCGAAGACGTACGCCTGCACCTTCCACTGGAGCGTGGACGGGCGGGAGTTCAGCGCGGAGCGGCCGGAGGGCCCGTACCCGGAGGGCCACCGGATCACGGTGTGGCTGGACGACCGGGGGCGGATGAGCACCGGGCGGCCGAGCTGGCTGTCGGTGCCGCTGTTCGCCCTGCCCGTCCCGTTCGCCGCGTACGGCGCGGTGTTCCTGGGCCGCTGGACGGCCGAGGACCTGCGGGAGCGCTGGCGCCGGGCGACGGCGTCCTGAACGGGCCGCTCGCGTACGGACGTTGAGGGGGTTGGGAGTCCGCACGGAACGGGCCCGAGATAGACAGTCCATCGACATATGTCGCCTGACTGCCTATTGTGGGGGCTGCGACGCGACGCCCTGCGCCGTCGCACCCCCGTACCCGCACGCGAGAGGACCGCCGTGCCCCAACATCCGCTTACCGCCCGCGCGTTGGCCGTCGCCGCCACCACGGTGGCGCTGGCCCTGACCGCGCCGACCGCCCTGGCCGCCCCGGCCCCGAGCACGGCCCCGGCCCCGACCCTGACGCTGAGCGCGGACGCCGACCCGGTGCCCGCCCTGGTGGCGGGTCAGGACACCGCCACGCCACAGCTGGTGACCGGCCTGGACGAGCCCGCCCCCGGCGACCCGGTCCAGGCCGCCCGGGCCCACCTGGCGGCCCATCCCGAGCGCTACCGCATCGACACCGGCGAGCTGACCGAACTCGCCTCCACCCCCGGCCCGGACGGCCGGCGCACCGTCAGGTTCGAGCAGCGCCACGACGGGGTCCCCGTCCTCGGCGGCCAGTACCTGGTGCACCTGACCGGGCAGGGCGCCGGCCAGAAGGTCGAGTCGGCGGGCGGGCGCTACTTCACCGGCCTGACCGCCCCCACCACCCCCGCCGTCCCGGCCGAGGCGCTGCGCCGCACCGCGATCGACTCGCTGGCCGACCCCCAGCAGCGCACCGGCGCCACCGCCGAGGACCTCGGCGCGGTCGTGCTGCCCGGCGGCCCCGGCCGTCTGACCGAGCACTACACCGTGCGCCCCGCGGACGGCGGCGCCGCCCGCGAGGTGTACGTGGACGCCACCGCCGGCACCGTCGCCCTCGCCCACGACGCCCGCGCACCCCGCCCGGCGAACGGCCGAGCGAGCGGCCCGGCGAACAGCCCGGCGAACGGCCCGACCTCCGACCGGAAGGCCGCGCAGGCCCCCGCCGACGGCCTCCAGCCCGCCGACGGCACCGCCCCCGACGCCCACGGCCGCGCCACCGCGCTGCACATCGCCAAGCGCCCCGACGGCACCTACCAGCTCACCGACCTCACCCGCCCCGCCACCATCACCACCTACGACGCGGCCGGCCGCGACGCGGGCGACTTCGACGCGGGCGACTTCGACGGCACCGTCCCGGCCGACGCCGTCCCCGCCTCCTCCCCCACCCCCGACTTCCCCGCCGCCACCGGCGACGACGGCGCCACCGACGCCCACGTCAACGCCGGGATCGTGTACGACTTCTACCGCGACCGGCTCGGCCGCGACGGCCTGGACGGCCAGGGCGGGCCGATCGTCTCCGTGGTCAACGTCAGCGACCACGGCGGCCCGTTCGCCAACGCGTTCTGGGACGGCCAGAAGATGGTCTACGGCGCCCTCCCCGGCCGCTACCCCTTCTCCGCCGCCCTGGACGTCTCCGGGCACGAGATGACCCACGCCGTCATCAGCCACACCGCGCGCCTGGTCTACTTCGGCCAGTCCGGCGCCATGAACGAGGCCCTCGCCGACTACTTCGGCAACGCCATCGAGGTCACCGCCCGCGGCGTGTCCATGGACGACCCCACCGCCCCGCTGCTGGGCGAGTCCCTGTGCCGCACCGGCACCCCGCAGGAGTGCGCGGACCGCCGCCTGGACGACCACCACACCACCACGAAGGACTACCTGGGCACCCTGGACGTCGACTCGGGCGGGGTGCACCTGAACTCCACCATCTTCGGCGGCGCCCTGTGGGACGTGCGGCGCACCCTCGACCCGCTCACCGCCGACCGGGTCGTCTACCACGCCCTCGCCGACTACCTCACCCCCACCGACGACTTCCTCGCCGGGCGCAACGCGGTGCTGGCCGCCGGCCGCGCCCAGGGCCTGGACGCCCGCCAACTGCGCGCCGTCGCCGCCGCGTTCGACGCCCACGGGATCCGGGCCGGCTGGCAGCAGCGGCTCGGCACGGACGCCCGCACCCTGCTGACGGACATCCCCAACAGCATGTCCAGCCCGGTCGCCGCCAACGGGCACTGGGTGATCCTGACCAACGGGCCCGACGGCAACGGGCTGTACACCGGCACCGTCGACGGCCGCGGCAAGCCCGTACGGCTCAGCCCCCAGGACGGGCGCTTCCACAGCTGGGCGGCCACCGACGGCACCACCGCCGTCTGGGAGGCCCAGGGCGGCTCCGGCGGCCCGGGCAAGGAGGTCCTGACCGCCCCGCTCAGCGGCGCCGGCCCGGTGCGCAGCCTGCTGCGCACCACCGACAGCCTCGACGGGCTCCAGGTCTCCGGGACGGACATCGCCTACGCGCTCCTCGACGCCGCCCACCGCACCCGTCTGTACCTGATCCACGACGGGGCGCCGGCGGTCGAACTCCCGCTGCCCGCGGGGCACGGCCTGTCCGGCCTGACCCTGCGCGACGGCCTGCTCGGCTGGACCGAGACCTGGCAGGACGGCGGCCGGCAGGTGAACGCGCCGACCGTCTACTCCGTCGCCGCCGGGAAGGTCACCGCCCAGTACACCGCGCACGCCCCGGCCGGCTCCGGGCCGAGCCGCACCTCCTCCACCCTGCTGGCGGGCGGACGCCTGGTGTGGCTGGACACCCCCGCCGACCCGGCCGGGCGCAGCACCATCCGCTCGGGAGCGGTGGACGGCTCGGGGATCGTCGACGTGCTGCCCGCGAGCTCCCCGCAGGCCCCCCGGTTCGCCACGCTGACCGCCTCCGACCAGGCCGTCAGCTACCAGCTGACCTCGACGAAGCCGGCCGGTGGCTGGACCAACGCCGCGATGCCCAAGCTGTGGCAGGTGCCGCTGGCGGGCGGCGAGCCGCGGCGGATCTCCTGCGACCGGGGCGGCCAGTACGCGGTGGCCGCCGACCAGGGCACCCGGGTGGTGTGGCTGGACGCCACGGCCGGGCGGGCCGACCTGGTGGCCCGGGAGCGGCCGGCGGGCGGCTGCTGAGCGTCTCGCGTCGGACGGCGGCGGGGCCGCGGGGTGATCGTGCCCCGCGGCCCCGCCGTCTTCCCTGGTGTCCGGGGCCGCCCGGGTCGTCCGGGCCGTCCGTACCGTACGGGCCGTACGGGCTGTCAGCGCCGCCCCAGTCGTCCGGGCCGTCCGGGCCGTCAGCGCCTCCCGGGTCGTCCGGGCCGTCCGGGTGGGGGCCGGTTCAGAGCCAGCCGCGGCGGGCGGCCTGGACGCCGGCCTGGAAGCGGGTGGTGGCGCCGAGGTGGGCGAGCAGGGTGGAGACCCGGCGCACCACGGTGCGCCGGCCCAGGCCCAGGCGGCGGGCGATGGCGTCGTCGGTGGCGCCGGAGGCCATCAGGGTCAGGATGCGGCGGTCGCGGTCGTCGATGCGCAGGTCGACGTCGGTCACGGTGGCCGGTACGGCCAGGCGCCACAGCGTCTCGAAGACCGCGGCCAGGACGGTGAGCAGGCCGGAGGGGCGGATCAGCAGGGAGACGACGCCCTCGCGGTCGTCGGCGGGCAGGGTGACGATGGCCAGGTCCTCGTCCCCGATGGCGAGTTTGAGCGGCGGCTCGGCCAGGGTGCGGGCCTGTTCCCCGGCCTCGACCATCCGCGCCATGTTCGGTCCGGCGACCGGGTCCTCGAAGGCGCCGCCGTGGTAGATGACCCGGTACGCCACGCCCGCGGCCATCCGGCGGCGCTGCAGCTCCTCCTGGTCGAGGTAGTGGGTGCGGCTGCCGGAGTAGGGCGGCACGTCGATCACCCGGACCTGGTGACGGGCCGCCAGCTGGAGGCGGTCGCTGGCCGCGAGCACCTCGGCGGGTTCCTCCACCACCTCCAGCGGGCCGTAGGTGCCGGCGTCGCGGCGGGCGTAGCGGTAGAGGCGTTCCAGTTCGGCGCCGGCCCGGCGGGCGGTGGCCTGGCGCAGGGCGTCGCGCTGGAGGACGGCCTCGACGACGCGGTCGGGGGGCAGGGCCTCCCAGGCGTGGTCGCGGTCGTCGGCGCTGCGGGTGGTGTCGAAGGCGACGGCGGCGCCGTCGTCGGCGAGGTCGCGCAGGACGGCCAGCACGGTGTCCGTGTCCAGGCCCGTCTCGGCGGCGAGTTGGTGCGGGTGGGCGCGGGGCCGGGCGACCAGGCTGCGGTAGACGCGGCCGCGTTCGCTGTCGGGATCCAGCACGTCGTGCACGGGCACCCCCTGGTGTCGTGTCGTGTCGTGTCGTTGCGTGTCGTCCGGCCCCGGCGCCGGGCGGGGCCGGGGGTGTCTGCCCGTGGCAGCGACGGTGACGCCGACGGTGACGCCGACGGTGGCGGTGGCGCCGACGGTGACGCCAACGCCGGCGGTGGCACCGGCGGTGACGGTGGCGCACCTGCGCCAGTGGCCCAGGTGGGCCGCCTGGCGCTCTGGCGGTGGCCGGGTCGCCTCGCGAGAGTTGTCGATGCTCAGACAGACCCCTGAGTCTCGCACAGGCCCGCCGACGACGAGGACGCCCATGACCCCTGCCCGGCTCCGGCGCGCCCGAGCGGCCCTCGCCGCCCTGGCCGCCCTGCTGCTCCCGCTCGCCGCACCCGCGGCGGGCACGCCCGCGGCGGCGGCTCCGGTCCCCGCGCCCGCCTCCAGCCTGACCGGGGCGCCCGCCGCTGCGACCGGGGCGGGCGCCGAGGCGCCCGGGCCGCCGCCGCTGACCGACGGCTCCGGGCTCACCCAGGTCGGCGCCGCCACCGGCAGCGCCACCAACTTCGTCATCACCGTCACCACGCCCCAGGTCGCCGGGCCGCACACCATCCGCATCCTGCTGCCCGCCGACTACGCCGCGCGGCCGGACCGGCGCTACCCGGTGTTCTACTTCCTGCACGGCGCCGCCGACGGCCCGGACGACCCGGCGCTGGCCTACCCCGCCCTGACCGCCGCCCAGTCGATGATCACCGTCATCCCGGACGGCGGACTGCGCGGCTGGTACACCGACTGGCTCGACCAGGGCACCGCCGCCGGGGCGCAGAACTGGGAGACCTTCCACCTGAACCAGGTCGTCCCGTTCGTCGACGCCAACCTGCGCACCCTCACCGACCGCGCCCACCGGGCCGTCGGCGGCCTGTCCATGGGCGGCTTCGGCGCCCTGCACTACGCCCAGGACCGCCCCGAACTGTTCGGCCAGGTGCTCACCATGTCCGGCGCGGACGACCTGTCGGCCAACGAGATGATCATCCGCGGCGCCGTCGTCGCCATGCTCACCAACGCCGGCACCGTGCTGTCCGGGCCCAGCGACGGACACCCGTGCGGCTGGAACTACGGCCCCGCCGTCTCCAGCGACGCGGTCTTCGGCAGCCCCTACCCGGTGCTCAACGCCGACTGGCGCTGGAACGCCGCCGACCCCGGCTCCCGCGCGGCCCTGCTGGCCCGCACCGGCATCGCCGTCTACACCGGCAACGGCAACGGCAACACCGGGGACATGGAGTTCTGGGCCGAGGGCACCGCCAAGCGCTTCAAGGACGCCCTGGACGCGGCCGGCCTGCCGTACCGCTACGTCGACTACGGCGACGGCACCGGCTGGGGCGCCGACTGCCACGGCGGCCACACCGCGGGCTGCTGGGCGCAGGACCTCGTGGACTACGTCCCGCGCCTGGAGGCGGCCTTCGCCGCCGCCTGACCGCGCCTCACCTCTCCCTCCCTACGAAACGCCCTACGAAACGCCCTACGAAACGCCCTACGAAACGCCCCGTGAAAGGACCCCTTCTCCATGCCCTCCACTCCCACCCCGGCGTCGCGCACGGCGCCCTGGCTGCGGCTGCTGGCGACCGTCCTGACGGCCTGCTGCGTCGCGCTGGGCCTGGCCGCCGCGCCCGCCCTCGCCGCGCCCTCGACAGCGGGCGCCGCCGGCACGCCGGGCGTCAGCGCCGCCTGTTCCTCACCGCAGCAGTGCCTGACCATCAAGTCGCTCAGCAACGGCCGCCAACTCGACGTCCAGAACGGCAACACCGGCGACGGCGCCTACATCGTCACCAACTCCGCGCCCGGCTACCACCAGTCCTGGCACCTGAGCGTCGACCCCTCCGACTACTCCTTCACCATCGTCAACAACGACACCGGCAAGTGCGTCGACCTGGCCTTCTTCACCCCCGCACTGCGCCAGCAGACCTGCGCCGGGCAGGCCAGCCAGCGCTGGTTCTTCCAGCCGGTGCCGAACGCCGACGACGCGTTCATGATCCGCCACCAGGGCGACAACACCTGCCTGGACCTGCTGCTCGGCGGCAACTACGACGACGCCTGGACCGACCAGTACAGCTGCAACGGCACCGCCAACCAGCAGTGGTCCACCGGCTTCCCGCCGGCCGCCCGCAACCTGGCCGTCGACCACGCCGCCAAGCAGTGCGAGAAGGACACCTCCAGCTGCTCCTGGGCCGTGCGGAGCGAGGCCCCCGCCGCGCCGCTGGCGCGCTCCTGCGTCTCCTCGGTCTGGTTCAACAACACCTCCGGCACCGTCCAGCAGTCCTTCTCGGTCACCGACGAGAGCGGCTGGTCCAACAGCATCGGCACCAGCCTGACCTCCACCATCTCCGGCGGCGCCCCGACCGCCCTGACCGCGACCATCACCTCGGCGCTGTCCTTCACCAACGAGTGGCACGGGTCCAGGAGCGTCAACAACGCCGTCGTGGTCTCCGTCCCGCCCCAGCAGTACGGCTGGGTGACGCTGGCCGAGATCGCCCGCAAGGTCACCGGCAGCTGGACCTTCGACACCCACGGCTTCCCCTGGACGGCCGACGACACCATCACCGTCCCGGTCACCTCGGACCCGAACGCCGGCCCCACCCTCTACGTCGCCAACACCGACTCGACCTTCACCAGCTGCAGCTGACGCCCCGTCAACTCCCTTGCCGCCGCCCGCGCTTCGCCGGGCGGCGGCTCGGCGCGTGCCCGCACGGGAGGGCGGGCACGTCTCAGCCCAGGAGGGCGGGCACCTCGCCGTCCAGAAGGGCGAGCACCTCGCGCACCGCCACCCGCCCGGCCCTGCGGTACGCGTACTCGCTGGTGTCCACGGCGTGCACCACCGTGCGGTGCACCACCAGCGCCAGAGCCACCGCCGCACCGGGCAGTCGCTCGGCCAGCTCGGCGCGCACCCCCTCCACCAGAGCCGCGTGGTAGCGGGCCAGATCCGCCGCGTCCACCGGCCCGCCGACCACGGTGGCGCCCCGGGCGACCTCCAGCCGCACGCCCTCCTCCCACGGCTCGAAGTCCACCGCAGCGTCCGCGAAGGCGCTCGGGCAGCCGCCCTGGAGGACGTAGCGGGCGCGCACCCCGCGCACCGGGCGGGGCGGGAAGGCCGGCGCCCCGGGCGTCATGCGTGGGTGATCTCGACCTTCGTGATCACCACGTCCTCCACCGGGCGCTCGCCGTCGGTGGGGGCGGTGGCGATCGCGTCCACCACGGCCTTGGAGGCCGCGTCGGCGACCTGCCCGAAGATGGTGTGCTTGCGGTTGAGGTGGGCCGGGGTGCCCACCGTGATGAAGAACTGCGAACCGTTCGTCCCCGGGCCGGAGTTGGCCATGGCCAGCAGGTACGGCTTGGTGAAGAACAGCTCTGGGTGGAACTCGTCCGCGAAGGCGTAGCCCGGCCCGCCGGAGCCGGTGCCGGTCGGGTCGCCGCCCTGGATCATGAAGCCCTTGACCACCCGGTGGAACGTCGTCCCGTCGTAGTACGGGCCGCTGCCCGGCTCCCCGGTCCGCGGGTCGGTGTACTCCCGGGCGCCCTCGGCGAGTTCGACGAAGTTGCGGACCGTCTTCGGGGCGTGGAACGGGAACAGTTCCAGCCGGATCGGGCCCGCGGTGGTGTGCAGGGTGGCGAACCGGGCGTGGGCCACGGGTGACTCCTCTTGCTCGTCCTTGTTCGGTGTTCGGAGGGGAATCCTGGCACAGTGAGGGATTCGTGGCCGAACCGGCCAGGGAACAGAGGGGGCCGTCATGGTCGGAGTGGCGCTGGTCGTGGTGCTGGTGCTGGTGCTCGCCGGGTGCGGGTGCGTGGTGTGGGCCGAGCGCGGCGGGCCGCGCTGGGCGCGCGCCGTGGCGGCGGTGACGCTCGCCGCGGGCGAGCTGCTGCGGCGCGACGCCCGGCGACGGCGGCGCGAGCGGCGGCGCCTGGGCGGCAACAGCAGCGGCGAGGGCGGCGGGGACTGAGCGGTGGCGGACGTGACGGACGAGCAGCGGTTGCGGCGGGTCTTCGCGGGGGCGCTGGACGACGCCCTGGCCGGGCGCGGGGTGGTGACCTGCCTGGGCCTGGACGACCCCACCGAGGACGCGCTGTGGGCGGTGTACGACGCCGCGATCGGGTACCGCGCGGCGGGGTCCCGTACGGAGCTGGTGGCGGCCGCCCACCGGGCCTTCGAGGGGCAGTTGGACGGCAGCAACGCGGCGCGGTGGCGCGAGCAGCTGGCCCGCAAGCTCGCCGAGCGCGGGCGCTGACGCCCCGGAACGCGGCGCGTCCCCGGCCGCCGTGGGGTGTACGCGGCGGCCGGGGACGCGACCGGGGGTCAGCTCTCGGCGGAGCGGCGGCGGGAGACCGCGACCAGCGCCGCGCCCGCGGCGAGGGCCGCGGCGGCGCCGCCGGCCTCCCAGCCGGCGCCGTCGGTGCCGGTGGCGGCGAGCGAGCCGGTGCCGGTGGTGGCCTCGGTGCCGGTGGTGGTTCCGTCGGTCTTGGTCAGGGCGGCCGGCTGGACGGTCTGCGGCTGCTGGGCGCCCTGGTCCTGCTGCCCGGCGGGCTGGTCGGCGGGCTTGTTCGCGGCGGCCTCGTCCGCGGCGCGGGCGGTGGCCCAGCCCTCGGCGAGGAACTTCGCGATGTCGGCGTCGCTGCCGTCCATCGCCTTGCTCGCGGCGGCGCGCACGGCCGGGCCGCCGGTCTCGATCAGCTGGGAGACCTTGACCCGGTTGTCCGAGGCGCGCAGCTTGGGAAGATCGCGCAGGAACTGGGCGACATCGGCCGCGGTGCCGCTGAGCGCCTTCCGGCCGGCCTCGATGGTGTGCGGGCCGGTGTTCTTGTCGGACAGGGCGACGACCAGCGCGACGCGGTTGTCCGAGGCCTCGGCGGCGGGCCAGCCCTCCGCGAGCCACTTCGCGACGTCCGCGTCGCTGCCGTCCAGCGCCTTGGCCGCGCCCTCGCGCACCTCGCGCCCGCCGGTCGCCAGCAGCTGGGAGACCTTGACCCGGTTGTCGTCCGCGCGGGTCTTGGGCAGCTCGATCTCCAGGAAGTGCCGCAGCTCGGCGGCCCCGCCCTTGAGCGCCTTCTCGGCGGCCTCGCGCACGCCCGGGCCGGTGTTCCGGTCGGCCAGGATCTTCTGGACCTCGGCGCGGTCCGCGTCCTCGGCCTGGGCGGCGGGCAGTCCCTCCGCGAGGAACTTCAGCAGCGCCGCCTCGCTGCCGCCGCCGTCCAGCACCTTGCTGACCGCCGCGCGCACGGCCGGGCCGCCCTGGTCCATGATCTGGGAGACCTTCACCCGCAGGTCGTCGCCGCGGTTCCTGGCCAGTTCGATCTCCAGGAAGTGCCGCAGCTCGGCGGCGCCGCCCTTCAGCGCCTTCTCGGCCGCCTCGCGCACTCCGGGGCCGGTGTTCTTGTCGGCCAGGATCTTCTGGATCTCGGCACGGTCGCGCTGCTCCTGCCCGTCGGGGGTCGCGGGGCCGCTGCTGTTGCCCGGGCCGCCGTTGACGCCGTCGTCGCCGGGGGTGACGTCGCCGCCGGGGGTGATGTCGCTGCCGGCGGCGGCGTCCGGCACGGAGCCGGAGGCGGTGTCAGGCCCGGAGACCCCGGCGGGCTGGGGGGCGGCGGAGGCCGAGGAGGGGAACAGAACGGCAGGGGCCAGGACCGCGGCGGCGACGACAGCGGACACCCGGGGCAGCTTCATGCAGGGAAACCTGTTTTTCCTGTGAAGGGATCTTGAACGCCCGACAGCATAGATCCTCTTTTGCTATCGCCATACCTGATAATTGCCGGCCCCCGCAGGCCGGGCCGACGCCGTGTCACACCTGTCGGTGACAGGCCCTAGGGTGGGCGGGTGAGCTTCCACCTGGTCGTCGGATACGGGCCCGCCGGGGCCGCCACCGCCCGTCTGCTGGCCGAACAGGGCCACGAGGTCCGGGTCGCCACCCGCACCGGGCACCCCGCCGCCCCCGCCGACGGCGTCGAACACCTCGCGCTGGACGCGAGCGACCCCGTACGGCTGGCCCAGGCCGCGCGCGGCGCCGTCGCGATCCACGGCTGCGCCGCACCCCCGCTGCCCCAGTGGGCCGGGCAGTGGCCCGCGCTCGCCTCCTCGCTGTGCGCGGCCGCCGAGGACAGCGGCGCCGTCCTGGTGATGCTCGGCAACCTGTACGGCTACGGCCCGGTCGACGGCCCGATGACCGAGGACCTGCCGCTCGCCGCCACCGGCCCCAAGGGCCGTGTCCGCGCCGCCGCCTGGGAACAGGCCCTGGACCTGCACCGGGCCGGACGGATCCGCGCCGTCGAGGTACGGGCCTCCGACTTCTTCGGCCCCGGCGTCACCGACGGCGGCCACCTCGCCTCCCGCGCGCTGCCCGCCCTGCTGACGGGCCGCCCGGTCACCGTCCTCGGCGACCCGGACACCCCGCACAGCTGGACCTACCTGCCCGACGTCGCCCGGGCCATGGCCGAACTCGCCACCGAGGAAGCCGCCTGGGGCCGCCCCTGGCACGTCCCCACGACCCCCGCCCTGCCCGCCCGCACCATGCTCGAACAGCTCGCCGCCGAAGCCGGCACCGGCCCCGTCACGGTGCGCCGCCTCTCCCCCGCCCTGCTCGCCGTGGGCGGCCTCCTCTCCCCCCTGCTGCGCGAACTGCGCGAAGTCCGCTACCAGTTCGACCGGCCCTTCGTCATGGACTCCACCGCCTACGAGGCCGCCTTCACCGTCCGCGCCACCCCGCTGGAGGAGCAGCTCGCGGCGACGGTCGCCTGGTGGCGCGAGCGCTCATAGGCCCGCTCCGGGCTCAGTGCCCCTTGAGTCAGCGCTCCTTGAACCAGTGCTTCTTGAGTCAGTGCTCCTTGAGGCCGTCCGCACCCCGGTACCCGGCCGGCACCCCCTCGGCGATGATCACATCGGCCACCATGTGCCGGGTGCGCAGCGGCAGGATCTCCCGGTACGCGGGCGAGTCGTACCAGGCCCGGGCCCGCTCGTAGTCCGGGAACTCGATCAGGATCAGCCCGAGCGGCCCCCAACTCCCCTCCGGGTTCTCGAACCTGCCCCCGTGGACGACGAAGCGCCCACCGAACCCGTCGAGCGTGGCGTCGATCCGCTCCAGGTACTCGACGATGTCGGGGCACATCTCGGCGGAGTGGACCTGGGCGAGGGCGTAGGCGGACATCTGCTGCTCCCGGTGTGCGTCGGAGTGGGTCGATGTCTCCGACGGTAGGGCGCGGCCGGGCCCGGGCGAATCAGTCACGCATCGGCATCGGCGGGCGTGACGTACGTACACCCCTGATGGTTCGTGTAGCATCCGGCCGGCTCGAATACTTGATCGACACGAAGAGGGGTGGGACGGGTGCCGGAGAACACGGAGGACGGCCCGCAGGACGGCAGAACGACGCCGTGGCGCCGACGGATCCTCGCCGCCACGGCGGGGGCGTGCGCCCTCGGCGGAGCGGTGCTGCTCACGGGTTCGCCGGGTGCCGCCCCGGCGGCGCCGGACGCGGTGGCCACGTCGAGCCCCTCGCCGACTGCCTCGCCGTCGGCTTCGCCTTCGGCGCCCTCCGCCTCGCCCACCACCGCACCCTCGGCCTCGACCTCCGTCTCGACCCCCGTCTCGCCCTCGACCGAGGCGCCCACGGTCGCACCGGCGGCCGACGAGACCGAGGCCGCGCCCGAACCGGACACCACCCACCAGGCCCCGGCCCCCACCAAGCCCTCGCCGGCCCGCCCCCAGCCGTCGGCCCCGGCCCAGGCCCAGGCGGCGAAGCCACCCGCGAGCAAGGAGGCCCCCGCCCCCGCCCCCGCCCCCGCCCCCGCCCCCGCCCCCGCCCCCGAGCGGACCGTCCCGCCCCGACCGACCCCGCCGCCCATCGCCCCGGTCCGGACCGACACCCCCTGCCCGCCCGGCCAGGCCATCACCTACCTCGGCTGCCGCCCCATCGGCCCGGTCATCACCCTCGGCCCGACCAGCCCGCACACCTGATCCCCTCGGCTGATCCCCTCGGCTGATCC
Organism: Kitasatospora sp. NPDC030952; assembly: GCF_055571335.1. Taxonomy (NCBI): domain Bacteria; kingdom Bacillati; phylum Actinomycetota; class Actinomycetes; order Kitasatosporales; family Streptomycetaceae; genus Kitasatospora; species Kitasatospora sp. NPDC030952. The sequence goes on from NZ_JBVIFM010000015.1 coordinate 67,344, forward strand.
CCTCGGCGGTCAGTCCCACCAGAAGTGCCACTGGTGGGCGCCGACCAGCTCCTCGGCGTAGGCGGTGAGACTGCCGGCGCCCTGGTGGATCTGGTCGGGGCAGAAGGCGGCGTGCTCGGCGGCCAGCGGGAGAGCCTCGGCGGGGGTGGCCGGTGGCACCGGGACGCTCAACTGCAGGGTGTCGAAGCCCACTTCGACCAGCTGGGCGCCGAAGCGGCGTTCCCAGTCGGCGAGCACGGCGGCGATCTTGGCGGTGTCGCCCTCGTGGTTGGCCGGGCCGGTCCACCCACAGACGGCCAGCGCCTCGGCGCCACTGCGGGCCCGCACCAGCCCGAGCCGCACGTCCTTGACGGACTGCAGCACATCGGCCAGCCCCCGGGCCTCCACGCCGGCCGCACCCTCGGGGACGGTGACGGCGGGGGCGCACCCGGGCCAGGCGGGGCCGTAGGGCGCGAGGACCTCGGACAGTTCCCCCTCCTCCTCACCACCGTTCTCCCACCAGGTGCGCAGCAGGGCGTCGGGGTCGTACCACTCGTGGCCGGAGACCTGCTGCGGGAACAACTCCCGGGACAGCCAGGGGCGGTAGTCGGCGTCGTCGTTCAACGGGCTGAGCAGCAGCGGCCACAGCCCGCTCCGCGGGTGGGCCCGGTGCAGCTGCGCCCACAGGCCGACGGGGGCGGGGGCGTCACTGATCCACAGCAGCGGCTGCGCCCCCTCCCCGGCGGTGACGGCACGGCCGGGCGGCAGCGGGACGGGCGGGGCAACATCGAAAGGCCAGGTCATGCGGCCCACCGTAGGGGCGGGCGCTGACAACGGCTCCGCCCGGCAGGCCCCTTCGGCCCCGGCCGCCCGCCGACCGGCGCCCGCACAGGAAGTCGAGCCCGCCGACTTCCCACTCCACCGGCCTCGACCGACCGACGACCGGCGCAGACTTCCCGCCCCGGCAGCCTCGCCACCCTCCCCCACCACGCCGCCCGCACGCCTGCACAAGAAGTCGGGCCCGCCGACTTCCCGCTCCACCGGCCTCGACCCGGACTCCCCACCAGCACCCAGGCCCACCCAACGACCTGTTCCTGCACAGGAAGTCGAGCCCGCCGACTTCCCACTCCCCCACCACCGCTCACCCAGCCCCACCAGCCCCACCAGCCCCCGCAAGCGGACCGGCGCCCGCACAAGAAGTCGAGCCCGCCGACTTCCTGCTCCACCGGTGCCGGATGCGCCCGTGGGGCGGAGGACGCGCGCATGGCTGCCGGGTGTTCGCAGGGGTGGGCCGGAGGGGCTGTCGGGAAAGGACGTTGACGGCGGCTGTCGTCAACCTTCCGGTACCGCGCGCGGGTTCACTCGGCGCACAGGCCTCGGCCGCCCGACGGCCCGACGCCCGCACAAGAAGTCGGGCCCGCCGACTTCCCACTCCATCGGCCTCGACCCGAACTCCCCACCACCACTCAGGCCCACCCAACGACCTGTTCCTGCACAGAAAGTCGGACCCATCGACTTCCCACTCCCCACCACCGCCCATGCCGCCCGATGGCCCGGCGCCCGCACGGAAAGTCGGGGCTGCCGACTTCCTGCTCCGCCGGCGCCGGATGCGCCCGGTGGGGCGGGGGAATGCACGTGTGGCTGCCCGGGTGTTCGCAGGGGCGGGCCGGGAGGGGGCTGCCGGGAACGGGCGTTGGCGGAGGTTGTCGTCAATCTTCCGGTACCGCGTGCGGGTTCACCCGGCGTGACGGGGACAGCGGAACGAGGAGGGGCATCATGGCGGGAGCAGTGGTCATCGGGGCGGGGCCGGGGATCGGGCAGGCGGTGGGGCGGCGGTTCGCGCGGGAGGGGCTGCCGGTCGGGGTCGTCGCCCGTTCCGAGGCGACGGCGAAGGCCGCCGCCGAGGCCGTACTGCGGGCGCGGGCCGGGGCCGGCGGTGGGGCGGTCGCGGCGCGTACGGCGGACAGTACCGACGAGGCGGCCCTGCGCGCCGCGCTCGACGGGCTGGCGCAGGAGTTGGGGCCGCCGGACGTGCTGGTCTACAACGCGGCGCTGATCCGGCCGGACTCCGTCGGGGAGTTGTCCGTCCGGGAGCAGCTGGATTCCTGGGCGGTCAACGTGGTGGGCGCGCTGACGGCCGCCGCGCACGTCGCGCCGGGGATGGCGGAGCGCGGGCGGGGCACGATCCTGGTGACCGGCGGCATGCCCGAGCCCGAGCCGGCGTACGTGAGCCTCTCCCTCGGCAGGGCCGGTGTGCGCACGCTGGTGACGCTGCTGGACCGGACGTACGGCGCCGCGGGCGTCCATGCGGCGAGCGTGACGGTGGCCGGGCCGGTCGCGCCGGGCACGGCCGTCGATCCGGACGTCATCGCCGGGCACTACTGGCGGCTGCACACCCAGTCGCGGGAGGCCTGGGAGCACGAGGTGGTGCACGGCGGCTGAACCGCCCGGCGGCTGGGGTCAGTTGCCCGGGTGGGCGGCGGCCCAGCCGTGTTCGAGCAGGGCGAAGGCCTCGTCGGCGGCCCGGCGCGGGTCGGGGGCGCGCAGGATGAGGCTGCGGGCCTCCAGGGCGAAGCGGGCCAGGGCGGCGCAGCCGATGTCGTCCCCGGGTGCGCCGACGGCTTCGGCGATGGCCTGCGCCAGGGCCGCTTCGTGGCGGGTCCACATGCGGTGGGCGTAGTCGCGCAGGGCGGGGGTGTCCTGGACGAGGCGGGTGAAGTCGGCGAACTGCGGGTGCGCGGTGTGGACGGCGTACTGGGCCTGGCCCTGGAGGAGGTGGTCACGCAGGGCCTGCGGGATCGAGCGGCCCGGGGGGCGTTCGCGCACGGCGGCGACGAGGGCCGCCTCGAGGTCGTCCTCCTGGTCGAAGAGCAGGGCTTCCTTGCCGGGGAAGTGCTTGAACAGGGTGGTCACCGAGACGTCGGCGCGGTCGGCGACGTCCTTGACGCCGACCTGGTCGTAGCCGTGTTCGAGGAAGAGTTCGAGGGCGGCGTCGGCCAGGGCCTGGCGGGTCTGGGCCTTCTTGCGCTCGCGGCGCCCGGTCGGTTCGGTCCGCGCGGTCGGTTCGGTCACGCGTCCCACTCTATCCCGGCATGAAGTCACTGCGAAAGTGTAGTCATTGCACTTATTGAGTGACTGTGCTTTCTTGGTGGTGTCGCCGGGCTTTTCGGCGACCCATCGCCCACCCACCTCCGGAGGGAACTCCCGTGAACCCCGCAGCCCGTGAACCCCGCATCGCGATCGTCGGGGCCGGCCTCGGCGGCCTCACCTGCGCCCGCGTCCTCCAGCGGCACGGCCGCCGCGTCACCGTCCTCGAACGCGAGGCCTCCGCCGACGCCCGCCCCCAGGGCGGCACCCTCGACCTGCACGCCGGCACCGGCCAGGCCGCCCTGCGCGCGGCGGGCCTGCTCGAACGCTTCCACGCCCTCGCCCGCCCCGAGGGCGACGAGTGGCGCGTGCTCGACCCCGCCACCGGCGCCCGCCTGAACCAGCAGTCGCCCTCCCCCGACGACGGCGACGGCGACGGCGACGGCAGCGACGACGGCGGCCGGCCGGAGATCGACCGGGGCCAACTGCGCGGCCTGCTCCTGGACTCGCTCGACCAGGACACCGTGCGGTGGGACCGCGCCGTCAGCCGGGTCGCCCCGCAGCCGGACGGCACCGCCCGGCTGCACTTCGCCGACGGCACCGCCGAGGACTTCGACCTGGTGGTCGGCGCCGACGGCGCCTGGTCCCGGGTGCGACCGGCCCTGTCGGGCGCGGTGCCCGGCTACACCGGCGTCACCTTCGTCGAGACCGGGTTCGACCACTGCGACACCCGCCACCCCGACCTCGCCCGGCTGGTCGGCAACGGGTCACTGCTGGCCAAGGGCACCGGCCGCTCCCTCGTCGCCCAGCGCAACAGCAACGGCCACATCCGCGCCTACATCGCCTTCCGCGCGCCCCAGGACTGGCACCGGGCCGCCGGCGTCGACCTCGCCGACCGGACGGCCGTACGCGCCCACCTGCTCCGACTGTTCGACGGCTGGGACGAGAGCCTGCGCTCGCTCCTGCGCGACAGCGACCACGGCTTCGTCAACCGCCCCCTGTTCGTGCTGCCCGCCCCGCACACCTGGCAGCACGTCCCCGGCCTCACCCTGCTCGGCGACGCCGCCCACCTGATGCCCCCGGTCGGCCTCGGCGCCAACCTCGCCATGCTCGACGGCGCCGACCTCGCCCACGCCCTCACGGCCGGCCCCGACCTCGACGCCGCCGTCCGCGCCTACGAGGACGTCATGCTGCCGCGCTCGGCCGAGGCCGCGACGGGCAGCGCGCGGGGACTCGACCACCTCGTCCCGGCGGCGACGGGCCGCTGAGCCGGCCGGTCCGGGCGGCGGGGCCCTCAGGCCCAGGGCAGGGAGGAGCGGGTACGCCTCCACCCCAGCAGGATCGACCACCCCGACCAGAGCGGCGGCGCCCTCGGCCGCACGCCCACCACCTCGACACCTCAGCGACCCGCCGAACCGACCTGCCCGGGTGACGGGGCCTCAGGCCCAGAGGCAAGGACGAGCGGATGCGCCACTACGCCCCGGCGGGTCCGGCGGCCGGGGAGGCCGGGAGGCGGGGTCCTCGGGCGCGCCCACGGCCTCGGCCCGGCGGCGACCGGCACACCGACCTGATCCCCCCGCGGCTGCGGTTGGCGGGCCCTCGGGCCCGGAGGCAGAACAAGCAGGTGCGCCAGCACGCCCCCGGCAAACCCGGCCGCCCGGACCGAGGCAGCGGCGGCGCCCGCAGCCCCGCGCACCCACAACGCCGCCGCCGCAACGGGCCGCTGGGCCGACACGGGCCTCAGGCCCAGACTCAAGCTCAGGCTCAGGGCAGGGACGAGCGGGTGCACCGGCAGGCCCCGGCGGCCCGGCCTTTGGGGGCGAGGCTCTGCAGGGTGGGCCGCGGTGAGGCTGGAGGCGAGCTGGCCGAGGGCGGCGGCGCCGGAGAGGACGACGTCGGCCCACGGCTGGGCGGCGGCCTCGGCCAGGGCGAGCGCGTCGGAGGTGGTGGCGGTGCGGGTGGATGGCGACCCAGCCGGACGGGCCCCAGGCCCGGGGCAGGGAGGAGCGGGTGCGCCGGCAGGCCCCGGCGGGTCCGGCGGCCGGGGAGGCCGGGAGGCGGGGTCCTCGGGCGCGCCCACGGCCTCGGCCCGGCGGCGACCGGCACACCGACCTGATCCCCCCGCGGCTGCGGTTGGCGGGCCCTCGGGCCCGGAGGCAGAACAAGCAGGTGCGCCAGCACGCCCCCGGCAAACCCGGCCGCCCGGACCGAGGCAGCGGCGGCGCCCGCAGCCCCGCGCACCCACAACGCCGCCGCCGCAACGGGCCGCTGGGCCGACACGGGCCTCAGGCCCAGACTCAAGCTCAGGCTCAGGGCAGGGCAGGGACGAGCGGGTGCACCGGCAGGCCCCGGCGGCCCGGCCTTTGGGGGCGAGGCTCTGCAGGGTGGGCCGCGGTGAGGCTGGAGGCGAGCTGGCCGAGGGCGGCGGCGCCGGAGAGGACGACGTCGGCCCACGGCTGGGCGGCGGCCGCGGCCAGGGCGAGCGCGTCGGAGGTGGTGGCGGTGCGGGTGGATGGCGACCCAGCCGGACGGGGCCTCAGGCCCAGAGGCAAGGACGAGCGGATGCGCCACTACGCCCCGGCGGGGCGAGCGGCCGGGGAGGCCGGGGAGGCCGGGAGGCGGGGTCCTCGGGGGCGCCCACGGCCTCGGCCCGGCGGCGACCGGCACGCCGACCTGATCCCCCGCGACGGCCCACCGCCACCCCGGGCCGGGGATGGCGGTGCCGCGGCTCCGGCCCGGCCGGACGGGGCCTCAGGCCCAGGGCAGGGACGAGCGGGTGCGCCAGTAGGCGTCGGCGGGTTCGGCCATCGGGGCCAGGGCGGCGAGGTCCTGCGGGGTGGGTCGCAGGCGGTCGGCGGTGAGGTTGGAGGTGAGCTGGTCGAGGGTGGCGGCGCCGGAGAGGACGATGTCGGCCCAGGGCTGGGCGGCGGCCGCGGCCAGGGCGAGGGCGTCGGGGGTGGTGGCGGTGCGGGTGGCGAGGGTGCGCAGGGGGGCGGTGTCGTCGCCGGTGGCGTTGCGGCCGGCGAGGCGGCCGTTGGCCATGCCCTCCTTGACGACCACGAGCCAGCCGGCCCGGTGGGCCTCGGCGAGGGCGGGGGCGGCGGAGGTCTCCAGCAGGTTCCAGGTGGCCTGGACGGCGGTGAACAGCGGGCGGCCGTCGACCGTGACGGCCAGGGCCCGGCGGATGGTGTCGGCCTGGGTGGGGCCGCTGGTGGACAGCCCGACCCGGACGCCCTCGGCGGCGAGCGCGGCCAGGCGCTCGTGCAGGGCCGGGTCGGTGAGGGCGGGGCTGTCGGCGGTGACCGAGTGGACCAGGTAGACGTCCAGGCGGGCGCCGAGCAGGGCGCGGGTCTCGCGGATCTGACGGTCGTACACCGCCGTCGAGTGCTCCTTGACCTCGTGCGCGCCGACGCCGCTGGCGCGCCAGTCCGCCGTGTAGGTGTAGCCCCACTTGCTGCCGACCGTCACCTCGGCGGCGGCCTCGGGGTGTTCGGCGAGCCACTGGGCGAGGAACTCCTCGGCGCGGCCGTAGGAGCGGGCGGTGTCGAGGTAGCGCACGCCGGCCGCGTAGGCGGCGTCGAGCAGGGCGTGGGTGCGTTCGCGCAGGGCCTCGACGGTGCGGTCGGCGGGCAGGTCGGCGGCGCGTCCGAGGGTGATGTAGCCGGGCCGGCCGACCGCCGCGGTGCCCAGGCCCAGGCGCGCGGGCTGCGGGCGGGCGGGGGCCTGGGCGGCGGCTGCGGTGGCGGGGTCGGTCGGCATGCTGGTTCTCCTCGGGCGGCGCGACGGTGCTCACCTGCGACTTTAGGGGAGCCGTGGCGACGGGGTGCCGGCGGCCGGTGGCGCGGCCGGTGATGCGGCCGGCTGGTCCCGGCGGCCGGTGATGCGGCCGGCTGATCCCGGCGGCCGGTGATGCGGCCGACTGGTCCCGGCGGCCGGTGATGCGGCCGGCCGGCTCCCGGCGGACACCGCCGCTACCCGGTGACGCGCACCCCCGGCTCCACCGACTGGTCCAGCCGCAGGACGAAGTTGACGTAGTCCCGGGGCTTGCCCGGCCAGTGGCGGTCGTTGCTGGTGAGCAGCCGGCTGCGGATGCCGTCGCGTTCGGTGAGCGGCCCGGTGGTGGTGCGCAGGTTGGGCTGCCAGCCGTGGCCGCGGGGGTGGTGTTCGAGGGTGAGGGTCCAGCTGTCGGCGTCGACCTCCAGGACGGCGCCGGGCCGGCCGGGGAGCACCAGGGTGCCGGACGGGCCCCGGACGACCGCCCGTTGGTCGTAGTCGGCGTTGCGGCCGACCACGGTGATCCGCCAAGCGCCGTGGAACCTGAGCACGTTCGCCCTCCCGCCCTCGCGGCGCGCCCGCCCGACGGCGCGCCCCTCGTCGGGTTCAACGGATGCGGGGCGTACCGGGGATCAAACGGAGGGTGACCGGACGGCGGCGGTCTCGGCGGTGTGGGCGAGGGCCGGGTAGCCGTGGGCGGTGAGGACGAGGTCGGCGTAGCGCCGGTTCTCCAGGGGGATGCCGTGGCGTCGCAGCAGGTCGAACAGTTCGGCCAGCTGGCGGGGTTCGGTGCCGCTCGGCAGTCCGTCGGCGGTGGTGCCGAGGACGCCGATGACCGGTCCGCGGACGCGGTCGGCGCGGTCGGCGCGGCCCGCGCGGTCGGTGCGGACGGCGGGAGCGGCGGGGGCCGACCGGACCGTCCGGGCCGTGCGGGCGGCCCGGGCGGTCCGGGCGGGGACCAGGCGCAGCAGGAGGACGAGCCGGGCGGCGCCGGTGTCGGGGTCCTCGTCGGTCTCCATGGTGAGGCCGACGATGTCCTGCCAGCGGTGGCGGCGCGGGAGGAAGGCCCGTACCAGGGTGAGGCCTTGGGCGTCGGCGCGCAGCCAGAAGCCGTAGGGGACGGGCAGGGCGATGCCGAGGACGGCGGTGCCGGAGAGCAGGAGGGCGGGGACGGCGCCGAGGCGGGCGGCGACGCCGGTCCGGGCGAGCACGACGCCCATGGCGAGGGCCAGGACGCAGCCGACGGGGGCACCGGCGGCCCGCCACAGGAAGGCCAGCCGTACGGTCTGCGGGGCGGCGGGCGGCGCCGGCGGGCGCGGTGGGTCCGGCGCTGCGGTGTGGCCGCGCGGCGTGGTGTCCACGGGTGCCCCCTTCTCGCGTCGTGCCGTCGGGGGGTGCGGCCGGTCGGGCTGCCCCCGCCGGGTGGCGGTACGGCGGTGTGGCAGTACGGCAGTACGGCGGTATGGCAGTACGGCGATGCGGCACGGTGGGGTGGGCGTGGTGCGGGGCGCCCTGGCCCGGTGTGTCGACGCCGTGCGGTCTCACGGGAGTCGGCCCTTCCGTCCGGGGCGCCGAGGCCGGTTCGGGCGGTCCGGGCGGTCCGGTGGGGAACGACAAGTACCGTCGGCCCGACGTGCGGTGATGGAGCGTCAGGTCGTGTCGGCGGCGCCTGCGGGCCTGCCCGTCCAGGATGTCAGCCGACGCTACGCGGGTCAACTGGCGTTGATTGCGGGTATCTTCGGATCCACGCCAGCTGATGCCGTTCGGCTATCGTGACCTGGCCGGCCCTGCCGTCCGTCGAGGTCGCGGAGCGGAGGGCCCGGGCGTGAGGAAGGTGGGGCATGACGGAGTCGACGGGGGACGGCGTTCAGGTGGAACCGGAGGGTGCGTCACCGCAGTCGGACGCGCGCCCGCAGGAGCCCGAGGACGGATCCGTGAACGAGGGCGGCGACGGGGACGGCCCGGCGGGCGCCGGGGCGAGCGGCCTGGCGGCCCGGATCGAGGCGCTGTTCCACACCGTCCGCCGCCCCGACCGCGAGCAGTACACCAACGAGGAAGTGGCCCGGGCCTGCCGCGAGGCGACCGGGGAGTCCTTCTCCACCACCTACCTGTGGCAGCTGCGCACCGGGCGCCGGGACAACCCGACCAAACGCCACCTGGAGGCGCTGGCCCAGTTCTTCCAGGTCCCGCCCGCGTACTTCTTCGACGAGCGGCAGGGCGCCGAGATCGCCAAGGAGCTGGCCCTGCTCGGCGCGCTGCGCGACGCGGGCGTGCGCAGCCTGGCGCTGCGGGTGGTGGGCCTGTCGCCGGAGGGCCTGGACACCGTCAGCGAGCTGGTCGACGTGATCGCCCGCCGGGACGCGGCGCGCAAACGCCCCACGTCCTGAACCCGGGGTCCGGAGGCCGGGGCCGGGCCGGGCCGGGGCCGGGCCAGGCCGGGGCCGGGCCCGGGAGGCAGCGGGCCCGGCGGAGCGCGGGGCGACAGGACCGCCGGACGCACGTGCGGATGCGTCGGCGGGTGGAACCGTAGGGGTGGAGCGGTGAGGGGAGCTCGGCTTGTGGGGTGACTTATGGGGTGGCCGGGGCTACCGGTCCACGCTGCGGCGCTGTCGCCGGATGGCCGAACAGCTGGATCTGCCAAGCCCGTTCGACCCGGTGGTGCTGCTGGAGCGGCTGGCCGTGCGGCGCGGACGCCCGATCGAACTGCTGCCGGTGACGGCCCGTCCGAACGCCCCCTGCGGCCTGCTGGTCTCCACCCTGGAGGCGGACTACATCCTGTACGCGGCGGACACCGGGGTGCTGCACCAGCGGCACATCCTGGTGCACGAGATCGCCCACCTGCTGCTCGACCACGCCGGCTCCGCGCCACTGGCCCCGGCCGCCGCGCTGCTGCCCAACCTCTCCCCCGCGCTGGTGCAGCGGGTGCTGGGGCGCACCAGCTACGACGAGCCGCAGGAGCGGGAGGCGGAGCTGCTGGCCTCGCTGATCCTCAGCCGGGCGGAACGGGCGGACGCCGCCGACCGGCCGGGGCCGGCACCGGCCCACGGGTCGCTGGACGCGCTGGGCGCCCTGCTGGCCGCCGGGCGGCACGGCGACACGGGCCGGGCCGCGGCGCGGCAGGACTCCGCGAATGACTGCGCGAAGGACTCCGTGACGGACGGCCCGGGCCCCGACGGCGGGCCGCAGGCGGGCCGGACGTGAGCGACCTCGCCCTCTACCCCGTCGGACTGTTCTTCGTGCTCAGCGCCGCCCACTTCGCCCGCAGCCGGATCGACTCCCGCGCCACCGCCCGTTACACCTGCTACGGCACGGCCCTGCTGGGTTCCGCCCTGCTGGTGCTCGCCCCGCCGACGGTGGGGGCGGTGCAGGCCACCGGTCTCCCGGTCCTGGCGGTGCTGGTGATCGTGCTCGGCGACGGGCTGCGCGACGGCGCCGCGGCGGCGATGCGGCTGCTCGCGCCGGCACTGCGGGCGGCCGACGAGGGAGCCGGCGGGCAGGCCGGGCCCGTACGGCGCGAGGTCCGGGGCGGACTGGCCCTGCTGGCCGGGGTGCTGGGCCTGCGGCTGGCGCTGATCACCGCCGCCGCGCCGGGCCTGGTGGGCGAGGACCTGACGGTGGGGCCCGAACTGTCCGCGCGCCTGGCGCTGGCCGGGTACACCGCCGTGGGCATGCTCCACACCACCGTGTGCCTGACCGCGCTGCTGCGCGAGCTGGTACGGCGCTCCCGCGCGGCCGGCCCCGGCCGGCTGGGCACCGGGCTGCGGCTGCTGACCGGCGGGCTGGCGGCCGGGCTGCTGTGGAACGCCTGGAGCATGGACGACGTCCTGCGCGCGGCCATCACCGGCCGCCAGGACGGCTCCGAGGACACGCTGTGCGCCCTCCTGGGCGGACTGTGCGCGGCGCTGATCGCGGCGGGCCTGGGGAGCACCCTGTGGCCGGCCGCGACCGAGGCCGTCCGGGGCTGGCAGCGCGCCCAACGCCGCTACCGGGCACTGACCCCGCTCTGGCGCGACCTGCACACCGTGCTGCCGGAGATCGCCCTCGACCCGGCCCGCCGCCTGCCACTGCCCCCGCGCGACCCGCGGTTCGCGCTCTACCGGCGCATCATCGAGATCCACGACGCCCGGCTGATCCTGCGCCGGCACCTCGACCCGCGCGCCGCCCAGTGGCTCGACCACGCCACCCGCCGCTTCCCGTCGCCCACCGCCCACGCCGCCACCACCGCCGAGGCGGCGGCACTGGCCGCCGCCCTGGAGCTCGCCGCGGCCGGCGCCGTACCCGGGCCCGCCGCCGCGACCGCCGAACCGCCAACACCGGCAGCGACACCGGCAGTGAGCGTCGCGGACACCCTGGACACCCTGGACGGCGAGGCCGACCACCTCGCCCGCCTGGCCCGCGTCTACGCCACCTGCCCGGCCGTCGCCGAGGTCCGCACCCGCGCCCGCGCCGAACGGGCCCGCGCGGCACAGCCGGCCGGGGCCGCCGGGGCGGCCCGGACCGCCCCGGTCAGGCGTGGAGCAGTTCGGTGACCAGCCGAACGGCCTCCGGCACCTCGACGTGGTCGTCCGGGGTGGCGCCGAAGTGGCCGCCGGTGGCGCTCAGCACGGCGGTGGCGCCCAGGCCCCGGCCGAACAGCCCCACGTGCTCGGCCGGATCGGGCTGGTCGACCGGGTCGTCCATCGCCTGCAGGACGCGGAAGCCGCGCGCGGTGCGGCGGATCCGCTCCCAGTCGAAGCCGCCCTCGAAGAACCCGGCGAGCAGGTCGTAGCCGACCTCGTGCGCCGAGGCGGCCACCAGCAGCAGCCGTCACCGTCGAACGGGTCGCCGCCCGCGCCGACGTCGCCGAGAGCAGCATCTACCGCTGGTGGAGGTCCAGGGCGCCGCTCGTCCTGGACGCCTACCGCACCGCCGTCGAACAGCGGATGCCCGAACCCGACACCGGCACCCTGGCCGGCGACCTGAGCGCCTTCACCACCGCCCTGTACGGAGTCGTCTCCCACCCGCTGCGGATGCGCACCCTGCGCGGCCTGATGGCCGAGGCCCAGCTCGCCCCGGCCTTCGCCGAACCCTGCCGCCAGTGGGTCCACAGCCGCCGCGCCGTCGCGCTCACCCTGCTCGCACGCGGCGTCCAACGTGGCGAACTGCCGCCCACCGCCGACCTGGAGGCCGTCACCGACCGGCTCTTCGGCCTCTTCTGGTACCGCCTGCTGGTCGGCCACCGGCCGCTGGACCCCGCCCAGGCGGCCGACCACGTCGGACAGTTGCTGGACGGCCTGCGGCACGGTTGAGCGGGTGGCCCGCCGCCGCCCACGACGGAGGCGAGCCAGCGATCGGCCGCATGAGCGACCCGCGGGTCAAGGCACCTGCCCGCCGGCGGCGGCCCGAACCGCACGGTCGCCCTGCTCACCTTCCAGTCCCCCGCCGGCCCGGCCCAGCCGTAACGCCCCGGTGGCAGCGCCCCGGCGGCAGCGCCTCAGCCGGTGTGGGTGGTCAGCGCCTTGACCAGCGCGACGGCCTCCTTGAGGCCGAGGCCCGGGCGTGCGGTGCGCAGCTCGCGGACGGCCTTGACCTCGGCCGTCCGGGGGTCGATGCCGGCGAGCGCCAGGACGTTGCGCGCCCAGTCCGTCCCGGCCGGGCCGACGCCGGGGACGAAGTCCTCCACGATCCGCACGGCCCGGCGCAGGCCCGGGAGTTCCGTCTCGTCGGCGGTGTCCAGTGCGGCCTGCAGGGCCGCCTTGAGGGCTTCGAGGTTGGCCGGCTTCGCGCGGTTGGGCAGGGGGTTGAACACGGTGGTTCCTCTTTCTTCCGTTCAGGGGGCAGGGGTCGGGGGGTCAGTAGGCGGACTTCGCCAGGCGCTTGCGCTCGCGCTCGGAGAGGGTGGAGCCCGACTCGCGGCGGGCCATCCGGCGCAGCAGGCCGGGCGCCAGCAGGAAGCCCGCCACCGCCCAGCACAGCAGCACGCCGCAGGTTTCCAGGTGCTGCCAACCGCCGGACGCCTCCAGGGCCTTGGCGCTGTCGGGCAGCAGGGCGGAACGCACCCCCTGGGCGGTCCAGCGCAGCGGGAAGAGCGAGCCGATCGTCTGGAGGGCGGGCGGCAGGTCGCGCAGCGGGGCGAAGGCGCCGGAGATGAACATCAGGCCGAGCACGGGCATCATGTACAGCGCGAGTGCTTCCCGGGCCGGTGGCAGGAGCGCGCCGATCGCGGCCCCCATCGGCACCACGGCGGCGGTCCCCAGCACCAGCGCCCAGCCCAGCGTCAGCCACTGCCCCGGGGAGTGCGGCAGCTGCGCGTGCAGCAGCAGCGCGCCGCCGAACAGCAGCAGGAGGATCGAGGCGCCCATGGTGGCCAGGACGAAGAGCACCTTGGCGGTCAGGTAGGCGGGCATCGCGCCGGGCACGCCGCGCAGGCGCAGCAGGGTGCCGTCCTCGCGGTCTCCGGAGAGGAGCTGGGGGACGGTCAGCAGGCCGAACATGAAGACGGTGGAGGCGATGCCGCCGGCCAGGCTGAGCTGGGTCAGGCCGCCGCCGGCGCCGTGGGTGCCGGAGCGCCAGTAGGAGACGCCGAGGAAGATCAGCGGTGTGGTGAGGTAGGAGTAGAAGTCCTTGCGGCTGCGCAGGATCTGGCGCAGTTCGATGGCACCGCGCCGCAGGCCCAGGGCGTAGGGGTTCACGGCTTTCACGGTGCCTCCGCGGGGTCGACGGCGGACGCGGCGTTGGTGCCGACCATGCCGAGGTAGGTGTCCTCCAGGCTGGGGCGGCGCACTTCCAGGCCGGGGATCGGTCCGCCGAGCCGCTGGTGCAGGTCCCACACCGTCTGCGAGGGGTCGGCGGTGCGCAGGCTGCGCGGGGTGCCGTCGGGGCCGGTCCAGCGCACTTCGGACTCGGCGCGGGCGGCCGCGGCGAGTTCGGCGAGGGTGCCGCAGGCGGTGAGGCGGCCGGCTTGCAGGATGCCGATGCGGTCCGCCAACTGCTGGGCCTCGGTGAGGTCGTGGGTGGTCAGCAGGATGGTGGTGGCGCGTTCGTCGCGCAGTTCGCGCAGCAGTGCGTGGAAGTCGCGGCGGGCCTCGGGGTCGAATCCGGCGGTGGGTTCGTCGAGGAAGAGCAGTTCGGGGCGGCCGACCAGGCCCAGGGCCACGTCGAGGCGGCGGCGCTGGCCGCCGGAGAGGGTGGCCGCGGTGCGGTCCGCCTGGCCGGTCAGGCCGACCCGTTCGAGCAGTTCGGCCGGTTCGTAGGGGTTGGCGTAGTAGCGGGCCAGGTGGTCGAGCAGTTCGCCGACCCGCCAGCGGCCGTGGTCGCGGCTGGACTGCAGGACGATCCCGATCCGGGCCCGCCAGGCGGGGTCGTCGCGGGCCGGGTCCCGGCCGAGGACGGTGACCTCACCGGCGGAGCGCCGCCGGTAGCCCTCCAGGATCTCGATGGTCGTGCTCTTGCCCGCGCCGTTGGGCCCGAGCAGGGCGAACAGTTCGGAGCGCGCCACCGTCAGGTCCAGGCCGTCCAGGACGTCCCGGCCGCCGTAGCGCATCCGCAGCCCGGAGGCCTGGATCGCCGCTTCTCCCCCGGGCCGTTCGTCTCCGCACCGGTCGGCCGAGGTCTCCTGCGGCGTCGTCGTCACGGTCATGTCCTTGCCTCCCCCTTGCACATGCCCGCCACGCTAGTACTTGCCCAGTGGGAAAGTAAATGCCAGGATCTCCGGTGCCGTCAGGCGCCTTCAGCGACAGGGGAGTTGGAGCATCAGTTGACCGTTCACCACATCGCCCCCGAGGAGGCGCTCGCCTCCCTGCACGCCGCGCACCGGGCCCGGACGGCGGCCCGGCGGGCCGATCCGCTGCCGCGCTGGTACCCGGCCACGGCCGCCGGCCTGTTCGGGGCGGGGTTCGCCCTGATCGGCCTGTCGGTCCTGCTGCCGGAGCGGCTGTGGCTGCCGGCCGCGCTCCTGCAACTGGCCGCGGCGCTGCTCCTGGTCGGCCACGTGGTGGTCGGCCACCGGGTCGAGCACCGGCCCGGCATCGTCCCCGCCCTGTCGCACCCCGCCATGGCGGCTCAGTTGCTGCCGCTGCTCGCGGCCGGGGCGCTGGCCCTGCCGTTCGGCCTGCCCGGATTCCTGCTCACCCTCGGCCTCACCGGCGGCCTCGGCCACCTGCTGCTCCTGCGTCGCGAGTCGGCGCGGGCGGGCGCCGAGTGAGCGCCGACCGGCTGCCCGCCCCGGCCTTCGACGAGCTGATCCACCAGCCCACCCGGCTGGCCGTGGTCGCGTTCCTCTCCGGTTGCGCCGAGGCGGAGTTCCGCGCCGTACGGGAGAACTGCGGGGTCTCGGAGTCCGCGCTGAGCAAGGTGGTCAGCACGCTGGAGGCCGCCTCCTACGTGCGGGTCCGCCGCGGCTACGTCGGCAAGCGCCCCCGCACCTGGCTGCGCCTGAGCCCGCAGGGCCGCCGCGCCCTGGCCGCCCACCTGGCCGAGTTGCAGCGGATCGCCGCCGACGCCACCGCCCTCGCCACCGCCCTGGAGCAGCAGGCGGCCCAGGGCTGAGCCGCGCCCCGCGTCCTCTGCGCGGGAAGTCGGCCCAGTCGACTTCCTACGCAGGGTGCCGGGTGATGCCGTCGCTGCTTCGGCCGGCCGAAGCAGCGACGGAGCAGCGGGGTGGGTGGGCCACGGGGCCACGAGGCGGCGGGGCGGCGAGGCGGCGGGGGGCTGTCGGCGGAAAGGAATATCGTCCGTTCTCGTCCACGTGTCGATCCGGCGTCGCGCCGTTCGACCTTGGGTTGGAAAGGGTCGGCAGGCGACCCCGTCGAGGAGGTTGAGATGGCCAAGTACATGCTGATCATGCGGGGCACGGACGAGACCATGGCGAAGATGATGGAGACCCCGTTCGAGGAGATGCTCGAGACCGTGGGCCGCTTCAACGAGGAGCTGATCCGGGCCGGCGTCCTGGTGGCCGCCGAGGGGCTCGACGACCCGTCGCAGGGCGTGGTGGTCGACTTCGCCGGGGAGACGCCGGTGGTCACCGACGGCCCGTACGGGGAGACCAAGGAGCTGTTCGGCGGCTTCTACCTGATCGACGTCGCCTCCAAGGAGGAGGCCGTCGAGTGGGCCAAGCGGCTGCCGGCGATGCCCGGTTCGAAGTGCGAGGTGCGCCGGGTGCCGAGCATCGAGGAGTTCCCGCAGGACAACGAGTGGATCGTCAAGGAGCGGGCGTGGCGCGAGCGGACCGGCCAGCTCTGATGCCCGCAGCCATCGACGGCCCGCCGGGCGCCGAGGCCGCCCGGCGGGCCGTCGAGGCCGTCTGGCGGATCGAGTCCGCGCGGATCGTCGGCGCGCTGGCCCGCTACACCGGGGACTTCGCGCTCGCCGAGGACGTCGCCCAGGAGGCGCTGGCGGAGGCCCTGGTCGGCTGGGCGCGCGACGGCGCCCCGGCCAGCCCGGTGGGCTGGCTGCTGGCCACCGCCCGGCGCCGGGCCATCGACGCGTTCCGCCGCGCCTCGGCGCTGGACGAGCGGTACGCCGCGCTCGCGGGCCCGCTCGCCGAGGGCGAGTTCAGCGCGGGCGCGGCGGGCACCCCGGCGCCGCCGCCGGAGCCGCCGTTCGACCCCGACCGGGTCGACGACGACGTCCTGGCCCTGATGTTCACCGCCTGCCACCCGGTGCTCTCCCCCGAGGCCCGGGTGGCGCTCACCCTGCGGGTGGTGGGCGGCCTGTCCAGCGAGGAGATCGCCCGGGCGTTCCTGGTGCCGGTGCCCACCGTGCAGGCCCGGATCACCCGCGCCAAGAAGACCATCGCCGCCGCGCACGTGCCGTTCGAGCTGCCGCCCCCGCAGGAGCGGCGGGCGCGCCTGGGCGCCGTCCTGAGCGTGCTGTACGTGATCTTCACGGAGGGCTCGACGGCGACGGCCGGCGAGGACCTGCTGCGCCCCGACCTCGCCTACGAGGCCGTCCGGCTGGCCCGGATGCTGGCCGCCCTGCTGCCCGCCGAGCCGGAGGTGCACGGGCAGCTCGCCCTGTTCGAGCTGACCGCCTCGCGCTTCCCGGCCCGCACCGGCCCTGACGGGGAGGCGGTGCTGCTGGAGGACCAGGACCGCCGCCGCTGGGACCACTCCGCGATCCGCCGCGGCCTGGCCGCGCTGGGCCGGGCCGCGGCCCTGGGGCGGGGCCTGGGCCCGTACGGCCTGCAGGCCGCGATCGCCGCCTGCCACGCGTCGGCGCCCTCGGTGACGGACACCGACTGGGAGCGGATCGTGCTGCTGTACGAGGCGCTGGGCCGGGTGGCGCCGTCCCCGGTGGTGGAGCTCAACCGGGCGGTGGCCGTCGCGATGGCCGACGGGCCGCTGCCGGCGCTGTCCCTGGTCGACGACCTGGCCGTCTCCGGCCGCCTCGCCGGCTCGCACCTGCTGCCGGGGGTGCGCGGCGAACTGCTGATCCGGCTCGGCCGCACCGCCGAGGCCCGGGCCGAGCTGGAGCTCGCCGCCCGGCTGTGCCGCAACGTCCGGGAGCGGGCGGTGCTGCTGCGCAAGGCGGCCGCGCTCGGCTCCGGAGCGTGACCGTACGGCCCCGCGTCCCGACGATCGGACGCGGGGCCGTACCGGTCGGGCGGCTCAGCCGCTCAACCGCTCAGCACTGGGGGCGGCGGCCGTGGTTGGCCCCGCGCCTGGCCCGGGCCTTCTTCTTGCGGCGGCGCTTCGACGACATGGCGGACTCCTCTCGCAACCGGCCCCCGGGGGGCGCTCCCCCGGTCCTCCACCGTTCCACACCCGGCCCACCCCGGCCCGTCGAGCGCCGAGCACCGAGCGCCGCCGTCGACGGAGACGGAGACGAAGACGGAGACCGCGACGGAGACGCCGGCCCGGTCGGGTGCGGCGGCGGCCAGGCGAAGGCGGCGCCGACGGAGCTGCCGACCAGGACGGGCGCGGTCAGCTCCCGGGCGTCGACCGCTGCCTGTCGACCGGCGCCCCGCCCGGCGCCCTGTCGACCGGCGCCCCGCCGCCCGCCGACGCCACCTGCTGGGCGCCCGGCCGGCGCCCGTCCAGGTGCCGCCGGCAGACCTCCCGGAAGCGCGGGTGGCGCTCGCCGATCGCGGTGAGCACCGCCCGCATCTCGGCGGCCGTGGGCAGCGGGTACGCCTCGTGGTGCAGGGCCAGGTGCAGCCGGACGGGGTCGTCGCAGTGCCGTAGCCAGTCGTCCAGGGTGTGCTTCATGGAGGTGCCGTTGTCGGTGCCGGACCACGCGGCGACGTTCAGGAAGACGGTGCCCTGCTCGACGGTGGCCCACCCGGCGTGCACGGCGCGGGCGACGGGTTCGGCGATGTCGTCGGCGCCGTGGGCGGCGATCAGGGCGTCCACGGCGTCGAACAGCTCGTCCGGCAGCTCGCCCGGATCACCCGCGCCGCCTGCACCGCCCGCCTCACCCACTGCGCCCGCCAAGCCCGCCGAGCCCGCCTCGTCCGCGGTGCCCGGGGGCGGCGGCAGCGCGCACAGTCGGCGCAGGGCCGCGGCGGCTGTGGTCACTGGCCCACGCGGCCGTCCACGCACTCGCGCAGCAGGTCGGCGTGGCCGCAGTGGCGGGCGTACTCCTCGATGCGGTGCACCTGCAGCTCGCGGACCGAGAGGCGCTGCTCGCCGAGCCGCTCCCCGAGGTCCGGGTGGGCGGCCAACTCGGCGTCCAGTGCGGCCTGTTCGCGCTCCAGGTCGCGCCAGGCGGCCGCCACCAGGGCCGGGTCGGCGGCGGCTCCGTCGAAGTCCGCGTCCCGTGGGCCGTAGAGCTTGGGCAGCGGCTCGCCCTCGGTGATCCAGTTGCGCCAGTCCCGCTCCACCCGGGCCAGGTGCCGCACCAGGCCGAGCAGCGACATCGTCGACGGCGGCACCGAGCGGCGGGCCAGCTGCTCGGCGTCCAGGCCCTCGCACTTCATCCGCAGGGTGAGGCGGTAGTCGGTCAGGTACTCCGCCAGGGTGGCCGCTTCGCCGTCCGGGGCGGGCCCTTCGCTGTTGCGCGGGTCCTCGTCCGGGTCGGCCCACATGTCGGGGTAGACGCTCGCCTGGGTCCATCGCTCGGGTCGCTCGGATCGCTCGGTTGCCATCCGGGCATCCTCGCCCGCAACGGCCCTCCCCCGCCACCGAGTTACCGCCCGGAGCGGACACCCGGAGCGGACACCCGAACCGCCCCCGCCCGCAGGAAGCCGGTGAAGCCCTCGACCGCGGGCGGCACCCGCTGTCCGCGGCGGGTGGCCGTGCACACGTGCCGGACCGGGGTGTCCTGGGGGTGGAGGGGGATCAGGGCGATGTCGGGGCGGGCGGCGCGGGCGGCCAGGGAGGGGACCAGGGTGGGGCCCAACCCGGCGGCGACCAGGCCGAGTTTGGCGGTCCAGGCGCCGACGGCGTACTCGATCCGGGGCTGGAAGCCGCTGCGCAGGCAGGCGGCGAGGAGGGTGGATCCGGGGTCGCGGCGGGCGGCGATCCAGGGTTCGTCGGCGAGTTCGGCCAGCCGCAGGCGACGCCGGCCGGCGAGCCGGTGGCCGCGGGGCAGGGCGACCAGGACGGGGTCGGCGAGCAGCGGCCGCAGGTCGAACTGTTCGCTGTCGTAGGCGTCCTGGGGGTTCTCGGTGTAGGAGGCGACCACGGCGAGGTCGATGGTGCCGTCGGCGAGCCGGTCGAGCAGCTGGGCGGCGAGGCCTTCGGTGAGGGTGATCTCGACCTGCGGGTGGGCGGCGCGGAAGGCGGCCAGGGCGCTGGGGACGAGTTCGGCGTTGGCGCTGTCGAAGGCGCCCACCCGCAGGCGTCCGGCGTCCAGTTCGGTGAGGGCGACGAGGTCGCGCCGGGTGGTGTCGAGGCGTTCCAGCAGGGCTTCGGCGTGCGGGAGCAGGGCGCGTCCGTGGTCGGTCAGCCGCACCCCGCGGGCCAGCCGGTCGAACAGCGGGACGCCCAACTCGCCTTCCAGGGTGGCGATCTGGCGGGAGATCGCGGACTGGGTGAAGCCCAGCCGCTCCCCCGCGGCGGTGAAGGAGCCGAGGTGCGCGACGGTGCGGAAGACGTCCAGCCAAGCCATGTCCATTCCGCATGAGTAGCATGCGAGACATTCGCTTGTCGCCTGGCTCGGTGCTGCCTAGCGTGACGGCCATGGAAAAGATCGCCTTTCTGGGCCTGGGCCGGATGGGGCTGCCGATGGCCCGCCGCCTCGCCGCCGCCGGCCACCCGCTGACCGTCTGGAACCGCACCCCCGGCCGCGCCGACGGCCTCACCGAGGCCGCGAGCCCGGCCGAGGCCGTGGCGGGGGCCGGCGTCGTCGTCACCATGCTGTCCGACCCGCAGGCCGCGGCCGAGGTCGCCGGACGGTTCACCGCCCACCTGGCCCCGGGCACCCTGTGGATCGACATGTCCTCGATCGGCCCGCGCGCCGCCGCCGATCTGCGCGCCCGACTGCCCGACGGCTGCGCGATGGTGGACGCCCCGGTGCTCGGCAGCGTGGGCCCGGCGGCCAGCGGCGACCTGGTCGTCTACGCGGGCGGCGAGGACGCCGACCTGGACCGCGCCGAGCCCGTCCTGGCCCACCTCGGCCGGGTGCGGCGCTGCGGCGGCCCGGGGACGGGGGCGGCGCTGAAGGTCGTGGTGATCGGCGCGATCGTGGCCTCGGTCACCGTGCTGAGTGAAGTGGTCGCGGTGGCCGAGGAGTTGGGTGTGCCGCGGCAGGAGGCCATGGACGTGCTGGCGGCCGGGCCGCTCGCGGGGGTGGTGGCCCGGGCGCGCAGCACGGAGTCGGACTTCCCGGTGCGGCTGGCGGCCAAGGACCTCGCCCTGGCGGGCGGCGGCCCGGTGCTGGCGGCGGCCCGTCAGGTGCTGCTGGCGGACCCGTCGATCGCGGAGCGGGACCTGTCGGCGGTGGTGGGCTGAGGAGTCGGTGGTGGGCCGGTCCACCCCCTAGGAGGAACGTCCAGAGCCCGGGCCCCGGCGCGGCGGGCGCTTTGGTAGGCGGCGCCGATGGCCGGGCCCGGGTGCGGCCCTGTGTAGTGGGGAGCTCCCCGCTGGTCCCCCGACGACCGGTCCCCGACGAAGGGCGCCCCCCTTGTCCGCTCGCAGCGCCGTGCACGGCGTCGTCCGGCTGGCCGGGCCGCGCCTGCCGGTCGTCTCCTTCCTCGCCCGGCTGCCCGCCGCGCTGTGCCCGACCGGGACGCTGCTGATGGTCACCGCCCTGGGCGGGGTCGGCCGGGCCGGCGTGGTGGCGGGCGTGCTGTGGGGCGGCCAGGCGGTGGGCGGGCCGCTGCTGGGCCGGCTGGCCGACCGGCGCGGCCACCGTCCGGTGATCCTGGCCGCGTCGGTGGCCAACGCGCTGATGACCGCCGCCCTGGTCGTGTCCGTGGTCGGGGCGCTGCCGACGGCGGTGCAGGCCGGGTGCGCGGTGCTCACCGGCTTCACGGTGCCGCAGATCGGCCCGCTGTCCCGGACCCGCTGGATCGCGCTGGCGAGCGGGCGCCGCGACGGCGCCGAACTGGTCGGCTCCGCGCTGTCGTTCGACACCGTGGTGGACGAGACCAGCTTCGTGGTGGGCCCCGCGCTGGTCGGGATCCTGGCCTGGGCGGTGCACCCGGCGGCGGGGCTGGTCTGCGCGGCGGCGCTGACGGCGGTCTTCGGTGTGCTGTTCGCGCTGCACCCGACGGCCCCGGCGGCGGTGCCGCGCACGGTGGCGGCCGGGCGGCTGCGCCCCGGGCCGCTGCTGGTGCTGCTGGCCGTGACGGTGCTGCAGGGCGTGGTGTTCGGCGCCACCAACACCGGCGTGCAGTACCTGGCCCGGGGTGACGCGGGCCTCGGCGGCCTGGTGTGGTCGGCGATGGGGGTGAGCAGCGCGGCGGCCGGGTTCCTGCTGGCGTCGTTCTCCGGGCGGTTCGACCTGACGGCGCGGCTGCGCACGGCCGTGGCGGTGCAGGCGCTGCTGTTGCTGACGCTGCTGCCGGTGGGCGGGGTGGCGGGTACGGCGTGGTCGGTGGGGGCGATCGGGCTGGCGGTGGCTCCGACCCTGATCGCGGTGTTCGGGCTGGCGGAGCGGGTCGCGCCGCCGGGGCGGATGGGCGAGGCGATGACGCTGCTGGGCAGCGGGCTGATCGCGGGGCAGGGCCTGGCGGTGACGGGCGCGGGGCCGCTGGTGGGCGCCCACGGGCACCCGGCGGCGTTCGCGCTGGCGTGCGCGGCGGGCGGCCTGGCCCTGCTGCTGGTGCTGGCGCTGGTGCGCCTGCCGCGGTTCCCGCCGGCCCGGGCCGCGGCGGCCCCGCGGGTCAAGGCGGCGCCGGCCCCGTCGGCCTGACGGCCCGCGCCCTCAAGCCCGAGCCCCGAAGCCCGAGCCTGAAGCCCAGCGCCCGAGCCCCGACACCCCGAAGCCCGTCAGCCGGCCGTCCGCACGTTCACCCGTTCAGGGAGGCTGGTGTGCGGGCCGGGGCCGGTGGGACATAGCGTCGGGGCGGCGTACGGGGGTCGGCGCGAAGCCCTGGAGGGCGGCGGGAGTGCGGGTCATGAGGGCTGGACGGGGCGCTGCGGCGCTGGCGCTGGCGGCGGTGGTGCTGACGGCCTCGGCGTGCGGGGCGTCCGCCCCCGGCACGAGCGCGGACGCCAGGGCCAGGGCCGGGGCCGCCGGGCGGGCGGGCGGCGCGGGCGCGGCGGCGCCGGACCCGCAGGGCCGTCCGCTGGCCCTGGTCTACCGGGGCCCGGCGGCCTGCGAGGGCTGCCCGGAGGCGGCGCACGACCTGCTGGAGCGGGACGGCTTCGCGGTGCGCTACATCGGGCCCGAGGAGGAGACCCGGTTCGGCCCGGACGCGCTGTCCGGCGTCGCGCTGTACGTGCAGCCGGGCGGCACCAACGGGCAGGAGGTGTCCACCGCGTGGCGCCTGATGCAGCGCGACCAGGGCTTCTCCCCCGAGCTGGTGCGCGCGTACGTGCGCGGTGGCGGGCACTACCTGGGGCTGTGCATGGGCGGCTACCTGGCGGGCCGCGACCCGGGCTACGGCCTGCTGCCGGGCGACTCGGGCCAGTACATCAGCTCCCAGGGCGCCACCGTCACCGACGAGCAGGACCACCTGGTCGACGTCTCCTGGCGCGGGCGGCCGCAGCGGATGTACTTCCAGGACGGCCCGTACTTCGACGTGAACGGCCCGGACGCGGACGTGCTGGCCCGCTACACCAACGACCGGGCGGCGGCCGTGGTCGCCCCCTACGGCGCGGGGCGGGTGGCGGTCAGCGGCCCGCACCCGGAGGCGCCGTCGGACTGGTACCGCGACTACGACCTGCCGGACGAGTCGCAGACCGGCCTGGGCCTGGGCGGGGACCTGCTGCACACCCTGATGGGCACCGCCCCGAGCCCTGAGCCCCCGGCGCCCTGACACCCCGCCCCGCCCGGTCCCACCTCAGGCCCGGCCCCCAGACCCGCACTAGTGCACCCCGGGCGCCGCCCGCCTGGGCAAAGCCCCCCACCACGGCCCCGCACGGCCCGGAGACACCCCCGAACCGCCCTAGTGCACTAGTGCGTCAATCCCAAATAACCGCAGAACAAGGCTTGTTGAGCCCCGTGCGTACGCCGTACGGTGGCAGGCATGGAGAACACCGACATCCTCATCTCCGGCGCCGGCATCGCCGGCCCCGCCCTCGCCTACTGGCTGCGCCGCCACGGCTTCCGCCCCACCGTCGTCGAGCGCGCCCCCGCCCCGCGCCCCGGCGGACAGGCCGTCGACCTGCGCGGCGCCGGACGCACCGTCATCGAGCGGATGGGCCTGATGGAGCGGGCCCGCGCGCTGTGCGTGGAGCAGCGCGGCATCGCCCTGGTCGACACCCGCGGCCGGCACGCCGCCCGGATGCCCGTCGAGCTGTTCGAGGGCGAGGGCATCGTCTCCGAGCTGGAGATCCTGCGCGGCGACCTCGCCGACCTGCTCCGGGAGGCCACCGACGGCGTCGAGTACCGCTACGACGACAGCGTCACCGCCCTCGACCAGGACGCCACCGGCGTCACCGTCCGCTTCGAGAACTCCCCCGCCCGCCGCTTCGGCCTGGTCATCGGCGCCGACGGCCCGCACTCCGTGGTGCGCCGGCTGGCCTTCGGCCCCGAGCGGGACCACTACCGCCCGCTCGGCGGCTACCACTCCTGGTTCACCGTCCACGACCCGGCGCTGGCCCGCGGCCTGGACAGCTGGTTCCTGATGTACAACGCCCCCGGCGGACTGGTGGCCGCCGCCCGGCCCGGCCGGCTGCCCGGCGAGGTCAAGGCCTCGCTCGGCTTCCGTTCCGCCCCGCTGGACCTCGACCGCCGCGACGAGGCCGCCCTGCGCCGCCTGCTCGCCGCGCGCTTCGCCGGCGCCGGCTGGCAGGTCGAGCGGCTGCTCGCCGGCCTGGCCGCCGCCGACGACTTCGCCTTCGACTCCTACGGCCAGATCCACCTGGAGCGCTACAGCTCCGGCCGGGTCGCCCTGCTCGGCGACGCCGGCTACAGCCCCAGCCCGCTCACCGGCCTGGGCACCAGCCTCGCCCTGGTCGGCGCCTACCTGCTGGCCGGTGAACTCGCCGCCGCCGCGGGCGACTTCCGCACCGCCTACGCCCGCTACGAGGAGCTGATGCGCCCCTACGTGACCCGCGCCCAGGAGCTGCCGCCCGGCGGCGTCCAGGGCTACGCCCCCGACAGCGCCCTGATGATCCGCCTGCGCGCCGCCTCGATGCGCTGGATGGGCCGCTGGCCGCTGCGCCCCCTCCTGGCCGCCCAGTTCGCCAAGGCCGGCGACATCGTCCTGCCCGACTACCCGCTGCCCGCCCACGCCTGAAGCCGGTCCGGCACCCCGGCGTCCGGCACCCCCGGCTTGCACCTGACGCGACGTGAGGAGGAATGCTCGTGCCATGCCCACCGACGAACAGACCTGGAAGGTCGGCCCGCTCGCCGAGGCGAGCGGACTGACCGTACGCACCCTCCACCACTGGGACCGGATCGGCCTGCTCAGCCCCTCCCGGCGCACCGCCTCCGGCCACCGCGCGTACACCGAGCCGGACGTCGTGCGGCTCTACCAGATCCTCGCCCTGCGCCGCCTGGGCCTGGGCCTGGAGACCATCGCCACCTGCCTGGACGCCGGCGTCGACCCCCGGCGCCTGGTGCGCGAGCACCTCGCCGCCACCGAGGCCTCCCTCACCGCCCTGCGCGCCCTGCACGAGCGCCTGAGTCACCTGCACGGCGAACTCGACGCCGAACGCGAGCCCGGCACCGCCGACCTGCTGCGCCTGGTCCGGGCCGTCGGCGCCACCGGACCCGCCGCCGACGAGGCCCTGCGCCGCCACCTCGACGACGACCAGCTGCACGCCCTCGCCGACCACGCCGCCGCGCTGGGCCCCGCCGCCCACTACCTGCTGGAGGTCGAATGGCCCCAGCTCTACCGCCGCGCCGAAGCCCTGCGCGGCGAGGGCGCCGACCCCGCCGACCCCCGGGTGCGCCGCATCGTCCAGCGCCTGGACGAGCTCTCCCGGCTCTTCAGCGGCGGCGACACCACCCTGTCCGCCGCCGTGCGCACCGCCTGGCGGGAGGACCCGGCCGCCCTCTCCGGCGACCCGGCCGCCCCCGCCGACGCCTGGGCCGACCTGCGCGCCTTCCTCGACCGGGCCCGGCAGGACGCGTCATGATGCCCCGTCACATCAGGCTGCGGGTCAGTCTGTTGAGCACCCTGCCGGTCCTGGCGGTGGCCGTCCTGGCGCTGTTCCCGCCGTCCCTGGCCGGTGTGCTGCCCTGGTCGGTGCCGTCGGCCGTGCTGCTGGCCCAGGGAGCGCAGGCCTGGCTGGTCTTCCACCGCCTGGGCCGTACCCGGAGCGGGAGTTGACGGCTACCTGGTGCGCGGCTGGTTGAAGCGCAGCATGTTGCCCGCCGGGTCGCGGAAGGCGCAGTCGCGCACGCCGTAGGGCTGGTCCATCGGTTCCTGGAGGACTTCGGCGCCGGCGGCGCGGATGCGTTCGAAGGTGGCGTCGCAGTCGTCGGTGCGGAAGATGACGCCGCGCAGCAGGCCCTTGGCCAGGAGTTCGGCGGCGGCCTGGCGGTCGTCCGCGGAGGCGTGCGGGTCGGCCAGCGGGGGTTCCAGGACGATCTCGACCCCGGGCTGGTCGGGCGAGCCGACGGTGACCCACCGCATCCCCTCGAAGCCGACGTCGTTGCGGACCTCGAAGCCGAGCACGTCGCGGTAGAAGGCGAGCGCCTTGTCGTGGTCGTCGACGGCGATGAAACACTGGGCGAGTTCGATGCTCATGCCCGTCAAACTAGCGCTCCGGTCGGGCCGGGGCCTCATGTGCGGCGGACCGGGCGGGTGCGGATCTTGGCGACGCAGGCGGGGATCGGCTCGCCGTCGGCGTGGTCGCGGGAGCGGTAGGCGCTGGGGCTCTCGCCGACGAGCTCGGTGAAGCGGGTGCTGAAGGAGCCCAGCGAGGTGCAGCCCACGGCCATGCACACGTCGGTGACGCTGAGGTCCCCGCGGCGCAGCAGGGCCTTGGCCCGTTCGATGCGGCGGGTCATGAGGTAGCTGTACGGGGTCTCGCCGTAGGCGGTGCGGAAGCTGCGGGAGAAGTGGCCGGGGGACATCAGCGCGGTGGCGGCCAGCGCGGGGACGTCCAGCGGCTGGTCGTACTCGCGGTCCATCCGGTCGCGGGCCCGGCGCAGCAGGACGAGGTCGGCGAGGGGCACTCGGGTGGGCATACGGCCACGGTACCGAGCGGCACTGACGAGCCTCCCCCGCCCGGCAGCGCCCCGGCGCCCGCCCGCGGCCGGCGGCCCGGCCCCCGGCCCCCGGCTGCGGCCCCGATCAGGGGCGATCTAGGGCCTGCCTTCAAACTCCCGTCGTCCGCCCGGAGGGCGGGCGGGGCGGCGTTGGGGTGCGTGCATCGCAAGGCGGAGGAGCGAGCCCAATGCAGCGCATTGGCGACCGACGACAACGCGGCGAGGTGCGCTTGTGCCCTGGGGGTACCTCCCGGCCGAAGGCTGGGGGAGCGACACCCCGCAGGCGGGGGTTTGAAGGCAGGCCCTAGGGTGGGCGGCATGATCTCCTCTCCGATATCCGGCCCGGTATCCGACCCGATCTCCGGCCCCGACGAGGCCCTGCGGGTGCTGCTGGAGGGCAATGCCCGTTTCGTCGCGGGCAGTCCCGAGCACCCCAACCAGGACGCCGGGCGGCGTGCGGCGCTGGCGCCGGTGCAGAAGCCGTTCGCGGTGCTGTTCGGCTGTTCGGATTCCCGGCTGGCCGCCGAGATCATCTTCGACCGGGGTCTGGGTGACCTGTTCGTGGTGCGCACCGCCGGGCACGTGACCGGTGCGGAGGCGCTGGGCAGTGTCGAGTACGGGGTGGCGGTGCTGGACTGCCCGCTGGTGGTGGTGCTGGGGCACGACTCCTGCGGCGCGGTGGCGGCGGCCCTGGACTCGCTGGAGCAGGGCAAGCTGCCGGGCGGGTTCGTGCGGGACGTGGTGGAGCGGGTGACGCCGAGCGTGCTGTCGGCGAAGGCGGCGGGCATCGAGGACCCGGACGCGATCGTGGACGAGCACATCCGCCAGACCGTGGACCTGCTGCTGGAGCGCTCCCAGCTGCTGGCCGGCCGGGTGGCCGAGGGGCGGGTCGCGGTGGTGGGCCTGTCGTACCGGCTCACCGACGGCCAGGCCCGTACGGTCGCGGTCCGCGGCCTGGGCTGACCCCGGCCGGTACGGGAACGCCATGTCCGATCCCCGCCAGCGCGGGTGTGCGGGCGGGGGCAGAGTCGGTGGCCGGTCACGGATCGTCCGGTCCGGGCCACCGACTCACCTGGATTCGAGGACGGCTCTTCCCGTGCACAAGGTCACTGATCTCAAGGTCCTGTATTTCGGCACCCCGGTGGTGCTGATCGGCTCGCGCAACGAGGACGGCGGCGCCAATCTGACGCCGATGTCCTCGGCCTGGTGGCTGGGCCAGACGTGTGTGCTGGGCCTGGGCAACACCTCGCAGACCGCGATCAACCTGCGGCGCGAGGGCGAGTGCGTGCTCAACCTGCCCAGTGCGGCGCAGGTCGACGCGGTGGACGCGCTGGCGCTGCTGACCGCCAATCCGCGGATCACCGAGTCCCGGCGGGCGCAGGGCTACCGGCACGAGCGGAACAAGTTCGCCGCCGCCGGGATGACGGAGCTGCCCGGGGAGCTGGTTCGGGCGCCGCGGGCGGCCGAGTGCCCGGTGCAGCTGGAGTGCCGGCTGGAGGAGGCCCGGCCGCTGGCGGGCAACGAGGGGTGCACCGCCTTCGAGGTCACCGTGGTGCGCGCCCACGTGGACGAGCGGCTGCTCGTGCCGGGCACCGACCACTACGTGGACCCGGTCGGCTGGGACCCGCTGATCATGAAGTTCTGCGAGTTCTTCGGCGAGGGCCGGCGGCTGACCCCCTCGCGGCTGGCCGAGGGCTGGCAGATGCCCGGCCGGTTGCCGGCCGCGGTCTGAGCACCGGCGCCAGGCCCTGTCCGGCCTGGAGGGTGTGCGTCAGGGCGCGACGGTCTCCCCGCAGGAGTCGCACACCCGGGTGGCGGGCAGTTCGAGGAAGCAGTTCGGGCAGATCGCCGGCGGGCGCGGGGCCGTCGCGGTGGCGGCGGCGGGGCCGGTGGTGGCGGCGGCCTTCTTGCGGGTGACCGCGGTCTTCAGCCGCGGGGCCAGGGCCGGGATGCCGCCGTCGGCGGGCAGGTCGGCGCCGAAGTGCCGGTAGCAGGCCAGCCGGGCGGCGGCGGCGTGCTGCTCGCGGTCCATCTCGTCGAGGATCGGCGGCTGCCCGGCCACCGCCAGGACGTCCTGGTAGCCGGCGCCGACCATGCCGTCGGTGGCGTGCACGACCAGGGCGGTCAGCGGCGGGTCGCCGCGGCGGTGGGCCTCGCGCACCACCAGGGCGAGCACCTTGCCGATCCAGTGCCGCTGGTTGATGCTGGTGCGCACCCCGGAGGCCTGCTGGACGGCCTCGGCCAGGTCGGCGTAGGTGATCACCGCGTGGTAGCGGCGGGCCACGTCCACCAGGGCGGGGTAGGCCGCCCTGGTCCACACGATGTGCGCCTGGCTGATGGCGACGGGCGTGCCGTCCGAGTCCCGCCAGTAGCCGCGCTGCTGCTGCGTCATCCGTCCGCCCCTTGTCCGTTCCGCCTGTCGGCCCCCGCCGGGAGCGAGGCTACCCCGCGCGGGTGTCCGCTTTCCTGCCGGGGGCTTTCCCATCGGCTCCCGGCCGGCTCCCCGCCGGCTCCCTGCCGGGCCTTTGCCGACGGGGCCTTTGCCGACGGGGCCTTTCCGGCGAGGACTTTCCGGCGGGGACTTTCCGGCGGGGACTTTCCGGCCGGGCTTGACTTCAAGTGCTGTTGAAGTCGTGGAATGGGGGCCGACCGCAGCCGTACGGGCAGTCCGCGGTCGATGCCCCGCCCGTACGGGAACGGACCGGGGCCGGGGCCGCCGTCATCCGATCGTGCCGTCGGCGGCCCCGGCCCCCGTCATCGCCGGATCGCCGGTCCCCCGGTGACCGGGGCCCGGGGTCAGGCCGTCTCGGCGAGGGTGTGGGCGACCAGGGCGTTGGCGTGGCCGTGGCCCAGGCCGTGCTCGGTCTTGAGCCAGGCGACGAGTTCCATGTGCCTGGTGAGCGGGGAGGTGCGGATGAGGTCCTTCCACTCCTCGATCGGGCGGCCGTGCTTCTTCTCGATGGACGGGAAGTAGCTCGCGGGGCCCTTGACGGCGTTCTTCCCGGTCGCGGCGGTGGCCGCGGTGGCGGCTGCGGTGGCGGTGGCCTTCACATTTGCCGTGGTCATGTCCGGTGTCCTCCCAAGTGCGGGCAAAGCAGAAGCGGTGCGTTCACAGGTAGGACTGTGACCGCACCGCTTCCTCATCGCCCGATAAGTGTGATCTACATCATGGCGGCTCGCCGCCGTCCCCGGGCCGCGCGGCGCCCGGCCGGCGGGGTGGCGTCGGCGTTCCAGGCGGCGACGGGGTTGCCGAGCCAGCGGGTGGCGCCGGGGACGTTCTCGCCCCGCATCACCAGGGAGGCCGGGCCGACCGTGGCGGCGTCGCCGAGGGAGGAGTTGAGCAGCACGATCGAGTGCGGCCCGGTGGTGGAGCCGGCGCCCAGGTGGACGGGGCCCAGCCGCATCACCCGGTCGTGGAACAGGTGGGTCTGCAGCACGGTGCCGCGGTTGACGCTGGCGCCCGCCCCGACGGTGACCAGGTCGCTCTCCGGCAGCCAGTGGGTCTCGCACCACACGCCGCGCCCGATCTTCGCGCCGAGGCTGCGCAGCCACAGGTTCAGGTACGGGGTGCCGGTCATGGCGCCGCCGCCGAAGGGCATGGCGAGTTCCTCGACGAAGGTGTCGTAGAGCTCGTTGCGCCAGACGAAGGAGGACCACAGCGGGTGCTCGGAGACCCGGAAGCGCCCGACCAGCAGCCACTTGGCGAGGGTGGTGACCGCGCAGGCCACCACCGCGGCGGCCACCAGCACCGGGCCGGCCGCCCCGACGGCGGTGCCCAGCCCGTAGTCGTTGCGGACGGCCTGCAGGGCGGCGAAGACCAGGTCGGCCATGACGGCGGCGATGACGACCGGCAGCAGCCGGCAGACCTCGACGCCGGCGCGCGCCCACATCAGGCGCTTGGGCGGGTCGTAGGTGCGGGCCTCGCCGCCGGTGTCGGCCACCCGCGGCAGGGCGAAGGCGGGCCGGCCCAGCCAGGAGGAGCCCTCGGGGGCCTGGGCGGGGGTGTCGGAGAGCACGCCGACCAGGGAGTTGTCGGGCAGCGAGCGGCCGGGGCCGACGATGCCGGAGTTGCCGACGAAGGAGCGGCGCCCGACGTGGGCGCGGCCCAGGTGCAGGCGGCCGGCGCGCAGCTCGTAGGGGGCGACGAGGGTGTCGTCGGCGAGGAAGGCGCCGTCGTCGACCCGCATCAGGCCGGGCAGGGCGAGCACCGTGGAGGCCTCCACCCGGCTGCCGATCCTGGCGCCGAGCAGGCGCAGCCACACCGGGGTGAAGAGGCTGGCGTAGAGGGGGAACAGGGTGCGCCGGGCGCTGTCGCTGAGGTGGGAGACGCCCCAGGCGCAGAACGCGACCTTGCCGGTGGCCGGGTGGAAGCCCGGGCGCAGCGGGAGCGAGAGGAGCCGGATCAGCAGGGCTATCAGCGCGGCGTGGCAGACGACGGTGAGGATGGCCAGCGGGACGGTCATCGGCAGCAGCTGGAGCAGCACCGCGGCCAGGGTGCGTTGGTTGTCGACCATCGGGTAGGCGAGGAACATCGCCGGCAGGGCGGCGATGACGGGCACCAGGCCGAAGACCGCGAAGCCGACGCCGTAGGCGAGGTTCCAGATCCGGGAGGCCCTGACGGGGCCGGTCGGCCAGGGGGTGCGGGCCTCGGTGGAGGGGCGGGCCGGGGAGCCGTGCCAGTGCTCGCCGGGCGGGACGGTGCCGGTGACGCAGGAGCCGGGGGCGATCTCGGCGCCGGCGCCGACGCGGGCGCCGGGCATCAGGGTGGCGCGGTGGCCGATGCTGGCGCCCTCGCCGATGTCGATGTGGCCGAGCTGGAGGGTGTCGCCGTCGAGCCACCAGCCGACGATGTCGGCCTCGGGTTCGAGGCTGGCGCCGTTGCCGATCCGGGCCAGGCCGGTGACGGGGGGCGCGGTGTGCAGTTGGACGTTCCGGCCGACGCGGCAGCCCAGCATCCGGGCGTAGCGCGGGGCCCAGGGGGTGCCGGAGAGGTTGCCGGTGCCGAACATGGCGGTGTAGCGCTCGGCGGCCCACAGCCGCAGGTGGACCTGGCCGCCGCGGGGGTGGCTGCCGGGCCGCATGCCGGCGGTGAGCAGGCGGGCGCCGGCGGCGGCGAGCAGGGTGCGGCCGGGGGCGCTGTAGAAGAGGACGGCGCCGGCCGCCACGGGCCACCAGGAGCTGTGCGGGGCCCAGGGGACGTTGCTGCCCATGAGGTTGTCGACGGCGATCAGGACGATCACCCAGCGCAGTCCGGACAGGCCGAACATGGCGAGCAGCATCAGGCTCTGCCAGAGGCCGGCGCCGCGCGGGGTGGGTCGCACCGGCCGTACGGGCGTGGCGGTCGCGGCGGCTTCCGGCCCTGCCGCGGCCGCCGCGGCCTGGGGGGCCGGGGCGAGGGAGTCGAGGTAGCCGGCGAGGTCGCCGAGCACCGGGTGGGCGTAGAGGTCGGCGACGGAGACGCCGCTGTGGCGGGTGCGCAGTTCGGAGACCAGGCGGGCGGCGGTGAGGCTGGAGCCGCCGAGGGCGAAGAAGTCGTCGCCGCGGCCGGGGGCCATGCCGAGCAGGCGCTCCCACTGGCCGGCGAGCCAGCCGGCGGTGCCGTCCAGGGTCTCGGCGGGGCGCTCGGAGCCGCCGGTGGTGGCCAGCGGCCAGGGCAGGGCGTTGCGGTCGACCTTGCCGGAGGTCTTGGTGGGCAGGGAGTCGACCAGGGCGAGGACGGGCACCAGCGGTGCGGGCAGGCGCTCCAGCAGTCGCTGGCGGGCGTCGGCGAGGTCGGGGGCGGCGCCGGGCCGGGCGACGAGGTAGCCGACCAGCAGGTCGGCGCCGGCCGGGGTCTTGCGCACGGCGGCCGCGGCGGCGCGGATGCCGGGCAGGGCCTGGAGGGCGGCGTCGATCTCGCCGAGTTCGATGCGGCGGCCGCCGAGTTTGATCTGGTCGTCGGCGCGGCCGAGGAAGACCAGGCCCTCGGGGTCGTTGCGGACCAGGTCGCCGCTGCGGTAGACGCGGGGGGAGGCGATCGCGGGGTGGGGGCTGTACTTCTCGGCGTCCTTGGCGGGGTCGAGGTAGCGGGCGGTGCCGATGCCGCTGATCAGCAGTTCGCCGTTCTCGTACCAGGGCACGGGGTGGCCGGCCTGGTCGACGACGGCGATCTCCCAGCCGTCCAGGGGTGCGCCGATGCGTACCGGCTGGCCGGGCAGCATCCGGGCGGCGGTGGCCACCACGGTGGTCTCGGTGGGGCCGTAGGTGTTCCAGAACTCGCGGCCGGGCACGGCCAGGCGCTCGACGAGTTCGGCCGGGCAGGCCTCGCCGCCGACGATGATCAGGCGGACCTGGTCCAGGCACTCCTGGGGCCACAGGGCGAGCAGGGTGGGGACGGTGGAGATCGCGGTGATCCGGCGTTGGACGAGCCAGGGGCCGAGGTCGGTGCCGGCCTTGACCAGGGAGCGGGGGGCGGGCACCAGGCAGGCGCCGTGGCGCCAGGCCAGCCACATCTCCTCGCAGGAGGCGTCGAAGGCCACCGACAGGCCCGCCAGGACGCGGTCGCCGGGGCCCAGCGGGTGGGAGCGCAGGAAGATGCGGGCCTCGGCGTCGACGAAGGCGGCGGCGCTGCGGTGGGTGACGGCCACGCCCTTGGGGCGGCCGGTGGTGCCGGAGGTGAAGATGATCCAGGCGTCGTCGGCCGGGGTGGGCCAGGCCGGGCGGCCCGAGGGGCGGGCGGCGGGGCCGGCGGCCAGCCGGTGGCCGGCGCCGAGGATCGCGCAGACCTGGGCGTCCTGCCAGATCATCTCGGCGCGCTCGTCGGGGTCGTCGGCGTCCACGGGCACGTAGGCGGCGCCGCAGCGCAGTACGGCGAGGATGGCGACGTACAGGTCGGCGGTGCCGGAGGGGATGCGTACGCCCACCCGGTCGCCGGTGCCGATGCCGTGGCCGGCCAGCCCGCCGGCGAGGGCGTCGACCTGCTGCAGCAGGGTCCGGTAGTCGAGCACCGTCTCGCCGGTGTCCAGCGCGGGCGCGTGGGGGTGCGCGTCGGCCGTGGCGGCGATGACGTCGAGGAGGCTTCGCGGGTGGGCGGGCTGGGCCACCGGCCAGCCCGCGGCCTGCCCCGGGTTGGGTCGGTGCAGCGTGCCCGGGCCAGCCGTGTCGTGGCGTGCGTCCATGGGGATGGGTTCCTTGGCTCCGTTTGTCCTGAGAGGCGCGTGTCACTTCGC
Organism: Kitasatospora sp. NPDC030952; assembly: GCF_055571335.1. Taxonomy (NCBI): domain Bacteria; kingdom Bacillati; phylum Actinomycetota; class Actinomycetes; order Kitasatosporales; family Streptomycetaceae; genus Kitasatospora; species Kitasatospora sp. NPDC030952. The sequence goes on from NZ_JBVIFM010000015.1 coordinate 101,084, forward strand.
TACGTGCGGTGACGCCGTTGTCACGTGGTGGGAACGCGCCCACTCACCATGACTCCACTGGGCGTCTGCTGGATGCAGCGAAGGCGCGGTCAAAGAGAATTCTCATCATTGATGACAATCGGCCTAATCATGATGCGAATCGAATGTCGATTCGGGTATTTCCATGTGTTTTCGCTGGTGAAGGCTAATCGGCGAAAACCGGAGGGGCGTGACGGCAGAGGGAAGAGTGTTGAACACCATGGCGTCCGGAACGGTACCGGTAGTGAGGGGTTGGCTACCGAATCGGGGGGTTTTGGTCGGATGTTCGTCCTGTCCACGTCAGTCTCGGTTTTGTGTGAGACTCTCCAGCCGCCGTCCAACAAACGGACGTTTCCTGTGAAGACGGTGTGGGCCGCGGCGCCCTCTTCCGGACCGCACGGCGGGAACCCGCTCCTCTGGTACGCGGCGTACGGGTCCAACCTGCACGCTGCCCGCTTCGCCTGCTACCTGTACGGCGGCCGTCCGGAGGGCGCGGCCCTCGGCTGCCCGGGCTGCCGCGACCGCCGCCCGCCCCGCGGAACGGCCGCCCTCACCCTGCCCGGAACCCTGTACTTCGCCGGCCACTCCCCCACCTGGGGCGGCGCGACGGCCTCCTACGACCCGGCCGGCCGCGGGGCGGTGCCCTGCCGCGGCTACCTGCTCACCCCCGGCCAGTTCAGCGACCTCGCCGCCCAGGAGATGCGCCGCCCCCCGGGCACCGACCTCGACCTCACCCGGGTCCTGGCCACCGGCCGCGACCGGACCGGCCCCGGCCGCTACGAGACCCTGCTGCGCGTCGGAGCACTCGGGGGGCGCCCGGTGCTCACCTTCACCTCCCCCGCCGGCCTGGCCGGCACCGAGCCCACCGCCCCCACCGCCGCCTACCTGCGCACCCTGGGCGCCGGCCTGGCCGAGGCCCACGGCTGGGGGCCCTGGCGCGCCGCCGGCTACCTCGCCACCCGCCCGGGCGCGACCGGGCACTGGGAGGTGGGGGCGGTGGCGGCGCTGCTGGGGTGAGCGGGGGCCGGGAGCCGACCCCGACGGCCGGTTGACGGCAGGTTGACGGCAGGTCGGCGCGCGGTCGGTGGTCGGTCGGCGCGCGGCCGGTGGTCGGTCTGCCGTCGGTTGCCGTTCGCCGGAGGTCAGTTGAGGAAGGACTCCGGGCCCAGGCGGCCCCAGAGCACGAACGCGGCCAGCAGCACGTAGACCACGTCCACCGCCACCAGCCGGTACTCGCGCCGCCGCAGGCGCACCACCGCCGCCCCGGCCATCAGCAGCACCAGCCCGAGCGCGGCCAGCGGCACCAGCACCGGCGCGACGCCGAGCAGCGCGGGCAGCACCAGCCCCACCGCGGCCAGGACTTCGAGGGCGCCGATCGCCCTCACCCCGCCCGCGCTGAAGTCCTCGACCCAGCGGCCGCTGCGCCCGGCGGCGGCGATCCGCTCCTTCGGCACCAGCAGCTTGAAGGCACCGCCGAGCAGATAGGCGGCGGTCAGCAGTGCGGTGACGGTCCACAGTGCGGGGTTCATGGTGTTCTCCTCGGTACGTTGTCCGCTGCTGCCCTCCGGGACAGGGCAGCCGGGCCGCCCGTGACGGGGGCCCGGTGTGAGGCGCGCCACCCCGGGCGGGGCGGCGCCGGAAGGGACGGGGTGCCATGGCGGGATCGACGGGTACGGCGGACGTGGCGGAGGCGGCCCGGTACCGGCCGCTGCTGTTCTCCATCGCCTACGGCATGACGGGCTCGGTGGGCGACGCCGAGGACCTCGTCCAGGACACCTTCCTCAATCTGACCCGGGCCGGGCAGGCCGGCACCACCGTCACCAACCTCAAGGCGTACCTGACCACTTCGGTCACCCGCCTGGGCATCAACCACCTGGACTCGGCCCGGGTGCGGCGCGAGAGCTACGTCGGCGAGTGGCTGCCCGAGCCCGTCGTCGCCTTCGCCGAGCGCCCCGGCGACGCCCCCGCCGAGCACGCCGAGCTGGCCGACTCGCTGTCGATGGCCTTCCTGGTGATGCTGGAGGCCCTCTCCCCCGTGGAGCGGGCGGTGCTGCTGCTGCGCGAGGCCTTCGGCTACGGCTACCCGGAGGTCGCGGAGCTGACCGGCAAGTCGGAGGCGAACTGCCGTCAGATCCTGGTCCGGGCCCGCAAGCACCTGGCCCTGGGCGCGGACGCCCCGCTGCCGGCGGCCCGGCGGGCCGAGGGCGACGAACTGGCCCGCCGCTTCTTCGCGGTGGCCGCCGGCGGGGACCTCGCCGAGCTGCTCGGCATGCTCGCCCCCGACGTGGTCTTCCACGGCGACGGCGGCGGCAAGGCGCAGTCGGTCGGCAAGTCGGTCGCCGGCCTGGAGCGCGTCGCCCACCTGCTCGCCTTCGGCTTCACCCGCAACCGCGAACTCGGCGTCACCCTGCGCCCGGCCCTGGTCAACGGCCGCCCGGGCGCGGTCTCCTACGACCCCCAGGGGCGGGTCGCCAGTGTCCTGGTGCTGGAGATCGCCGACGGCGCGATCCGGGCGCTGCACTCGGTGTCCAACCCGGACAAGCTCGGACACCTGGGCGAGGTGTCCGACATCGGGCTGCGCCGGGTGCGGGAGCGGGATCGGGACCGGTAGGTAGGCGGCCCCGGAAATCCGCAGGGCGGGCGGGAGCGTGCATCCCCTAGACTCCCCGTCTTGATCACCTGCACGTCAACGGGGACACCATGAGCATCCGTCACCTGGGCGCCGCCGCGCGCCTCATAGGCCGCCGCAACGCCCTGCGCTACCTGGCCGTCGGCGCGGGTTCGGCGCTGGTCGCCGCCTGCTCCGGCAGCGGGAGCGGCAGCACGGGCGGTGGCGACGGTAGCGGCGGCGACGGTGGCGGCGCCCAGGGCCCCACCTCGGTCGCGGACGCGGTCAAGCCCACCGTGGCCGACCGCGCCTTCGACGCCTTCATGCGCGGCAGTTGGACCGTCTCCTCCAGCACCTCCCGGGGCAAGCCCCTCACCGGCAAGTCCGAGGTGCAGACCGACGGCGCCGGCAACGGCGGCTGGACGATCACCTGGGACGGCCAGAGCGGCAAGGCCGCCCGCTGGCACGGCACCTTCCTGCTGCGCGGCGGCCACCTGTCGCTGACCCTCATGGAGGGCCCCGACAAGCTCGTCCAGGAGCGCCCTCCCCAGGCCCTGAACGTCCCGGCCACCGTGGGCACCGAGGTCCGGCTCACCCTGCCCTGGCAGCCGCCCGGCTCCGGCGACAGCGGCAGGGAGAACCTCGCGGTGACGTACGAGGGCACCACGCTGACCATCGTCCACACCTCGGGCGCCAGCCGCACCACCCACACCTGCACCCGGGCCTGAGCGGGGAACTCCCCCGCGCTCAGGCGTCCTTGGCCGACGCGCCGTCAGACCGGCATCGGCCCGGGCGCGTCCTCCCGGTCGCGGGCGCCGCCGGGCCGGATCTCCCGGACGTCGTCGGCCACCTCGACCGAGCGCTCCCGGATCTCCTGGTAGCGGTTCGCCGGCCAGCCGGTCGTCCCGGTCCACCGCGCCCCGGACAGGTCGGCGTCCAGTTGCCAGGCGGGGCGCAGGTCGGCGCCGACCCCGAGCCGGATGGCCACCGCGACGCCGTACGGCGGCAGGGCGGGGCGGCCGCGGCGCTTCCACGGGAAGCCGCGGGAGGCGTGGGTCGCGGCGTACAGGCCCCAGGCCTCGGTGAGGGCGGAGCCGAGCAGCCCCCGCGGGCCCGCCGGCCAGGTCGACATCCGGCCCCGCCTGCGATCGTCCGACGGCACGTGAAGGGAGCCGGGTTGACGATCCGTCACTCCTCCCCGGAAGCCCTCGCGGAAGCCCCTGCCAAAACAGTAGCCATGGATACAGTAGCCATGTACGGTATCGGCCATGAGCGAAGCAGCCGAGAACGCCACCGCCGGATTCCTGGTCTGGCGCCTGTCCACCAAGTGGCGGGTGGCCGTCGACCGGGCGGTCGCGCCGCTGGGACTGACCCACGCCCAGTACGCGCTGATGGGGTCGCTGTACGGCATGGCGCGCACCGGGCAGCAGCCCAGCCAGCGCCAGCTCGCCGACCACACCGGCCTGGAGGCCCTCTACGTCTCCAAGCTCGCCCGCAGCCTGGAGAACGCCGGACTCCTCACCCGCACCCGGGACCCGCAGGATCCGCGCGCGATGCGACTGTCGCTCACCGAACAGGGCCACGAGGTCGCCGGACAGGCGATCACTGTGATCCAGGGCCTGCTGGAACGGCTGCTGGAGCCGCTCGGCGGCCGGAGCAGCCGACGCACCCGGGAGTTCACCCGGGACCTGGCGGCCCTGCTGGACGTACCGCTCGACCCACCCGATCAGGAGCAGAGGCCATGACCACCACCGCACCCGTGCTCAACCCCCGCGCCATCGCCCTGGCCCACTACGCCGGACGCGCCCTGCTGGAGGGCGTACTGGCCCGCCACGGCGCCACGTTCGAGCAGAGCGTCACGCTGCGCGCCGTCACCGCCGCGGGCGGGTCGGTGGGCGTCGGCGAGCTGGTCGCCGAGGTCACCGGTTCACTGAAGGCCGGGGAGGCGGCGGTGCGCGCCGTCATCGGCGAACTGACCGCCGCACGGCTGCTGGAGCGGCGCGGCGATCTGCTCGAACTCACCGAGGCCGGAATGGAGTTGTTCGAGACCACCACCGCCGAGACGGCCGGGATCTCGGCCGCCCTGTACGCCGACATCCCAGCCGAGGACCTCACCGTGGCCGGCCGCACCCTGGCCCTGATCACCGAACGCGCCAACGCCGAACTGGCCCGGCAGGCGCGGTAGCCCGGTCGGCCGCGGCCTGGAGCGGTCACGCACCGAACCGGCCTGCGCCACCACGGGGTGGAGTGCGGCGTACGCGTGCAGGAGGCCGGAAGGCTGTTCGGGCAGGTGATCGATCGCGCCAGAACGGCCTTACGTCCAGCGCGGGTTCACGTTGCGCGAAAGCGCGACCGGCGTCCTCGGCGCGTGAACGGCGTCACCGGGATCAGGGCCGCCGCCGGGTCGCGACGGCCCTCAGGCGGCGGCCGCTTCGACGACCTCGATCTCGAACGGCTGCCGGTTGTTGCGTCCGTTCCGGTCGTCCGGGCTGTGCACGCCGACCTCCCCGCCGAGCAGCGGGCCCGCGGGCGCGTCGGGGGAGATCCGGACGGGAATGATCGCGGTCGCGCTGCGCCCCTCACGCAGCCCGGGCCCGAAGGTGCAGCGCAGGTGGCGCTTGTCCCCGGAGGCCGTGCACGTTTCGGGGAAGAACGGCTCCTCCGCCGTGGTCCCCGCCGGCAGGACGATCAGGACGTCGAACGGCGATGCCGTGGTGTCCGGGCCGCGGTTGGCGACGAAGGCGTGCAGGCTGGTCCGGCCGCCCGGCGGGGCGGCGTCGGGGTCCAGCCGGATCACCTCCAGGTCGGAGTCGGAGACCGCGGGGGCGAGCGCGGGCGGCGGTACCGGTCGGCCGATCGGGCGGGGGTCGGGGCGCTGCCCGGCCCAGGACGGGCCGGCGGTCAGCGTCGCCAGCGCGCAGCCCGCCGCCACGGTCACCGTCAGCCATCTCCCGCCGCGTGCTCCCGTGCGTCTGCGCTCCATGGTCGTCCGCCGTTCTCTCGCACCCGGCCGCCCGCGCCGTCGCGGGCCGCGTCCGCACCAGGGTGGCCGAGCGACCGGCGGCCGTCGCCGCGCCCCGCCCTCGGTCCGCCCGAACGGACGAACGGACGAACGGAGGAACGGAGGAACACGCGCCCGGGAGAGCCGGCCGGAGAGCCGCCCGGAGAGCCCGCCGGGTCACGGGAGCCGGTGGACCGGGGTGGCCTCGCGCAGGTGGATGAGGACGTCGAAGGCGTCGGGGAGGGAGGCGACGGCCAGGTGTTCGGCGGCGTCGCGCTCCGGGGTGTAGACGCCGCTGATGACGCGGGCCTTGGCGGGGCCGTCCCATGCGCGGCGGACGTCCTGGTGGCGCAGGTCGAGCCAGTGGGCGGGTGCGCCGGTCCCGCCGAGTCTGGCGTCGAGCAGGTCGGGGGCCGGGTCGGGGACGACGGCGTGGCCGAGGTCGCCGTGGTGGAAGCCGATCGCCGCGGAGACGTACCGTGCGCCGTAGCGCTTGCGCAGCAGACTGCCGACGGTGGGCTGCGGGCCGCGTTCGGGGGCCACGCCGAGGAGGGTGTCGGTGGCGGAGGTGTGGGCGGTGCCGTCCCAGTAGACGGTGCGCAGGCCGGTGCGGTGCTGGGTGTCGGCGATGACGTCGGCCCACCGTTCGGCCTCGCCCGCGTAGTTGGCGCGCCCGGCGACGCTGTGCTCGTGGTACTCGGCGATCAGCCGCATCCGTGCCAGCGCGTCGCCGCCGTCGCCTCCGGTGCCGTCACTGCCGGTGCCGGTGCCGGTGCCGGTGCCGTCGCTGCCGTCGCCGTCGCGGTCGCCGTCGAGGGATTCGAGCAGGGCGAGGGCGTCGCGGGCGTGGTCGGCGAAGGGGCGGCCCGGGTGGATCCCCCGGGCCCGCTGGACGTGTTCGTCCACGTCGTGGGCGGTGCGGATGGGGTCGAGGTGGGCCGCCAGCCGGGCGAGCCGCTCGGGCGCCGTGGCGCGGACGTGGGCCAGGACGGCGTCGTAGTCGGCGGGTTGCGCCTGGGCGGGCTTGATGCCGTAGACGCGGACCGGGTCGTCGGCGTGGTCCCGGTTGTACGCCCGGATCCATTCCAGGGCGGCGGCGGTCTCGGCGGTGCGCCACGGGCGCCAGGCCCCGGCCAGGGCGTCCGCGGCGCTGCCGGCGCCGCCGTTCACGTACGCGTCGAGGGCGGCGCCGGCGCCGGCGGCGTCCTGGACGGCGAGGGCGCGGAAGCCGTGGTCCCGGACGAGCCGGCGGAACAGCTGGTCCCGCACCCCGGAGGTCTCCCGGGAGAAGCGGGTGGACTCCCCGATGCCCACCACCGTTGCCCCGAGGGCCAGTTGGGCGGCGATCGAGTCGAGGGCGGGGTCGGACAGCGGGAGAAGCGCGGTGTCGTTCGGCATGCCGCACAGTCTGGTAGTTCAAGTCGACTTGAGGTCAAGCACGCAGAAGTCGGCCGCACCGCTACCGGGGTGCGCGGGCGGGGTCGTCGGCCGTGAGCGGTCAGGCCCCGACGGGCAGGCATTCGTCGAGCAGGGCGAGGATGTCGCGCCAGGCGCGGCGGGCGTGCAGCGGGTGGTGGGCGACGCCGGGGACGACGGGCTGGTCGACGGGCGGGTGGTGGAAGGCGTGCTGGGCGCCGCCGTAGACGGTGAGGCGCCAGTCGACGCCGGCGGCCTGCAACTCGGCGGTGAAGGCCTCGCGTTGGGCGGCGGGCTGGATCGGGTCCTCGGAGCCGACGCCCGCCCACACCGGGCAGCGGATGTTCGCGGCCTCTCCGGGGCGGCCGGTGGTGAGGGCGTTGACGGTGGCGACGGCCTTCAGGTCGGCGCCGGAGCGCGCGAGTTCGAGCAGGACGGCGCCGCCGGTGCCGTAGCCGACGGCGGCGATCCGCCCGGGGTCGGTGCGCGGTTCGGCGCGCAGCGCGTCGAGGGCGGCGTGGCCGATGTCGCGCAGCCGGTCGGGGTCGGCGAGCAGGGGCAGGCAGCGCGCCAGCATCTCCTGGGGGTCGGTGAACCAGCGGCCGCCGTGGATGTCGAAGGCCAGCGCCACGTAGCCGAGTTCGGCGAGGGCGTCGGCGCGGCGGCGCTGGAAGTCGTTGAGGCCGGTGCCCTCGGGCCCGATCAGGACGGCGGGGCGGGGGCCGGTGCCGGCCGGGAGGGCGAGGTGGCCGACCATGGTGAGGCCGTCGGCGGGGTAGCGGACCGTGCGGGTGGCGACCGTTGTCATGGGCCGACGGTAGACGCCGGCGAGGCCCGGTGGGGCGGACCTTCGCCGACAGCCGAGCGGCCCCGAAGCGGGCCTGCTCAGAACACGAAGTAGCTCGCCCCGAAGGCCCTGGCGGACTCCCCGGGGTCCACCTCCGCCGTCACCGGGCCCTGGCAGTTCGCGGCGGCGTGCACCAGGACCGTCGAGTTGGTGAAGTTCTCGACGGTGACCGGCGAGGAGACCGGGTAGCAGCCGCGCTGCGGGTTCTGGTGGGGCACGCCGTTCACCACCAGCAGCCCGGTGGCGGCCTGGGCGGGGACGGCGAGGGCGAGCATCCCGGCGGCGGCGAGCAGGACGGCTCCGGAGATCCGACGGCGCATGGGGGTTCCTCCCTGGTCAGGGGGCACCGCCCCGAGCGGTGCCCGTGCGAACGATCCTGTCGGCGCCGGGGCGGATACCGCAATCGCCCGAACCGGCGATGGGACAGCGGCAGTTGGGCGCCGTGCGGTGCTGCGGCCGGAGGCTGCGCCGGGTCGCGGCGGCCGGGTGAGGGGTCGTGCTAGGAATGGAACCGTGATGATCAAAGGCGTGACCTATGACGTCGGCACCCCGACCGTCGACGGCTCGACGACGCGGCCGGACCTCACCGCGGCGACGGTGGAACGGGAGTTGGCCGCCATCGCCGGCGACCTGAACTGCACCGCGGTGCGGATCACCGGCGACGACGTGAACCGGTTGCGGATGGCCGCGCAGATCGCCGTCGGGCTGGGTCTGGCCGTGTGGATGTCCCCGATGCTGCCGAACGCCGACGAGCAGGCGACGCTGGCGGCCGTCGCCGCCGCCGCCGAGGCCGCCGGGGAACTCCACCGTGCGGGCGGCGACATCACGCTCGTCGTCGGCTGCGAGCTGAGCGTCTTCATGGCCGGCCTGGTGCCCGGTGCCGACATCGGCCAACGGCTCGCCGCGCTCGCGGATCCGATGAGCTGGCCGCCGGAGTTCTTCGCCGCGGGCCCGCCGCCGCAGCGGCTCAACACCCTGCTGGCCGCCGCGGTCGCGAGCACCCGGCAGCACTTCACCGGCCCCGTCACCTACGCCGCCGGCCTCTGGGAGGACATCGACTGGACACCGTTCGACCTCGTGGCCGTCGACGCCTACCGGGACGCGACCAACGCCACCACCCTGCGCGCGACGCTGGAATCGCTGCACCAGCACGGAAAGCCCGTGGTCGCAGCCGAGTTCGGCTGCGCCGCCTTCGCCGGGGCCGCCGAGCACGGCAGCCTCGCCTGGACGCTGGTCGACCGCTCGGCCGAGCCGCGCCGACTGCGGAGCAGGCTCGTTCGGGACGAAGCGGCCCAGGCCCGCGAACTCACCTCGCTGATCGACCTGTTCACCGCCGCGCGACTGGCCGGGGCGTTCGTCTTCACCTACGTCACCCCCCACTACCCGGCGGCCGAGGACCCGTTGCACGACCTCGACCTGGTCGGCTACGGCCTGGTCCGCTCCTGGCCGGACGGGCGCACCACGCCCAAGGCCGCCTTCGCCGCCGTCGCCCGCGGCTATGCCGGTCGGACGGACTGAGAGAACGGCGGAGTTCGCGGGCCCCTTGCGGCGGTCGGGCGCACGTCCAGGAGAAGGACAGCGACGGACGGACGACTCAGGAGGCGGACGGCTCGATCTCCCCCGCGAAGACGATGACCTGGTCGATGAGGCTCCGCCGCAGATGGACGACGTCCGTACCCGCCAGGCGGGGGCCTCCGTCCGGCGTGGTGAAGACCCACCGGTACCGGGCCCACTCGTCAGGCATGTCCACCTCCGAGCAGCGCACCATCGTGCCGGTCCCCGCCGGGTGGCGCCGGATGTCCAGCACGAACCGCTCGACCGCCGCGATCCCATCGCTGCGACCCAACGGCCCCCAGAAGACCACGTCCGAGGTCAGGGCCTGGGAGAGCAGGGCAGTCACATAGCTGTCGTCCGAGGCGTTGAACGCGGAGATGAACGTGTCGATCGCGGAGCGTGCGGTCTCTTCCTGCATACCCCAGTAATACCAGCCGCTGCCCGTGCGCTCCGGCCCCTCCCGGTCACAGCACAGGGCCTAGGGTGGCCGGCATGGTGGACGAGTGCTTCGGGCATCCACGCCTCGCCGGGGTCTACGACGCGCTGGACCCGGACCGCTGCGACCTGGACGCCTATCTGGGGATGGTGCGGGAGTTCGGGGCGCGCCGGGTGCTGGACATCGGCTGCGGTACCGGGGTGTTCGCGCTGCTGCTGGCCGGGCGTGGCGTCGAGGTGGTGGGTGTCGATCCGGCGGCGGCGTCGATCGAGGTGGCGCGCGCCAAGCCGGGCGCCGGGCGGGTGCGCTGGGTCTGCGGTGACGTGGGTGAACTCCCGGAGCTGCAAGTCGACTTGGCGACGATGACGGCCAACGTCGCACAGTCGATCGCCGACCCGCCCGCCTGGCGGCGGACCCTGCGCGGCGCCCGGGAGGCGCTGCGCCCCGGCGGGCGGCTGGTGTTCGAGACCCGCGATCCGGCCGCCCGGGCCTGGGAGGAGTGGACCCGGGAGCGCTCGCACCGCACGACGCTGGTGCCGGGCGTCGGCCCGGTGCAGAGCTGGGTGCGACTGACCGGGGTGCGCGGGCCGTTGGTGACGTTCCGCTGGACGTACGTGTTCGGCGCGGACGGGCAGGTGCTGACCTCGGATTCGACGCTGCGCTTCCGGGAGCGGGCCGAGGTCGAGCGGGACCTCGCCGAGGAGGGGTTCGCGCTGGAGGAGGTGCGCGGGGCGCCGGACCGGCCGGGCCGGGAGCTGGTGTTCGTGGCCCGGCTCCCCTGACCCTGCGCCCGCAGGGCGGTGCGGCCCCGGCTGCGCCGGGCGGGGCGGCGCGCGGGATAGCGTCCCGCCCATGACCTCCTCTCCCGCAGACCCCGCGCACCCCGCGTACCCCGCAGACCCCGCCGATCCCGATGTGGCCCTCGTGCTGGCCGCCTACGCCGCGTACGCCCGGGGCGACATCGACGCCGCCGTCGCCGACCTGCACCCCGAGGTGGAGTGGATGGAGCCCGAGGAGTTCCCCAACGGGGGCGCGCACCTGGGCCGGGACGCCGTGCACAAGTACCTGAGCGCCTCGTACGCGATGTGGGGCGAGTTCCGCTCCGAGCCGTCCGCGTACCGGCGCGGCGGGGACGTCGTGATCGTCCACCACGTGCACGGCGTGCTGACCGACGGCAGTCCGCTGGACTTCACCGCCGCCGACGTGTTCACCGTGCGCGACGGCCGGGTGGTGCGGATGCGGGCCTACGCCGACCCGGCCGAGGTGCTGTGAGCCACCCCCCTGCGGGGTGATCTCGGGCGGGCGTCGGCGCGGCGCCCGGCCGGGCGGGGCGGGCCTTCCGGTAGGCATGGGCGGGGCCGGATTCGTGGGCGAAGGATGCCCGCGCCCGGCCGTCAGCTCCACGCCAACTCCAGGCCAACTCCAGGCCCACCGGAAGGATTCACCCACTATGAAGCTGGTACGACGAGTCGCCGCCGCCGGTTGCACCCTCGCCCTCGCCCTCGGCGGTGCCGTCGCCCTCGCCCCGGCCGCGAGCGCGACCCCGCAGGGCTGCTTCTACCTTTGATCTTGGCCAGTGCTCCGGCGTTTACGCCGGAGGTGAAGGCCATCCTTGGCCCGGAGCCGCGAAGCGGCGGAGTTCTCTGCGGCTCCGGGGACGGCTACGCGGTGGGGCGTTGCTGGTTCTCGATGTACTGGCGGACCACGGTGAGCGGTGCGCCGCCGCAGGACCCGGCGAAGTAGGAGCCGGACCAGAAGTGTCCGCCCCACAGGTAGCGTCGGACGTGGGAGTCGTACTCCTGGCGCAGGCGGCGGGAGCTGACGCCCTTGAGGCTGTTGACCAGCTTGGAGAGCTGGACCTTGGGCGGATAGTGGATCAGCAGGTGGACGTGGTCCTGCTCGCCGTTGAACTGCTTCAACTCGGCCTCGAAGTCCGTGCACACGTCTCGCATGATCTCTTCGCAGCGGGTCAGCATGGCGTCGGTGATTGCCTTGCGCCGGTACTTCGTGACGAAAACCAAGTGGACGTGGAGGTTGTAGACGACGTGACGGCCGGTGCGGACATCGGGATTCGGGTTCCATCGAGGTGACATAAACCTACGCTACGATTACGGCCATGAGTCCGGAAATCGCATACGAGAAGCGCCAGTTCGGGCACCGTGCCCGACTGGCGCTGACTCCTGCGCAGGTCCGGCTCATCGACGCGCAGGGCCACGCGGCACGCACCACGTGGAACCTGCTGCACGACCTGTGGACGATGACACCGAAGTGCCAGCGCTCCCTGACCCGTATGGACGCGGAGATCCGCCGCGCCCGCAAGGAGATCGACTGGCTCGGCGTGCTGCCCGCGCAGGCGGCGCAGGCCGTCCTCAAGACGTACCTCCAGGCGTGGAAGAACTGCTGGGAGGGCCGCGCCGAGGAACCCGGCTTCAAGTCCCGCATCAGGTCGGTGATGGCGGTGGACATTCCGCAGGGCCGCGACCTGCACATCGTCCGGATCAACCGCCGCTGGGGGGAAGTCCAGATCCCAAAGGTCGGACGGGTGCGCTTCCGCTGGACTCGTGACCTGCCTATCGGCAAGCACGCCGACAAGGACAACCGGATCACCGGGGCACGGCTGGTCAAGGACCCCCTCGGCTGGCACATCGCCTTTCGCATCCAGACCCAAGAGGCCGTTCCCACCCCGCATCAGGGGCCGGAAGTGGGGATCGACCTCGGGGTGAACATCCCCCTCGCGCTGTCCGACGGCAACCACCAGGACCACGGCCGCGCGCCGCGCCTGCCCGACGGCACTGCCGACCGGGACAAGTGGCTCACCGGCCGGGAGAAGGCCAAGCTGCTCCGCCTGGAGCAGCAGGCCGCCCGCTTGAAGCAGCACTGCAAGCGCGGAGAGAAGTTCTCCAATCGCCTGCGGGCTGTGTACCGCCAGATCGGCAAGCTCCGAGCAACAGCCACGCGACGAGCCACCGACTGGCAGCACCAGATCACCACCACCCTCGCCCGCACGTACGGGACGATCGTGGTGGAGGATCTGCACATCACGAACATGACCAAGGCCCCCGAGCCGAAGCCGGACCCTGGGAAGCCGGGCACGTTCCTGCCCAACGGGGCCAGCGCGAAGGCGGGACTGAACCGCTCCATCGCCCAGGAGGCATGGGGCCGAACCATGACCATGCTCGCGTACAAGACCGCCCGCAACGGCGGCCAGATGGCCAAGGTCCCGGCCCCGTACACCTCTCAGCGCTGCTATGCCTGCGGGTTCACCACCCCCGGCAGCCGCGAGGACCAGGCCACGTTCGTGTGCAAGAACAACATGTGCGGATGGACCGGCAATGCCGACGCGAACGCGGCAAAGAACATTCTGCACCTGTACCGGATGGGCCACGCGCCCATCCCGGCTGCCGGGAGGGCAGTCGTCAGGCGGGTCAAACCGTCCAACCCACCGGCGTAAGCCAGGCGGGAATCTCCCTCGTTTACGAGGGAGTGAGCTTCAATACGTCCTGGAGAAGGTCCCGGGCGCCAACACCGAGATCTTGGAGGAGGCCTGCACGATCGGCGCGGCCGGTAACAAGCCGGCCTTCGAGGAGTGCTACCGCCTCCTGCGCGGCGACCACATCCCCGCCGTCGTGGCCGCCGAGGGCTGCCGCAAGGCCCCCATGGAGTAGTCCGGCCGCGAGAGGGGCGCAGCGCGGGAAGTCGAACGGGCCGACTTCCCGCGCTTTCGCGGGTCCGGGCGTGCTGTTCCGTTTCCCGGCTCCGGGTGGATCGTTGATCGTTGTACCAGTTGTTGTCAACGGATCACGCCCCTCCCCCGCGGCCGGACCGGCGCAGCGCCGGGCGGGCCGCAACGGAGAGCCACCCCATGCCCGTTCGCCCCTGGCGCGCGGCGGCCGCAGCCGCCTCCGCGCTCCTGTTCCTGGCCACCGCCCGCGCGACGGCGCAGCCCGTGGAGCCCGCGGCACCGGCCGCACCTGCGGCACCTGCGGCGTACAGCCTGCGCAACGCCCGTACCGGGACCTGTCTGCACCACATCTTCGGCACCACCCAGGTGCGGCTGGAGCCCTGCGAGGCGGTACCCGAGCAGCGGTGGGAGCTGCGGGCGGCCGGCGCGTGGGTCAACGTGGCGGCGTTCGACCCGGAGAAGGGCACCTGGGGCTGCGTGGCCATCGGTGACAACTGGAGCATCCGCTACGGCCAGTGCCGGGCGACCGAGTCGGCGTGGAGCATCGCGGACGGCGGCCGTTCCCGGGTCCGCTCGGAGTCGGACCTCAACGACAACGACCTCTACCTGACGGAGACCCAGGAGGGCCGCCTCGGCGCCCAGCCCGGCGGCACCACCCCCTCCGCGGACTGGATCCTGGCCGCCGAACAAGCCGAATAATCCGGGAAACGGGTGAGCGTCCCTTGCTACGGTGCCCGGATGTCAGCGATCAAGCAGTTCCAGGTCACCTTCGACTGTGCGCAGCCCGCGCGCGTCGCCCGCTTCTGGTGCGAGGTGCTGGGGTACGTGATGACGCCGCCGAAGGGGTTCGCCGGCTGGGAGGAGTACGAGGCCTCCCAGGCCCCGGAGGACCGGGGCTCCTGGTCCGCCTGCACCGACCCGTCGGGGGTGGGCCCGCGGCTGTACTTCCAGCGCGTTCCCGAGGGCAAGACCGCCAAGAACCGGGTGCACCTGGACGTGCGGGTGGGCACCGGGCTGGTGGGTGAGGAGCGTCTCGCCGTGCTGGAGGCCGAGGCCACCCGGCTGGAGGCGCTCGGCGCGGTGCGCGTGCAGGTGCTGTACGACGGCCAGGACTCGTGCATCTCGATGCAGGACGTCGAGGGCAACGAGTTCTGCGTCGACTGAGTCGGGTCGGCCGGGCGGGCCCGTGCCGGTGCCAGTGCCGATACCGGTACCCGTGCCGGTGCCCGTGCCCGTGCCCGTGCCGGTGGGATGACAGCGGTGGCAGCGCCCTGCCGGTGGGCTGTGAGCGGCCCGCGGAAACCTGGGGCCGGGGCGTGAACGACGCGCCCCGGCCACCGCACCACCAGGGAGCCCCCGTGCCGAACCCCGCAGCAACCCCGACCCCGCCGTGGGACGTCCACCGCCTGCCCCGGGCCGAGGGCAAGGTCTTCCTGGTCACCGGCGGCAACGCGGGCATCGGCTACTTCGTCGCCGAGCAGCTCGCCGGCACCGGCGCGACGGTCGTCCTCGGCTGCCGCGACCGCCGCAAGGCCGAGGCCGCGATGGCCTCGATCGGCGCCCGCGTGCCCGGCGCCAGGCTGCGGCACCTGCCGCTGGACCTGGCCGATCCGGCCTCCGTCGCGTCGGCCGCCGACGGACTCGGCGCGGAGGGCCTGGAGCGGCTGGACGCGGTCGTCCACAACGCGGGCATCGCGCTCGACGACCCGCCGCGCCGCGAGAGCGCGAACGGCCACGAGCTGATGTTCGCCACCAACCACCTGGGCCACTTCGCCCTGACCGCCCAGCTGGCCCCGCTGCTCCAGGCCACCCCCGGCAGTCGGATCGTGACCACCGGCAGCTTCGCCGCCAAGTCCGAACGCCTGGACCTCGCCGACCTCCAGAGCGCCCACGACTACAAGCCCAAGCGCGCCTACTCCCGCTCCAAACTCGCCCAGATGCTCTTCGCCGTCGAACTCGACCGCCGCCTGCGCGCCGCCGGAAGCACGACGCTGAGTGTCCTGGTCCACCCCGGCGGCGCGCTCGACGCCCTCACCCCCGCGCGCCCGCCCCTGCACACCCGCACCGCGCGCGAACGGCTGGGCCACCTGCCGCTCGGCCTGGTCGTCCAGGGCAAGGACGCCGCCGCGTGGCCCGCCGTACGGGCCGTGCTCGACCCGGGCGTACGCGGGTCGAGCACGGTGATGTGGAGCCCCCGGGTGTTCGGGCTGCGCGGCGAGCCCCGACCCGAACCCCTGTGGGACCACGTGGCGGACCCCGCCACCGCGACCTGGCTCTGGGAGGCCAGTTGCGAACTGACCGGCCTGGAACCGGTGTTCACCGCGGCGACGGGGTCCGGTCGCTACGACCTCTCCGCGATGTAGGCCTCGTACTGCTTCGCCGTCATCAGCGCGTCCAGCTCGGCGGGCTTGGTCAGGTCCAGCTCGATGATCCAGGTCTCGTGCGGGGCGTTGTTGATCTCCTCGGGCTCGTCGTCCAGGTTCGCGTTGGCCGCCGCGACCTTGCCGGTCACGGGCGTGTAGAGCTCGCTGACCGACTTCACCGACTCCACCGTGCCGAACGACTGGCCGCCATCGAAGTTGTCGCCCACCTTGGGGAGTTCAACGAAGACGATGTCCCCTAGCTGCTTCTGGGCGTAGTCGGTGATGCCCAACCGGACCTTGTCCTTACCGGTGGACTGCACCCACTCGTGTTCCCTGGTGTACTTGAAGTCCTTCGGGTAGGCCATGACGCTCTCCACAGGTCGATGTCGGCTGACGCTCCGTCAGCCAGGGAGGAGCCTGCTACAGATCGTCGCCACCCGGCGCGACCATCACCCGAACGAGCGAACGATCCGGCCGGTCAGTCGGGGCGCTGGCCGTGCAGGAGCAGGGGCAGGGCGCGGCCGGTGAGGGCCTCGGCGACGCGGGCCGCCTGGGAGGGCGCCATGTGCCGGGGGAGTTCGCGCACGGGAACGAAGCGGGCGCCGAGCAGTCGGCTGCGCTTCTGCGGGGGGACGGTGAGGGCGGTGGTGTCGCGCACGGTGCCGCCGTCGAAGACCAGGCTGAAACGCTCCAGGAAGCGGTCGGACGGGGTGTAGTCGAGGGCCACGGCATGGGTCAGGCGCAGGATGATGCCGGTCTGGGCGTGCAGGTGGCGGGCGGCGGCCCGGTGCGGGGGCTCGTTCACCTTGCCCGCCCCGCCCGGCAGGATCATCCCGTCCAGGTAGTCCGGGTCGACGAGCAGGACGTCACCGGCCTGGTTACGGACGAGAACGAGGCAGCCGAGCCGGCAGATGGGGGGCTTGGCGAGCAGACGCGGGTCGTGCATGGGGAGTTCACTTCCTGAGGGTGCAGAACAGCAGGAGGGCGAAACAGGCCCACCACAGGAGGCGGGCGAGGAGTTCAGTCGTCATAGGTGAGGCGCTCGTAGCGCAGCCCCTTGCGGAGCAGGTCCACGATCCGCAGCAGGTCGAGCGGGCGCGCGGTGAGGTGCAGCAGGTACTCGCAGGTGGAGCGGCCGGTGTCCCAGTCCACCTCGATGGTCGGCAAGTTGACCCGGCCCAGAGCCAGGACGGTGGTCAGGTCGTCCAGCACGCAGGCGGCCTGCCGGCGCTGCTCGGCGGTCACGCGGGAGAGGGTCACCGCTCCCCCGGACGCTTGTGGACCTCGAAGAGGCGCCAGGCGGAGAACGCTTCGGTGAAGGAGGAGAAGCCGCTGCGCTCACCGTTGGGCTTGCACAGCCACGCCCCGGTGCACTCGTTGCGGACCCGGTAGCACCGGGCCTCGGTGTCCCAACGGACGCCGTAGCCGTGGAGGCGGGGGACTTGGGCATGGGTCATGGCAATAACCTTCCGCAGTCGAGGTTTCACGTTCTGTGCACATGGTGGCGCAGCGTCGCCTACGATCGGAAGCGTCATGCGAGTTGCCTACGGGCACCTTGGAAGTTGGGGACTGCCATGAACAAGAAGAAGATTGACCCGGAATCCAGCCCCTGGGCACCCTTCGGGATCCAACTCCGCAACTTCCGCGAGGCCAGGGACCTCGTCCTGGACGACCTGGCGCCGCTCCTGGAGTGCTCGCCGTCGCACCTCTCCTACATCGAACTTGCGCACCGGCCGCCGAGTCGCAGGCTCGCCGAACTCGCCGACATCGCGCTCGACACCGGCGGCACCATGCTGCTGATGTGGTATCAGCTGAAGAACGCGGCGATCCTGGAAGGCTTCCCGGAGTACGCGCGCTACGAGGGCCTCGCTGAGCAGATCAGGATCTTCGAGAACGACTTCGTCAACGGGCTACTGCAGACCCGGGGGTACGTAACCGCGCTCCAGATGGGCTTTGTCAGGCAAGGCGTTTCGACCCAGAAACTGGCCGAGGAACGCATCGAATTCAGGCTCGCCCGACAGCAGATCCTGGAACGGCCCTCACCCCCGCTTCTGCACGTCGTGTTGGACGAGAGCTGCCTCAGGCGGGTCATCGGCGGACGTGACGTCATGATCGAACAGCTGCTCCACCTTGAGCAGTTGACCACTCGCCGCGACGTGATCATCCAAGTGGCACCGTTCTCCCTTGGCGAATACCGGCCGTTCACGCACATGACGGCCCTCCTTACCATGCCGAACCGCAAAGTTCTTGCTTACGGCGAGATTGAGCAGCGCGGCTACATTGATCGCGACACCAAGTCGGTTGCCGCAGTGATCAAGAGCTACGATCGGCTTGCGATCGATGCCCTTGGCCAGGCCGATTCGCTCGCCTTTATCCGTGCAGCAAGGAGGGATCTGGAGTGGATGTCGACCTGACCGACGCTTCCTGGCGCAAGAGTTCGTACAGCGGCGCAAACGGCGGGCAGTGCGTCGAAGTCGCTGACGGCTTCGCCGGCGTCATGCCAGTCCGCGACTCCAAGGACCCCTCCGGCCCCGCCCTCGTCTTCCCCGCCACCGCCTGGCAGTCCTTCGTCACCGCCGTCCGCACCGGCGAATTCGACGCCCGCTGAAGGCTGCGGGAAGCCGTCCGAACTGCCCGGACGGGCATGGACCGTTGCCCCCACGGCCCTTCCGTTCCCCCGCCCCGCCGATGACCATGGAAGCTCGGCAGACCTCCGGGGGGACCCACCCATGCGCACACACGACGGCGAGCGGCAGCAGCACAGCGGCCGGGACACCGCCGCCGACCGCGCCGGACGGGCGCCCGCCCACCGGCTGCTCGCCCTCCAGGCCAGCGTGGGCAACGCCGCCGTCGTGCAGATGCTGCAACGCGCGCCCGAACACCCCGCCGCCGCCCAGCGCTCCACCGTCCACGACGTGCTGCGCAGCGCGGGCCGTCCGCTGGACGAGGCGACCCGCACCGAGATGGAGTCCCGCCTCGGCGCCGACTTCTCCGACGTCCGGCTCCACGTCGGCCCGGCGGCCCGCGCCTCCGCGGCCGAGGTCGGTGCCCGTGCGTACACCTCCGGGAGCCATGTCGTCCTCGGCGACGGCGGCGGCGACAAGCACACCCTCGCCCACGAGTTGACCCACGTCATCCAGCAGCGGCACGGCCCCGTCGCCGGCACCGACCACGGCGACGGCCTGCGGGTCAGCGACCCCTCGGACCGGTTCGAGCGCGAGGCCGAGGCCAACGCGCACCGGGCCATGTCCGGGCCGGTCCGCACGCCCGAGACCGCCGTACCGCAGGAGCGAACGGCCCGTTCCGCGAGCACCGGCGCCCTGCAACGCGCCGCCACCGACGACCTCCCCGACGCCGCGGAGCCGTCAGCGACGGTGCCCGACCTACCCGCCACCCTGGTCCAGGAGTTGCAGGAGGCGAAGGACGCGACCGGGTCGGACGCCAAGGCCGTGCGCCAGGCCGCGCTGGACTCGCTGCTGCGGTACGTCCTCGCCCACCTGCCGGTCACGCCCGACCACCCCGAGCTGCCGCAGGCCCTGGCCGACAAGGACCTCGTCCTCGGCTACAAGCACTCCCGCCAGGGGGCCGGCAAGCCCATGGCCCTGACCAGCACCGGCACTTCGGGCGACAAGGTCACCATGGCGCTGTACCGCAACCTGTTCGACGACTACGGCCCCGCCGTGGTCTACAGCACACTGCGCCACGAGCTGATCCACGCCGCCCAGGCCATGCTGATGCCCGACGAGGACGCCGCCAACGGCGCGGACCCGCACATCTACATGGACGTGATGAGCGACATCGGGCACGAGACCTTCGCCCTGCTCCAGCAGCCGATGCGGGAGATCGAGACCCACGTCTGGGAGCTGGAGCACGCGGGCCGCACCGGGATCGACGGCGGCTACCTGAAGGAGACCGTCGACTACCTCGTGACCTACACCGAGGAGTTGGCCGCCAACCTCGGCAAGCCCGCCGTCACCGACCGGCACGTCGAGTACTGGGACGCGTACCTGGACAACTCGGTGGCCGCGCTCGGCCGGGCCGCCGCCACCCCCGCCGTCACCGGGCACACCGACCAGGCCCTCGCCGGACGCCTCACCACCGCCCAGCAGGCGCTGCGCGGCGCCATCGACGTCAAGAAGCGGGCGGGTGCGGCGGGCGGGAAGCGGGCCGGGGGCACCGGCCGGGGCAACCCCGGCCAGCGCAAGCGGGAGAAGGCCGACGCGTGAGTTGAGTCTGCTTCCCGCTGCGGACGGGACGGTCAGCCCCGGCGGGCCCGCCAGCGGCGGGGGTGGCGCACGGTGACGCGGCCGAAGCTCTTCTTGCCGATCAGCTCGATCCGCAGCCTGACCGGGGCGCCCGGGTCGGCGTCCTGGTGGCCCTTCACCTTGGAGAACTCCAGGGTCAGGCCGTAGGGATCGACCACGATCCCCGGGCCGACGATCAGCGTCAGGTTGCCGCCCTGCATGTCGACGTCGATCTCCAGGGTGTCGTGGGTGATCACCGCCTGGGTGAAGTCCAGCTTCACGTGGCACCACTCCGCGGCGATCTCCAGGCGGCGCGGCAGCACCCAGGCGCCCACCCGCTCGGTCCTGGTGAACTTCTGCTCGATCCGCAGCACGTCCCGGCCCTCGGCCACCACGCCGGTGGCCGAGACCGACACCGGCGGCAGGTCGGCGGTGAGTTCGGCCAGGTCCCCGACCGTGCGGGCCGACAGGGCGGCCTCCACCCGCTCGTCCAGCTCCTCGGCCGTCAGCCGGCCGTCGCCCGCGGCGACGCCCAGCGCGGTCACCACCCGGTCCCGGTCGGCGTGCGAGGCCCGCAGCGCGGGCCGGGTGCTGGGGCCGGGGGTGCTCCCGGCGGGCACGATCTCTCCCGGCATTGATTCCCGTCCCTGAACTCGCTCGGCGAAGGTCTGCGCGCGGAGGCGCCGCGCGGCAACTTACGTTATATCGCGATACGGTATATCGCGTTACGCCGTCCCCGCCAGGCCCGGGGCGGTGGCTCGCCCCGATGCGGGGGCGGCAGCCTCAGGAGGCGGCGTCCTTGCGGAAGCGCTTGGCCAGGGCCGGATCCGACTCCCACCACAGGCCGTTGCCGCTCTGCTCCTCCTCCGCTTCGACCGGCCGGGCGGATTCGGCCCCCGGGAGCACGGAGTCGCCGACGGCCCGCAGGCGGAACAGCAGGCCGGGGACGGCCCAGAAGACCGCGGCCAGCAGCAGCGTGAGTGCGGCGACGTAGTACCAGGGGACCATGGCGGCGCGGACCAGGGGCACCGCGAAGAAGGCGAATGCGAGTCCGGTGACCCGGCCCGTGAGCAGGAACTCACGGTCGTCGGCGACCTCCACGGTGACCGCCTTGGAGCGGGTGCGGTCCCAGGAGGTGAGCCGGACGGTGTGGGTGCCGGCCGGGACCGGGAAGCGCGCGAGGGTGCCCTGTTTGACGCTGCCGACCGGCACCCCGTCGATCTCCACGCCGTAGCGGCCCCTGCGCAGGGCGAAGAGCGGCGGCTCGGCATGCACGACGACGGTAGCGGTCATCTGGGTGTCCCCCCGGGTTGGTGATGATCATGAGGCGCGGAGCGCGCCCATGATAGGGGGATGCCCCTGGCCGGGCACCGTCAATTCGGCTGCCGGGCAACGAGGTTCTCCAGACCGAGGTCGCCCGGATGCTCGCCGGTGGTGTAGCGCGGGGCCGTGCGCCCCCAGTCGTGGTAGCCGCGGATCCACGCCGCGTGGGCGTCCCCGTAGCGGGCCAACTCCGGGATGCCGCCGCCGAGTTCGCGCTCCAGTTCGGGCAGGCCGGCGCGCAGGCCGAGGAAGGACTCGACGCTGCGGTCCGCGGTGTCGCGCACCTGGCGGACGGCCTCGGCGCGGGAGGCGCCGTGGTGGTGCACCAGGCTCAGCACGAGGTTGGGGCGGGCGCCGGCCTGATCCTTCTCCAGGGAGTGGATCTCGTTCATGGCGATGACGGCGTCGCAGGCGGCGACCCGCATCGCCTCCAGGTGGCTGGTGCACCAGGCCAGCAGCGGGACCTCGAAGTGCCCGACCCGCTCGGCCAGCGCCAGCAGCGGGCGCACCCCGATCGTGCGGCGGCGGGCGCGCAGGTGGGCGGCCGGGTCCGGGAGGACGCCGTGCGCCTGGTCGGCGATCTTGGTGGGCCAGCCGGCCAGGTAGTCGACCCAGTCGTGGACGGTGCGGCGGCGCCACTCCCCCGACATGCCCTCGCTCATCCGCTGCCAGCAGTCGGCGAAGGCGGCGACGACGGGGGGCGCGTGCGTCGTCTGCTGCTTCGGCCAGCGCAGGAGGTCCACCAAGTCCTGGCAGACGGCGATCGCGTCGTCCGTACGGCCGTCCCGGGCGTCGAACCGGTCGTCGAAGAGGAAGAACCAGCCGAGCAGGTCGAAGCAGAGGTCCAGGTCGGCGCCGACCGCGTCCGGGAAGCCGTACGCGGCGCTGTCCGCGACCCGGGAGAGCTCGTAGCGGCGCAGCGCCTCCGGGCCGGAGACCAGCCCGCCGGCCCGTACCCAGGCCAGGTGGCGCCGGCGGGCCCGGGCCAGGTCGGGGCTGACCCGGCCGGCGAGGGGCACCGTGAACTCGATGTCCTGGGGCATTCGGCTTCCGCGCTCCCGATACGACTCGACGGTCCGTGGCGGCCGCTCGGGGCCGTACGGTTCGGGCCCAGCGTGGGGGAAGCGGCGGTGCCCGCGCCAGAGCGCAAGGGGGCACCCCCCGGGCGCATCCGGATGCGCGGCGCCCTCCCGCACCGGGGGCGCGGGAGGGCGGGGGCCGGGGCGGGGTGCGGGAAGTCGGCGGGCCCGACTTGCCGTGCCGGGCCGTCGGCGGCACCGGGGCGGCGGCACCGGGGCGGCGGACCAGCCGGTGTCGCCGGTGCGGCGCGGGCCGGTCATTCGGGCGTCATTCGGGGAGGTCGCCGTCGCCGCCCAGGTTGGCGGTGATGCGGCGCAGCACGTTGACGGTGGTGACGAAGTCGGCCTCGTCGACGCCCTCGTGGGCCTGCCGGAGGACGTGCAGGTTGCGTTCGCGGGCGCGCAGACGGGCGGCCTCGCCGTCCGGGCTGAGGGACATGGCGCCGGTGGTCGCGTCCTCCAGCAGCCAGCCGCGGGCGGCGAGGTCGTCGAAGACCTCGTCGAAGTCGAGGCCGAGGTCCTCGTGGGGGGCCAGCCGCGGGACCAGGGTGGTGCGGTTCCAGCGGCCGGGGGCGCCGGCGGCGTGGTTGAGCGTCCACCAGTGCGGCTGGGTGAGGCCCTCCACCGCGAGCTGTCCGCGCAGGGCTCCCACCACCCGGCGGTAGGCCTCGCCGGTCCACGCGCCGATGGGCTGGGCGGCCAGGACCTCGTGCGGGTACTCCTTGAGCGTCACGCTGCTGCGCCTCTCTGTGCCGTTCGCCAGGACGTGATCACGGTAGGACTTCAAGTCGGCTTGAGGTCAAGGCGGTTCGCGGGGGTGTGTGGTGGGGGGTGGGGGGTGGGGGGTGGGGGTGCGGTGGCCGGGTTCCGGCCGGATCGGGGGCGCCCCGGGCGTGCGGGCCGGGGCGCCCCGGGGCCGTGGGCCCGGTTTCCGCCGCTGCGGCGGGCCGGTGCCGGCACCGGAAGTCGGCCCGGTCGACTTCCGGTGCCGCAAACCGGCCGGCGGACTATGGCGCGCCGGCGCTCACCCACACGGGTGGCGCGGCCGTTCCCGCTCCCCGCCGGGCCGGTGGCCTGGCACGGTTGGTCCGCGAGCGACCGCCGCCCCGGGGGCGGGAGCTCGGTGCTCGCCCCCTCTGGCCGGAGCGGGAAGTCGTCCCCGCCGACTTCCCGCTCCCCCCGGGGGCGCCTCCCGGGGATCCTGCGGGATCAGGCCTCGCCGTCGCGTGCCTACGCCGCCTGACGGCCGCTCACGGCGCGGGTTCGGACGCGAGTTCGGACGCGGGTTCGGGTGCGGTGGGGGCCGGGGCGGGGCCGTCGGCGAGGGCGGCGGACAGGACGACCGGCAGCTCCTTGTCCCCCTGGCCGACGCACAGCCCCAGCCAGCGTTCGGCGCCGGGCAGTGGCCAGACGTGCAGGGTGACGGCCTGCTGGCAGAGCAGGCCGACCGGTTCGGCGGGCGGCCGGTACCCGGCGTCCTGCGCGTCGCAGCTCGCGCGCAGGTAGGAGAACAGGTCGACCTCGTACGGGCGGCCCCAGCGGGCCGTGAACACCTCGGCCAGGGCCTCCAACGCGCCCTGGGCCAGGTCGTGTTCGCGGTCGCAGGCCATCCCGTCCGGGTCGTCCCAGAAGTCGCGGCTGACGGACAGCTCCTCGACCCGGTAGCCGGGGCCGCAGTACCCGGTGGGGTGGTCGGTGTCCTCGGGCGGGTGGGGCCGGGGGTCGGCGAGGAGGGCGTCGACCCGGTCGAGGTGCGCGGGGGTGGTCACGGCCGCAAGGCTAGGGCCTGTCTTCAAACTCCCGTCGTCCGCCCGGAGGGCGGGCGGGGCGGCGTTGGGGTGCGTGCATCGCAAGGCGGAGGTGGGGGCACCTCCCGGCCGGAGGCTGGGGGCGGAGCCCAATGCAGCGCATTGGCGACCGACGACAACGCGGCGAGGTGCGTGCACCGGCGTCGCCCCGCAGACGGGAGTTTGAAGACAGGCCCTGGGGGGCGGCACCGACAGCGGCGCGGCGGGGCCGCCCCGACGGGGCCGGGCGGTCGGCGTTGAACGGCGTCGTGGGCTCGGGCCGTTGAGCCGGTGGGGGATCCGTACGGCACCGGCATGGGGGCCGGCGCAGCGACAGGAGGCGGAACGTGGCGGCGGACCACATGGTCATCGAGCAGGTACGGCGGCTTGGGCGGGGCCCGGAGCGGGAGCTCTCCCCCGACTACGGGCTGCTCCCCCCGGCCCCGAGGTCCGAGCCCGACTGGCGTCGGCCGCTGGACACCCTGGGGACGGTGCTCATCCCCCCGGAGGCCCGCCCCGGCCCGGTCTCCCCCGGCCCGGTCTCCCCTGCCCCGGTCTCCCCCGGCCCCGCTCCGGTCACCGCCCCCGCCGTCCTCCTCGCGCCGCCCCCGATGCCCCCCGCGCCGCCCGCCGTCGCGCCCGCGCCGCCCGTCCCGTCCACCACGCCGCAGCCACAGCCGCAGCCGCAGCCGCAAGCGCAGCCGGACCCGGCGCCCGTGCCCGCGCCCGCCCGGCGGCCCCGGCTCCTCGGGGCCGGCCTGGGCGGCGGCCTGGGCCTGGGCCGGGGCGAGCAGCGTGAGCAGGAGCGGCTGCGGGCCGTCATCCGCACGCCGCTGCACCGCTCCTTCCGGATCGCGGTCATCGGCCTCAAGGGCGGGGTCGGCAAGACCTCCGCGACCCTGGGGCTGGGGTCCGTCCTCGCCGAGACCCGGGCCGACAAGGTCGTCGCCGTCGACGCCAACCCGGACACCGGCACGCTGAGCCGGCGCATCCGCCGGGAGACGCCGGCCACCGTCCAGGACCTGCTCGCGGCCGCGCCCTCGATCACCGGCTACATGGACATCCGCCGCTTCACCTCGCTGACCCCCAGCGGGCTGGAGGTGCTGGCCAACGACGCCGACCCGACGGTCGCCAACGCCTTCGGCGGCGGGGACTACCGGCGGCTGGTCGACCTGCTCAGCCGCCAGTACCCGATCGTCCTGGCCGACTGCGGCACCGGCCTGCTGCACGGCTCCATGCACGCCGTGCTCGACCTCGCCGACCAGCTCGTCATCACCGCCACCACCAGCGTGGACGGCGCCAGCGGCGCGGACACCACCCTGGACTGGCTGTGCGCCAACGGGTACGAGGAGCTGGCCCGGCGCAGCGTGACCCTGATCTCCGGGGTGCGGGCCAAGGGCCGGACGATCCGGGCGGACGACCTGGTGGCCCACTTCGGGCAGCGCTGCCGGGCCGCCGTCGTGCTGCCCTTCGACGAGCACCTCGCCCTGGGCGGCATGTTCGAGCCCGCCCGGCTGCACCAGCGCACCCGCCGCGCCTACCTGGACCTCGCCGCGCTGGTCGCCGAGGGCATCCGCCCGGCGGGGGCCTGAAGGACCTGTCTTCGAACTCCCGTCGTCCGCCCGGAGGGCGGGCGGAACGGCGTTGGGGTGCGTGCATCGCAAGGCGGAGGTGGGGGCACCTCCCGGCCGGAGGCTGGGGGCGGAGCCCAATGCAGCGCGTCGGCGACCGACGACAACGCCGCGAGGTGCGTGCCCCGGCGGCGGCCCGCAGACGGGAGTCCGAAGAAAGGCCCTGGCTGTCCGGCCGGTCTTGGCGGATCAGCCCGCGACTCCCCCAGCCTTCGGCCCGGGAGGTACCCCCGTGTCGCGCCCGGTTGGGCGTGCGTCCGGATCGTCCTCGTGCTGGGCCGTACTTGGGCGATTCGGGCGTGCGTCCAGGCGGGATGCCCAGCGTCGCGGGCCCGGCACGATCGGCCGGACAGGGCCTGAGGGCCGGTCAGGCCTTCCAGCGGCCCGGGCGCCAGGCGCGGCGGCGGGCGGCGGTGCACAGGACGGCGAGGCCCAGGGTGAGGGTGACGGTGGTCAGGACGGCGGCGGCCACCGTCGCGGCCTGGCGGGGGGCGGGGTCCGGGGGCGGGGGCCCCAGGGCGGTGGCCCGCGCCGGCGGGAGGGCGGCGGCGGTGGCGGGCGGGGTGGTGGTGAGGGCGGCGAGGGGGTCGACGGTGCCGTAGCCCAGGCGGGGGTCGGGCAGGGCGGTGCCGGGGTGGTAGGCGGTGGCTTCGAGGCGCTCGCGCAGGTGGGCCGGGTCGAGGTCGGGGTGGTGGCCCAGGAGCAGGGCGGCGGTGCCGGCCACCACGGCGGCGGCGAAGCTGGGGCCGCTGCCGGTGAAGTAGCCCTTGCCGGCCGGTCCGGTGCTCATCATCGCCTCGCCCGGGGCGGTCAGGTCGACCCGGGGGCCGGTCCGCGCGCCCTGGCCGGTGCCGGTGCCGACACCGGGGCCGACACTGGTGCCCGCACCAACGCCGCCCGTACCGCCGCCTCCCGCACCGACGCCCGTACCGCCGCCGCCCGCACCGCCGCCCGCCGTGGCCGCCGGGTCCGGCGCGGTGCCGTCCGGGGCCAGCGCGGCGACGGTGAGGACCTGCGGCGGGGCGGAGGGCAGCGAGCCGCCGCCCTGGTCGGGGGTGGCCGGGGCGACCACCAGGGCGCCCCGGTCCTCGGCGTGGCGCAGCGCGTCCTCCAGGCCGGGGTCGCCGGCGGGCAGGGGCAGGGCCGAGGCGATGATGCGGGCGCCGGCGTCGGCCGCGTCCCGGATGCCCTTGGCGAGCAGGGCCGGGGTGGTGGCGCCGGTGTCGTCGGTGACGGCGACGGCCAGGATCCGCGCCTGGGGGGCGATGCCGGCGAAGCCGGTGCCGTCCTGGTGGCGGGCGGCGATCAGCCCGGCGAGGAAGGTGCCGTGGCCGACGCAGTCGCGGGTGGAGTCGCCGGTGCCGTACTCGCGCGGGCCCGGGACCAGGCGTTCGCCCAGGACGCCGGAGGCGCCGTCGACGCCGGAGCCGACGACGGCGACCGTCACCCCGGCGCCCCGGCCCAGTGCCCAGGCGGCCTCAGGGCGCAGGAAGGTCTGTGCCCAGGGGGTGCGGTCGGTGCCCTTGTCGGAGGGTTTGAGGCACTCGCCGGCGCGGGCGCCCTGGCGGCTCTGGCCGATCACGGGCAGGGCCGCGGGGTCGCCGGAGGCCGCCGCGGCCGGGGCGCTCCCGGTGCACAGGGCGGCGGCGAGGGCGGCGGCGGCCGCGGCGCTGCGGCGGGTGGTCACACCGTGCTCCCCTGGAGCAGCGCGGGGACGTCCTGGGGCAGCAGCAGGCTCAGTTCGGACACGTCGCCGACCTCCAGGCGGGCCAGCCGCCCGGCCTGACGGGTCACCATGGCCTCCAGGGTCTGGCGGGCGAAGCGGCCGTTGCCGAAGTTGCGGTCCCGGGGGACGGCCGCGCACAGCGTGGCCAGGGTGGTGAGGGTCTCGGGGGCGCAGAGGTAGCCGGCCTCCTCGGCCTGGCGGGCGACGATGGTGACGAGTTCGTCGGCGCTGTAGTGGTCGAAGGCGATCTGCTGGGGGAAGCGGGAGGCCAGGCCGGGGTTGGAGGCGAGGAAGCCCTGCATCTCCTCGTGGTAGCCGGCCACGATCACCACGACCTCGTCGCGGTGGTCCTCCATCAGCTTCATCAGGGTGTCGACCGCCTCCTGGCCGAAGTCGCCGGAGGCGGCGCCGCCGCGCGGGGTGAGGGTGTAGGCCTCGTCGATGAACAGCACGCCGCCGCGGGCGCGTTCGAAGGCCTCCTTGGTGAGCTGGGCGGTGTGGCCGATGTAGCGGCCGACCAGGTCGGCGCGGGCGGTCTCGACGAGCTGGCCGGTGGGCAGGACGCCGAGTTCGGCGAGCAGGGCGCCGTAGAGGCGGGCGACGGTGGTCTTGCCGGTGCCGGGCGGGCCGGCGAAGACCAGGTGGTGGCTGATCCTGGCGGCGGGCAGGCCGGCCTCCTCGCGGCGGCGGGCCTGGGTGATCAGGTTGACCAGGTTCTCCACCTGTTCCTTGGCGGCGCTCAGGCCCACCATCTGGCGCAGCCGGGCCAGGAGTTCGCTGCGGCCGTCCGCGCCGGGGCCGGGGCCGGCGGCGCGCGCGGCCTCGGCGCCGAGGTCCTCGGGCAGCAGCAGCGGCAGGTCCGCGTCGGTGACTTCGGCGAGGGCGGCCAGCCGGGAGGCCTGGCGGTCGACCATCTCCTCGAAGACCTTGCGGGCGGCGCGGCCGTTGCCGAAGTCCGCGCCCTTGGGCATGCGGGTGAAGTGGGTGCCGAGGGCCTCGACGGTGGCCTCGGCGAGGTCGAAGCCGTGGGCGGCGGCGGCCCGTTCGACGATGGTGACCAGTTCCTGGGCGGAGTAGTTGCGGAACTCGACGGTGCGGCTGAAGCGGGAGGCCAGGCCGGGGTTGGAGGAGAGGAACTCGCGCATCTCCTCCGAGTAGCCGGCCACGATCACCACGACGTCGTCGCGGTGGTCCTCCATCAGTTTGACCAGGGTGTCGATGGCCTCGCGGCCGAAGTCGGGCCCGGTGCCGCCGCCCCCGGCGGACAGGGTGTAGGCCTCGTCGATGAACAGCACGCCGCCGAGCGCCTCGGTGAACACCTCGGTGGTCTTGATGGCGGTGCCGCCGACGATGGAGGCGACCAGGTCGGCGCGGGCGACCTCGGTGAGGTGGCCGCTGCGCAGCACGCCGAGTTCGGCCAGGATGGCGCCGTAGAGGCGGGCGACGGTGGTCTTGCCGGTGCCGGGCGGCCCGGCGAAGACCAGGTGCCGGCCCATCGGGAGGGCGGGCATCCCGGCCTGTTCGCGGCGCCGGGCCAGCTTGTTGAGGTTGACCAGGGTGGCGACCTGTTCCTTGACGCCCTCCAGGCCGACGAGCGCCTGGAGGGCGGCCTGGGGGCCCTCGGGGTCCGGTGGCGGCGGCTCGGTGGCGGCGCCGTCGGGGCCGGGCGGGGTCCCGTATCCGTCCCCGTACCCGCCGCCGTACCCGTCCTCGTACCCGCCGCCGTACCCGCCCCCCTCGCCGTCGCCGTCCCCGGGTGCGGGGTCGGCGGGGCGGGTGCCGGGGGCGGCGACGGGCCGAGCCTCGGCGCTGCCGTGGCTGTCGGCGTGGGCGTTGTCGCGGCTGGTCAGCTCGGTGACCGCGAGGCGGGTGCCGGGCCTGGTCTGGCGCAGTCCGGAGCCGCGGTTGCCGGTGACGGTGCAGCCGGTGACGCGGACCGGTTCCTCGGAGTCCACCCGCAGTCCGTCGCGGGCGTTGTCGGTCAGTTCGCAGCCGTTCAGGGCGGCGCGGGCGCCGGCGGCGAGCAGGATGCCGTGGCGGCGGTTGTCGTGGACGCGGGTGCGGGCGGCGGTGAGTTCGCCGTCGCCCTCGACCAGCAGGCCGTCGCCGCTCCAATCGGCGATGTCGCAGTCGCGCAGCGAGGCGACGCCGCCGGGGCCGATCTCGACGCCGTTGACCGCCGCGGTGGCGGCCGTGGTGCCGCGTACGGTGGCGGCGGCCGGGCCGGTGGTGGTGCCGCGTACGGTGGTGCCGCGTACGGTGGTGGCGCCGACCTGGGTGTTGCCGCCGTCGGCGACCCGCAGGGCGGCGCGCCCGCCCGCCCCCAGCAGGCAGGACTCCAGGCGGCCGCGGCCCTCGCGCAGCACTTCGACGCCGTGGCCGCCGACCTCGGCGACGTCCAGGCGGCGCAGCAGCGGGTTGGCGCCGTCGCGGACGACGACCCCGGCGCCGGCGGCGCCGCGCACCTCCAGGCGGTCGAACTCGGCGGCGCTCTCGCCGGTGAGGTCGACGGCGTCGCCGGCGCCGGCGGTGACGGTGGTGCGGGTCAGGACCGGGCTGGCGGACTCGTCGACCAGGATGCCGGTGCCCTGGGCGTCGCTGACCTCGCACTCCTCGAAGCGGCCCCGGGAGCGGCCGGTGACGTGGATGCCGTGGCCCTTGGTGCGGGCGGTGCGGCAGCGGCGCAGCAGTGGGTCGGTGCCGCCGGCCAGGACCAGTCCGTGGCCGCGGGTGGCGTCGAACGCGCAGTCCTCCAGGAGGACTTGGGCGGCGGAGCTGACGTAGGCGCCGATCGCGACGTCGCGCACGGTGGTGCGCAGGACCCGGGTGGTGCTGTGTTCCTCCAGGGCGATGCCGGGTTTGTCGGTGGCGGAGATCTCGCAATCCTCGATGGAGCCGCGGCCTTCGCCGTTGGCGCACACGCCGTTGCCGCGGGCGTCGCGCAGGACGCAGTTGCGCACGACGGGGTTGGCGCGTTCGCCGATCACCACGGCGGAGCTGCCGAGGTGTTCGATGACGGTGTCCTCGATGACGCTGGTGCCGGTGGAGGTCTCGACGATGCCGGCGCCGGCGGGGTTGACGATGCGGCAGCCGCGCATGGCCAGGGAGCCCTGCTGGCGGGTGAGGACGGCGGTCCAGGAGTTGCCCGCGACCTCGCAGTCCTCCAGGGCGGCCTGGCCGCGCGGGACGTCGATGGTGGGCAGTTCCTCGTCCTGGCCGTGCAGGACCAGGCCGGTGAGCTGGACGGCCTCGGCCACGACCTGGACGACGGCGCCGCGGCGCGGGGAGATGCGTACGCTGCCGCGGGCCTCCTCGGCGGTGATGGTCACCATCTTGGTGATCACCAGGTTCTCGTCGTAGCGGCCCGGGCGGACGCTGATCACCGCTCCGCTGCGGGCCGCCTCCAGGGCGGCGCCGATCGTGCGGTAGCCGCCCTCTTGCGGCTCCGCGCCGACCGTCAGCACATGGCGGGCCATGGGGCGCTCTCCTCCGTCGTTCGTGTCTGTGGTGCTTGTGGTGCTTGTGGGGCTTGTCGTGCTTGTGGTGCCGGCGGCGCTTATGGTGCCGGTGGCGCTTGTCGTGCCGGTGGTGCTTGTGGTGCCGGTGGTGCTTGTCGTGCTGGTGGTGCTCGGTGGTACGGGGGTGGTTACGGGGTGGGGCGGGTCAGCCGGTGCAGTCGGCCCGGACGGCGGAGGCGGCGTGGTGGGCGTAGGTCTTGACGCTGTCACCGACCCAGTCCTGGCCGCGGCTGTGCATCACCACCGCGATCCGGCCGCCGCTGAGCGGGAAGGTGCCCGCCGAGACCCACTGGCCCCGGGAGGAGACCTGGTTGACGGTGAAGGACTGGTTCTGCACGGTGTAGTAGGTCGGGGCGCCGCCGACGGCCTTGAGGTCGCCGTTGGGCACGTACACCGACAGGCGGCAGCTGCCGGTGGTGAGCGAGCCGGTGTTGAAGGTCCACACCACCGAGTTGCTGTTGTCGTCCTTGCCGGCGGCGCCGGACATCGGCATCGAGGCGAAGCCGCCGCCGCAGCCGTCGCCGGTGTAGCCGCCGGAGTTGTTGCGCCAGCCCTTCTGCCCGTCGTCGTACCAGCCGTTGCGCTGCATGGAGGTGGACCCGCCGCAGCCCGGGCCGGCGACGCCGCTGTAGGTGGGCGCGGGCGGCGGGGCGGGCTGGGCGGACTTGGCCGGGGGCGGGGCCGGCTGCTGGGGCTTGGCGGGCTGCTGCGGCTGGGTCTGCGCCGCGCCGCCCCCTTGTCCGGAGCCCTGGCCGCTGCCCTGGCCGGTGTTCTGCCCGCCGCCCTGGCCGGTGTTCTGGCCGCCGCCCTGGGGTCCGGCGGGTGCGCCGGCGGCGGTGTGGCCGGGGGTCGTGGCGCCCTGGCCGCCCTGGTCGGCGCCGATGCCGGGCAGGGCGGCTCCGGCGGCCGCGGCGGCGGGCACGACGGCGCCCTCGCCGGGCTGCGGGCCGGCCGGCTGTCCGGGCTGGCCCGGCTCACCGGGCTGGCCGGGCTGCAGCGGCTGGTCTCCGGGCGGGTTCCCGGGCCCGTCGGCACCGGGCACGTACCCGTTGCCGCCGCCGTCCGGCTGGGAGAACCCGGCGGGCGGCGGGCCGTCGGCACCGGGCGTGCCGGGGCCGTCCCCGCCGAAGCCGGAGATGCCCAGCGGCACCCCCACCAGCACCAGGCCGGCGATCACCGCGGCGGCCACCATCGGCTTGGGGATGCGCCGCCCGGCGCCCTCCCCCTCCGCGGCGCCGGCCGGCGCGGGCACCGCGCTCACCCCGGGCTGGGCCTGCCC
This sequence comes from Kitasatospora sp. NPDC030952, assembly GCF_055571335.1. NCBI lineage: Bacteria > Bacillati > Actinomycetota > Actinomycetes > Kitasatosporales > Streptomycetaceae > Kitasatospora > Kitasatospora sp. NPDC030952. The sequence goes on from NZ_JBVIFM010000015.1 coordinate 133,596, forward strand.
GGCCGACGCCTGCGCCGCGCCGCTCCCGGCGACCGGGGGCACCGCCCCGGCGGCGCCCACCGCCGCGGGCGCCCGCTCCTCGGTCGGGGCCGCGCCCGCACCCTGCGCCCCGGCCTCGGCGGCCGGCTCGGGGACCTCCCAGGCCACGGCGGGCAGTTGGATGCCCCCGCCCGACGACCCGCTCCCCCGCGCACTCCGTTCCCTGCCCACCCGCGCTCCCTGGCCCTCGACGACGACGCTCGACGGGTCCGGCCCGCCCCGGCCGCACCGGCCGCGCGACGGGAACCGCCCCTCCCCCACACGACGGGCGGCACGCCCCGCAGGGTTCAGCCGGTCTCCAGGCGCCAGGCCGGCTCGGCGGGGCGCGGCGGGTGGAGGACGAAGTCGACCGCCCGCTGGAGGGTCTGCGGTGACGGCTGCGGGCACGGCCCGGTGCGCCCGCGCAGGTGGGCGAGCAGCCCGGGCTCGGGGGCGAGGTCGTACTCCTCCAGGTAGTAGGCGACGGTGTCGGTCCAGATCCACTCGCCGTCGGTGCGGTAGTTCATCGGGACGGCGCCCCGGCGGGAGGTGTCGAAGACGTCGTCCATCAGCATCGGCGTCACCAGCACCTCGGCGCCGGACCGCAGGTACTCCAGCAGGTCGGCCCGCTGCCCGCCGTCCCGCACCAGCGGGTGGTCCGCCGAGAAACCGGGCCCGATCACCGGGTCGACCAGGTCGAACACCGCCGCCAGCCGGAACTCCGGCTCCGCCGCCCGCCCTTGCTGCTGATCCACGCGTCGTGCTCCCGGTCTCGTGGCCCCGCACCGGGGCGCCCTCACCCGGTCAACGGCTCCGGGCGCGGGCGGCGTTCACCCGGTGGTCGTTCCGTGGTCAGGCCGTGCCGGTGAGGTCGGGCCGCGGGTCCTTCCTGTACCAGCCCAGGAGGGCCGCATCGAGTTCTGGGGAGAAGGTCCACTTCAAGGGGCTGTTCTTCATGGCGGCCTTGAGTTTCACGACGAAGTCCCCCTGGTCGCCCTTGTACCCGTCGGCGAACTTCATGACGGCCTTGGCCAGGACCGGCTTGAGCCGCCTGTTGGCCTCCTCCACTGCGCCGGCCTCTGCCCTCTGCGCCCGTTCCTGGGCCAATTCCCGCGCTGCGGCCTTCCTCTCGGCTGCCTTGTCCGCGAGCCACTGGCGCTCCCAGGCCCCGTTACCGCTCTTCGCGGGGAAGTACTTGAAGACGACGTCCTTGTCCTCGGGCGCGTGCTTGCTGCGGGGCGTGAGCGTGGTCATCTCGTTCCAGCCGTAGTCGAGGACGTGCTGCACCTTGACACCGCCCTGCGTGACCGTCCGCTCCGCCACCGTACGGGTCCGCTTGTTCCTGGTGTTCGCGTATCCCACATAGGCGCTGACCCCCGGGAACGCGTCCTGGAAGTCCTTGACCACGTACTTGCAGCTGTCGCACGTGCCTTGGGAGGAGAGCACGGCGATCACCCCCTCGGTCTGAGGGGGCAGCTGCGCACCGGGCTGGACGGCCGCCTTCTCCCGCGGCTTGCCGGGCGCGTTCTTCGGGTCGTAGGGAACCTGCTCGACACCCCATTCCGCCATCTTCCCGTAGACCGGCTGTAGCCCCTTCACCTCGGCGTCGAAGCGCTGCTTGTCCAGATTCTTGTAATCCGCCCATCGTTGGGCGGCCTGGAACGGCCGAGCCTGCTGGTCGACGCCGTTCTTGTCCCCGCTGACCTCGGCGTGGGGCATGTACCAGCTCTTGTCGCCCTTCAACTCCAGGCCCATCACGACGTGGGTGTCACCCTCGGCAGTTCGGGCGAAGAGCGGTTCGAGGAGGGAGGCGTTCAGCACGAACCTCGCCGCCTGCACGGAGCCGGGTTCCGGTCCCGCCACTGGGGGTTCCGGGTCGTTGGCCCGCTCCTTGCCCTTGCCTTCCGTCCCCTCCGGCAGCTTCGTCCCGTCCTGCGCGTCGGCAGGCCGCGGTCCGCCCGACAGTACGTTCTCGACCCCCTCGGCAGAGTTGGTGTCGAGGGGCCTGACCTCGGGGTCGGGGGCCCTGGCCACGGGGGGAGCGGGGTCGGTCTGCTTCTTGTTCCTCCTCCCGAACGGCAGCGCGCCCTCCAGCTCTCGGTTCGGGTCGAGGGTGCCCGGCTCGGCGCTCTCGTAGCCCTCGGGGCGCTCCCGGTCCTGCTCCGGGTGGGCGGGGGCGGGCAGGTGGGCCCCGCGCTCCACGATCACGGGCGGCTGGTCGTCCCCCACGGGCCGGTGGATCTCCCGGAAGTGCCCGCCGGGGACGACGGCCGGGTGGCCGTCGGCTGTGAAGCCGACGGCGGAGGCGACCACCAGGTGGCCGGGGCGGTCCGCGCCGCCCGTGTGCGGGGTGAAGAACACCGGGCCCGTGGCGACCAGCGCGCTGCTGCCCAGGCCCGCGCGGCCGAGCTGGCGCATCACCTCGGTGACGAACTCGACGCCGGGCGCCTTCCCGAGGTTGCAGGAAACGAACTGCAGCCGGTCGGTGCCGTTCCAGACACCGCCCGCGTGCAGCCCGGCCAGGATCCCGGCGACCCGGTCCTCGGTCAGTTCCTCGCCGTCCAGCACCGGCCTGCCGGTCTCGGGGTCGGTGTGCACCGGAAGCGTGAACACGCCCTCCTGCGCGGGGAAGCGCGCCAGGGCGTACCTCTCCGCCGGCGACGGATCGGGGTTCCCGAGCCACCAGCCGTGGCCGGGGCCGCCGAACGCGCTGAGCGGCGCGCCGACGTCACCCGCCGTCGGTACCGGGTCGGTCCAGTACCAGTCCGCCGGGAGGTTGATCGTGTCGAAGGGGGCGGTCTTCGCCAGCGTGCCCTCCTCCAGGTAGGCGCTCACCTCGTGGATGTTCTCTGCGGTGTACCGGTACACCGCCGGAGCGTCGCCCTCGGCGATGTCGACGCTGTTGTGCAGTTCGACCGTGAGGGTCCCGTCCTGCGCCAGCCTCAGGTGCACCGTCACGCTCTGGCCGGTCAGCTTCGGGTGGGACGGGGTGATCTCGATCGTCCTCTCCCGCCCGTCCGCGGACTGCCGCTCGGTGATGCGGTGGTCGGCCCGCAGGTCGTCGGGGTAGGCGGCGCGCAGCGCGGCCTCGCCGTAGAACCCGGCGAACAGGTCGAACGCGTGCTCCATCGGGGTGTCGTTCGTCCAGCCCGCGATCGTCTCCGTGACGTCGTGGAGCGTCATGGGCGCGGCGTCCGCTCGGATGACGTGGAAGGGGCCGTCCTCCTCCCGTCCGGTCACCGTCAGCCTGGTCGGGCCGAGGGTCACCTCGTACTGACCCGGGTTGACCTCCGCCGGGCCGCCCGGGAGCATGCGCTCCCGCGGGTAGGACAGTGCCAGCATGGGGTGGGACAGCGGCACCTGGATCTCGAACAGCGCGTAGCCGTCGGGGTTCGACATCCACTCCTGGACGAACTGCCGGTCGTAGGAGGTGGAGGAGGGCACGATCTCGGTGAAGCTCTGCTGCTCCCGCGTCTGCTCCGACATCCGCACCGCCCGGTACAGCAGCAGGGTTGACTCGGCGTGCGGTTGCCCCGCCGGGGGCCGGAGGTCCTGCGCGTGGGCGAAGAACCTCTCCAGGTTGCCCATCATCGTGGCGTAGGTGGCCGTGCCCTCCCGGTGGATCAGCCGGCCCGCCGGGTTGCGCAGGTTGGTGAAGGCTCCGGTGCGGATCTGTCCCATGAACGCGCGCAGGTCGCTGCCGGGCGCGGCGGTGGTCAGGTGCCGTAGTGACATCTGCGTCCCGGCGGCGGTCTGTTCCTCGGTCGGCTGGGCGAAGCGCACCGCTTGCTCGTTGTGGCGCGCCGGGTCCACCGAGTCGACCAGTCCGTAGCCCTCGGGGTGGTCGTGGAAGGAGCCGTCCGGCGCCCGGTGGGCCCGGCGGTCCTCGACCTGGACCTGGACGGCACCGGAGTCGTCCCGGACCGCCCGGAACTCCCGCCAGTGGCCGCCGGCGGCCATGACCGGGTGGCCGTCCTCGGTGAAGCCGATGTCGGAGGCGACCACCAGGTGCCCGGGGCCGCTCTCGCGCGGGGCGAAGTACACCGGCCCGGTCCCGGCCAGCGCATTGGTCCCCAGGCCCAACTCCTCGAGCTGGCTCATCACTTCGACGAGGAAGTCGTGGCCCGGGCCGCTCCCCAGGTTGCACGCCACGAACTGCAGCGTGTCAGTGCCGTTCCAGACTCCGGAGCGGCGCAGGTCGGCCAGGACGCCCGCCGTCTGGTAGGCCGACAGCGTGCCGTCGGGCCCGACCGGCAGGCCGGTGGCCTCGTCGGTGTGCACGGGCACGACGAACACCCCGGGCTGTTCGGGGAACTGCCGCAGGGCGTCGCGTTCCGCCAGTGGCACGTCGCTCGGGCCGATCCGCCAGCCGGCGGCGGTGGCGCCGAAGGCCGACAGCGGCTGGCCGACGTCCTCCGCCCGGGGCGCGGGATCGTGGGCGTACCAGTCGGCGGGAAGGTCGATGGACTCGAAGCTGGGGTGCTCGGCCAGCGTCTGCCCGCGCAGGCTTCCGCTCACGTCGCCGATGTTCGCGGCGTCGTAGACCATCGGCTCCCGCTCGTACGGCTCGCCTCCGTCGACCGGCGCATCGTCGCTGGAGCGCCAGCGGATCGAGACGGAATCGCCGTCGTGATGGATCGTCACTTCGGTGAACTGGTCCCTCAGTTCCTCCTTGCGGTGTTCGATCCGGACGGTCTTCCGGAGGCCGTCCGATGACCACGACTCCGTGATGCGGTGGTCCGGCCCGAGGTCGTAGGGGTAGGCGGCCCGCATCGAGTCGTCGCTGAAGAACCGGGCGAACCCCTGGAAGGCGACCGGCATCGACGTGCCGCTGGACCAGTTCTCGACCTCGGTGCGGATGTCGGCGACCGTCATGGGCGCGGCGTCCACCCGGATGACGTGGAAGCCCCCTTCGTCGGCCCCTTCGGTCACCGTCAGGCGGCTGGGGCCGAGCGTCACCTCGAACTGGCTCTCGTTGACCGGCTCCGGGTCGCCCGGCGCCCTGGTGTGGCCCGGCGGGAACGACAGCGCCAGCATCGGGTGGGACAGCGGCACCCGGATCTCGAACAGCGCGTAGTTGTCGGCGCCGCCCCCGTTCGACATCCAGCCCTCGACGAACTCCCGGCTGAAGGAGGTGGACGCCGGCAGCAGCTCGGTGAACCCCTCCCGACCCCGGGCCTCGGAGTCCATCCGCACCGCCCGGTACAGCCGCAGGGACTCCCCCGCCGGCTGCTCCCCGGCCGAGTGCAGCGCCTGCGCGTGGTCGAGGAAGGTCTGCACCTGGCCGAGCAGGGACTCGTAGCGCTCCCCCTCCCGGACCTTGAGCATGCCCTCGTCGTCGCGCTTGCTCGTGAACCCGCCGGCCTTGATCCACCCCATGAACTGGTGCAGTGCCGGGCTCTGGGCCGCGGCGTCCAGATGACGCCGGGCCAGGTCCACGGCGGTCTCGTCGGTGCCGAAGGTGAACGCGCCCTCGATCGGGGTCAGGTCCGGGTGCTTGCGCGCGTCGATCTCCGCCCTGGTCGCGTCGTCGATCAGGACGGCGGACTCGTGGTCCACCCGGCCCTCGCGGTCCGGGCCGCCGAAGAACTCCCACGGCGCCCGGTGCACCTGCGGCGCCGACTGCCCGGGCACGGTGAGCGCGGCCTGCCACTGCTCCGGGGTGACCGCCCGGTCGGGGAAGAGCAGCGGGTCGATCACCCGCTCCCCGGCCGCCGTGTCGACCACCACCGCGACGTGGTGGTTCCACCCGTGCTGCGGATGGAGGCGCCCGCCCGCGGCCGCCGGAGCGGCCCAGATCTTGGCGAGGTGCCCGCGGCCGGTCCGCGGGGCCGCCAGGTCGATGAGCTCGGACAGCGCGTGGGCCCGGTACTCGCAGCCGTCGACGCGGTTCGGGTCGTCGGGTCGGTAGCGGCTCATCACCGTGGTGTGGAGCTGCTGGAACTGCTCGGCGGAGGGCGGCTCGGTGAGCTGCTGTCGCAATTCGGCCTGCCGGACGCGCAGTTGCAGGGGCCGTGGGAGCGATGCGCGATCCAGCAGGCCCAGCAGGGCATCGGCCGCCCGCACCGAGCGGACCACTCCGACGTTCTGGATGGCCGTCAGCACGTCCTGCTCGGCGTTGATCCGGGCGATCTCGTCCAGGTCGTCGTTCTCGTCGGCGTGCCGCCATTGCTCCCTGAGGTCGTCGGAACGGGTCCTCACCCTGTCCAGGTAGCCGCGGTAGTCCTCCGTCTCGGACTCGCTGCCGCTGTCACTGTCCGACTCGGAGTGCTCGCTGCCGGTGTCCGACTCGGAGTGCTCGTTGCCGGTGTCGTCGCCCGACGCCGTCTCCTCGGCCGACGCCATCTCCTCGTCGGACGCCATTTCCTCGTCGGACGAAGCGGGGTCGTTCGGCCGGACGCGCTTCACCGAGCTCGGGCCCACGCCCGGATCCGGACTCGAACCCTCGTCGTCGGTCCCGTCGTTGCGCCTGCGGCGCCCGGAGAACGCCACCGCGTCGTCCTGCGGCGCCAGCTCCCGCTCGCGCGGAAGAGCCCCGCCCGGGGAGGCCCCGCCCGGGACGGCGGTGTAGCCCTCGGGCGCCGGCGCCGAGCGCGGCGGCAGGCTCGCGTCCACCGGCAGGTGGGCGCCGAGGTCGCGGACCGTGATCGGGGCGTCGGGGGCCGCGTCCCGCCGGAGCGTCAGGCTCGCCCAGTTGCCGCCGTCCACCAGGACGGGACGGCCGGAGCCGTCGAAGGCGAGCTGCTTGCCGACCACCAGCGCGCCGGGACCGTGCGGGTCGCTGCGGAACGGTCCCGCGACCGGGGGCGCGAACCAGGCCAGGCTTCTGGGGGCGTAGACCTCCAGGTCCCGGCCGGGCAGGCGCAGGCGCAGGTGCCGCAGCGTGCCCGCGGCGAACGACCGGGCGCCGTCGCGGGCCGCCGAACAGGCCACCAGCTGAACGGGCTTGATCCCGTCCCACGCCCCTTGTTCGTGCAGCGAGACGAGCAGGTCGGCGGCTTCGCTCTCGGTGAGGCGGGTGCCCTTCCAGAGCGGCACGCCGTCGGAGCCGGTGTGCATCGCCACGGTGAGGAAGCGTTCGTCGACCGGGAAGCGGTCCAGTGCCGTGGCCATCCGCTGCCGGGCCCGCGGGTCGGCGCCCGGGTCGTCCAGCCGGTAGGCGCCGGAGGTTTCGTGGTGGACCAGTGCCGTGCGCAGGTCGCCGGTGCGGTCGACGGCCGGCGGGTCCGGGAGCGGTGCCGGCGCCAGGGGTCCGGCTCCCGGCGCCTGCGTCTCGTGCTCCGGGAGCGGCGGCGCGGCGGCCGGCTGGTGGAGGTCGTCGGCGTTCAAGTCCGCCAGGGGCTGACCCGCCTCCTCCTCCGTGGGCGGGTGGTCGAGGTCGTACCAGTTGTAGGGGAGGTCGATGGACTCGAAGCTGGTGTTCTCGTTCAGCTTCTGCGAGCGCAGGCTCACGCTCACGGTGCCGATGTTCTGGGCGCCGTAGGCCAGCGGCTTCCCCTCGTGCGGTTCCTCTCCGTAGGACGTTTCGTCGCGGAAGCGCCAGCGGACCGAGACGGAATCGCCTTCGTGATGGATTGTCACTTCGGTGAACTGGTCGAGCGGATCGCTGGGGTGCTCGATCCTGACGGTCTTCCGGCTACGGTCGGCGGACCACGTCTCCGTGATGCGGTGGTGGGGCTCCAGGACGCGGGAGTAGGCGGCCCGCAGCGAGCCCTCACTGTAGAACCGGGTGAACTTCTCGAACGCGTCCGGCATCGACATGGGACTGGTCCAGTTGTCGACCTCGGTGCGGATGTCGGCGACCGTCATGGGCTCGGCGTCCACCCGGATGACGTGGAAGCCCCCGGCCTCCTCCCGTCCGGTCACCGTCAGACGGCTGGGGCCGAGCGTCACCTCGGACTGCTTCTCGTTCACCGGCTCCGGGTCGCCCTGCGCCCTGGTGTGGCCCGGCGGGAAGGACAGCGCCAGCATCGGGTGGGACAGCGGCACCTGGATCTCGAACAGCGCGTAGTTGTCACCACCGCCCCCGTTCGACATCCAGTCCTGGACGAACTCCCGGCTGAAGGACGTGGACGCGGGCAGCAGCTCGGTGAACCCCTCCCGGCCCCGGGCCTCGGAGTCCAGCCGCACCGCCCGGTACAGCCGCAGGCCCTGCCCCGACGGCTGCTCCCCGGCCGAGCGCAACGCCTGGGCGTGGTCGAGGAAGGTCTGCACCCGGCCGAGCAGGGACTCGTACTGGTCCCCGGACCTGCTCGCGAGCATGCCCTCTTCGTCGCGCTTGCTCGTGAACCCGCCGCCCTTGATCCAGCCCATGAACTGGTGCAGCGCCGGGCTCTGGGCCGCCGCGTCGAGATGACGCCGGGCCAGGTCCACCGCGACCGGGTCGGCGGCCGGCGGCGGCGCGGCGGCGGAGTCCCGCAGGCCGCCGCCGTCGGTGTCGTGGTCGCCCTGGTGGTCCTGGTGGTCCTGGTGGTCCTGGTTCTCGGGGGTGAGGCCGGTGACCTCCGGGTCGTCGACGGACCACGTGCCCACCAGCTGCTCGTCCGGGAAGAGCCCGTCCGGCGCGACCTCGTCGCGCAGGTGCTGCTCGGTCAGCGGGGAGAGGAAGCGGTAGCGGGAGTAGGTGTCGCGGTAGGTGAGGTCCGTGTGGGCGAGGTCGGGGTCCGCGCGCTCCTCGGGGGTGAGGCTCTCGGAGAACATCCGGGAGCCGGTCATGATCTCGTGGAAGGTGTGGTCGTCCGACTCCAGCATCCAGCCGAGCAGCCCCAGCCTCAGCAGCTCGAAGTCGACCGGGCCGTCCCCGATCTCGGTGAGCGTCTGCCTGCCCTGCTGCGTCCTGGCGAGCTCCTTGACGGCCTGGAGCATCCCGAAGGCCGTGCCGGAGGTGCCGCTGACGACCAGCCCGCCGCTGTCGTGGGCGTCCTGGTGGAGCTTGGAGTCGAGCTTGTAGTAGAAGGACTTGGCGCCGGGCTGCCAGCCCAGCCGGCCGTCCTTCTCCACGGCGCTGTACCACTCGCCGCGGCCCAGCGGCGGGTTCACCTCGAAGGGGTGGCGGTCGGTTTCGAGGATGCTCTTGGCCTGGCGCTCCGCGGCCTTCTGCGCGGCCTCGACCACCTGCTTGCGCTTCCAGTCCGGGATGTGTCCGCCCTGGAGCTCGGCGTAGTCGTCCCGGATCCGCTCGATGACGGGCCCGTACGGCTCGTCGGTGCGGAACGATTCGAAGGGCACCGTTCGTCCGCGCTCGGCGGGCGGGTTCAGCAGTTCCCCGTAGACCTTCTTGATCTCCGCGGTCAGCGGGTTGACGACCTCCTTGCCGATGTCGTGGCGGTCCGCCCGTTCCTGCTTCAGCTGCTCCGGGCGCGGCAGTTCCCGCTGTCGTACGAGCTTGGCGAAGTGGTTGGAGGTGTAGCCGTTGTAGAGCAGGGCCATGCGCTCGCGGAGGTTGCCGCCGTCGACGACCTCCTGCAGCATGTGCCGGTCGGTGCCGACCATGCCGGTGGTGCCCGTGGTCCTGGACCCGAACTTGGCCTTGTCCTTGTCGCCGGTGGTCATCCGCCAGGCCAGGTCCACGGCCTTCTTGACCTCGCGCTGGACGTCCTCGCGGCCGAGCAGGTGGGCGGCGAGCCGCCGCTCGTAGGCCTCGGCGTGCTCCAGGTACCGGATGCGCCGGAGGTCCTCGGGCGCGGCGTGCGGGGCGGCTTCCAGGGCCTCACTCGTCGGGGCCGGGTCGGGCGTGTGCTCGGAGGCCGCGAGGTCCTGGCTGCGCGGGTGCTGCTCCGCCTTCTCCTTGTGCGCCTTGACCAGGTAGCCCTCGAACTCCGGGACGAAGTCCTCGGTCCGGTAGTGGTTCCAGACCGAGTCCCCCTCCTTCACCTTCAGGCCGGCGACCCGCAGGCCGCTGGGCTTGTCGGCCGACTGCGCTCCGTCCCGGATGAGGCCCTCGTAGAAGCCGGGGTGGAACTTGAACTGCGTCCCGTCGGTGAGGAAGTCGTACTTCTTCAGCGTCTCCGGGACCTCCTTGGCCGGCCAGTCCTCGGTGATGTTCGTCACCTTCAGCCCGGTGGCCTTGCGGCCGAGGACGAGTTCCATGACCACCGGCAGGCCGGAGAGGGTGAAGCTGTAGTTGGCCGCGTGGTCGAAGTCGTGGCCCGTGTAGAGCCCCGGCCCCAGCTGGGACCAGCCCTCCTTGTTCTTGACCGCGCCGATCTTGCCCTGGAGCAGGTACCCGCGCAGCGTCCAGGCGTCGGTCACCCGGAAGACCGGCTGCCCGGGCTCCAGGGTGACCACGACCATGTCCGGCTGGACGCGCCCTTCCAGCTCCTTCGCCACCTTCGGGTCGACGGTGGCGCCGGTCTCCACCGCCACCGGCCCCCGCTCGTCGGGGCGCAGCTCCGAGTAGTGCGCCACCTGGCCCTCGCCGGGCCGGGGGTCGCGGTAGACGTGCACCTCGCGGCCGTCGACGCCGGAGTTGAACTCGGTGGGGGTGTTTCCCTCGTGGACCACGAGGTGGATGCCAAGCCCCTCGGCGAGGACGCGCGGCGCGTCCTCGGAGGCCGCGGTGTGCCACTCCGGTGCCAGCTCCCGCAGCTTCTCGACGGTGAGTTCGCCGTGCTCCCAGGTCGCCAGCCGGCGGGCGCCGGCGAGGACGGCGGGCAGCAGGCGGTCACCGTCGCCCGGCACCTCGACGACGTGGTGCAGTCGGCTGCCGAACAGGACGTTCACGCGCGACTCGTGCACCGGGGCCGGCGCGCTCGGCGGCGTGTTGCGGGGGTTGTCGGCGGTGTGGGTCGCGCCGTTCGGCGGGAGCAGCGGGCCGGGGCCCTCGCTCTGGCGGTGCTGCTCCGTCAGCGGGGCGTCCGTCGTCGTCTCCTGGTGGGAGCGGTACTGGCCGTGGGTCAGGTCGCGCAGGACCGGGCCCGAGTGCAGGACGTCCTCGATGCGCTGGAGGTGGCGGGGCAGCACGGTGAAGTCGTCGCGGTGGGCCGAGGTGCCCATCACCCCGTTCTCGCCCGCCCAGAGGTCACGGCGGCGCAGCGCGAAGGCGTCGCCCGGCTTCCCCGCCGGCTCGACGTACTCGTCCGGGAGGCCGAGGAAGTGCAGCGTTTCGTGCAGCAGCACGCCGGGCGGGCTCTGGTCGTACCAGTGGAGCTGGTCGCTGCGTCCGTTGCCGGGCAGGACGGTGATGCTCTGGTGGGCGCCGGCGGCGTCCTGGACGCTCTCGACCCGCAGGTGGACCTGGTCGCCGCCGGGCAGGCGGAAGCGCTGGTTGAAGCGGTCGGCGACCACGGCCCGGGTCCGGTCGAGCATCCGGGCGGCGGCGGCCTGATCCAGTGGGCGGCCGTCCGGTCCCTGGAGGTGCAGGTTCAGGGTGAACTCGGTGACCCAGTGGCCCGGTTGGGCCTCGAAGCGCCGTACGTCGTAGCTGATCGTGGTGTCGGCGCCGTGCAGGCCGCCGAGGCTGCGCCGGCGGTTCTCGTACTGCTCGCGCACCCCGGGGCCGGCGATGTCGCCCCGGCCGCCCTGGCCGCGCACCCGGGGGTCGAAGCGCACGGTGTCCATCCGGGCGGGCTGTGCGAGGGTGCGGATGTCGGCCCAGGCGGAGGCGGGCAGCAGCGGACGCGGGTCCGCGGGCGGTACGGCGGCGGGCGGTACGGCGGGGGGCGTCTGGGCGGCGGTGTCCGGCACGGTGTCCGGGACCGGGTCGGTGGGGCGGGTGAGCGGGCCCGACGGGGTGTCGGGGGTGAGGGCGGGCTTCTCCTCGGGCTCGGGGTCGGGCTCGGGAGCGGGCTCGGGAGCGGGCTCGGGCTCGGGAGCGGGCTCGGGCTGCTCGTCGGTGGGGCGGCGGCCGAAGACGTTCTCGTGGGTGGCCTCGTGGCCGCGCCAGTGCTCGCCGTCCAGGTCCTCGGGTGCCCAGTGCTCCTGGTAGGCGTCGAAGAAGCCGTCGCCGTACTCGGTCTTGAGCCTACGGACGTCCGCCTCCGGCACCTGGCGGCCCTCGGCGAGGCGGTCGTAGCCGGCGGCGGCGCGCTCGCGGGCGGGCAGCACGGCGCGCTCGAAGGCGACGTGGTCCGCCAGGCCCTCGGTCAGCCGCTCGCGGTCGCGGCGCCACTGCTCCAACTGCCCGGGCAGGTCGGTGCGGTGGTCGGCCTCCCGGTCGCGCAGCAGGGTGCGGAAGTTCTCCTCGAAGGCGGCGCGGACGCGCTCGGTGTAGCCCTCGCGGACGCGCCGGGCGGCGGCGGTGGGCGGCGGTTCGGAGTGGTCGGTGCGGCTGCCGCGCACCGGTCCCAGGGCCATCTCGACGGAGGCGGCCGAGGTGCTCGCCTGCTCGGGGGCGTCCGGGCCGCCCAGGTCGTGCGGGACCTCGGCGCGGGCGGTCTCCTCGGCGACGCGCAGCGCCTGCTCCCGGGCGCCGTGCAGGGCCAGCAGGCGGTTGGCCTCGGCCGGGGAGGTCAGCCGCTCCAGCTCCGCCTTGAGCAGGGCCGGGTCGCGGTCGGCGGCGGTGTGCTCGGCGACCAGGCGGTCGGTGCGGCGGGCGAGGTCCGCGCGGGCGGCGCCCACCGCGCGCGGGGACGGGCCGTCGGCCAGGCCGAGTTCGCGCAGCGCCTCGGGGCCGAACTGGTCGGCGGCGGTGTCCTTCCACGCCGCGGCCGCGTCGTCCACCGCGTCGACGGAGCGCTTGAGCACGGCCTCGCGGACCGCCTGGACGGCGAAGTCGTGGGACAGCCCGGCCCGGTGGCGTTCCAGGGCCTCCTGGAAGTCGGCCTCGAGCCGGGCCCGGCCCAGGCGGGTCGGGTCGACGGGGGCGAGGTCCTCGCCGCCCTCCTCCTCGATCCGCCGGAAGGAGTCCCCGTCGCCGTGCAGGTCCTGGATCCGCTCCCGCAGGGCCTCGGCCATCTGGTCGCGGGCCTCCGGTGACAGCCGGACGTCCCCGGTCAGGCCGGCCGCGTCCAGCAGGGCGCGGTCGCCGTCGGAGAGCCCGTCCGCGGACCACCGGTCGTGGGCGTCGTCGACGACCCGGTCGACCTGCTCCAGCGCCTGGGCGCGCGCCTGACGCACGTCCAGGTCCCCGGCGGCCTCGCGCAGGCGGCGCTCCAGCGCCCGGGCGGCCAGGGCGTTGCGCTCGGGGGTGAGGTCGGTGCGGGCGGTGAACAGCTGGGCGATGTCCTGCTCGGCGTCGGTCCGGAACCTCTCCGAGGTCTCGCGGCGGATCTCCGACCGGGTGTGGTCGCCGGAGTGCTCGGGCCCGAGGCCGCGCTCGGCCAGCAGCCGGTCGAAGCGGCCGACGGCGAAGGTGAGCGCGAGTTCGCGGGCGCCGGCCAGCTCCAGGCGGTCCGCAGCGGCGGCGAGGATCTCCTCCCGCTCGTGCGGGCGGGCCTCGATGTCCTCCCGCAGGGACTCCGCGGCCCGGTGCCACACCGGCGAGTCCGGCGTCACGAGGGCGCGCAGCTCCCGGGGCAGCCGGCCGGCGCCCTCGGTGAGGCGGTCCTCGATCTCCCGGCGGGTCGCCTCCCGCTGCTCGGCCTCGGCGAGGCGCGCGTCGTGGTCCTCGGCGAGGGACTGCTGCCGGTCCCGCCAGGCCGTGCGCCGCTCGTCGCCGGCGGGTGCCTTGGCGTGCTCGGGCGCGTCGACCCGGTGGTAGAGGTGGCCGGAGGCGGTGGACGAGGGCGGGGTGTCGGGGGTGTGCGGGTCGGGGCCCGGGCCGTTCGGCCTGGGGTCGCGCGGCGGGGTGGCGGGCGGCAGCGGGGGCTGCGGGGCGGGGCCCTCGGGGTCGGGGCCAGGCCCGTCGGGGGTCTTCGGCTCCGGGTTCTTGGGGTCCGGGGTCTTGGAGTCGGGGCCGGGCACGTCCGGGCGGTTCGGGTCCGGGCGGTTCGGGTCCGGCCGGTTCGGGTCGGGGTGCCCGGGGTTGGCCGGGGCGGGGCCGTCGCCGGGGCCGCCGGCGCTGGTGCGAATCGGCGGCGGCGAGGCGGCCGGGCTCCGGTGGGCGGTGTTCTCCTGCGGCTGCGGGGTGGTGTCCGTGCTGCCCGGGCGCGCTCCCCCGGGGCCGCCGTCGGTCGCGGTCGTGGACGCGTGCAGGCGCGGTTCGGCGCTCTCGTCGACGACCGTGGTGCGGCGCGCCGGGTCGGGCTTGGGCTGCTGCGGCTGGGGCTTCACGGCGCTGCCCTGGCCGTTCGCGTCGGCGGGGGCCGTGGCGGTGGTGCCGCCGCTCTTGGAGGCGTCCGCGCCGGTGTTCCCGGGCTCGGTGGTCTCCGGCCCGCCGCCGGTCTTCCTGGGCACGGGCGGCGCGACGGCGGTGTCCCGGCCGGCCGTCGAGGAGGAGTTGGCGTTGGAGGTCGAGGTGGAGGTCGTGGGCTTGGGCGTCTCGGGGGCGGGTGCCTCGTCGCCCCGGGACTGCGTCTCGACCGGCCGGGCGGGCGCCTTCGGGTCCCAGCCGCCGTCGACGGAGGAGTGGAAGCTGCTCCTGCCCTCGGGGTCGGCGAGGACGCCGTCGCCGTTCTCCTCCCGGTGGTGGCTGCCGGATCCCAGCAGCGTCGAGCCGGACAGCGAGGAGCCGTCGGAGCGGAGCGAGGCGCCGTCGGAGCGGACCGAGGCGTCGTCGCCGCCCGACAGCCGCGTCCCGGCGATCTGGTCGATGTGCCCGGGCCGCCGGGGCACCGGGAACGGCGCCGAGTGGCCGCCCATGTTGCTGATCACCGCGAGGAAGGTCAGCGGGTGGGTCTTGCCGTAGAACCCGCCGTTCTCCTCGGTGATCCGGGAGCTCTCCAGGCCGCGGACGAAGTCCGCGTAGCGCAGGGTCAGCGGCGAGGCGAGGCCCATGATCATGTGCCGCATGCCGCCCATCATGAAGCCGCCGACGAAGCTCATCCCGCTGGCTTGCCACTCGCCGTTGTAGATCGTGTTGTAGATGCCCTCGGTGAGGTACTGGTTGATGCCCGCCTCGAACTGGCTGCCCAGGACGGCCCCGAGGTGGAACATCTTGTTCATCTTGTTGATGCTGCCCGCGAGTTCGGGCATCTTCTCGACCAGCAGCTTGAGTTCGGGTGTCAGGGCGACCTTGCCGCCGTCCTTGGCGAGGTTCTCCAGGGCCTCCTTGAGCGCCGTCTGGCTGCTCTCCTTCGCCACCGTCTTGAGCGAGTGCTGGACGAACTGCTTGCCGATCTGCTCGCCCATCTCCCGGGCGAGCTGGTGGCCCAGTTCCTCTCCGAGCTTCGCCTCGAAGAGGTCGCCGAGCTGGCGCACGAACTTCTCGCCCATCGCGGCGCCCACCTTGCGCCCGCCCTTGAAGCCCTTGGCCAGGTACTGGGCGTTCTCCTTCAGGAGGTTGGAGATGCCCTTGGCGAACTCCTCGGCCGCCTCGTTGCCGAGCAGCCGGCCGAAGCCCTCACCGGCCTCCTTGCCCGCCCCCTTGAGGGCGCCACCCGCGGCGCCCTCCCCGAGGCCCTTGCCCACGTCCTTGAGCGCGCCGCCCGCCGCGGCCTCCGCCAGGTCCTTGCCCACGCCCTTGAGCGCGCCGCCCGCCGCACCGCCGGCCAGTTCCTTGCCGAATCCCCCGCTGAGCCCCTTGATGATGTCGTTGAGCGCGCTCTCCACGAACAGCTTGCTCAGGCGCGAGCCCAGCAGCTTGCCCAGGCCCTCGCCCAGGATGTTGAGCGGGCCGCCGATCGCGCCGCTGATCGCGCCGAAGATCGCCGCCTGCTTGGTGAGGTCCTTGTCCCACTCGTGGCGGTCGCCGCGCTCGAACTGGATGCCCTGGATGATCGCGTCCAGCATCAGGCCGCCGATGATGCCGCCGAAGGTGTGCAGGACGATCAGCTGGACGAGCTTCTTGATGAGCTGGAGGAGGAACTGCCTCGTCAGGATCTTCTGCCACTCCAGTTGCACGAGCGAGAAGCCGCCGGTGAAGACGGACCAGGCGATGGCCAGGGCGATCTCGATGATCAGCTGGACGAGCTGGCCGATCGCCATCCACTTGGTGTACTCGACGGTGTTGGCGACCTTGCCGGCCAACTCGGCCAGTTGGGTGCAGAGTTCACCGGCCTTCTGGAGCGGGTCGTTGTTCTTGTCCGCGTTGACGAACTGGCCCCACTCCTTCCTGAACGCCTTGGCGGCCTCGCCCTCGATCCGCTTGTCGCAGGTCTGCACCGCGTCGAGGATGTAGCCGCTCAGCTTCGGCAGGTCCTCGGCCAGTGCGAGGTAGTCGTCCCGCACGTCCCGCAGCAGCCCCTCGTCCGACTCCGGCCAGGGCATGCCGCTGATGATGTGGAAGAACTGCGCCACACCCGGGGAGACGTGGATCGAGGAGTGCGACATCGGCGAGGGGCCTCCGGAGCGGGGCTGGTGGGTGGTACGAGGCGGGCGGGCGGGCCCGGAGTACGGCGGCCGGACAGGGCCTAGGAGGCGCCCTGGCGGAGGCGGTTCAGACCAGGCCCGTGTTGTGCTCGTCGGTGGCGTCGAAGAGGTCGGAGGTGCCCTGGCCGTGCGCGGACATCGCCTTCAGCTTGTTGCGGATCGACGTCGTCAGCCCGTACAGATCCGAGGTCGGCTTGTCGATCTTCTCGTGGTACTGCTTGCCGATGTCGTCGCCGCCGCCGGCCTTGACGTTCCTGGTGTTGATGTCCTCCATCTCCGTGTTGATCTTCTCCACCAGGGCGGCCACGTCGTCGAAGTTGGCGAACGCCTGCTTGAGGCCGTCCTCCTTGCGCAGGGTCTTAGCCATTGAACTCCTCCTGCTTACGGGACTTGGCGACCCGGTCCGCCCCGGGGCGCATCGCGGTGAGCGGGGCGAGCAGCGCGTCCAGGTCCAGTCCGCCGCCGGCCCCGAACAACTCGTCGTCCCCGCGTTCGCCGGTGAAGTTCATCCGCAGCGTCTCGCCGACGCCCTCGAAGGTGCGCATCTCGGCGGCGATCCGCTCGCCCATCCGGGCCTTGGCCTCGTTCAGGACGTCCTTCAGCACGGCGCTCAACTCGGCCGGGGCCATGGACTGGTAGCCGGTGGTGTGGAAGCTCAGCGCGAGCAGCTCGCCCTGCGGGCCGACCTTCGCGGTGACCATCCGGTCCTTGCTGGTCGCCTCGGCGGTCATCGCCTGCATCCGGCGCGTCGACTCGGCCAGCTTCTCCTGCTGCTCCGCCAACGACGCCAGGGCCTGGTTGAGTTGGTCCTCGAAGGAGTACGACATGTCTTTCCTGTTCCTCGTCCCGGGGGGTGCCGCGCCGCTCAGCGGCCGATCACACCGTTGACCGCACCGGTGTCGGTGCCCCACACCTCTTCGTCCTCCGCCAGCCAGGTGGTGCGCTGACGGGCCTTCTCGCCCTGGCCGCCCATGCCGGCGCCCATGCCGCCGCCCATCGGCGGCACCATCGGCATGCCGCCGCTGGTGGACACCGACCGGCCGCGCATCGCGGCGGCCTCCTCGGCGGCCAGTGCGGCGGCCTTCTGCGTCGCGGCCTTCTCCGCAGCGGCGGCCTCGGCGGAGACCGCGGCCGCCGTCTTGCCGCCCGGGCCCAGCCCGCCGCTGTTCTCCATGGCCCGCGCGCTCATCCCGCCGCCGGAGCCGATCAGCCGGGGCGCCGAAGCGCCGCCGGAGGCACCGGAGCCGAACTCGCCCGCGCCCCCCAGCAACCCGGTGTACGAGGGCAGGGCGCCGACGCCGGAACCGGAGCCCGACAGCCAGTCGGTGCCGCCGCCCTGGCCGCCGAAGGAGGAGCCGAGGTCCAGCTTCCAGTCGGACCCGGTGGACGGCGGGCGGATGCCGCTGCCGCTGCCGGCACCCCCGCCGCCACCGCCGCCACCGCCGCTGCCGACCATCTGGTCGATCGCGTGCTGGCGGTCGGTGTAGCGCTGGGAGATGTCGGAGATCGGGCGGCCGGTGGAGTCCAGCAGCGTCCCGTCCCCGGCGACGGAGGCGCCCTTGGGCAGCACCACGGGGTTGCCGTCCCGGTCCAGCACCTCCTTTCCGTCGGGGCCGATCACCGTGCCGTCGTCGCGGACCTTGGAGCCCTTGGGCACCTTGGCGTTCTGCCCGTAGATGCCGCCGCCGGTACCCGGCGGCACGTCCGAGCCCGGGGGGACCATGACGGGCTTGCCGTCCTTGCCGATCACCTTCTGGCCGTTGGCGTCGTACACCTGGCCGTCCTTGCCGATGTAGCCGCCGGGCGGCAGCAGCACCGGCTTCTTGTCGGCGCCCAGCACGGGCTTGTGGTCCTTGTCGAGGATGGGCGTGCCGGCGCCGTCGCCCCCGAGGCCGCCGCCCCCGCCGCCCCCGCCGGGACCGATGACCGGGGGCGGCGGCGGCAGGTGGGTGTTGTTGCCGCCCTTGCCGCCGCCCTTGCCATCGCCGCCGCCTCCGGCGCCGCCGGCGCCGCCGTTCAGGTCGAACTTGCTGCCGCCACCGCCACCGCCACCGCCGAGGCCGGTGTTGCCGCCCTTGCCGTCGCCGCCGGTGCCGTCGCCCGTCCCGGGGCCGGGGGGCGCCTGGGTGGGCAGGTCCAGGCTCGCGTTGACGTAGGTGAAGCCGAAGTCCCCGGCCAGCTTCTTGTAAGCGGTGTTCAGGGCGTCCGTGGGATCCGTCCCGCTCCATTGCTTGCGCTCGTCGAGGTACTTGGCGACGTTGCCCAGCCAGATGTTCTTGGCCTTCAGCTCCAGGCCCACGTAGAAGGCGTCCTGGGTGGCGTCACCGAGCGACTTGGAGGTGATGCTGGTCACGTTGCCGGAAGCATCGAGCACCGGTTTGACGCCGCTCATCTCGTCCGCCAGCGCCTCGTACAGGGCGTGGGAGGGCCACAGCGTCCCGGAGTCCCACCACCCTTGGTGGACGCTCTGCAGGCCCGTGACCGTGGTCTTGATCTGGTCGGCCGCCGCCCTGAGGTCGGCCGGGGACTGCGTCGTGTCGATCTGGAGGCGGATGGTCTCGATCTCCAGCGCGTAGTGCTTGAGCAGCATCTTGAACTCGCCGGCCGCGTCGCCCTGCCAGTTGCTGTCCGGGCCGTCGATCAGCTCCGCCCACTTCTGCACCCGCGGGTGCCAGGTGTCCAGCCACTGGCCCACCTCCTGGAGGTGCGTCGCGGCGTCCCGCAGGCTCTGGGGGTCGATCACACTGTTGCCGGCTCCGCTCGCCAGCGGCGCGAAGATCGCCTCGTGCTGGTGGATGAACTGGGACAACGGCTTGTCCGCGTCGTTGCCCCAGTCCGTGTAGTTGACCGGGACCCCGATCAGGATGTGGCTGTGGCTGCCGCTGCCCAAGGTGTAGTTCCACGCCCACCACACGTCGGGCCTGCTCTCGCCCTCCTTGGCCATGTCCGTCTTTCCGACGTCGGACTGGTCCCCGAAGTAGAAGTCGGCGCCCACCTCGCCCTTCGTGACCAGGCCGGGCCTGATCCAGGACTTGGTCCCGGTGGGCCGCTCCGCGACCTTGTCCCTGGTGACGGTCTTCTGGTCCGCGCCCCCGAAGAACATGAGCACCTGCTCCCAGGTCGCGACCACGGGATCGATCTTGGGATCGGTCTTGGGATCGGTCTCGGCCATCGGTTCCCCACCCTGCCTCGTACGGTCAACTCTTGTGCGGTCAGCCGCTCTTGTGCGGTCAGCTGCTGCTCTTGGGCGGGGCGGCGGCCGACACCTTGGTGAGGACCTCCATCATCTCCGCCGCCGTCAT
Source organism: Kitasatospora sp. NPDC030952 (assembly GCF_055571335.1). Lineage (NCBI taxonomy): Bacteria > Bacillati > Actinomycetota > Actinomycetes > Kitasatosporales > Streptomycetaceae > Kitasatospora > Kitasatospora sp. NPDC030952. The sequence goes on from NZ_JBVIFM010000015.1 coordinate 153,263, forward strand.
GGCTTCCTCGTGGGCGTCGTCCATGATCTTCAGCGTCAGCTGGATCTTGACCTTGGCGTTGCTCATCTGGGCCTTGAGGGTGCCGAGGTCGGTGGCCACCCCGGTGGCCAGGTTCTTGAAGTCGAGCGCGATCGAGTCGGCGAAGAACAGCTTGTTCCCCACCAGCAGCGTGCTGCCCGCGCTGCCCAGCATCCCGGCGTAGCGCTGCATCGCGTCGTAGCCGGGGTTCGCGTTCAGGTCGCCCACGAGGCCGCCGATCTCGGTGTCGGCGAAGTACTTGAGGTCGTCGTGCTGGACGCTGAGGGTGTGGTTGTAGTCGGGCGCCGGCGGCGTCGCCATCAGCTCACGCCCGCGGCGGCGCGCTTGTCGGCGTCGCGCAGCAGGCCGTGCATGGTGCGCAGGACGTCGGCGCCCTGGACGATGTCGTCGTTCATGGTGGCGTTCTGGGTGGCGAGCACCTGGTAGAAGGCGTCGGCGGCGGTGGCGAGGTCGCCCTGGAGTTCGGCCTGGGCGGCCTTGATGGCGGCCATGCAGTTCTCCATGGCGGTGTGCATGCCCTGGCCGGCCTGGGTCAGGGCGTCGGCGGCCTCGTCGATGTTGGCGTGGTTGAGCAGGATGCTGGCCATCGGGGGTCCTCTCGGTGGGGTCGTCGGGTCGTCAGGAGCCGGTGTTCGGTCAGGGGTTGAGGCCGTTGTAGACGTCGTTGGAGGCCCCGGAGCCCCAGTTGCCGCCGACGCTCAGGGCCAGGTCGTGGGCGTTGTTGACCTGCTGGTGGCCGGCGCCGAAGGAGCCGTGGAAGGTCTGGTAGGCGTTCTTGAGCTGCTGGTAGCGGCCCTGCCAGTCCTCGATCTTGCGCTGGTACTGGTCGCTGCAGGCGGCCCTGAAGTGCTGCTGGACCTCGCCGTTGACGTTCTCGACCTGGGCGCCGGCGCGCATCATCGCCTCGATGTGGCTTTCCAGGGTCGCCAGGATGCGCTGGACGGAGGCGTCGTCCGTCTGCAGGTTGGGGGCCACCATCGGGGGCTCCTTTCGTCGGGCCCGGGCGTTCGGTTCGCCGGGTTCATCTCAGGCAACGGGGTTGCCCGGAGCGTTGGTTCACCGGGGGCAGGGCGCTGCCGCCGGGGCCGGCGCGGCGGGGCTGGCGGTGGCGCCGGTGAGGGCGGCCGGGTCGAGGCTGGGGCCGGTGGGCAGCAGGGCCAGCAGCGTGGCGGGCACGCCCGCGGGGGCGACGGCGCCGTAGCCGAGCTGTTTGGCGACGGCGGGTGAGGCGAGCGGGTACTTCGCGCCGTTGTCGGTGACCAGGTAGAGGGTGGCGCCGGTGCCGGCGGTGGACAGGGCGCGCACCAGGGCGCCGCCGCCGGGGCGTACCGCGATGGTGTCGGCGGGGGTGCAGGCGGCCTCGATGCCGGGCTGGGCGGTGGGGGCGGGGCCCTGGACGGCGGTGTCGTCGACGAGGGCGAGGGTGGTGGTGGGCCCGGGGGTGCCGGGGCGCAGTTCGGCGCAGACGTCGCGGCCCTGGGGGGCGGTGAGGAGTTCGGGCACGGTGGTGGGCAGCGCGGTGGCGGCCGGGGCGGGGGCGGGGGGTGCGCTGTGGGCGGCGAGGTCGGCGGCGCCGATCGCGGTGGGGGTGGCGGCGGCGCCCTGGTAGGCGCTCTGCTGGGTGCGGGAGTCGGCCAGCAGCAGGTGCAGGGTCATCGGGTCGAGCGGGGTGAGTCCGGCGGGGGTGAGCAGGTAGGGGTCGCCGCCGGGGCCGGTGAAGAGCTGTCCGATGCGGGTGGGGCGGGTGGCGAGGTCGGGGCCGGGGGTGCCGCGCTGGTCGAGGTCGGGGGCGGCGAGGTCGGGGCCGGCGGGCAGGGCGTCGAGGAAGGCCTGGGTGACGGGCCGGGCGGTGACGGCGGCCTGGCCGAGGGCCTGGCGGGCGCCGGTGCGGGTGTCCAGGCGCAGGCGGCGGCCGTGCCACAGGAGGTGTTCGGTGCCGTCGGGGGCGGCGACCAGGAGGGCCTGGTCGTCGGTGAGGGCGGTGCCGTGGGTGGTGGGGTCGATGGCGAGGGCGAGTCGGGGTTGGCGGGTGCCGGCGGGGCCGGGGGCGGTGGTGGCGCAGGCGAGCCAGGGGGCGGTGGCGAGGCGGTCGGCGTCGGGCAGGCCGTCGGGGGCGCCGAGGATGCCCAGGGGGGTGCCGCGCGGGGTGTCGGCCAGGGAGCGGACGCTGACCTGGTCGACGGTGAGCTGGTCGCCGGCGAGCAGGCGGGCGGTGGTCTCGTTGAGCAGGGGGTGGAGGGCGCCGTCGAGGTAGAGGTAGCGGGCGCCGTTCTCCTTGACCAGGACGAGGGTGCCGGGTTTCTTCCAGCCGGTGGCGCCGCCGGGGACGAGGACGCCGTAGACGGCGGCGATCAGGCAGGCGAGGGCGGCGATGACCAGGCCGGTGGCGATGCCGCGGGAGGTGCGCCCGGTGGGGGCGTCGGGGGCGTCGGGTTCGCCGCGGAGCATGCCGGTGGCGAGGCGGCCCATCACGAACAGGTGGGCCTGCACCTGGTCGCGCTTCGACTGCATGGTGGCGGTTCTCCTCGGTGGCGGGGCTCGTGACGGAGCGTGCGGCGGCGCTGGGCGGTACGGGGCGTGGTGCGTGCGGCGGGTGGGCGGGTGGGGCGGGTGCGGGGTCAGCCCGCGAGGGCGCGCAGTGCGTGGAGGGTGCCGGCCGCGGCGAGGGCGAGCGGCAGGACGCTGACGGCGGCGAGGGTGTGCAGCAGGTCGGCGGCGCGGCCCCAGTAGGGCAGCAGGCGGCGGCCGGGGACGGTCCAGGAGGCGGCGGCGAGCAGGGCGGCGGTGGAGAGCAGGGCGGCGAGCAGCCCGATGCGGGCGGCGGGGTCCAGGTCGAGGGCGAGGTGGGCGGTGAGCAGGGCGGGGCCCAGGGCGCCGGGGAGGAGGACGGCCAGGCGCTGGGGGGTGGAGCCGATGCCGCGGGCGTGCAGCAGGAGCAGCAGGGACAGGGCGCAGGTCAGGGCGGTGGGGGCCCAGCCGTCCTGGCCGGTGAGGGTGGTCAGGCACAGGGCGAGGACGGGGGCGAGGGCGAGGTGGAAGGCCGTCAGGAAGCCGTCGGCGACGGTGCTGCGGGTGCGGACGGTGGTGGCGGGGACGGCTTCGATGCCTTCCTGGAGTTCCTCGGCGTTGCGGGGCAGGGCGGGCAGGCGCAGGCCGGACAGGCGGAAGCACAGGCCGGGCAGGAAGGCGGCGGTGGCGACGGGGGCGACGGCCAGGGCGGCGGCGGTGGCGGGCGGGGTGAGTCCGGCGAGCAGCAGGGCGCCGGCGGCGGTGGTGTGCAGGGCGAGCAGGAGCAGGCCGAGGAAGAGCGGGGCGGAGCAGCCGACGGCGGCCAGGGCCAGGACGGCGGCTCCGGCGCCGGCGCAGCCGCCGGCGAGCAGGCGGGCTCCGGTGGCGGAGGGGCCGGTGGCGGTGGTGAGGAGGGCGCCGGCCAGGGCGAGGTAGGGCACGGCGGTGGCGCCCAGGGCGGTGCCGGCGCCGGCGTCGCCGACGGCGCGGGAGGCGCTGAGGGCGCCCAGGAGCAGGAACAGTGCGGTGACGGCGGCGGCGCCGGCGCGCAGGTGGGGCGGGCCGGGCAGGAGCAGGACGGCGAGGCCGCCGGCGAGGGTGGTGACGGCCAGGGCGAGGGTGGTGTGGTGGGTGAGGGCGGGGCGCCAGGTGTCGGGGCGTTCGCGCATGCCGGTGGCGAGGCCGTCGGGGAGGTCGTCGTAGTGGACTTCGGGCAGGGGGTCGCGGCGGGGGCGCAGGTGGAGGTCCTCGCCGTCGCGCAGGCCCAGGGCGTCGGCGCCGAGTTCCTCGTCGAGGGGGGCCTGGCCGAGGCGTTGGAGGATCCAGCCGTCGTGTTCGGCGCCCTGTTCGTCGAGGTGGTCGCCGGCGTGGTCGAGGACGGCGGGCAGCAGGTCGGCGAGGGGTATGTCGGCGGGGATGACGAGTTCGAACACCGCGTCGGGTGCGTGGAACCTCAGTCGGCACAGTCCGGTGGCTGCGGTCCCGTTGGCGCTCCCGTTCAAGGTTCTCCTCGTGTCCGTGCGGTGGTGGCCGCGCCGCCTGCGGGGGCGGTTCCCCTCTTGGGGCACGGGCGGCGGCGGGTTCGGGGTTCAACCTGCGGCGGGGACGGCTGAACCCGGTGCCCGCCGGCGGGCTGAACCCGGTGCCGGCCGGCGGGTTGAACCCGGTGCCCGCCGCGGCCCGTCGTCCTGAAGGACGGCGCCCCGGACGGCGGGGCTCTTCGCGGCCGTCCCCTGGTGCGAGGAGCGCTTTCGTTGAGTGTGGTGCTGGTCGACCGTCCGCCGCGGCGCCCCGGGCCGGCGATGCCCGACGGCGAGATCCAGTTGCAGGAGCCGCCGGCCCTGCCGGAGTCGCAGAGCGGCATGTCGAGCATGATCACGATGGCGCCGATGGCGTTGAGCTCGCTGTCGATGGTGTTCGTGTTCCTGCGCCCGGGTGACGGCGGCGGGGTCATGACGTACGTGGCGATGGGCATGATGGGCCTGTCGGCGGTGGGCATGCTGGTGACCTCGCTGATCCGCGGTTCCAGCGACCGCAAGCGGGAGTTGCGGGCCGAGCGGCGGGACTACCTGCGCTACCTGGCGCAGATGCGCCGTCAGGTGCGCGGGCACGTCGTGCGTCAGCAGGAGGCGCTGGCCTGGCGGCATCCGGCGCCGGGGTCGCTGGCCTCGCTGGTGCGCACCTCGCGGTTGTGGGAGCGGCGCAGTGCGCACCCGGACTTCGGCGACGTGCGAGTGGGGGTGGGGCACCAGCGTCTGGCGGTGCGGCTGGCGCCGCTGGCGACCAAGCCGGTGGAGGACCTGGAGCCGTTGTGCGCGCACGCGTTGCGCCGCTTCATCCACGCCTACGGCACGGTCGCGGACCAGCCGATCGCGGTGTACGTGCGCGGGTACGCCCAGGTGCTGGTGCGCGAGGGCGACGGGAACGGCGGGGGCGACGGGAACGGCGGGGGCGACGGGGAGGCGGCGCGGGCGCTGGCGCGGGCGATGCTGGCGCAGCTGGCGCTGTTCCACGCGCCGGACGAGCTGCGGATCGCGGTGGTGTGCGACGCGCAGCGGCGGGGGCGGTGGGAGTGGGCGAAGTGGCTGCCGCACGCGCTGCACCCGGTGGACACCGACGCGCTGGGGCCGGTGCGGCTGGTGGCGGGGTCGGTGGCGGAGCTGGAGCAGGTGCTGGGGGCGGAGTTCGCGGGGCGCGGGCCGTGGGAGCCGGACGCGCAGCCGGGCCGGGACGAGCCGTTCACGGTGGTCGTGCTGGACGGTGTGCCGGTGGGTGCGGGCAGCCGGGCGGCGCTGGCGGGGTGGCGCAACGCGGTGCTGCTGGACCTGGGCGGGGCGCTGGAGTGGAAGCCGCTGCGCCACCGGCTGCGGCTGCGGATCGAGGAGGGCCGGCTGGCGATGGTCGGCGCGGACCGCAACCACCGGGACGAGGTGACCGAGCTGGGGCGGGCGGACGCGCTGTCGCTGCCGGCGGCGCGGCGGCTGGCCGGGCTGCTGGCGCCGTACCGGATCGGGGACCAGTCGGAGGCCGGGGAGCCGCTGGCCGGGGACTTCGACCTGGTGTCGCTGCTGGGCATCCGTGATCTGCACCGGCACGACGTGGCGGACGGCTGGGCCGGGCGCGGCGCCGGCGACCGGCTGCGGGTGCCGCTGGGGATCGCCGGGGACGGCACGCCGGTGGAGCTGGACATCAAGGAGTCGGCGCAGGGCGGCATGGGGCCGCACGGGATGCTGATCGGGGCGACCGGCTCGGGCAAGTCGGAGCTGCTGCGGACGCTGGTGATGGCGCTGGCGCTGACCCACTCCTCCGAGGTGCTGAACTTCGTGCTGGTGGACTTCAAGGGCGGGGCGACGTTCCTGGGCCTGGACCGGCTGCCGCACACCTCGGCGGTGATCACCAACCTGGCCGACGAGGCGGCGCTGGTGGACCGGATGCGCGACGCGCTGCACGGGGAGCTGGTGCGCCGTCAGGAGCTGCTGCGTTCGGCGGGCAACTACAGCTCGCTGCTGGACTACGAGGCGGCCCGGGCCGGCGGGGCGGCGCTGGAGCCGCTGCCGACGCTGTTCGTGGTGGTCGACGAGTTCTCCGAACTGCTGGCCGCGCACCGGGACTTCATGGACCTGTTCATCATGATCGGCCGGCTGGGGCGGTCGCTGGGGGTGCACCTGCTGCTGGCCTCGCAGCGCCTGGACGAGGGGCGGATGCACGCCCTGGAGTCGCACCTGTCGTACCGGATCGGGCTGCGGACGTTCTCGGCGATGGAGAGCCGGGGCGTGCTGGGGGTCCCGGACGCGTACCACCTGCCGTCGCAGCCGGGCAACGGGTTCCTGCGCAGCGACATCGCGACGCTGACCCGGTTCAAGGCGGCGTACGTCTCCGGGTCCTACCGGGCGCCGCGTCCGGCGGCGGTGCGCCGGCAGACGGCGGCGGGGCAGGTCGCGGTGTACGGCACCGGGTACGTGGCGCCGCGTCAGCCCGTCGCGGTGGCGGCGGAGCCGGAGGCCGAGGAGGTGGCGGAGAGCCGCAGCCTGCTGGCCATCGCGGCCGAGCGGCTCGTCGACGCCGGACCGCCCGCCCACCAGGTGTGGCTGCCGCCGCTGGGCGTGCCGCCGACCCTGGACCAGCTGCTGCCGCCGCTGGCGCCGGTGGCCGGGTACGGGCTGACCACCGAGGACGACCCCGCCCGGGGCACCCTGCGGGTGCCGGTGGGCGTGGTGGACCGTCCGTTCCAGCAGATGCGCGACCTGCTGAGCGCCGACCTGTCGGGGGCGGGCGGTCACGTGGGTGTCGCGGGCGGGCCGCAGAGCGGCAAGTCCACCCTGCTGCGGACCCTGGTGGCGTCCCTGGCGCTCACCCACACCCCGCTCGAGGTGCAGTTCTACTGCCTGGACTTCGGCGGCGGCACGCTCTCCTCGCTGCGCGGCCTGCCGCACGTGGGCGGGGTGACCGGGCGGCACGACCCGGAGCGGGTGGTGCGCACCGTCGCGGAGGTCAACGCCATCCTGGCCCGGCGCGAGCAGAGCTTCGCCGAGCTGGGCATCGACTCGGTGGCGGCGTTCCGGCGGGCGCTGGCCGAGGGGGCTCTGCCCGGGGAGAGCCACGGTGACGTGTTCCTGGTCGTCGACGGCTGGAACACCGTGCGCCAGGAGTTCGCGGACCTGGCGCCGGCGCTGACCCTGATCGCCCAGCGCGGCCTCAACTACGGCATCCACCTGGTCGTGGGCACCACCCGCTGGGGCGAGGTCACCGGCGCGCTGCGCGACCTGCTGGGCACCCGCTTCGAACTGCGGCTGGGCGACCCGGTGGACTCCGCGATCGGGATGCGGATCGCGGCGACGGTGCCCAAGATCCCCGGCCGCGGCCTGACCGGTGAGGAACTGCACTTCCTGACCGCGCTGCCCCGGCTGGACGGCAACGGCGCCACCGAGGACCTGGGCGAGGGCGTCGCGGACCTGGTCGACGCCGTCGCCGAGCACTGGCAGGGCCCGCGCGCCCCCGAGGTGCGGATGCTGCCGCTGCACCTGCCCGCGGCGGCGCTGCCCGCCCCCGAGGGCCGGCTGCGGGTGCCGCTGGGCCTGCAGGACGTCTCGATGGCCCCGCTGTGGCACGACTTCGAGGAGACGCCGCACCTGGTGGTGGTCGGTGACAGCGAGGCGGGCAAGACCAACCTGCTGAAGCTCGTCGCGGCGGGCATCACCTCCGCCTACCGGCCCGACGAGGCGCGGATCATGCTGGTGGACTACCGGCGGGTGCTGCAGGGCGCGGTGCCGCAGGAGTACCGGCTCGGGCACGCGGTCGCCGTGGACGTGCTGCGCCAGATCGTCGACGGCGCGGCGCGGGCGATGGCCAACCGGCTGCCCGGACCGGACATCCCGCCGGAGCGGCTGCGGCTGCGCGACTGGTGGGAGGGCCCCGAACTGTTCATCCTGGTCGACGACTACGAGCTGGTCGCCGGCTCCCCCGGCGGCATGGCCGCCCACCCGTTCGCGCCGCTGCTGGACTACCTGGCGCAGGGCGCCGAACTGGGCCTGCACCTGATCGTGGCGCGCAGCGCCAACGGCATCGGGCGGGCCTCCTCCGACCAGCTGCTGCGCAAGCTGGAGGAGGTCAACACCCCGGCGGTGCTGCTGTCCTGCCCGCCCAGCGAGGGCTTCCTGTTCGGCAACACCAAGCCGCGGGTGTTCCCCCCGGGGCGGGCCCTGCACGTCACCCGGCGCCGCACGGTGCAGGTGCAGACCGCGCTGGTGGACGAAGCGGACGGCAGCGGTGGGGGCGGCAACAGCGCTGAAGGAGACGGAGGTTCGGGCCGATGAGCACCGTCCAGGAGGCCACCGGGGCACGGCGCTGGCTGAGCCGCCGCCGCGCCGACAGCACCGCCGGGGCCGACACCGCTCCGGTGCCCGCGGCACAACTGCACGAGGTCGGCCCGCACTTCGTCATCGCGCCGGGCTCCGCGCACGGCCCGGACCCGGCGGCGCTGCCCGCCGCGCTCACCGACGCGCTGGCCGCGCTCGCGCCCGTGGTCGGCACCGTCACCGTGCTGGCCGCGGCCGCCGACGCCCAGCCCGTCCTGCTCGGCCGGCTCGACGACCTGGCCCGCACCGCCGCCGACCGCAACGCCGCCACCCTGGTCCTGGCCGCCACCGGCCTCGCGGCCGCGCCGGAGTCCGGGCGCCGGCCCGCCCAGCGGATCGCCGAACTGGCCGCCACCAGCATCGTGGCCCCGGACGGGCAGGTCACCCTGCGCCCGGACGGCACCCTGCTGACCAGCGGGGCCACCGACACCGAACCCTCCTCCTGGTGGCTGTTCACCCCGGACGGGCGCACCCGCCGGCTCGGCGCGGTGTGGCCGCTGCCGGGAACGGGGACGGGAGCGGGGTCGGGAGCGGGAGCGGGAGCGGGAGCGGGAGCGGGGACGGGCGCGGGAGCGGGAGCGGGCGCGGGGGCGGGCAGGGCGAAGGCGGTGCGGGCGGCTCCGGCGAACGTGCCCGCGACCGCGGGCGTGCCGGTCGTGGCCGCCGCCGTGCCCGATGTGGCCGCGGTATCCGCGGTGTCCGCCACGGCGGGAGTGCCGGTCCCGGCGGTGGCACGCCCCGTACCGACGGTGTCCGAGGCGGCGTCAGCAGCTGGGTCCGGCGGGCCCGTTACCTCGCCGGCGCCCGTCCCGGCGCCCGCCGCCCCGCCCGCGCCCGTTGCCCCGGCCGCGGCCGATCCCCGGCTGACCGTGCTGCCGCACGGCTTCTGGTTCCACGGCGCGCCCACCGCCGCCCCGGCCGTCACCCCGGCCCCGCTGCTGCGGGCCGCGGCGGCGCCCGGCACCCCGGTCCTGGTGGTCGGGCGCCCGGACGCCCCGCTGCCCCCGGCCGCCGAGGTCGCCGCCGCCGCGGTCGCCGCCGGGCTGATCCGGCCCGGGGCCTCCCCGGCCGACCTGCTGATCGGCGCGCCCTGGGCCGCCGTCCCGGAACTCGTCGCCCTGGCCGCCGAGTTGGCGGCCGGACTGGGCCACGACGTCCGGGCGGCCGTCGGCCTGCCGACGCACACCGCGAACGGCTGGTCCTCGCACATCCCGGGCACCGACGCGGCCCCGGGCTGGGAACCGTGGCTGACCGAACTGACCGCCTGCCCCGAACTCGGCCGCGTGATCGCCTCCGCCTGGCGCCCCCTGCCCGCCGGCTTCGCGGCCTGCGGCCCCGCGCTGCACCAGGCACCCGTCGCGGGCTGGCGTCTGGAGGCCGTCCCCGCCGGACTGTGGCTGCGCCCCGAGGAGCCGCCACGCGACCGCGGCCCCCGACTGCTCGACCCCGACCCGGACCGGCCCACCCTCATCGCGGGCTCGGCCGACCGGACGGCGCCCGCCGAGGTGCTCGACATCCTGGACGACCTGCTGGCCGCCCTCACCGACCCGGGCACCCCGGCCCCACGCCTGCTCCTGCCCGGCGCCCCGGCCGGCCGCCGTCAACCCACCGCGATCCCCAACTCCCCCGCCCCGCAGGCCCCGCAGGCCACCCCCGAGGCCCCCGAGGCAACCGAGGCCCCGGACCCGGAGCAGCCACCCGCCCCCGCCACCGCACCGACGATCGCGATCGCGAGCAGCGGCACCCCCGACGACCCCAACTCCCCCACCCCGCACGCCTTTCCGATCGCCCCCGCGACGGCACCGGCGGCCCCGACCGAGAGCGGCAACGCCCCCGACACCCCGGCCCCCGAGCCCGAACCCGCCCCGGCGCCCGAGCCCACCCCGACCGAACCCGAAGCCGAACCCGCCGCACCCGCCGCCCCCGCCGCACCCCGGCTCCTCGTGCCATCCGCCGTGGCCGCCGCTCCCGGGCGGGTGTCCACGGCCGCCGAGCGGGCCGCGTTCCGGGCCCTGCTGGGCGGGTACTTCCACCGCTACGCCGGCCGCGCCGAGCAGGCCGCGCTGCGGATGCCCGCGCTGCGCGCGCAGGCCCGTGACGATCTGAAGGACGACCTCGCGGCGGTCTACCTCCACCACGCCGACACCGGAATCCCGGTGCCCCGCGCCGAGTTGGTCGAGGCCGCCCGTCAACCCGGCGCCGGCCAGGGGCCGTTGGCCCCGTACCTGGCCTGCCTGGGGTCCGGGCTGCGCCGGCTGCCCAACCACCGGGGCGCGGTGCTGCTGGGCGCTGAGGCGGGTGAGGAGGTGCTGCGCCAGTACGCGCGCGGTGTGCTGCTGGTGGAGCCCGCGCCGGTGGTGGGGACGTCCGAGGCGGAGGTGGTGCCGGGGACGGACGTGGAGTTCCTGGTGTGGTCCGCGACCGGGCGCCGCACGTCGGTGATCGCCGAGGACGGGGATCCCGAGGTGGTGTTCCCGCCCGGCACCCGCTTCCTGGTGCTGGACGTGCTGCCCGGCGGCGAGGAGCGCCCGGCCCGGGTGCTGCTGCGCGAGAGCGCCCCGGACGCCGCCCCGGACGAGGCCGGGGACGAGCAGGACCGGGCCCGGCTGCTCGCCTGGCAGGCCCGCCGCGACCAGGTGCCGGCCGAGCGCCTGCGCGCCCCGGCCCGTCCGGAGCGCCTGCGCCTGACCCCTGGAATCGCCACCCGCTAGTGCTGCGACCGCGGGGCCCGTAGCCTCGCTCCATGGTGGATCAAGAGCGGTACGCCCTGTACCGGGAAGAATCGAAGCTGCTGGCGGCGATCGGGGAGCACGTCCACGCCCAGGTGGGCCGTGTGACGGTGCGGCTGCCCAGGGCCCTGGCCCAGGCCGCGGCGGACGCCTGGGAGCGCGATGACGAGGACGACCTCGGGGAGGAGACCCGTGAGCAGTACGAACTGCGGGGCCAGGCCGGTGACTTGGCGCTGATCGGCCTGGCGATCTCGGAGCGCGGGCGCACTGAGGGCGAGGAGGTCGTCGTCGATCTGCATGTCGCCTCCGCGGGGGCGGCCTTCCTCTCGTACGCCGAAGCCGCGGGGTCGGACTTCCGGTCGTCGGAGTAGTCGGGCCGCCCGCTCCGGCGCCCCGGTCGGCGGCTGCGCCGTTCGCGGTGCGGCGTGTACCGCATCCCGGCGCCCGGGGCGCGGCGGCGCGCCCCTGTCGGATGTCAGGGACCGCTGCGGCCCGCGCGTTCCTAGGCTGGCGAGCACTGGCCCCGACCCCACGTGGGGGCCGTTCCACCAGCGAGGGAGAACCCCATGCGAAGGATCACCCGTGCCCTGGCCGCCGTCGGGATCGCGGCGGCCGCGCTGACCACCGCGGGCATCGGCACGGCCGGTGCCGCCGACGGGTCCTGGGCGGGCTGCCCGTCCGGCGCCGTGTGCGTCTACCCGCAGGACCAGAACCCCGCCTCCTCGCCGAGCGCGGTGTACTGGTCCTACGGCGCCCACAACCTGAGCGGCCAGTACGGCAACCACTGGGTGCTGAACAACCAGACCGGCGGCGCCCACGCCCACCTGTGCAAGAGCTACGGCGGCGGGGACTGCGTGTACGACATCGCGGCCCAGAACGGCGTCTTCTACGACCTGGGCCCGATCAACTCCATCACCCTCGACCGCCCCTGACGGGCAGTCGGCACGAGCCGGGGCGCCCGCCGCATCGGGGGAACGGCGGGCGCCCCGCCCCTCTCCCGCCCCTCCTCCACCCCCAGCCTCACGGCGCCCGGCCCGGCAGGAAGCCCGCCCCGGCACCGCCCCACCCGGGCGGCGCCGGGGCTTTTACCGTGGTGCGCCCACTTTGGCAAGTGAACACGCCGCCGGGGCGGAAAGCGTTCACGAAGGTAACGAATGGCAGCGGAAGTCCCGGAGTCTGGTTTTACTTCTTGACGCCATGTACGCGGCCAGGTTTAACTCCCCCCACCCCCCGCCGCACCGTCGCGGCGTCCCCAGGGAGAGGCAACAGATGAACGCCCTACTGCGTCGCGCCCTCGTCTCGACCGCCGGCCTCGCGCTGGCCCTTTCCATGACCGCCGCCTGCGGAAAGGCCGGCGGCGACAAGAAGGACTCCGCCGCCGCCGGCGACACCACCTCCATAGGCCTACTGCTGCCCGAGAACGCCTCCTCCGTACGCTACGAGTCCTTCGACCGGCCCTTCATCGAGGCCAAGGTCAAGTCCCTGTGCGCGAGTTGCAAGGTGCTCTACAACAACGCCGAGGGCAGCGCCGCCAAGCAGAAGCAGCAGTTCGACACCCTCCTCACCCAGGGCGTCAAGGTGATCATCCTGGACGCCTACAACGCCAAGTCCACCCAGGGCTGGGTACAGGAGGCCGCCGCCAAGGGCGTCAAGGTCGTCGCCTACGACCGCCTGGCCACCGGCCCGGTCTCCGCCTACGTCTCCTTCGACAACGAGAAGGTCGGCGAGCTCCAGGGCCAGGCCCTGCTGGACGCGCTCGGGCCGCAGGCGCCCGACGCGAACATCGTCATGATCAACGGGGACGAGGCCGACCCCAACGCCGCCCAGTTCAAGACCGGCGCCCACAAGGTCCTCGACGGCAAGATCAAGAAGGTCGTCTACGAGCAGTCCGGGCAGTGGGACCCCACCGTCGCCGGGCAGAAGGTCGCCGCCGCCGTCACCGAACTCGGCAAGAACGGCTTCCAGGGCGTCTACTCCGCCAACGACGGCATGGCCGGCGCCATCATCACCCAGCTCCAGGGCTCCGGCATCAAGGTGCCCGTCGGCGGCCAGGACGCCGGCCTGGACGCCGTCCAGCGCGTCGTCAACGGCGACCAGGCCTACACCATCTACAAGGCCTACAAGCCGCTCGCCGACAACGCCGCCGAACTGGCCGTCGACCTCCTCCAGGGCAAGGACGTCAAGTCCGTGGCCACCACCACCGTGGACAGCGCCACCGACAAGAGCATCCCCGCCAAGCTGCTGGACGCCAAGGTCGTCACCAAGGCGAACATCGCCCAGACGGTGGTCGCCGACGGCCTCTACAAGGTCTCCGACATCTGCACCGCCGACTACGCCGCCGCCTGCACCGCCGCCGGCCTCAAGTAGCCCGTCAAGTCACCCAAGGATCAAGGTGGTTCACGTGACAGGCGCGCCCGTCCTCCAGCTGCGCTCGGTCTCCAAGCGCTTCGGCGCCGTCCAGGCCCTCACCGACGTCGACCTCGCCGTCCACCCGGGCGAGGTCCTCGCCCTCGTCGGCGACAACGGCGCCGGCAAGTCCACCCTCGTCAAGACCATCGCCGGCGTCCACCCCGTCGACGAGGGCACCATCACCTGGCACGACAAGCCCGTACGGCTGGCCCGCCCGCAGGACGCCACCGCGCTCGGCATCGCCACCGTCTACCAGGACCTCGCCCTGTGCGACAACCTCGACGTCATCGCCAACCTCTTCCTCGGCCGCGAGAAACGCCGCCGCACCCTGCTCGACGAAGTCGCCATGGAGCAGCACGCCCGCGAGCTGCTGGACACCCTGGCCATCCGCATCCCGGACGTGCGCGCCCCCGTCGCCGCCCTGTCCGGCGGCCAGCGCCAGGTGGTGGCCATCGCCCGCGCCCTGGTCGGCGAGCCGTCCGTGGTGCTGCTGGACGAGCCCACCGCGGCCCTGGGCGTCGAACAGACCGCCCAGGTCCTGGACCTGGTGGAGCGGCTGCGCGAACGCGGCCTCGGCGTCATCCTGGTCAGCCACAACATGGCCGACGTGCGGGCCGTGGCCGACACCGTCGCGGTGCTGCGCCTGGGCCGCAACAACGGACTGTTCCCCGTCGCCGGCACCACCCAGGAACAGATCGTCGCCGCCATCACCGGCGCCGACGACAACGCCCACGCCCGCCGCCGGGCCCGCCGCGCCGAGGAGGAGGACGCCGCATGAGCACCCCCGCCACCGACCCCCGTCTGCACGTGCCCGCCGCGACCTGGGCCGGGCGCGCCGACGCCGCCCGGCGCCGGCTGGCCTCCGGCGAACTGGGCGCGCTTCCCGTGGTCGTCGGACTCGTCGTCATCGCGATCGTCTTCCAGTCCGTCACCCACCACTTCCTCCAGGCCGACAACCTCACCAACATCACCCGCTTCATCGCCGGGCCCGGCCTGATCGCGGTGGGCGTCGTCTTCGTCCTCATCCTCGGCGAGATCGACCTCTCGCTCGGCTCGGTGGCCGGCGCCACCTCGGCGATCGCCGCGGTGCTCGCGGTGCGCCAGGGCTGGCCCGAGTGGCTGGCCATCGTGGCGGCCCTGGGCGCGGCCTGCGTGATGGGCGTGCTGCACGGCCTGCTGTTCGCCCGCATCGGGGTGCCCGCCTTCGTCGTCACCCTGGCCGGCATGCTCGCCTGGAGCGGCCTGCAGGAATGGGTCCTGGGCGACGGCGGCACCGTCAACAACCGCCACGACGGCATCATCGCCGGCCTGGACTCCACCTTCCTCGGCGACGGCGACATCGCCTACGCCTGGGGCCTGGCGATCCTCGCCCCCGCCCTCTACCTGCTGGCCCAGCTGAGCACCGCCCGCCGCCGCTCCGCCGCGGGCCTGGCCGCCCGCCCGCTCGCCGACACCGCCCTGCGCACCGGCGCCCTGGCCGTGCTGGGCCTGGCCGCCGCGTACGCCCTCAACCAGGACCGCGGGCTGCCGCTGTCCCTGGTCGTGCTGCTCGGCGCCGTCGTCGCCACCGACTTCGTGCTGCGCCGCACCCGCTACGGGCGGCAGGTCTTCGCGGTCGGCGGCAGCGTGGAGGCCGCCCGGCGCGCCGGCGTCAACGTCGCCCGGGTACGGGTGTCGGTGTTCCTGCTCTCCGCGCTGCTGGCCGGCCTCGGCGGCCTGTTCTACGCCTCCCAGCAGGGCTCGGCGGACAAGCAACTGGGCGGCGGCAACGTGCTGATGATGGCCATCGCCGCCGCTGTCATCGGCGGCACCAGCCTCTTCGGCGGGCGCGGCAACGCCTGGTCCGCGCTGCTGGGCATCCTGGTCATCCAGTCCATCACCACCGGCCTGGACATGGTGCACGCCGCCCAGGCCATCCAGTACATGATCACCGGCGCGGTGCTGCTGGCCGCCGTCGTCCTGGACTCCGTCACCCGCCGCACCCGGGCCGGCGCCGGGCGCAGGTAGCCGGGGGCTGGCGACGGTCGTGGGCGGTCAGTGATCCACTGGCCGCCCACGAGCACGACCGGGGCCCTCGTCCAGGCACGACCGGCGCCCTCGTCCGGGCACGACCGGGGCCCTCGTCCAGGTACGACCGGGGCCCTCGTCCGGGCCGGACAGGGTCTAGGGTTGACGATCATGGAATTGACCCCGCGCCTGCTGGAACAGTTCGTGGTGCTCGCCGAGGAGCAGCACTTCGGCCACGCCGCCCGTCGGCTGTCGATGAGTCAGCCACCGCTCAGCCAGGCGATCCAGCGCCTGGAGCGCGGCCTGGGGGTGCTGCTGCTGGAACGCACCGGCAGGGGCGTGCGGCTGACGGCGGCCGGGGTGGCCTTCGCCGCCGACGCCAGGCGGCTGCTGGAGGCGCAGGAGGCGGCCGTGGCCCGGGCCCGCCGGATATCGCGGGGCGTGGAGGGGACGGTGCGGGTCGGCTACGTGAGCAGTCTGGGGCACTGGCACCTGCCCCAACTGCTGGCGGTGGCTGCCCGGGAGCTGCCGGGCCTGCGGCTGGAGGTCCGGCAGCGGGCGTCGGGCGAACTGGCCGAGCAGGTCCGGCAGGGGGCGATGGACCTGGCCCTGGTGCGGCTGCCGGTCCCGGACCTCGCCGGCCTTCGGGTGCGGGAGGCGGCGCGGGAACACACCGTGCTGGCGGTCCCGTCCGGCCATCCGCTCGCCGGGGCCGGCTCGGTGCCGCTGGTGCGGCTGCGCGAGGAGGAGTTCGTGACCGCCGCGCAGCCGGCCATGCCCCGCATCCGCGCGCTGATCGAGGACGCCTGCCGGGAGGCCGGCTTCGAACTGCGCGTCCGCGCCCAGGCCGAGGACCTGACCGGCATGCTCGGCTACACCGCGGCCGGGGTGTGCGTCTGCTTCGTCCCGGAGCGGCTCGCCACGCTCGGCCACCCGAGGATCCGGTTCGTGGCGATCGAGGGCGGCGAGCGGCTGGTGACCACGGTCGCGGCGCTGAGCCGGCCGGACGCCGACCCGGCCGTCGCGTCCCTGCTGGACCTGCTGGAGCGCCACCGCCCCGAGATCGAGGGCCCAAGGCCGTCGCACCCCCAGGAGCGGGCCGGCACCGACACGGGCGGCACCGACACGGACGGCACCGACACGGACGGCGGCGACACGAGCGGCACCGACACGGACGGCACCGACGCGGACGGCACCGACGCGGGCGGCGCCGTCGCGGGCGGCGCGGCGCTCACCAGCTGAGCGGTGAGGCTCCCAGCGGTTCCGCGGTGCGGGACAGGCGCGGCGCCAGCGAGGAGTAGCGCACCTGGGTCGGCAGGTAGCACACCTCGCCGAACGGCCCGTACACGGTGGCCAGTTCGGCCGCGTCCTGGGCGGGGTCGGGGGCGGGCAGTTCGACCACGTCCGCGCGCGGGAGCAGACCGAGGTCCCGCACCCACATGCAGACCTTCGCCAGGTCGACGTGCACCCGCCAGCTGCCGCCCTCCCGGGCCCGGCGGCGCAGTGCCTCCAGGGCGCCGGCGGTGCCCAGCACCGCGGCGAGGTAGTCGTTCAGCAGGTAGGTCGGCGGCAGCCGGGGCGCGTCGAAGGAGCCCTCGGCGGCAGCGAAGCCCGTCGCGGCGGAGGCCAGTTGGTCGAAGCCGCCGCGTCCGGCCCACGGCCCCTCGCCGCCCCAGCCGAGGAAGTCCAGCACGACCAGTCCGGGCCGCTGCTCGACCAGTGCCTCCGGGCCGAAGCCCTTGGCGTCCAGGCCCAGGTAGTTGCAGACGTAGAGGTCGGTGCCGGCCAGCACGGAGCGGAAGGCGTCGGCCTGGGCCGGGTCGAGCAGGTCGCAGAACGCGGCCCGCTTGCCGATCCCGGTCTCGACGATCATCCCGACCGGGTCCGGGTGGCCGGGCGTGGACACGTGCAGCACGTCGGCGCCCAGTTCGGCGGTGATCCGCGCGGCGATCGGGCCGGCGATCACATGGGTGTTGTCCAGCACCCGCACCCCGGCCAGCGGCAGGTCCGCCCCCGACGCCGGGCGCGCCGGGAAAGGCGCCGGCAGCGCCGTGAAGGGCTCCGGCGCGCTCTCGCCGACCTTCTCGATCCGGATCAGCGGCCCGTCCTGAAGCAGCCGCCCCTGCGGGTGGCGCAGCCACTCCTGCCGGGTGCGCACCGCGATCGCGGTGCCGCCCCGGGAGCAGATCGCCTCCTCCAGTTCCAGCGCCTGCCACCGGGCGACGGCGGCGGCGATCCGCGCCCGGTCCGGCGGGCAGTCCAGTACGTCGCAGGCGATGTCCCGCAATTGCGGATAGGAGAACAGAACGTAGACGAACCTGCCGTCGGCGGCCCGGTAGAAGTCGCTGTTGCCGAGCAGGTTGGGGTCCTCCTGCAGCCGCTCGACCGGCACGCCCCGCATCCTGGTGTGGAACACCGCCATCAGCTGGCGCACCGCCGCCGGCACCGAGACGCTCACGTCCTGCGCCGCGCCGCCGCGCTCCCGGAACAGCGCCGCGGCCTCGGTGCCGAGCGCGGCCAGCGCTGCCGCCGCGGCGTCGCCGATCCGGTGCACCGACGGCGTCACCGGGTCGGCCCCCTCGATCACCACGGCGCCGCCGGCGTGTGCCGCCGTGATCCCCAACTCGCGGTACAGGCCCGCCAGGGCCCCGTACGCCGCGCCGGCCGGGTGTTCCCGTCCCTCTGCCATCGTCCGACTCTCCTCCCGGAGACGAGCCGCGTCCTGCGCGGCGGCCGGCCCGTCCGGGCGGCCTCCACCAGCACAGCCGAACCGGCCCGGCAGCGTCCAATACCCGTTTCCCGAAGCACCGATATCCCCGCCCATATGAGCCCAGCCCGCGCCGCGTGAATATCCTGCGCCCTATCGATCCGGTGCCCAACTCGTATTGGACGGCGCCGAATTCCGCCGGGTTTCCTGGATTGCGGAACGAGACGGCGCGGCACCGCCGCCCGCCCCTCCCCCTCACCCCGACCCCAGGAGGCATCCGATGACCGATCAGCCCAGCGGCCCGTCCGGGCGAGGACTCCTCGCCGGGGTGCGCGTCGTCGAACTGGCGAGTGTGATCATGGCCCCGTACGCCGCCCAACAACTCGGCGACCTGGGCGCCGACGTCATCAAGGTCGAGCCGCCCACCGGTGACATGACGCGCCACTACCCGCCGCTGCGCCACCCCGGCATGGGCGGCGCGGCGCTCAACCTGAACCGCAACAAGCGCAGCGTCGCCATCGACCTCAAGGCCCCGCACGGCCGCGAGGCGCTGCTCGCCCTGCTGTCCACCGCGGACGTCTTCATCACCAACCTGCGCCCGCAGGCCCTGTCCCGGCTCCGCCTGGACTACGCCGCGCTCGCACCCGCCAACCCCGGCCTGGTCTACGCCAACGCCCAGGGCTTCCGCAGCGACAGCGATCACGGCACCCAGGCCGCCTACGACGACATCGTCCAGGCCGCCAGCGGCCTGGTCTGGCTCAACCACCAGGTGTCCGGGCAGCCGCACTACGTCCCCACCGTGCTGGCCGACAAGATCTGCGGCATGCAGATCGCCCAGTCGGTGCTGGCCGCGCTGCACTACCGGCAGCACGGCGGCACCGGTCAGCACATCGAGGTCCCGATGGTCGACACCATGCTGGCCTTCAACCTGGTGGAACACCTGGGCGCGGCCGCCCTGGAGCCCGACGGCGCCTTCGGCTCGCCCCGCTCGCTCAGCCCGCAGCGCCGCGCCCAGCGCACCGCCGACGGCTGGATGTGCATCCTGCCGCAGAGCGACCGCAACTGGCGGGACTTCACCGCCTTCGCCGGCCGCCCCGAACTGGCCGACGACCCGCGCCTGGCCACCGGCCCCGACCGGGCCCGCAACGCCGACGACTTCTACCGGGTGATGGCGCAGCTGACACCGCGCCACACCAGCGCCCGGTGGCAGGAGTTCTGCGACCGCGCGGGCATCGCCGCCGCCCCGGTCCTCGACCTGGAGTCCGCCGCCACCACCGCCTACGCCCGCGAGGGCGGCCTGCTGCGCGAGGCCGACCACCCCACCGAGGGCCGCTACCGGGTGATCGGCCGCCCGGTGCGCTACTCGGCCGACCCCGAACCGCCGCTGCGGCCCTGCCCGGCCATCGGCCAGCACACCGACGAGGTCCTCCGGGAGGCCGGCTTCGACCCGGCCCTGCTGCACTCACCGGACGACGCCCCGGCCCTGCTGCCCTGACCGGACCACCCCCGCCCTGCTGCCCCGACCGGACCACCCCGGCCCTGCTGCCCTGACCGCCCCGCCCCGCCCCGCCCCAGATTCTCACCCACCGCTTTGGGAGCCACCCATGACCACGGCAACGCCGTCCCCGCTCGGATTCCCCGACACCGCCCTGCCCGCATCGGCCCGCCGGCTGCGCACCGAGGTGCGCGCCTTCCTCGACGAGGAGCGCGGGCGCGGCACCGTACTGGGCCGCCCCGACTCCTGGCTGGCCGGCTGGGACCCGGACTTCACCCGCCGCCTGGCCGCCCGCGGCTGGGTCGGCATGGCCCTTCCCGCCGAGTACGGCGGCGCCGGGCGCGGCTTCCTGGAGCGCTACGTGGTGATCGAGGAACTCCTCGCCGCCGGCGCCCCGGTGAGCGCGCACTGGGTCTCCGACCGGCAGGCCGGCCCGTCCGTCCTCCAGCACGGCACCGAGGAGCAGCGCCGCTTCTTCCTGCCCCGGATCGCGGCCGGCGAGTGCTTCTTCTCCATCGGCATGAGCGAGAAGAGCAGCGGCTCCGACCTGGCCTCGGTCCGCACCCGGGCCGAACGCGCCGCCGACGGCTGGCGGCTGAGCGGCACCAAGATGTGGACCGGTGGCGCCCACGCCAACGACTACGCCATCGTGCTGGCCCGCACCGACGACGCCGAGGACCGGCACCAGGGACTGAGCCAGTTCATCGTCGACCTGCGGGCCCCGGGGGTGCGGATCGAGCCGATCCACCTGATGAGCGGCGAACACCGCTTCAACGCCTTCCACCTGGAGGACGTCCACGTCCCCGACGGCATGCTCCTGGGGCGACGGGGCGACGGCTGGAAGCAGGTCACCGGCGAACTCGCCTTCGAACGCAGCGGGCCGGAGCGCTACCTGTCCACCTTCCCCCTGCTGGTGTCCCTGCTGCGCGAGCTCTCCCGGCGCACCGCCACCGCCGGGCAGCTCGCCCAGGTCGGCCTGCTGACCGCCCGCCTGCACGGCATCCGCCGGCTCTCCCTCGGCGTGGCCGCCGCACTGGACGCCGGGGCCTCGCCCGACACCCAGGCCGCCCTGGTCAAGGACCTCGGCACCCGCCTGGAGACCACCCTGGTCGACACCGTGCGCGCCGTCCTGCCGACCCCGGCCGACCCGCACGCCACCCCCGGCAGCCACGCCGAACTGCTCGCCTTCGCCCTGCTGCACAGCCCCGGCTACACCCTGCGCGGCGGCACCAACGAAATCCTTCGCGGCATCATCACTCGTGGACTGGAGCAGCAGCGTTGACATCTCCCCCAGCTGAAGCAGGGGGATCCTTCCCTTGCGGGTCGAGCCTTCCGCTTCGACGACAGCGCTGCCCCGGATCAACGGCAAGGGACGTTGGTACGCCCAGCGGACTCACGCCGGCTCCACAGACCTGACATCCCGCCGGCCCGGCGGTGCCGGCCTCCGCCCGGTGCCATGCCGGTCCGCCTTGGCGGCGACTCGGCACTCCTTGTCCCGCTGCACGGGCAATCCGTTTCCTCCCCCGGCTGAAGCCGGGGGTATCCACGGAGGTATCTGATGAACACCCACACGATCGACACCACCACCCCCGTCGTGACCGCCGACGCGTACGACACCGCCGCGTTCTTCGCCGACCCGGACGCCATCGCCGTGGTCACCAACGCCACCACCCCGGACGCCGTGCCGCTGCCCGGCCCCGGGGCGGCCACCGCCGAACTCCTCGCCGCCGCCCGGGAAGCCGGCCGCCTGGCCGTCCCGGCCCCGTTCGCCGAGACCGCCCTGGTCGCCCGCCCGCTGCTGCGCCGGGCCGGGCTGCCCGTCCCGGACGGCCCGCTCAGCCACGCCGTCGCCCCCGAGCTGACGATCCGCCACGCCCACCCCTCGGCCGGCGCGGCGGGCAGCGGGGTCGGCTCGGCGGGCAGCGTCGGTCAGAACGACGCGCTGCTGGTCACCGGCACCCTGCGCCGGGTGCCCTGGGGCAGGGAGGCCGCAGCGGTGGTGGTGGCGGCCCTCGCGCCCTTCGGCCCGGTCCTGTTCACCCTCGATCCGGGCCGGGCCGTCCTTGCCCCCGGTGCCAACCTGGCCGGGGAGCCACGCGACGACCTGCACCTCGCCGGGGTCGAGATCCCCGCCGAGCGGGTGCGCCGGATCCCCCGCGAACTGCTGGAGGAGGCCGGGCTGCGGGCGGCCCTGGCCCGCGCCGCCCTGATCGCCGGAGCCGCCGGGCGCTGCGTCGAACTGACCGTCGCCCACACCGGCGCCCGCACCCAGTTCGGCCGCCCGCTCAGCCGCTTCCAGGCCGTCAAGCAGGAGCAGGCGAAGCTGATCGAGGAGGCCGCCCTGGTCACCGCCACCGTCCAGGCCGCCGCCGCACCGCTGGACGCCGGCGGCGCCGCCGCCCGGTTCGCCGTCGCCGCCGCCAAGACCCAGGCCTCCGCCTCGGCCGCCGAGATCGCCCGCATCGCCCACCAACTGCACGGCGCCGTCGGCATCACCACGCTGAGCCCGCTGCACCTGGCCACCACCCGCCTGTGGTCCTGGCGCGACGAGGACGGCGACGAGACCCACTGGGCCACCCGCCTGGCGGGCACCGTCACCGCCGACACCCTCTGGCCCGCCCTCACCGCCACCCCCTGACCACCCGCCGGAGCGGCCCCGGCAAGGCCCACGCGCGCGCAGGAAGTCGACGGGTTCGACTTCCTGCGCGCGCGTGGGCTTTCAGGTGCGGGGCACGCGGGCCCGGCAGTCGGCGAGGGCGTACGTGATGCGGGGGTCGGGGCCGGGCTCGGCGGCCAGGAGTTCGCCCGCCTCGACCAGGGCGCACCAGTACCGGGCCGGGTCGCCGGTGGTGGGCAGGGGACGGGCGGCGGCCAGGGAGAGGTAGGCGGCGGTGAGGTTGCCGGTGGTGAACCAGCGGGCGAGACCGTGCCGGTGGCCCGCGCGGATGCCGCCGAGGGCGTCGATGGCGGTGAGGAAGTGCTCGATGACGGCCAGGTCCGTGGCGGTCGGGGCCTTGGGGACGTCGAAGACGCCGAGGGCTTCGAGGAGTTCGCCGGTGTCGGCCTCGGAGCCGGGGCGGGGGTCGGCCAGGAGCGCGTCGAAGCAGTCGTTGAGCCGGATGGTGGCCTCGGCCAGAGGGATGGACAGCGCGAGGCAGACGGCCCGGGCGGCGGGCAGGGGCCGGCCCGAGCTGCGGGCGAGCAGGGCGTAGGCCTGGGCAGGGGTGTGGCCACGGTCGAGGGCGCGCCGGGCGAGGTCGGGCAGGGCAGGCAGCATCGAAGGCGCGCTTTCAGACGAGGATGACGGCGGGGGCGGGCGCGACCAGCGCCCAGACGAACTTGCCGATCCCACCGGCGCGCGGGCAGCAACCCCAGCGCTCAGCCAGTTCGTTGACGAGAAACAACCCGCGCCCGCGCTCCTCGTCCGGCCGGGAACGACGGACGGAGGGCCGCCCGGCCCCGGCATCGTGGACCTCAAGACGAAGGCGCTCCCCACTGACGGCGAACCGCACCTCGATCAGCCGGTCGTCGGGAGCGCCC
This sequence comes from Kitasatospora sp. NPDC030952, assembly GCF_055571335.1. Classification (NCBI taxonomy): domain Bacteria; kingdom Bacillati; phylum Actinomycetota; class Actinomycetes; order Kitasatosporales; family Streptomycetaceae; genus Kitasatospora; species Kitasatospora sp. NPDC030952. The sequence continues at coordinate 176,552 of NZ_JBVIFM010000015.1, forward strand.
GCGTGCTGGACGGCGTTCGCGAAGAGCTCCCCGAGGAGCAGCTCGGCGACATCGCGGTAGCGGTCACCGGCGGGGAGGGCGGCGAGGTAGGCCCGGAGCAAGTGCCGGGCCAGGGGCGTGGACTCGGGCCGCGAGTCGAGACGAGCGGCGAACGTGCGGGGGCGGCAGGAGACAGGCATGGGGGCACCTCGGAGGGGGCGGGAGGCGGAGCGTCACGGCGAAGCTGCAGTGCGTAGCTAATCGGCTACCCAGCGCGTCCACTGTCCTCTAGACTTTGGAGGTGTTCAACTGGTCCATACTGTTTGATAGGTGGGACGAATAGCCTTGAACAAGAGGGACCTTGACCCCCAGGCATCCCCGGCGGCCGAGTTCGGAGCGTTCCTCCGCACGTTGCGCGAGGAGCGGGGCTGGACGCAGGAGCACCTTGCAGAGCTGGTCGGGTGCACGTCGTCGCACATCTCGGCCCTGGAAAATGGTCGCAGGAGGGCAACTCGCCGTATCGCAACTGAACTTGACAGAGCATTCGGGTTGAGTGAGCAGTTTCTGGCAGAGTGGGGCAAGTCAGGCCAGCGCATCCTGTTCGAGGGCTTCGAGGAGTTTCTCCGCGATGAGTCGAAGGCGGTGGCGATGCGACTGTTTGAGATCAACATCGTTCCGAGCCTCCTGCAGACCCCCGCGTACATTCGGGCGTATCAAGGGGCGCTTGTCGGTCGGGGCGTCTCGACGCAGCAGCAGGCCGACGAGCGAACGGAGCTGCTACTCCACAGGCAGACCGTTCTTGCCCGTGATCCCGCTCCGCTCGTCCATGCGGTCATAGACGAAGGGGCTTTGCGGCGGTCCATCGGCAGCCGTGCAGTCATGGCCGAGCAACTGGAGCACCTGGAGGCCCTTGCGGTTCGGCCCCGCGTTCTTCTCCAGGTCAGTCCGTTCTCGCTGGGTGAACTCAGGCCGTTCGCGCATCCAATTACGTTGCTGACTACGCCGAACAGGGCCATGGTTGGCTACGGAGAGACGCAGAAACGAGGCTTCCTCGAACGCGATCCGGAGACGTTGGCCGAGTGGGCTGGTGAGTACGATCACCTCCAGGTCGAGGCGTTGTCCCGGTCGGCGAGCCTCGAGTTCATTCGAGAAGTGCGGAAAGGTTTTGATCATGGATGACCTGCGCAGCGCCGCATGGCGAAAGAGCTCCTACAGCGCGCAGCAGGGGCAATGCGTCGAGGTGGCGATCGGCCCCCTCAGCCAAGTGCCGGTCCGTGACTCCAAGGACCCCCAGGGCCCGGCTTTGGTCTTCCCGGCCGCCGCTTGGGAAGCATTCGTAGCAGCCGTCCGCGAGGGCGACTTCCCGGCATAGCACTCCGAAAGGGCTGCCCGTGTTGATCTGGCGCAAGAGCAGCTACAGCGGTCCGAACGGGGGCGACTGCGTCGAGGTGGCCCCCGGATTCCCTGACCTCGTCCCCGTCCGTGACTCCAAGGACCCCCAGGGCCCCGCCCTGGCCTTCCCGGCCGAGGCCTGGTCGTCGTTCGTCGCCGCCGTCCGCTCCGGCGAGTTCGGCGACGTCTGAACCGGGGCGTCGACCGTTCTGCCCTGCCGCCCCGTCCTCCACGGGGCGGCAGGGCGGAACCTGCCCGCCTACCGCCCGTCGGCCTCCTGGTCGACGGCTTCGTTGGCGCGGTCGATCTCGGCCATGTGCTCCTCCGCCCAGGTCCGCAGCCCGGCGAGCGCGGCTTCCAGGGACAGCCCGAGTCCGGTGAGCCGGTAGAAGACCCGTGGCGGCACGGTCGGTTCGACCCGGCGCGACACCAGCCCGTCGCGGGTCAGGCTCCGCAGCGTCACGGACAGCATCTTCTGCGAGACGCCGGGCATCCGGCGCCTCAGCTCCGCGAAGCCCACCTCGCCCGGTGCGGCGTCGGCGAGCGTCTTGACGGCCATGGACGTCCACTTGGTGCCGATGCGGTCCAGCAACTGCCGCGTCGGGCAGCGGGGATCGAACAGGTCGCCGCGTACCCCGCGTCCGGCGGCCCGGGTTCCTCGGGTGGTCACCCGTGGCTCACCACCTTCCCTGAAAGTGCCGTCTGGGAAGCGGCCGGACGGTTACTTATCGTTCTGTGGTCACCAATGGTAACCACCCGGAGGAGCCGCCGTGCCCGTCACCACCGCACACCGACTGCACCGCATCACGACCAACGGCGTCCGACTCAACGTCGCGATCGCCGGGGACGGACCGGCGGTGCTCCTGCTGCACGGCTTCCCCCACACCTGGCAGCTCTGGCGCGGCATCATGGGCCGACTGGCCGACCGGTACCGGGTCATCGCCCCGGACCTGCGAGGCTTCGGTGCCAGTGAACGTGCCGTCGGGGGCTACGACGCGGCCACCCTGGCCGCCGACGCCGAAGGGCTGCTCGACGCACTCGGCGAGCCCTCGGCAGCGGTGGTCGGCATCGACGCGGGCACCGCCCCCGCCGTCCTGCTCGCGCTGCAACGGCCCGGCCTCGTCCGGCGCCTGGTCGTGATGGAGGCCCTGCTCGGCCGCCTGCCCGGAGCCGAACACGTCGTCGCGGGCGGCGCCCCGTGGTGGTTCGGCTTCCACGCCGTCCCCGGCCTCGCCGAGACCGTCCTGGCCGGCAACGAGGGCCCGTACATCGACTGGTTCCTCGACGCGGGGACGCTCGGGCGAGGAGTGCCCGACGACATCCGCGCCGCCTTCGTCCACGCGTACACCGGGAGCGAGGCCCTTCGCTGCGCGTTCTCCTACTACCGGGCCCTGCCCACCAGCGCGCAGCAGCTCCAGGACGCCGTCGCGACGGCCCGGCTGACGATGCCCACCATGGCCATCGGCTCCCACCCCGTCGGCACCGGGCTCGAACGCCAACTCCGTCCCGTCGCCGATGACCTGGTCGGACACCAACTCCGGGACTGCGGCCACATCATCCCCCTCGACCGCCCCGACGCGTTGTTCGCGCTCCTTGCCCCCTTCCTGGCCGCCGATCCGCCGAAGTGAGCGGAGCGGGGCCCACGGACCGCGGCCGGCGGCCCGGGCGTGCACGGGGTCGGTCAAGCAGGAGGGTGCGTCAGATCTTCCCGGAGAAGGTGTCGCACTGGGCCAGGTCGCCGCTGCGGTAGCCGGTGGTGAACCAGGCCTTGCGCTGGTCGGCGGAGCCGTGCGTCCACGCCTCCGGGTTGATCTTCCCGGTGGCCTGCTTCTGGATCCGGTCGTCGCCGACGGCGGCGGCCGCGTCCAGGCCCTGGGCGATGTCCTGGTCGGTGAGCGCGGCGATCAGCGGACGGCCGGTGGAGGCCTGCGGGGTGGTGGTGGCGTGGTGGGCCCACACCCCGGCGTAGCAGTCGGCCTGCAGTTCCAGGCGCACCGAGGCGCTGGTGGCGCCCTGGCGGTCGCCGCCGACCTTCTGCATGGTGCCCAGCAGGGTCTGGAGGTGGTGGCCGTACTCGTGGGCGACGACGTAGGACTCCGCGAACGGGCCGCCCTTGGCGCCGAATCGGGTCGACAGTTCGCTGAAGAAGCCGAGGTCGAAGTAGGCCTTCTGGTCGCCGGGGCAGTAGAACGGGCCCACCGCCGAGGTCGCCGGGCCGCAGGCGGTGGAGACCCGGTCGGTGAACAGCACGGTCTGGGCCGGCTTGTACGCCACCTTGGTGCGGCGCGGCAGTTCGGCGCTCCAGAACTCCTGGAGGCTGTTGGTGACGGCGGTGATCCGGCAGTCCTGGCGCTTGTTGGCGTCCGCGCCCTTCTTGCAGGCCTGCTGCACCTCGCCGTCGGTGCGCGCCCCGGAGGAGGACGTGCCGCCACCGCCGCCGGACAGGCCCAGCAGCTGGGGGTCGACGCCCAGGATGACCGCGAACAGCACCGCGAGCAGGCCCACCGCCCCGCCCCCGATGGCGACCTTCCCGCCCGGGATGCCGCGCCGGTCGTCCACCTGTGAGGTGTCGAGGTCGCCCTGGTCGTCGAACTGCATGCCCGTGCCTGCCCGTTTCTCGTCGATCCGTCGATGTGCCGCTGTGTCGCTGTGTTGCTGTGTTGCTGTGCCGGCTGTGTTGCTGTGTCCCTGTACAGGTGCGCAGCTTCGTCGCTTTGGTGGCGTTCTGTGCCGCCCGCGGCCCGCTCAGCCTACGGGCAGCGGGCCCCGAGCCGCCGCAGCAGGGGCGTCACACCGAGGAGTCCACGGCGCCGGCGCCGACCACGCGCAGCAGCTCCAGGCGGGAGGCGGCCTCGCTGCCGGGGGCGGCGCTGTGCACCAGCAGCAGCTGGTCCTGCCCGCCCGCGGCCAGCACCTCGCACTCCAACTCCAGCTCCCCCACCACCGGATGCAGCACCCGCTTGCGGCCGCTGCGCCGCAGCGCCACCTCGTGCCGCTCCCAGTGCGCCGTGAACTCCTGCCCGGTGGCGAGGAGTTCGGCCAGCAGCTCGGTGGCGCGGCGGTCGCCGGGGCGGGCCGCGTGGGCGGCGCGCAGGCCCGCCACGTGGGCGCGGGCCAGCGCCTCGTGGTCCTCGGGCGGGAACAGCGCGCGGCTCGCCGGGTCGGTGAACCAGCGCAGCAGCAGGTTGCGCCGCCCCGGCGCCAGGGCGGTGGCGTCCCCGAACACGGCGGTGGCCATCGCGTTCTGCGCCAGCACGTCCCCCAGGTCGGAGACCACCTGGGCGGGCGTGTCGTGCAGGCGGTCCAGGATCAGCAGCAGCCCGGGGCGCACATGGGTGAGCGGGCCGTGGCGGCGCGGCGGCTCGTGCCCGGCCAGGTGGAACAGGTGGTCCCGCTCGTCCTCGCTGAGCCGCAGCGCCCGCCCCAGCGCGGCCAGCAGCTGCGGCGAGGGCTGGGGCCCGCGCCGCTGCTCCAGCCGGGCGTAGTAGTCCACCGACAGCCCCGCCAGCTGCGCCACCTCCTCCCGGCGCAGCCCGGGGGTGCGGCGCCGGGCCCCGGGCGCGAGTGCGACGTCGGCGGGCGTCAGGCGGGCGCGGGCGCGGCTGAGGAAGTCGGCGAGGGCCTCACGGTCGATCATGGTGCCCAGCATGGCGCGGAACGGCGGGCGGTAGCCAGGGATTACCGGTCCCGGGGTTGGGTCCGGGGCCCGCTGCGGCGACCCCTCGGGTCCGGGCCGTCCCCGTCGACGAGGGAAGGGGCCGTGGCGCCGTCAGGCCGTGCGGATCCGGTCGCCGATCTGCGGCGGCCTCGCCTCGAACCCGGCCGCCTGCAGCTGCGTCGGCGCCGCGTTGTACTGCCACTGCCGCAGCGCCCATGGCCTCGCGCAACCCGCCCGCCGTCGGCGTTCCCAGCACCATCGTCATGCCGGGATCCGACACCCCGTCCCGAATCCCCGCAACCCGTTCACCGGCTCACGGGGGTCTCCCGGTACGGACCGCCCGGGCTCCGTGGCCCCGGCTCGTACCACGGCCGCAGTCCGTAGTCGGCGGGTCGTGGTCCAGGTTCGTGGTCCAGGTCCGTGGTCTAGGGTCGTGGCCCGTGCCCGATACCTCGTCATACCTGACCGCCACCGCCGACGCCTACGACGCCCTGGCCGTGCGCTACGCCGACCTCGTCAAGGACGGCCTGGCCCAGCTGCCGCTGGACCGCTCGTTCGTCACCGCCTTCGCCGACCTGGTGCGCGCCACCGGCCCCGCCCGGGTGGCGGACCTGGGCTGCGGGCCGGGCTACCTGAGCGCGGCCCTGCACGCGGCGGGCCTGGACCCCTACGGCATCGACCTCTCCCCCGCGCTCATCGCCATCGCCCGCCGCCGGTACCCGCGGCTGAGCTTCGAGGTCGGCTCGATGGACGCCCTCGCGGCGGGGGACGCGACGCTGGGCGGCGTCGCCTCCTGGTACTCGCTGATCCACACCCCGCCGGAGCAACTGCCCGCCTACCTGGCCGAGTTCCGCCGGGTCCTGGCCCCGGGCGGGTACGCGCTGCTGGCCTTCTTCGAATCCGAGGGCGAGCCGGTCACCCCCTTCGACCACAAGGTGACCACCGCCTACCGCTGGCCCATCGACACCCTGGCCGAGATCGCGGGCGCGGCCGGCTTCACCGAGACCGCCCGCCTGCTCCGCGCGCCCGGCGACGGCGAACGCTTCCGCCGCGGCCACCTGATACTGCGCGCCGCCTAGCCCGCCGTTGGACCGCCCGTAGCGGCTCGGCGCGGCTTGGCGCCTTTCCTGCGATGGGCGGGCCGAGCGATCACGCGAAGGCCGCTCCAGCGTCCGGCGGATCCCCGTGCGGGTGACACGCCCGCGGCTCGGAGTCGCGGGCGGCCGTGGCCGCAGCGAACGCCCCACTGACCGGCCGGGGAGAAGGCCTCGCCGCTTGCCCGTGTCACCGTGAGGTTCGCCCTCATGCCGTCGAACAGGATCCGGTCGCCCGGCGCAAGGAACAGCGGGCTGGTGAGCTCGCAGAAGTAGCCGTCGTCCTTTCCGAGGTGATCGGCCATCACGAGCCGCGGGACCGGGGTGACTCCATCCGTGACCAGGCGCGTGCCGTGGATCGTTCCACGCAGGTGGCAGACGCCGCGACCGGTTTCGAAGCAGCGGCCCTGCGGCTGAACGACAATCCAGGTGTGCGTCGGTGGCGGCGCGGGTCACCGTCCCAGGAGCAGCGCCTGGAGCTGCGGAAGTCGGCCGAACAGGTCGGGGAGTCCGCGCAGGCCGTTGCGCGCGGACTCGTGCGAGAGCGCGAGGTCGGGGCCGGTGCTCGCCTCGGTACCGGCGAGGCAGCGGAGGATGTTCCACCTCGTGTGCCCCAGCCAGCCGCCGATCATGAACACGAACCAGCTCGGGCCCGGCGGCGGCAGCGCTGCGCCGCGCGCGGCGTAGCCGTCGAGGACCGCGCGGAAGACGGCGGGCTCGATGGTGTCGAAGCCCGGTCCCTTGGCGAGGCTCAGCGCGGTCGAGCCGAGCTCGCCGGACAGGTCGAGCATCCCGGAGAGCTCCCAGTCGAGCAGCACCGGCCGGCCTTCTCGGGCGAGCAGGTTCCACGGCTGGATGTCCTGGTGGGTCAGTACGAGGGGGCCCGGCCGTTCGCAGGTGTCGACGAGGTGGGCGATCGCCAGGAACGTCTCGACGTGGGAGGCGAGTTCGTCGGCCCACGGCTGTCCGGTGGCCGCCGCCCGCGCGGCGAGCTCGGGCCAGTCCCGTGGCGTCGGTTCCTCGCTCGGCCCGGGGGTCCACGCGAGGTCGAGGGTGTGGATGCGCGCGAGGATCTCACCGATCTCGAACGCGTACGCCTCCGATACCGGTTCCTCCGGCACCTCTTCGCCCTCGACCCATCGGTGGACGAGCGTGTCGTGGCCGGCCGAGATCGGCTCCGGCATCGGGATGCCGGCGGCGAAGGCCGCCCGCTCGAACCTGAACACGTCCTCGACGCGGTAGGTCGAGCGGCGGTCGGCGAGGTTCAACTCCTTGACCGCGAAGGACCCTTGGTCGGTGTCGAGCCGGTACATCCGGTTGGCGAATCCGCCGTGGACGCGGGTCATCGGCCCGGTCGGCACTCCGAGGTGCGAAAGGTTCACCCCCGCAGGCTAGGCACCGGCCTTCATCGACGCACCGGACTTTCCCGCGCCGGACGTTCCCCCCGCCGGGCATGCCCCCCGCCCGGCCCCGCTCCCCCGCCAACCGGGCGAGGCGGCGCGGTGGGCGGCATGGCGTCGGAGGCCGCGGGGTGCCGGGGCCGGAGACTGGTGCGCCCCGGACGCAGGCAGGAGAGACCATGGACGAGCGCAGCCGCCCGAGTACCCCGAGCCGGCCTCCCGGCGGCCAGGCCGGGGTGCTGGGCACCGCGCTCGCCGGTGTGCTGGCGGCCGCGCTCGCCTCGGGCTCGTGGCAGTGGTTCTCCACCTACCTGGGTCTGACGCTGCTCGCGGTGGTGTTCTCCTTCGCCGGGCCGCCGGCCCCCACGCCCGGCGCGGGCTCGGTCCACCTGCGGAGCCTGACGGCCTACGCGCTGGTCGTCGGCCTGTGCGCGGCTCTCGTCCTGGCCCCGGCGATGCAGCGCTGGGCCTGGCTGTTCCCGATGCCGGGCACCCGCGCCGAGTGCGCCCGCCTGGGCGAGTACGCGGCGGTGAAGGCGCAGGCCGCCCTCGGCGGTCTCGCCGACCAGGGCGGCGCCGCGCTGGCGGCGGCGAGGGGCGACCAGAGCCGGCAGGCCGTGAACGACTGCCTGGCGGCCACCACGACGCAGTGGCTGCCGGCGTACGCCCTCGGGGCCGCGCTCCTGACGGCGCTCACCGTCCGGCTGGCGGGCCGCTCCCGCGCGGCCCGCACAGCGGCGCGGGCGGCCGGGGAGCGGTGACGGGGGCACGCCCCGGCCCGGGGAGCGGTGACCGCGGGGCGCCGGCGGCCCTAACCTGGGCCGATGACACAGCGATTGGGCACCGTGGTGCTGATGTGCGGTCCTCCGGGCGCGGGCAAGACCACCTACGCGATGGGGCTGGTGCGGCGCGGCTACGTCCGGCTCTCGATCGACGAGGTGGTCTGGCAGCGGCTCGGGCGGCGTGACGCCGGCCTGGTGCTGGCGGCCGGGGCGTACGACCGGCTCAAGGAGGAGGTCCGCGGCGAGCAGCGGCGGGAGCTGGTCGAGCTGATGCGGGCCGGGCGCGATGTGGTGGTGGACTACAGCTTCTGGAGCCGCGCCGCCCGCGATGACTACAAGGCGCTGGTCGAGGGCCACGGCTGCCGCTGGGAGCTGGTCCATCTCAAGGCCGACCGGGCGACGTTGGAGCGCCGCCTGGACCGGCGCAACGACGAGGACGGCGCCGACTGCGTCACCGTGGACCGGGCGCTGCTGGACCGCTACCTGGCCCACTTCGAGGAGCCGGAGGGAGAGGGCGAGCAGGTCGTCGTGCAGCCCTCGCGGTGAGAGCGCCGCCCCAGCCAGGGATCGGGAATCCCTGGTTCGGCGGGTCTCTGCCGCCATCGTCCTGACACGGGCAGGGTGGTGGGTGTCGGAGAGAGCGGAACTCCCGGAAGGCGATGGGGACATGGCGAGGATCCTGGTGACGGGGACGACCGGTTCGGTGGGGCGGCGGCTGGTGCCGCGGCTGGTGCGCTGGGCCGGGGCCCAGGGCGGCACGGTGCGGGTGCTGGTGCGGGACGCGGCGAAGGCGCGGCAGGTGGGCCTGGACGGGGTGGAGGTGGTGGTCGGCGACCTGTGCGAACCGGCCGACCGGGCACGGGCGTTGGAGGGCGCCGAGGTGGTGGTGAACGTGGCGGCGGCGCTGCGCGGGGTGCCGGACGAGCAGGCGTGGGCGGTGAACCGGGACGCGGCCGTCGCGCTGGGGCGGGAGGCGGCGAAGGCCGGGGTGGCCAGGTTCGTGCACACCAGCACCAACCTGGTGTACGGCCGGGGGCTGGGCCGCCCGGCCGTGGAGCGGGACGAGCCGGCGCCGCACCCGGCCTGGGGCGTGTACGCGCGGTCCAAGGCGCAGGCCGAGGCGGGGCTGCGCGAGCTGGGAAGTGAACTGCCGCTGGTGGTGGCCAGGTTGGCGTTCGTGTACGGGCAGGGCGATCCGCACCTGGCGCAGTCGCTGCACTGGGCGGCGTCCTGGCCGGCCCACCAGCGGCTGGCGGTGGTGCACCACGCGGACGTGGCGCAGGCGCTGTGGCGGACGGTGGTGACCCCGGGCATCGAGGGCCGCACTTACAACGTCTGCGACGACGCCCCGCTGACGGCCTGGGACCTGCACCTGCTCAACGGCTGCACCCACCCGGGTGGTTCGGGCCAGGGGGTGGAGGGGTTCGACCCGTGGGAGGGCCAGGTGTCGACCGCGGCCGCCCGCCGGGACCTGGGCTGGCGCCCGCTGTACCCCTCGGCGTGGGCGGCGGCGGAGGCCGGTGCGCTGTGACCGGCCCGCCGCGCGCGGGGCGTGCCGGGGGCCCGGCCCTCCCCGCTCTCGGGAAGGGCCGGGCCGTACCTCAGCGGGCCGTCACGCCGGCCGCCGTCGTGGCCGCCGTCGCCGTCCCCGGGCCCGTCGCCGTCCCCGGGCCCGTCGCCGGGGCCGGGGCGTAGCCGGCCGGGCGGGTGGTGAAGGTGCCGCGGCCCTGGGTGCGGCTGCGCAGGCGGGCCGCGTAGCCGAAGAGTTCGGCCAGTGGCACCAGTGCGCTGACCTCGGCCGTGGCGCCCGAGCCCGTCCGGGTGCCCTGGACGGTGGCGCGGCGGGCGGCGAGGTCGCCCAGGACGGTGCCCAGCGCGTCCTCGGGCACGGTGACGCTCGTCTGCGCGAGCGGTTCCAGCAGCTGGAGCCGGGCCGCGCGCAGTGCCTGGCGCAGGCCCAGGCGGGCGGCGGTGCGGAAGGCGAGGTCGGAGGAGTCCTTGGGGTGGGTGAGGCCGTCGGTGAGGGTGACGGCGAGGCCGGTGACCGGGTGGCCGCCGAGCGGGCCCTCGGTGAGGGCGTCGCGGCAGCCGGCCTCCACGGCCTGGACGTACTCGCGCGGCACCCGTCCGCCGGTGACGGTGGAGGTGAACGCGAAGCCGTCCGGGGCGGGTGCCAGGTCGAGGACGATGTGGGCGAACTGGCCCGCGCCGCCGTCCTGTTTGACGTGCCGGTAGGTGAAGCCGGTGAGGCCCTCGACCAGGGCCTCGCGCAGCGCGACCTGGGGGCGGCCGACGACGGCCTGGATCCCGGCGTCGCGGCGGACCTTCTCCACCGCGACCTCCAGGTGGAGTTCGCCCAGGCCGGACAGGGTGCGCTGGCCGGTCTCGGGGTCGGTGGCCAGGCGCAGGGACGGGTCCTCCTCGGCGAGGCGGGCCAGGGCGGCGGTGAGCTTGTCGGTGTCCTCGGTGCGGCGGGCTTCGACGGCGACGGTGACGACGGGTTCGGCGCTCACGGGTGCCTCCAGGCGGATCGGGTGGTCGGGGTCGCACAGGGTGGCGCCGACGCGGGCGTTCTTGGGGCCGATGACGGCGACGATGTCGCCGGCCAGGGCGTGGTCGGTCTCGGTGCGGCGGTCGGCCTGCACGCGCAGGATGCGGGCGACGCGTTCGGTGCGTCCGGTGCCGGCGTCGAGCAGGGTGTCGCCCTTGCGCAGGGTGCCGGCATACAGGCGCAGGTAGGTGAGGCGGCCGGTGGGGGCCGCGGTCACCTTGAACGCGAGGGCGGTCAGGGGCTGTTCGGGGTCGGCGTGGCGCTGCTGGTGGTGGTCGGCGGCGGTCACGGGCGGGGTGTCCAGCGGTGAGGGCAGGTAGGCGACGGCGGCGTCCAGCAGGGGTTCGATGCCGCGGTTGCGGTAGGCGGAGCCGGCCAGCACCACCACCGCCTCGCCGGTGCGGGTGAGTTCGCGCAGGGCGGCGGTGAGGGTGGCGGGGCCGAGGGCGCCGTGGGTGCAGAACTCCTCCAGGGCTTCGGGGTTCAGTTCGGCCACCGCTTCGTCCAGGGCGTGGCGGCGCTCGGCGGCCTCGGCGGCGAGGTGCTCGGGGACCGGGCCTTGGGTGAGCGTGCCGTGGTGGTCCCAGGTCAGGGCGCGGCGGTGGACGAGGTCGACGACGCCGGTGAAGGCGTCCTCGGCGCCGATGGGCAGGTGGACGGCGAGCGGGTGGGGGTGCAGGCGTTCGCGGATGGAGGCGACGGCGGCGTCCAGGTCGGCGCCGGCGCGGTCGAGCTTGTTGACGAAGGCGATGCGGGGCACGCCGTGGCGCTCGGCCTGGCGCCACACCGACTCGCTCTGCGGCTCGACGCCGGCGACCGCGTCGAACACGGCGACGGCGCCGTCCAGGACGCGCAGACTGCGTTCGACCTCGTCGGCGAAGTCGACGTGGCCGGGGGTGTCGATGAGGTTGATCCGGTGTCCGTCCCAGGCGCAGCTGACGGCGGCGGCGAAGATGGTGATGCCTCGGTCGCGTTCCTGGGGGTCGAAGTCGGTGACGGTGGTGCCGTCGTGGACTTCGCCGCGCTTGTGGGTGGTGCCGGTGAGGTAGAGGATCCGTTCGGTGACGGTGGTCTTGCCGGCGTCGACGTGGGCGAGGATGCCGAGGTTGCGGACGGCGGCGATGGCGGCGGCGGTGCTGGTGGTGGTGTCGGTGCGCATGGCCCGGGTGCCTTTCGAGGCGGTTTCGGCGGGGTGGGCGCGCGATTGGCACAGTGCCGTCGCCGAGACCTGACGCATCGTCAGGTCAGTGGCGGAAGGGGGCCGTACGGGATTCCGTGCGGGCGTCTTCAGGAAGTGGCACTGCCCCGGTGCCGGCCGCGCAGCGGGCACCGGTAGGGCGGGGACACCAGGATCACCTCGTACCGCGAGGCGGGAGAGGGGGTGGCGGCACTGTGCTTCGGCATGGCCGCCGCACCCCCTCTCCCCTTGCCGTCGTCGTGGTCGGCCGCGCGCTCGGGGCGCGGCTGCGGGGCGAGTCTAGGGAGAGCGGGCGCGGGTCGGCGAGAGGTTTTACGGCGCCCGGAAGCGCAGCACCGCGTCGCGCCAGCCGTCCCGGGTGGGCGCGGCGGCGTCCGAGGCGGTATCCGGGGCGGTGTCCAGGGCGGCGCCGATGGCGCGTTCCTCGTAGCCGAAGTGGGACTCCACGATGGCGGCCAGGCCGTCGAGTTCGCGGCCGATCGCCGCCAGGTCGGTGCCGGGTTCGGCCGCGGCGCGTACGCCGTGTTCGGCCCGTACGGCGTGTTCGGCCCGTACGGCGTGTTCGGCCCGTACGGCGTGTTCGGCCCGTACGGCGTGTTCGGCCTGTTCGGCGAGTTCGCGGACCCGGGCGAGGATGCGGGTGATGAGGCCGTGGTCCTCGACGAGTTTGGCGACGGTCGGTGCCAGGTCGGGGCGTTCCCGTACGAGGGCGGTGAACAGGCCGGTGTCCTCGCCCTGGTGATGGTTGGTCAGGGCGGTGCAGAAGGCGAGGCAGTGGGTGAGCAGGGCGTCGTCGGGCAGGGTCCGGCGGCCCAGGCCGGCGCGGACGTTGGCCAGGCGGCGGCGCAGTTCGTGGTGGGCCTGGGAGAGTTGGAGGCTGAGGGCGGCGGTTCGGCCGCCGTCGACGGGGGAGGCCACGGGTGGGCGGTCCCTTCGGTTGCGCACCTCCATGCCTGGCGCGGTCCGCCACCGGCACGCGATGCTGCGCGTCATCCGATCACGTGCCGTGGCGCTGCGGCAAGCCGGCAGGGTCCTCGCCTGGTTCGGCGGGCTCCGGCGCCCGGGTGCGGGTGCGGGGCCGGCCGAGCAGGATCCCGGCGGCGACCAGGGCCAGTCCCGCTCCCTGGCGCACGCCCAGTTCGTCGCCGTCCAGCGCGGTGCCCAGCAGCACCCCGGCCAGCGGGTTGAGCAGCCCCAGCAGGCCGACGGTGCCGGCCGGCAGGTGGCGCAGCCCGGCGAACCAGCAGGCGAAGGCGAGGGCGGTGGCCACCAGGGTGACGTAGCCGAAGGCGAGCAGGGTGGGGCCGTGCGGCGGCGGGGGCGGGCCCTCGGCGACGGCGGCCAGTGGCAGCAGGAGCAGGCCGCCGGCGGTCAGCTGCCAGGCGGTGGCGGCCAGCGGGTCGGCGCCCTCGCGCCAGCGGGCGGCGAGGACGTAGCCGACGGAGGAGACCAGCATGGCGCCGGCCGAGGCGGCCAGTCCGGCCCAGCCGGGCGTGCCGGCGCCGCCGAGCACGGTGAGGGCCACTCCGGCCAGGCCCACCACCGCGCCGGCCAGGTGGGCGCGGTGCGGGTGCTGGCCGGCCAGGGCCCAGGCGGTGAGCAGCATGGCCAGTGGGGAGGCGGCCATGACGGTGGCGGCGGTGCTGGTGGGCAGGAGTTGGGAGGCGAGGTAGAGCAGGACGAAGAAGACGGCGGTGTTGAGGAGTCCGAGCAGGGCGCTGCGCCACCACCAGGGGCCGTGGGGGCGGCGGCGGGCGAGGGCGAGGAGGAGCAGTCCGGCGGGCAGGGCGCGCAGGGTGGCGCCCCACAGGGGGCGGTCGGCGGGCAGGTAGGCGTGGGTGACCCAGTAGTTGGCACCCCAGGCGAGTGGGGCGAGGGCGGTCAGCAGCACCCACCGGGCATTGGCTTCCATGGAAGACAATATAGCTTCCATGGAAGCGACCCGGGTAGGATGGGGCCATGGAGCACCAGGACGATGCGGACCACGTCGCGCTGATCCAGGCCCGGTGGCGCCGCGAGCGCCCCGACCTCGACGTCTCCCCGCTGGCCGTGATCGGGCGCCTGCACCGCCTCGCCGCGCGCCTGACCGCCGAACTCACCCTCGTCTTCGAGCGCTACGGCCTGAGCGAGGGCGAGTTCGACGTGCTCGCCGCCCTGCGCCGGGCCGGCGCCCCCTACGAGCGGGCCCCCGGCGAACTCGCCGCCCACACCATGGTCACCACCGGCGCGATGACCAAGCGCGTCGACCGCCTGGAGCGGGCCGGCCTGGTCACCCGCCGCCCCGCCGAGGACGACCGGCGCGGGCGCGTGGTCGCCCTCACCGAGGCCGGACTGCGCCTGATCGACGAGGCGTTCACCGCCCACATCCGCAACGAGCACCGCCTGCTCGCCCACCTGGACCCGAGCGAGGCCGCCGCCCTGCAGACCCTGCTCACCGCCTGGCAGCAGCGCCTGGACGGAGGCGGCGCGCGCGGACAATGTGACGCATGAGCAGCAGCCCCCCTCCCCCGCCTCCCCCGCCCGGCCCCGCCGACCGACCCGAGCCAGCGCCCCCGCCCCCGGGCTGGGAGAACCCGCAGGTGCGGGCCGACCGGCGCCTGGTGGAACTGCTGCAGGAACTGCGGGTGCTGCAGACCGGCGTGCAGATCGTCTTCGCGTTCCTGCTCGGCGTCGCCTTCACCCCTCGCTTCGCCGAACTCTCCGACCCCCAGCAGGACATCTACGTCACCACCCTGCTGCTGACCGTCATCGCCGCCGCCGTCCTGGCCACCCCCGTCGCCCTGCACCGCGGCCTCTACCGCCACCCCGGCAAGGCCCGCATCGTCCACGTCTCCGCCCGCATCGCCCAGTACGGCCTGCTGCTCCTGGCCTGCGCCCTGAGCGGTGCCGTCCTGCTGGTCCTCGACGTCGTCCTCGGCGCCGCGGTGGCCGTCGCGATCACCGGCGTCGTCGCCCTGATCTTCGCCGCCCTGTGGTTCGTCCTCCCCTGGGCCCTGCGCCGCCCCACCCGCGACCGGCCCTGACCGGCCCGCCCGCCTGCCCGCCCGCCCGCGGTCCGTGCCCGGTACGGGCGGGCGGCCGGGCGGGACCAGACCGTGGACCGGCTTCCGGCGCCGGGGGCCTGGCCGGCAGCCGCCGCTCCCAAGGCGCCTGCCCCACCCCACGGAGCCCCCGGCCCCCGCAACCGCTTACGTGCCCGCCTCCCCTAGGGTGACCGTATGCGCACCGACCACCGTTCCTGGGACGTCCTGCTGATCGGCGGCGCCTCCGGCGTCGGCAAGAGCCGCGCCGCCGCCCGCCTCGCCGAGCGGCACGGCGCGTTCGTGGTGGAGTTCGACGACGTCGTCGCCGCCCTCCAGGCCGCCACCACCGCGGCCACCCACCCCGGGCTGCACCACTTCGCCGGCCACCACGACCCGGAGCGGACCCTGGGCGCCGACCGCGTCCTGGACCTGCAGATCGCCACCGCCCACGCCCTGGACGAGGCCCTGCTCGGCGTCGTGCGCAACCGGCTGAGCGTGGAGGTGCCCGCCGTCGTCGAGGGCGACTACCTCAGCCCCCGGGCCGCCGCCCGCGCCGCCGCCGAGGCCGCCGCGCACGGCCGGCGCCTGCGCGCGGTGTTCCTGCACGAGGGCGACCCGGAGCGCATCGGCGCCAACTACGCCCACCGCGAGCCGGACTGCGGCCCCCAGCCGGCCCGCGCCGTCGTCAGCGCCCGCTACTCCCACTGGCTCGCCGCCCAGGCCCGCGCCCACCGCCTGCCCGTGGTCGACTGCCTGCCGTACGAGACCCTGCCGCAGCGCCTGGCCGCCGCCCTGGCCTGAACCCGGCCCGGGCGGCGCCCGCTCCCTCCCGCCCTACGCGGCGGGGGCGTCCTCGATGTCGGAGACCAGCTTGGTGCCCAGGTCGCTCTGCACCGCCAGCCGGGTGTGGCCGGCGTCGGGCCCGGTGCCCCAGGTCAGCGTGACCGTGGTGAACAGGTGCCCGGCGCCCGAGTCGTGGTAGCGCACCTCCCAGGCGGTCGGCACGTCCTGGGCGCGCAGCACGCCGTCGGCGTGGTTGGCCTCCTCCCAGGCCGCCAGCCGCCGGCGGAAGTCCTCGGTGAGGTAGTGGGCGCGCAGCTGGTCCGACAGGTCGTCGGTGCCGTCGGAGACGGCGTCGATGTAGGCGCCGTAGAAGTCGGCCACCCGGTCGACCGCCGAGTCCGGGCTGCCGGCGCGCACCGCGTCTCCAGGCTGGGTCATGATGGTCCCCTCCGTTCCGTACGGGCCCGTGCGGCAGCGCGCCGCCCGGGCCGACTGGTCCGTCCACCGGGCACAACGAACCCGGGGCACCGGAGGTTTCGGGCACGAAGTTGCCAACAGGCGTGGCCCCCGGGCGCGTTGGACGGGAGACGAGCGGTGCTGATCGTGGTGAGCGGCGGACCGGGCAGCGGCAAGACCACCCTGGCGCACACCCTGGCCCGGGCCATCGGCTGCCCGGCCGTCGTCCGGGACGAGCTGAAGCAGGGCCTGCTGCACGCCGGCACCCGCACACCCGCCCCCGACCGGGTGGTGCACGACGCGTTCTTCGCCGTGCTCGGCGTGCTGGTGGACGCCGGGGTGAGCGCGGTCGCCGAGGCCGCCTACCAGGACCGGCTCTGGCGCCCTGGCCTGGCCCCGCTGGCCGCCCGCACCCAACTGCGCGTCGTGCACTGCCGGGTGGACCCGGCCGTGGCCCGCCACCGGGTCGCCGCCCGCCTGGCCACCGACCGCCACCGCGCCGCCCACGCCGACCGCGACCTGCTCGCCGCCCCACCCGGACCGGGCAACCTGCTGGACGACTTCACCCCGCCCTCCCTGCCCGCCCCCCACCTGTCCGTCGACACCACCGACGGGTACGACCCGCCCCTGGCGGACATCCTCGCCTTCACCCGCCCCTGAGCACCCCCGCCCGACCCACCCACCGGCGCCCGACCGCCGCCCCCGCGCGGGAAGTCGGCCCCACCGACTTCCCGCGCACCGCCGACCGCCGCCCCGCAGCCTCAACACCGGCCCCGGGACGGACACGCCGAGCACCCCACCAGGGCTGCGCGCGCAGGAAGTCGGCCCCACCGACCTCCCGTACACCGCCGCCCGCCGCCCCGCAGTCTCAATACCGGCCCCGGGACGGACACGCCGAGCACCCCACCAGGCCTGCGCGCGCAGGAAGTCGGCCCCACCGACTTCCCGTGCACCAGCCCACCCACACCGGAAACCCGGCGCCCCCTCGGCCACCAGCCCCAACACCGGCCCCGGACCGGACACGCCGGGCGCCCCCATCAGGGCTGTGCGGTGAACGCCCCGCGCGGGAAGTCGGCCCCACCGACCTCCCGCGCACCGCCGACCGCCACCCCGCAGCCTCAACACCGGCCCCGGAACGGACACGCCGAGCACCCCACCAGGGCTGCGCGCGCGGGAAGTCGGCCCCGCCGACTTCCCGTGCACCGGCCCACCCACACCGGAAACCCGGCGCCCCCTCGGCCGCCAGCCCCAACACCGGCCCCGGACCCGGCACGCCGGGCGCCCCCGGTCAGGGCTGTGCGGTGAACGCCCCGTCGACGAGGACCGGCGCCAGCGCGCAGGTGTCCAGCTCGGTGGCCACCGCCACGTCCTCGGCGAAGCCGCCCTCCGTCAGCTCCCGGCCCGACGCGCTCCCCCGCACCTCCCCCGCCACGTCCGCGCACCCCGCGAACGCCGCGCCCGCCATCGCCGCCTCCGGTGACAGCGGCCCGCACCCCAGCTCCCGCAGGGCGGCGATCACCGCGCCCGCGCCGTACAGGTCCTCCAGCGCCGGGCGCAGCGTTCCGTCGGGCCAGCGCTCCCCGGCGGCGATCACGCCGACCGGGCGTTCGGGCGTGCCGTAGCCGTGCGCGGCGAGTCGGCGGGCCACGGCGGTGGGGTTGCGCAGGCAGGCGGCCAGGACCGTGGCGCCGGCCTGCCGGGCGGCGGCGGAGATGGCGGAGCCGTTGGGCGAGGGCAGGACCAGGCGCGCGGTGGCGGGGGCGCGGCGCAGGGCGGCGGGCGAGAGCGTCCAGGGTGTGTGCTCGCCGGCGGCGCGGCGGCCGACGGCCAGGCGGGCGTCGTGGCGCGCGGCGAAGGCCTCGGCCCTCGCGTCGCGCCAGGGGTGGGGGAAGACGCGGGTGCCGGCTTCGACGGCGACGGAGACGGAGGTGGTGAAGGAGAGCACGTCGACGACCACGAGGGCGGCGACTCGGGGGGCGAGGTGCCGGGCGCCGGTGGGGCCCCAGTCGAGGCGTACGCCGTGGCCCGCCTGGAGGAAGTAGTCGCGCATGGCCGGTGATCATGCCACGCGCCGGGCTTCCCGTCGTAGCGCCGGGCGAGCCTGGTCCAGGGCCTGGCGAGGGCGGCGTCCCGGTCCGGCCACCACTCGGCCGTCCGGTCTTCGACGCCCCACCGCGCGCCCCGGTCGGTGCCCCCGGTCGTGGCCGGGTGTTCACAGCGGGCGGGGGGTTCCCGGTCGGCGGGGCCTGAGGTGACCTGAGGTGACCGGCAGTTCGTCGCGGTGGGCGAGGTCGCTGTCGCGGCCGTCAGGACAGCAGCCCGCCGGGGTCGGGGAGGACGGGGTTGTGCCCGGCCCCGGAACTCGTCCTCGCCGTGGACCAGCTCGCAGGCGGCGTCCTCGCTCCTGGCGCGCCAGTCGGGGAGGCCGCAGGGCGCGCCGTCGCGGTCGGCGCGGAGCAGGGAGGTGACGCCCCACTCGCCATCGAGGTCGACCGCCCCGCGCAGGTCGCCGAACGCCCGGACATCCGAGGGGAGTCGGACGCCGAATCCGGGTGGGGGGCGAGGTCCCGGGGCACTGGGGCCGGGGTGCCGGCGGGTCAGGGGAAGGTGGACCAGGCCTGGTCGGTCAGGTGTGCGGCCTGGTCGATGTCGTGCTGCGGCTGCTGGGCGCCGGCGAAGCGCAGCCGTACCGTCAGGTGGGCCGAAGTGCGTTCGCACAGTTGGACGTCGGTCTTGTCCGGGGTGACCTGCTGGCCGGTCAGGATGGGCTGGTAGGAGACCAGGCAGGAGACCTGGCCGATGGTGACGACCTCGCTGTTGGGCTTGGCCTGGCCGAGCGGGGCCGGGTCGACGTAGGGGGTGTAGGGCTTGGGGCTGGCGGCGCGGACGGCCTCCAGGACGAGGAAGTCGCGCATCCCGTCGTCGGCGTACTGGCGCACGGTGGCCGCGGCGCCGCCGTAGGCCTGGGAGAGGGTGCGGGTGCCACCGGCCTCGTCGGCGGCGGCGTTCTTGGCGAGTTTCGCGTCGGCCCCGGCGGTGAGCGGGGTGAAGCCGCCGGGCAGGTGGTCGGGGGCGTGCAGGGTTTCGCCCAGGCCGCCGAAGGCTGCGGCGGTGGCGGGGTCGGCGCCGCCGCTGCCGGTGCCGGTGAGCAGCAGGGGTATGCCGGCGAGGAGGAGGCCGGCGACCAGTCCGGCGGCGGCTGCGGCCGCGGTTCTGCCGCGCGGGGCGTGGGCGGGCTGGTCGGGCACGGGGCTTCCTCTCGATCGGGTGCGGTGACCGGGTTCAGCGGGCGGGTGCGGTGGGCGGGTGCGGTGGGCGGGTGCGGTGGGCGGGTTCAGCGGGTGAGGGTCTCGCGCAGGCGCTTCTTGTCGGGCTTGCCGACGGCGGTCAGCGGGATGGCGTCGAGGAGGTGGAGGGCTTCGGGGGCGTAGATGCGGCCCTTGTGGGCGGTGACGAAGGCGCGCACGTCGTCCAGGGTCGGCCGCTGCCCGGGGGCGGGGACGACGGCGGCGTGGACGTGTTCGGCCTGCTGGTCGTCGCGCACGCCGTAGACGGCGCACTGGGCGATGGCGGGGTGGGTGAGCAGGAGTTCCTCGACCTCGGTGGGGTGGACGTGGCCGCCGACGACGATGATGAGGTCCTTGAGGCGGTCGGCGAGGTAGAGGTAGCCGTCGGCGTCGAGGTAGCCGATGTCGCCGGTGTCGAGCCAGCCGTCGCGCAGGACCTGGGCGGTGAGGTCGGGGCGCTTCCAGTAGCCGGCCATGATCGTCGCCGAGCGGACGTGGATCCCGCCCTGTGCGCCGGCGGGCAGCACGGTGCCGTCGGCGGCGCGGATCTGCACCTCGACGCCGGGCAGGGGGCGGCCCACCGAGATCTGGCCGCCGTGGCCGGTGCGGTCGTGCTCGTGCGGGCCCAGGATCGCGATGTTCTGGGCCTCGGACATGCCGTAGCCGCTGACCAGGACGGGCCCGAAGGTCTTGAGGGCCTCGCGGATGCGGCTCGGGGAGGAGGCGCAGCCGCCGTAGGAGACGCGGCGCAGGCTGGACAGGTCGGTGCCGGCGAGGGCGGGGTGGTCGAGCAGCCGGTAGAGCAGCGGGGGCAGGACCCACAGGTCGGTGATGCGTTCGCGTTCGATGGCGGCGAGGACGTCGCCGGGGTCGAAGGAGCGCTGGAGGACGACGGATCCGCCGTGGTGGAGGGTCAGGTCGCTGAGGAGGCCGGCGAGGTGGGCGAGGGAGGTGGCGGCGAGGAAGCGGGCCTGTTCGCCGTCGGGGCGGGCCTCGCCGAAGGGGGTGTCGAAGACGCTGCGGTAGGGGCCGTGGAGGCTGAGGATGCCCTTGGGGATGCCGGTGGTGCCGCCGGTGTGGCGGATGCCGAGGTCGTCGCCGGGGCCGATGGGGACGGCGGGTTCCTCGGCGGGGCGGGTGGCGGAGGCGGCGATGACGTCCTCGCCGATGGTGCCGACGCTGCCGGTTCCGTCGGCGCCGGTGCCGTCGGTGCGGGGGCCGGGGCCGAGGGTGAGGACGGCGGGGACGTCGATCAGCGGCAGCAACGCGGCGGCGTCCGCGTGCCGTTCGGCGTCCACGAGCAGGGCGGTGGTGTCCACGCTGGCGACGATCTCGGCCAGGACCGGGGCGCCCATCCCGTCGTAGAGGTTGACCACCCGGGCGCCGGCCAGGCCCGCGGCGTAGCGGGCGCTGAGGGCCTCGGCGGTGTTGCCGGTGAGCAGGGTGACGGTCGAGCCGCGGGTGATGCCGCGGGCGAGCAGCTCGTGGGCGAGGCGGTAGGTGGCGGCGGCGAAGTCGCCGGCGGTGATCTCGACCCGGTCGGCGGTGGTGATGGCACGCCGGTGCGGGTCGCGGGTGAGGGAGCGCAGGATCAGGGCGGGGGCGCTGACGAACTCCCGGTCGGACATGGCCACTTCCTCACTGTCGGGGGCACCCGTGCCCCCACCCTAGCGCCGCACCCACCGGCCCGAGCGGTGCTCACCGGCCCGGAAACCCGGGTGCGGGCCGGGGGGCGGCTTCGGCACACTGTCCGGATGATCGCCGACCACTGGCCACTGATGGGCCTGCGCGTCACCACGCCGCGCCTGGAGCTGCGCCTGCCCACCGAGGACGAGCTCTGCGCGGTCGCGGACCTCGCCGCGCGCGGCGTCCACCCGCCGGGCGAACGCCCCTTCCTCACCCCGTGGGGCGAACTGCCGCCCGCCGAACGGGCCCGGCACGTGCTGCAGATGCACTGGCGGCGGCTGGGGCGCTGGACGGCGCGGCACTGGGCGCTGGACCTGGTGGCCTTCCACCGGGGGAGCCCGGTGGGCGTGCAGGACATGCGGGCGCAGGAGTTCGCCGTACGGCGGGAGATCGCCTCCGGCTCGTGGATCGGCCTGGAGCACCAGGGCCGGGGGCTGGGCACCGAGATGCGCGCCGCGATGCTCCATCTCGCGTTCGCGGAGCTGGGCGCGGTCTCGGCGACCTCGGTGTCCTTCGCCGACAACCACTCCTCCCTCGCGGTCTCCCGCAAGCTCGGCTACCGCCCCGACGGCATCGACCGCGACACCCTGGACGGCTGGGTCGTGGAGTCCCAGCGCCTGCGCCTGTCCCGCGCCGACTGGCCGGGCCCGCCCGTCCCGGTGACGGTCACCGGCCTGACCCCCGCCTGCCGCGACCTCTTCGCCGCCCCGGCCCCCGCCCCGGCGGCGTAGCAGGCCGGGCCGGGCCTCAGGCCAACGCCAGCGCGCACGCACGCAGGAAGTCGACCCGGCCGACTTCCCGCACCCCCCGAGGCGGACAACTCCCCGCACGCCCGAGCCGGCCCCGCCGCCACCGCACCAAAAGTCGACCGAGCCGACTCCCCACGCGCGACCCTCCCGACCGAACCCACCAACTCCCCCACGACACCCAACACCAACGGCCCACCCCAGGCCAACGCCCCCACACAGGAAGTCGACCCGGCCGACTTCCCACGCCCCCGAGGCAGACAACTCCCCGCACGCCCGAGCCGACCCCGGCCACCGCACCAAAAGTCGACCGGACCGACTTCCCACGCGCGGCCCTGCCGACCGAACCCACCAACTCCCCCACGACACAGGAAGTCCAACCGGCCGACTTCCCGCACCCCCGACGGGCCGGGCGCCAGAACAGGCCACTCCCCGCACGCCCGGGCCGGCCCCCGCCGCCGCACCAAAAGTCGACCGGGCCGACTTCCCACGCGCGGGCAGCGCACGCGAGCCCGCCAAGGCAGACCCCCGAACCCGCCAACTCCCCACACCCCCACGCCAACCACGCCCCGCACCGGAAGTCGGCGGGAGCGACTTCCGGTGCGGGACCGCAGGTCAGCGGGCCTGCGGCAGGGCGGTCAGGGCGGTCAGGGCCTGGGGCAGGGTGGTGAGGGTGTGGAGGACGTGGATGCCCTCGGTGGGTGGGGTGCCGGTGGCGGCGCGGTCGAGCCAGAAGGCGTGGAGGCCTGCGTCGCGGGCGCCTTCGGCGTCGTGGGTGTACTTGTCGCCGACGTAGGCGGCTTCGTGCGGGGGCAGGCCCAGGGCGGTGCACCAGAAGTCGACCGGGTCGACTTCCCGCGCGCGGGCAGCGCACGCGAGCGCGCCATGGCAGAACCCCGAACCCGCCAACTCCCCACACCCCCAAGCCAACCACGCCCCGCACCGGAAGTCGGCGGGAGCGACTTCCGGTGCGGGAGCGCAGGTCAGCGGGCCTGCGGCAGGGCGGTCAGGGCGGTCAGGGCCTGGGGCAGGGTGGTGAGGGTGTGGAGGACGTGGATGCCCTCGGTGGGTGGGGTGCCGGTGGCGGCGCGGTCGAGCCAGAAGGAGTGGAGGCCTGCGTCGCGGGCGCCTTCGGCGTCGTGGGTGTACTTGTCGCCGACGTAGGCGACTTCGTGCGGGGGCAGGCCCAGGGCGGTGCAACCGGCGTGGAAGATGCTGGGGGCGGGTTTGGCCTCGCCGTGCTGGTCGGAGCAGATGAGGACGTCGCCGACGTGGTCGAGCAGGCCGATGGTGCGCAGTTTGCGGCGCTGGTGGTCGGTGTCGGAGTTGGAGACGATGCCGAGCCGGTAGTGGGGGGCGAGGGCGAGGAGGGTCGGCTCGGCGTCGGGGAAGGCGGTCCAGGCGGCGTCGCGGTGGGCGGCGTAGCCGGCGAACCAGGCGGCGGCCTGGTCGTCGGTGAGGTCTTCGGCGCCGTCCTGGCCGAGTTCGGCGAGGAACTGGCGGGTGCGCGCGTACTGCTGGCCCTGCAGGGTGAGTTCCCGGGCGAGGTAGCGGGCGTACTGGTACTCCATGACGGAGCGCCACAGGGTGAGTGCGTCCTGCGGGGTGGGGAAGCGGTCGAGCAGGCCGACGTCCCGCAGGTGGGCGAGGATGCCCGCCTCCTCCGAGCGCGTGTAGTCGAACAAGGTGTCGTCGACGTCGAAGAGCACGCCCCTGATCGGCATGGACCGTCCTTCCGGTGATCGCTGCGGTGTCCTGTGGTAGGGACCCTACGCGTCGGCGTCGCGGGCGCCGGCGGCGAGGCGGTCGGCGAGGGCGGTGACGAGGGCGCGCAGTTCCTCGGGGCGCTCGATGGCGAACGGGCGGTCGAGTGCGGCCAGGACCGGGGGCAGCCAGTCGAGCCGCTGCGCCCGCAGGTCGACGCGCAGCCAGCCCCCGTCCGGGCCGTCCGGGCCGTCCGTCTCCTTAGGGCCGTCCGGGTCCGTGGCGGGTCGGAGTTCCCGCAACTCGGCGACGGAGGCGGGCAGATGGGCGCGGACGTGTGCGGCGTCGGCCCGGATGCGCAGGGTGACGTGGTGGCGGTAGTCGGCGGTGGCGAAGCCCGTCAGGACGCGCTGGGCGGGGTCGGGGCCGGCGGGTTCGTCGAAGGTGCCGGGCAGGGTGCGGGCGTCGGTGACGCGGTCGAGCCGCAGGGTGCGGTCCTGGTCGATGCGGGTGTCGCGGCCGGTGAGGTACCAGCGGCCGCCGTGGGCGACGATGCCGTGGGCGTGCAGGGTGCGTTCGCTGGGGCGCCCTTCGCGGTCGGTGTAGCGCAGGGCGAGCGGGCGGCGGTGGCGTACCGCGTCGGCGACGGTGAGCAGCAGGGCGGCGTCGGGGGTCTCGGGCTCGCCGGGCGCCTCGCCGGCCGCCTCGCCGGCCGCCTCGCCGGGCGCCTTGCCGGGCGGGTCGGTGAAGGCGAGGGCGTCCTGGAGGGCGTCGAGCCGGTGGGCGAGGTGGCGGGGCAGGACGCGCCGGATCTTCGCCGTCGCGGTCTCGTTGGCGGTGCGCTGGGTGGTGGTGAGTGCGGTGCGGCGGCCGGCGAGCAGGCCCAGGAGTACGGCCAGTGCCTCGTCGTCGCCGAGCATGAGCGGGGGCAGGCGGTAGCCGGGGGCCAGGCGGTAGCCGCCGTAGCGGCCGCGCACCGATTCCACGGGCACGTCCAGTTCGGCGAGTTGCCGCACGTAGCGCCGTACGGTGCGGCCCTGGACGCCGAGCCGGTCGGCGAGTTCGGCGACGGTGCGGGTGCCGCCGGACTGCAGGAGTTCCAGGAGGGTCAGCACGCGGGCGGTGGGTCGGGGCACGGGGAGAAACCTACTTCCGATAGGGGACCGGTTCTGTCCCCTATCGCTCCTAGTCTGCGGGACGCGGGGGCTTCGGCCCTTCGCTGCGGCCCTTCGCTGCGGCCCTTCGCTGCGGCTTTTCAACTACGGCTTTCAACTACGGCTTTTCAACCACGGTCTGGGAGATTCCATGGACTTCGTCTCGATCCGCGTCATCACCGGCGACGTCGCGCGCCTCGTCGGCTTCTACGAGCGGGCCACGGGGGCGCGGGCGGTGTGGGCCACCGAGGAGTTCGCCGAGCTCAGGACGGCGGGGGCGACCCTGGCGATCGCCGGCGCCGGTACGGTCGCGCTGTTCGCCCCGGGGTCGGCCCGGGCGGCGGACAACCGCAGTGTGATCACCGAGTTCCTGGTCGCCGACGTGGACCGGCTGTCTGAGGACCTGGCGGGCGTGGTCACCGAGGTCGTCGCCGGGCCCGCCACGATGCCGTGGGGCAACCGGTCGCTGCTGGTGCGCGACCCGGACGGCAACCTCGTCAACTTCTTCACGCCCGTCACCCCGGAGGCCGTCGCGAAGTACGCGCGCTGAGCCCCCGGGCCGTTCAGGGGGTCGGGACGGGTGCCGGGAGGGCGACGGTGAGGAGGGCGTCCAGCAGGCCGGGGAAGCGGGCGTCCAGGTCGGTGCGGCGCAGGCTGACGAAGCGGTTGCGGCCGGCGACGCGGGTGGTGGTGACGCCGGCCTCGCGCAGGACCCGCATGTGGTGGGAGACGGTCGACTTGTGGAGGTGGTCCAGGCCCAGGTCGCGGGGGGAGCAGGAGTGTTCGGCGCCGTCGGCGTAGCTGAGCAGCAGGCGCATGCGCACGGGGTCGCCGAGGGCG
Source organism: Kitasatospora sp. NPDC030952 (assembly GCF_055571335.1). Lineage (NCBI taxonomy): Bacteria > Bacillati > Actinomycetota > Actinomycetes > Kitasatosporales > Streptomycetaceae > Kitasatospora > Kitasatospora sp. NPDC030952. The sequence goes on from NZ_JBVIFM010000015.1 coordinate 202,285, forward strand.
TGCAGGACGGTGACGAGGTCGATGTCGGCGGTGGGGGGCTGGGGAAGCCGTTCGTCGTCGGTCATGGGGTCGGCTCCGGTCCTCGGGTCCCGTGGGGGACGGCCAGCGGCGGGGATGGTTTGACAATCATCCACCAATCCCCGATTGTTTGGCGAGCATCAAACCGTTGCATGCTTGTCCAACAATTACTCCGGGGGGCTTCTCCGTGCCCGTACGCCTGCTCCTGCTCGCCCTCGGCACCTTCGCCATGGGCACCGACTCGATGGTGGTGGCCGGCATCCTCGGCCCGGTCTCCGACGACCTGGGCGTGTCGGTGGGCGCCGCCGGCCAGCTGGTCACCGTCTTCGCCCTCGGCTACGCCCTGCTCGCCCCGCCCCTGGCCGCCGCCACCGCCCGCTGGCCGCGCCGGCGCCTGCTGCTGACCGCGCTCACCGTCTTCAGCGCCGCCAACGCCCTCAGCGCCCTCGCCCCCAGCTACGAACTGCTGCTCGCCACCCGGGTGCTGGCCGCCGCCGGCGCCGCCCTCTACACCCCCACCGCCAACGCCGTCGCCACCACCCTGGTCGCCCCCGAACGGCGCGGACGGGCCCTGGCCACCGTGCTCGGCGGCATGACGGTGGCCACCGCGCTGGGCGTCCCGCTGGGCACCTGGGTCGGACGCACCGACTGGCGGCTGACGATGTGGCTGGTCACCGCGCTCGGCCTGGCCGCGCTCGCCGGACTCGCCGCCCTGCTGCGCGACCTGCCCGCACCCGCCGCCGCCCCCACCCTCGCCGCCCGCCTCGCCCCGCTGGGCCGGCGCCGGGTGCTGGGCGCCGCCGCCACCACGCTCGCCTTCTTCCTGGCCTTCCAGAGCGTCTACATCTACCTCGCCACCGCCGTCCACGGCGCCACCGGCGGCGACGCCGACAAGCTCAGCCTCGTCCTGCTCACCACCGGCGTGATGTCGGTGGCCGGCAGCTGGCTGGGCGGACGCCTGGTCGACCGCACCGGGGTGCGCACCGTCCTGCTGGCCGGCTCCGCCGTCGCCGCGTGCGCCTTCGCCGCCCTGCCCTGGCTGGGGCGCGGCATGCCGGGGGCGCTGGCGTACGCGGTGGTGGTGCCGCTGGCGGGCTGGGCGGTGTCGGTCGCGCTGCCGCACCGGCTGGCCTCGCTCGACCCGGCGAACGCGCCGCTGCTGATCTCCCTCAACAGCAGCGCCCTCTACCTCGGCACGGCGGGCGGCGGTGTCGCGGGCTCGGCGGCCATCGCCCTGCTGGGCACCCGCTGGTTCCCCCTCGCCGCGGCGGCCCTGGCCCTGGTGGCCTGCGCCACGGCGGCGGCCACCACCCGCGACCAGCGCGCCCCCGCCCGGCCGGGGGCGGCCGCTGCCGCCCGGACCTGAGCGCCGGGCCCGAGCACCGGGCCTGAGCGCCGGGCCCGAGCACCGGGCCGTTCCCCGGCGCCGGACCCCGGATCCGGGGCCGGGGAACGGCGTGTTCCCCGGCCCCGCCCCCCGAGCCGCTCCCCCGGCCCTGCGGTCCGGCCCCGCTCCCCCGGCCCTGCGGTCCGGCCCCGTCCCCCAAGGCCTGGGGTCCGGGGGACGGGCCCGGGGTCCGGGGCCGGACGGGCGTGCGCGTCAGGCGCCGAGGACGTCGCCGACCAGGGCGCGGGCCTCCCGCTGGACCTGGGCCAGGTGGTCGGTGCCCAGGAAGGACTCGGCGTAGATCTTGTACACGTCCTCGGTGCCCGAGGGCCGGGCGGCGAACCAGGCGTTGTCGGTGCAGACCTTCAGGCCGCCGATGGCCGCCCCGTTGCCGGGGGCGTGCGAGAGCACCGCGGTGATCTTCTCGCCGGCGAGCTGCCCGGCGGTGACCTGCTCGGGGGCCAGGCGGGCCAGGCGGGCCTTCTGCTCGCGGTCGGCGGGGGCGTCGACGCGGGCGTAGGCGGGGGCGCCGTGACGCTCGGTCAGTTCGCGGTAGCGGGCGCTGGGGGTGGCGCCGGTGACGGCGGTGATCTCGGCGGCGAGCAGGGCCAGCAGGATGCCGTCCTTGTCGGTGGTCCACACCCCGCCGTCGCGGCGCAGGAAGGAGGCGCCGGCGCTCTCCTCGCCGCCGAAGGCGATCGAGCCCTCCAGCAGGCCGTCGACGAACCACTTGAAGCCGACCGGGACCTCCACCAGGGCGCGGCCCAGGCCCGCGGCGACGCGGTCGAGCATGGAGGAGGAGACCAGGGTCTTGCCGACGGCGGCGTCCGCGGGCCAGTCGGCGCGGTGGCGGTAGAGGTAGTCGACGGCCACCGCCAGGTAGTGGTTGGGGTTCATCAGGCCGCCGTCGGGGGTGACGATGCCGTGCCGGTCGGCGTCGGCGTCGTTGCCGGTGGCGATGGCGTACTCGTCCTTGCGGCCGATGAGGGAGGCCATCGCGGCCGGGGAGGAGCAGTCCATGCGGATCTTGCCGTCCCAGTCCAGCGTCATGAACCGCCAGGTCGGGTCGGTGACCGGGTTGACCACGGTCAGGTCCAGGCGGTGGGTCTCGGCGATGCGCCCCCAGTAGGCCACCGAGGCGCCGCCCAGCGGGTCGGCGCCGATGCGCAGGCCCGCCGAGCGCACCGCGTCCAGGTCCAGCACCGAGGGCAGGTCCTCGACGTAGGCGCCCAGGAAGTCGTGACGCCCGGTGGTGGCCGCGGCCAGCGCCCGCGCGTACGGGACCTTCTTGACCCCGCGCAGGCCCTCGCGGATCAGCTCGTTGGCGCGGTCCTGGATCCAGCCGGTGGCCTGGGAGCCGGCCGGGCCGCCGCTGGGCGGGTTGTACTTGAAGCCGCCGTCGCGCGGCGGGTTGTGCGAGGGGGTGACCACGATGCCGTCGGCCAGCGCCCGCGGGCTGCGCCGGTTGTGGGCCAGGATCGCGTGCGAGACCGCCGGGGTGGGGGTGTAGCCGTCGGCGGCGTCGATCAGCACCTGCACGCCGTTGGCCGCCAGCACCTCCAGGGCCGTGGCCTTGGCCGGCTCGGACAGGGCGTGGGTGTCCGCACCCAGGAACAGCGGGCCCGCGACGCCCTGTTCGGCCCGGTACTCGCAGATCGCCTGCGTGGTCGCGGCGATGTGGTCCTCGTTGAACGCCGCGTCCAGCGAGGAGCCCCGGTGCCCGGAGGTCCCGAACGCGACCCGCTGCGCCACCTCCTGCGGATCCGGGCGCAGCGCGTAGTAGGCCGTCACCAGCCGTGCCACGTCCACCAGGTCCCCGGGCTGCGCCGGCTGCCCGGCCCGTGCGTGTGCCATCCGTCTTCTCCCGCCGAAATCCACGAAAACTCGCGTTACGTCCTCGCCCCGCGCTCACCGATCGTAGCCAGAACGCGACCGTGCCCCGAACCGCGCGGGGGCGTTCGGGGCACGTGGGGCGGCCCGGGCCGGACGGGGCCCCCGGGTTCGGCCGGGCGGGCCGGGTTCAGGCGGGCGTTTCTCAGGCGGACGGGGCCGGCGGGGCCGCCGGCTTCAGGAGGCGTTTCAGGCGGGCAGCTGCTGGCGGTAGCCGTCCAGTGCGGGGGCGGTGACGGTGGCCAGGAACTCCGTCACCCGGTACTCGGTCAGGCCCCGTCGCACGAACGGGTCGGTGGCCACCAGCGCCTCGATCGCGGCGCGGTCCTGCCCGGCCGCCAGGATCACCCCGCCGTCGCGCGGCACCTTGCGCCCGGAGGCGAGGAAGGTGCCCGCCGCGTAGTGGCCGTCGAGCCACCGCACGTGCTCCGCCAGCGCCTCGTCGATCCGCTCCATCGGGGCGGTGTACGTCAACTCCAGTACGAACATGCCGTCAGGCTAGCCGCCCGGCCGAACGGCGGGGCGGCGGGGTTCACCGTGCGGGCGGGGTTCACCGGGAGGCGGGGTTCACCGTGCGGGCGGGGTTCACCGGGAGGCCCACCAGGTCGAGGGCGCCACGGCGGTGTAGCCCAGCGACTCGTACAGCGGCCGGCCCAGCTTCGAGGCGGTGAGGGTGAGCGGCAGGTGTGCCAGGGCGGTGAGGGAGCCGAGCATGACGGCCCGGCCCACGCCGCGCGAGCGGAAGTCCGGGGAGGTGGCGACCCAGTAGTGGCTGCCGACGCCCTCGTGGACGACGCTGACGCAGGCTCCGGCGGGCACGCCGTCGCGCGTGGCGAGGAAGACGTCCACGCCCGGCTGCCCGATCAGCGCCGCCGGGAACAGCTCGCCGGGGCGGTGGGGTTGGAAGCCGGTCAGCTCGAAGCCCTCGATCACGACCCGCTCGGCCGCCTGGAGGTCCTCGGGGCGCCGTACCCGGATCACGCCGGGCGCCGGTTCGCCTTCGAGCCCGAGGGGCCCGGGCGGGCGCAGCATGACGGGCATCTGCCAGTTGCGCAGGCCCAGGTGGCTCAGGTCGGTGGCGCTGAAGGGGTCCTCGGCGTTGACCGGGCCCGGGGCGCGGCGGGTCAGGGCGCTCAGTTCGGCGAGTTCGTCCGGGTCGAGGCCGGGTTCCTGGATCAGGATCCGCAGGCCGGCGCGCTGGTCGCCGTCGACGGCGACGAATCCGCGGCGCCGGATCACCTCGTGGCCGCGGCTGAGGCCGGTGGCGGCCCAGAAGGCGGCGGAGTTGCGGGCCTGGAGCGTCAGCGCCCGGGCCGGGGAGGCGTTCTGGCCGGTCGCGGTGGGCGCTGCGGTGGGTGCGGTGGTCATGGTGCCTACGGTAGTGCCGAATTGACCCGTTGCCTGGGCCAATTCCGGTACGGGCCCGCTGGGCCACCCGTGGGCAAGCACGGGTGTGCGGCTCGGTGGGGTGCGGTGGGGTGCGGTGGGGTGCGGTGGGCGAGGGCGGATTCGAACCGCCACAGCCGGAGCGGGGGCTTTACAGGCCCTTGGGCTCTCCAGTGCCCAGCTCGCCCGGGGGTGCGTCGACGCCCTCGCCCGCGGCGCGGGCAGGACGGGACGCTCAGCGCGCCGGGTGATAGCCGAACGCGCGCGGGCGGGGGCGATGGCGATTGCCGCTGGTGGTCATCGGCGCGCTCCCCTCTCTCCCCGCACTGCGTCGGTGTGCACTGCGTCGGTGTGTTCCGCGACCAGCGTGCCGTGTGGGGATCCCGGGGCGCAACCGGTTTTCCGGCCCCGGCCCCGGGAGGGTGCCGACCCCGATCCTGCCAGGTCAGGCAAGGGTTGCGGTAGGACGCAGCACACCCTTTTCCCGTCTTGCCGCCGCCCCCGCGCACCGCGCACACTCGTGCGACACCCCACTCCCCCTCCGCGGCCCACGTGCCGACGCCCGCTTGCCCGGGCGGCCGGTGCGCGGTCCGGCGTGCCCCGGCGTGCCCTGGCGTGCCCTGGCGCGGCGCGAGAGGGGGTGGGGTACCGGAAGACGCGATGACGAAGGGGGACACGGCGGATGAGCGTGCACACGGACCTGGTGCTGGCGGCGCGGGTGCGGCTGATGGGCCACAACGAGCGGATCCTGGAGGGCGAGGAGGGGCTGCGGGTCTACCGGATCCTGTTCGCCGCCACCCCGCACGTCTACGCCTACAAACTCGCCTACGTGCTGCGGGACTTGAGCGAGGTCAGCCCGCGGGCGGCCCGGATGCCGGGGGCCCGGCAGGCGCTGCTGGCGCAGGCGCGGGCCGCGTCCGCCCGCATCCCCGCGGACGCGCCCGCCCACCAGCGGCGGATGTGGGAGTACTCGGTGGCCGAACTCAGGGACATCGAGCGCCGGCTGGGCCAGGTGAGCCGGTGACGGGCCGTCCGCACGAGGACCTGGTGCTGGCGGCGCGGGTGCGGCTGCTGGGCTCCAACCGGTGGGTCCTGGACGGGCAGGAGGGCCTGTGGGTGTACCGGACGCTGTTCGCCGTCACCCCGCACGTCCACGCCTTCAAGCTCACCCGGGTCCTGCTGGAGCTCAGCCGCGATCCGCGGCTTGACGGCGTGCCCGGGGCGCGGCGCGCGCTGCTGCGGGAGGCGGTGGAGGCGGCGGCGCACATCCCCCCGGACGGGCCCCGCCACCAGGGCCGGTACGGGGAGTTCGCGCTGAACGCGCTGCGGCGGCTGGACGAACAGGAGCAACGACCGGCGCGGGAGCGCCCCGGGGGGCGTGCGGTGCGGTAGGTGGGCGCGGGATGGTTGCGGTACAACGATCCCCCTGTGTGACGACTGATCGGAGAAACCTTAGATGAGCAGGTCAGGCCTGTCCCGCCGCGCCCTGATCGCCGGCGCCGGCGCCGGCGCCGTCGTCGTCGGCTGGAACACCGCCGCCCGTGCCTGGGCCGCCGAGCCGGGCGCGGATGTCGCCGAACTGCCCGCCCTGGAGGGCGGCGTGACCCTCGCGGGCGAGGGCCTGGAACGCTTCTGCGGCGACTTCGGGCACCTGGTCAGCGCCGCTCCCCGCGCGGTGCTGCGCCCCGCCTCGGTGCGCGACGTGCAGCGGACGGTGGCCTTCGCCGCCCGCCACCGCATCCCGGTGGCCGTCAACGGGCAGAGCGGGGACGCCGCGGCCCTGGGCACGGCCGGGCTGGAGTCGCACTCCAGCTACGGCCAGGCCAACCCCCGCGGCGGCATCGCGATCGACGCCCGGGGCCTGGCCCGGATCGTCTCCCTCACGCCCGGCCTGGCCGTGGTGGAGGCCGGCGCCACCTGGGCGCGGTTGGTGGACGCGGGGCTGGCGATCGGCTGGGTGCCGCCGGTGCTGACGGACTACCTGCACCTGTCGGTGGGCGGGACGCTGAGCGTGGGCGGCATCGGCGGCGCGGTGCAGCACCACGGCCTGCAGACGGACACGGTGCGGGAGGTGGAGGTGGTGACCGGCACCGGTGAGCTGGTGACGGCCTCGCGCGAGCGCAACCGCGAGCTGTTCGAGGCGGTGCTGGGCGGCGGCGGGCAGGCGGGCGTCATCGTGCGGGCCACGCTGGCGCTGGTGCCGGCGCGCGAGCGCGCCACGGTGTTCACCCTGGCCTACGACGACCTGGACGCCTACCTGGCGGACCAGCACAAGGTCCTGGCCGGCGGCCGGTTCGACCTGCAGGTCGGCAACGTGGTGCGCAGCGCGGACGGCGGGCGGTGGCGGTACACGGCGGAGCTGGTGGCGTACGGGGACGCGGGGCGGGCGGTGGACCGGGAGGCGCTGCTGGCGGGGCTGTCGCCGGTGGCGGGCGAGACGCGGGTGGTGGAGCAGGGCTGGCGCGAGTACGCGTTCCGGGTGGACGCCTTCGCCGGGTACCTGCGCTCGGCCGGGTTGTGGGGGCTGCCCAAGCCGTGGCTGAGCCTGTTCCTGCCGGCGTCCGCGGCGGGGGTGTTCATGCGGGAGGCGGCCGCCGAGCTGACGGCCGAGGACCTGGGGGCGGGGCTGCTGCTGTTCTACCCGTACGCGCGGGAGAGGGTGCGCACCCCGCTGGCGGTGCTGCCGGACGCTCCGGTGGGCTGGCACTTCGACCTGCTGGCCTTCCCGGCGCCGGGGGCGGACGTGGCGCGGATGCTGGAGCGCAACCGGCGGCTGTACGAGCGGGCGGTTCAGCTGGGCGGCAAGCGGTACCTGATCGGGGCGGTGCCGGGGATGACGGGCGCGGACTGGGCGCGGCACTACGGGGGGCTGTGGGAGCGGGTGCGCCGGGCCAAGCGGCGCTTCGACCCGGCGGGGATCCTGGCCCCGGGCCAGGGCATCCACGGCTCCTGAGGCCGCTCCTGGGGCCCTGCCCCTCGCGGCAGGGCCCCGCGCGGGCCGGCCGGCCTCCGGCTGGGCCGCCATGCCCACCGCGACCTGGGCCGCCGCGGCCCCGTCTGCCCCTACACCCAGCCCTCGCCGCGCCGCGGCCGCGGGAGGAGTCGAAGCCTGCGGGCGCGCGCTCTCGCCGGGCAGCGGGCGCACGGTGACCGTGAGGCCGGACCCCTCGGGGCCGGGGGGCCTCGCCGTCGCCGGCCGGGACGCGGAACCGCACCAGGGGCAGGTGGAGGTGGTCCGGGGTGTCCTTGTTGCCGTTGACGACGGTCCGGATCTCCGAGGTACCGAAGGCCGCCGCCGCGTCCACCCGGTCGGGGTCGTAGACCGTGCCGTCGACGGTGCCGCCCCGCTTCGCCCCCAGGTCCCAGCCCGCATCCGCGACCAGCTCGTCACCGGCCGCACCACCCGGCCCCCACCGCCCGCCTGACCGCCCCCTGACCGCCCCACCCGCGCGCGGAGCCCGCCCGGCGCCCGTGCTCCGCGCGCCGGCGGCCGTGCTAGTGGCCCGCGTTGCGCTCCCGCGTCTTGCGCTGCATCTCGTCCAGGATGGCCATGGTCTCGGGGTAGATCGGGGCCGTACTCTCCTCCACGTCCTGCGGATTCTGCCGTGCCTGCGGGAGGAGTTCGTCGTAGCGGGGGTCCCCCGGCACGAACTTGTGCCACCCGTCGTAGAAGTACCCCTCCGGGGCCCTTCCGCCGTACCGCTGCCAGATGGTGACGCCATTCGCGTCGAGCATCGGGTTCCCGGTGACGTGGTAGCTCTCAGAATGCTCGCTCAAAGTACTCCTCCAGGATCTGCGCCGCCTCGCGGTCGCCGTACGTGAATTTGTCCAGCGTCTTGGCGGTCCAGTGATTGAACGCCTCAGCGAAGTACTCGTGCGGCTGGCGGAGGTACGCATCCAAGTTTGGATTGCTGCCGATCCGGTCCAGGACCTGCTGTCGCGCATGCAGCCACTCCGGCTGGCGGCTCAGGTTGCCATAGGCCTCGTCGACCGCGTGCCCGAACTCATGGACAGCAACACTACTGGGCGTCTCGGCAGTTGAATTGACCAGGAGTCTACGCTGGCCAGGTATGTAAATACCCGGTATGTAGTCTGCCGGTGCAGTTCCTCCCACCGGGCTGACGCCGGCGAGGTGGTAGCCGCCTGGAAGCTGCGTGACGGGCCTGGGGCCGATGCTGACGCCGCCGCCCGGCACTTCTTTCAGATGAGCCCAGACCTTGTTGAAGACGTCGTCCGGAACGCGGGCCAGCTCCGATTTCACCTTCGCGATGCTCGGATGGTCCTCGACGTACTCGAGCGGCAATTTGCCGGGCATCGGCAGCTCGACAGGTTTGGCATGCTTCGGGCCGCGTGGAGCGTAGTCGCCGGACCGTCCGCGTGGTCCTGTCGCGCCGCCGGCAGCGCCGACGACGACGTCGAGGGGCATGACGGGGCCGGTCTTGAACTCGGCGTCGTAGCCTACGGAGAGGCCCGCTCCGGTGATCATGCGGCCGGGCAGGGTGTCGGCGGCGCCCGCGACCTTGGCCAGGCCGGCGAGGGCGACGGAGGCGTTCTCGGCGCGTTCGGCGGCGTTGGTGACGACGCGGGCGCCGGCGCCGAGGCCGCCGCCGGCGCCGCCCATGATGCCGCCCGTCTCGGCGGAGTCGACGGCCTCGGTGAGGCTGTAGCCGCCGTCGTCGAAGAACTCGACGCGGATGGGCTGGGCGACGGCGAGGTCCACGGTGATGGCCTCGACGGCGCCGAAGGCGGCGCCGACAAGAACCGTGGCGGCGATGGTGGCGATGGCCTCGGAGACGGTCACGCCCAGGCCGGCCGCGGTGGCGACGATGGCGGCGGCGGCGCCTCCGGCGGCGGCTTCGGAGATGCCGGCGGTGAAGAAGGCCAGGGCGGTGCCGACGACCAGGGTGCCGCCGACGATCGCGGCCTCCTCCTCCAGCTTCTTGATCGCCTTGTCCACCTCGTGGGCGAAGTCGCGCAGCGCCTTGGCCAGGGCGCGGCAGGCGTCGGCGGTTTCGGGGAGCCAGCCCTTGCCCTTGCCCGCACTGTCCTTGCCGCCGTAGTACCGGCCCCAGAACGTGCCGAAGGCGTCGATGGCGGGGCCGTGGTTGTTGGCGACGATGGCGGCGGCGGCCTGGTTGGTGGGGGCGGTGACGTTGTCGAGGGCGGTGGCCATCGCGTCCCAGGCGTCGGCGACCGTACGGAGCTTGTCGGGGTCGGCATCGGGCCACCACATGCCGGTGAGCTTCTGGACGGCCTTGGCGACCGTGGACTCACCCACCGGCCGACCCTTCGTCGGAGCTGCGGCGGGTCACGGCAGCAGGTTCTTGGCGTGGCTGTCGGCGCCGGTGTGGTTGTCGGCGTGGGCCTTCAGCCCCCCGCCGATGCTGCCGAGGCCCTTGACCAGGACGTCGAGCGCGGAGAGCACATGGTCGTGCGGGGTGTTGTAGGCCGCCGCGAACTCGTTGCCCTGTTTGTCGCCGCCCCAGGGGCTGCCGGCTGCGGTGAGGCTCTGCTCGAGCTTGTCGAGCGCCTCCTCGAGGGCCTTGCTCTGGTTCTCGAAGGTCGGTGCGGCGTCCTTCAGTTCACCCGGCCGGATCTTGAACTCCGGACCGCCGGCCTTCGCGGCGTCATCACCCACGGCATCCCCCGTACTGTCCGTCGACCAACCATTCTTGTGGTCAGACCAGTCAACGAGCTGACGAGGCTTCAGTTTTGGTACGTGATAACGGTCACGTCCGCCCCGGCCCGGACGGGGGGGTGCCGCGGTCAGCGGGCCAGGCGGCCCAGGAGGGCGGAGGCCGCGGCGATGCCCGCCAGGGTGGCGGCGGCCAGGACGGCGAAGTCCAGGGGCAGGTGGGAGGGGGTGCCGATGAGCAGGCCGCGCAGGGCGTCGACCTGGTAGCTGAGCGGGTTGGCCTTGCTGACGGCCTGCAGCCAGCCCGGCATGAGGTCCACCGGGTAGAGGGCGTTGGAGCCGAAGAACAGCGGCATGGTGATCGCCTGGCCGATGCCCATCAGGCGGTCGCGGGTGAGGACGATCCCGGCGATGGCCATCGAGAGGCAGGAGAAGAACGCCGAGCCGAGCAGCACCGCGACCACCACCCCGAGCAGGCGCAGCGGGTTCCAGGTCATCGCGACGCCCAGTACGGCGGCGATCAGCACCACGACGACGGCCTGCAGGACGGCCTTGACGCCGGCGGCGAAGGCCTTGCCGGTGACCAGGGCGGCGCGCGGGGTGGGGGTGACCAGGAGTTTGGTGAGGACTCCGGAGTCCCGCTCCCAGATGATCATGATGCCGTAGAAGATCGCGATGAACATCGCGGACTGGGCGATGATGCCCGGTGCCAGGTAGTCCAGGTAGGGGATGCCGCCGGTGGGTATCGCCTTGAGCCGGGTGAAGGTCTCGCCGAAGATCAGCAGCCACAGGGCGGGCTGGACGGCGCGGGTGTACAGCTCGGTGCGGTCGTGGCGCAGCTTCTGCAGTTCCACCGCGCACATCGCGCCGACCCGGGCGGGTACCAGGCGCCAGCCGGTGCGGGCGCGCGGGGGCACCAGCAGCAGGTCGAGGCCGGGGGCGCTCGCGGGCGCTTTCCCGTTCGCGGTCGCGTTCGCGTTCGCGCTCGCGGTCGCGGTCGTGTCGGCGGTCCCGTTCGTGTTCGCGGTCGTGTTCGTGTTCGCGCTCGCGGTCGTGTCGGCGGTCCCGTTCGTGTTCGCGGTCGTGTTCGTGTCGGCGGTCGTGTTCGTGTCGGCGTTCGCGTTCGCGGTGGCGTTCGCGGGGGGCTCAGCCGACGCGGTTGGCCGTGCGGCGGGTACGGCGGACATCGCCGAAGTCTCCTTCCGTGGCGTCGGCCAGGTCGCGGCCGGCGAAGTGGCGGAACACGTCGTCCAGGGTGGGTTCGTCCTGGCCTTCCCGGCGTACCCGGTCCTTGAGTTCGGCGGGGGTGCCCAGGGCCCGGATGCGGCCACGGTCCATCAGGGCGATGCGGTCGCAGTGGCGGTCGGCCTCGTCCATGTAGTGGGTGGTGACCAGGACGGTCATGCCGGTGGCCCGGCGCACGGCGTCCACGCGCTCCCACACCCCGGTGCGGGCGATCGGGTCCAGGCCGATGGTGGGTTCGTCCAGGACCAGCAGGCGCGGGGCGCTGACCAGGGCCTGGGCGAGTTCGAGGCGGCGCACCATGCCGCCGGAGTAGGTGGCGGCCATCCGGTCGGCGGCGTCGGTGAGGTCGACGGCGGCCAGCGCCTGGGCGACGCGGCGGGCGCGTTCGGCGCGCGGCACGTCGAAGACCCGGGCGAACAGGGCGACGTTCTCGCGCCCGGTCAGCCCGGCGTCGGCGGACAGCTGCTGGGGCACGTAGCCGAGCAGGCGGCGCACCTCCATGGGGCGGCGGGCGGCGTCGTGGCCGAAGACGCGCACCATGCCCGCGCCGGCCGGCAGCAGGGTGGTGATCGCGCGGATCGTGGTGGTCTTGCCCGCGCCGTTGGGCCCGAGCAGGCCGAACACCTCGCCGGTACGCACGGTCAGGTCGATGCCGTCCACGGCCCGGGTGGTCTTGCCGCGGCCGTGGGTGAAGCTGTACTCCAGGCCCTGGCACACCACGGCCTGCTCCTCGCCGGCCACGCCACCGGCCACGCCACCGGTCGCACCACCGGCCACGCCGCCGGTCGCACCGCCGGTCATGCCGCTCGCCGCAACACCGCTGGTCACGCTTCCTCCTCGGGCAGGGTGCGCAGGCCCTCGGCGACCTTCCGCAGGGCGGGCAGGGCGGCGGCCAGCGCGGCCCGGTCCCCCTCGGGCAGGCCCGCGACCAGCTCGCCCATCAGGGCGCGGCGCTGCGAGCGCCAGGCCTCGATGCGCTGCTCGGCGGCCTCGGTCGCGTACAGCAGGGCGGCGCGCCGGTCGGCGGGGTCCGGCTCGCGGCGCAGCAGGTCCTGCGCGACGAGCTGGTTGACCAGGGTGGAGACCGAGTTGCCGGCCAGGCACAGTTCCTCGGCAGCCGCGGAGACCCGCAGGCCGGGGGTGTCGGTCACCAGGCGCAGCAGTTCCACCTGGGCGCCGCGCAGGCGGGGCTGTTCCAGTCGGCGGCGCAGGCGGCGGCGCAGCAGGCGCTGGATGCCGACGAGGAGGGCGGAGAAGTCGTCGGCGAGGGCGGTGCCGGGGTGGTCGGGGGCTCGCGTGGTCACCTCCTCATTTTAGCTCTCAGTGAGAGGTATGTGTCGAGGGGGCGGGCGGATGGGGTCGGACGGGGGCGGACGGGGGCGGGGGCCAACTCGGTTCGTGCTCGGCGGACTTGGGTGCCGTCGGGGGGCGTATCCGCACCGGCCGCGGCCGTGGTGACCCCGGTGGGTGGGATCGTCACGGTCAGCGACTCGCCCCGCCCCGTCCCGCCCCGCCCCGCCTGGTCGCGGACGCGCTGCCGGTCGCGGGCGAACGGTGGGACGCGCCGCGGCCTCACCCGTTCGAGTGAAGATCGGGTGCCGTCCCGCCGATCCGACCGGCCGCCACCGAGGATGCGTCCGGAACACGCCGTTCGGGCCGCACGGCGGCCCGCGGGCGGGACGCCCTCCGTACGAGGCGTCCCTGGGCCCCGGCCGGTGGCCGACGGACAACGACACCGACATGCGTCACCGACATGCGTCACCGAGGGGATTCGTCATGAGCGATCTGGTCAACGCCTCCGACCCGGGTATCGAGGTCGGGAAGGGCGAGGTCCGGGGCAAGGACGCGGCCGAGAAGACCTACCAGGCGAACGGCTTCGACCCGGCGAAGGAGGACACCAGGCTCTCCTGGACCCCGCACCGGGTCGCCAAGCGGGTCTTCAACACCTACCAGGGCGGCGGCGGCCTGACCCTGTCCGGGTACGTGGACGCGGCCGCCGCCTACGACTCCCGCTACGGCGACCACGCCGGCGACACCAATGTCGACTACCGCGAGGGCGGGCGGGGCGGGGACATCGCGCGGATGCCCGCCGACGCGTTCGACGAGCTCGTCGTCGGCGCCGTCGGGATCATCGGCGACCGGGGCGAGTGGAAGGACGCCATCAACCGCGCGGCCGTCGACTTCAAGATCGCCTCGCACGAGGGCGACCTGCCCGGCCAGCGCGGCAAGGCGACCTTCACCGACGCGTGGGGCGACCTCTCCGCCTACACCGGCTTCGGTTTCGACGGCTGGGTCGACCTGGACACGGCCGCCGACTTCCAGCAGGACAGGGCCCACGGCCTGCTCGGCGCGGTGGCCGGCCTGGTGAAGAAGAACCCGAAGCTGAAGGTCGGCCTCAACGTCGGCGGCCGGGAGATGAGCCAGGCCTTCCACCACATCGCCAAGGAGCCCGGGAGCCGCGAGAAGCTCGCCGACTCCCTCGCCCGGATCCTCGGCGCGTTCCCGAGGTTCACCACCCTCCACCTCGACTGGCAGTGGCCCGGCAGCGAAGGCACGGCGCCCGGCAACGACTTCGGCCCCGAGGACCCCGAGAACTACGCCGCGCTCATCCGCGACATCCGCCGCAAGCTCCCCGACGCCCGCATCGCCATCACCGCGCCCGCCGGCATCGACAAGCTCCAGGCGATGAACATCCCCCTCCTCGTCGACGCCGGCGCCGAGCGCATCGACCTCCTCGCCTTCGACCTCTTCGCCACCCCCACCTCCCCCGCCACCCCCGCCTCCCCCACCCTGGGCCACCACACCCCGCTGCGCCGCGACCCCGACGCCGCCCAGCACCCCAGCCTGGACGACGCGGTGGGCTACCTGGTGAACGAACTCCACATCGACCCCAGGAAGATCCACCTCGCCTACGCCACCCACACCCGCAACGCCCGCCGGGCCAAGGTCCACAAGACCTCCCCGCTGACGGGCACCCACCAGGCGGGCGGGACGGCCACCACCGTCGGCACGTTCGAGTCCGGCAGCAGCACCCACGCCGACGTCCTGCGCAACTACCTCGACCTGGAAGCCGGCAAGGGCCGGGGCGGCTTCACCCTCCACACCGACACCACCGCGGACGCGGACTTCCTGTTCAACGCCGACAGCGGCGTGTTCATCTCCCTCGACACCCCGCGCACCGTCAGGGCCAAGGCCGAGTACGCGCGCGCCAACGGCCTCGGCGGCCTGTACGCCTACCGGGCCGACGCCGACTCCGGCCTGCTCGCCAACGCCGCCCGCGAGGGCCTCGGCCACACCGCCACCGCCACCGTCGTCGACATGAAGCCCCTCTACACCACCGGCAGGACCAGCTGACCGACCCCCGTGCCGTCCACGCGGCGACGCGGCGCGGACGAGCAGCGGAAAAGGGCCCGGCCGGTGCGGCCGGGCCCTTCCCGCCCCCGCTCCGGGCCGGGCGCCAGGCGCCTGGCGCCCGGCCCGGGGTCAGCCCCCGGGCCAGACCCCGGGCCACACCCGTATCAGGTCCCGGATCGGGTCCCGGGTCGGGTCGGACCCGGGCTCAGGCGTCGGCGCAGATGACGAACACGCTGATGCCCACGCTGTTCTCGCCGGGCTGGTGGCCGACGCCGATCCAGCCCCTGCCGTCGTCGCTCGGGAAGCTGCCGTTGAGGACCGAGTTGTTGCCCCTCGCCTCCGCGCCGCCGCCCAGGGCCCGCTTCCCGTTCGGGCAGTTGACGGTGCGGCGCTGGAAGTTGCCCACGTTGGCGTTGTCCAGCCTGACGAGCTGGTAGCCGGCGACGGCCCGGGCGGAGGCGGGCTGCGCGTCCTGCCGCGCGTCGGCGGTGTCGGCCTGCGCCGTCCAGCCCACGCCGGCCGCCAGGGCCATCGTGATCGCACAGGCCCCGAGGACGAGCTTGCTTCGCGTCATCTGCGTCGTCTCCTGACGGATGCGGCGAACCCCGCCAGTGGGGTGTCGCTCCGTACCGATCATCGACCGGGCGAGGGCGGGGAGTTGAGCCCACAGAGCCCAAACCGCACCTTCGATGGAATGCGAAGCATCCGCCCCGGGAACGGGCGCCCCCTGCCTCAGTCGGGGCGCTGGCCGTGCAGGAGCAGGGGCAGGGCGCGGCCGGTGAGGGCTTCGGCGACGCGGGCCGCCTGGGAGGGCGCCATGTGCCGGGGGAGTTCACACACGGGCACGAAGCGGGCGCCGAGCAGTCGGCCGCGCTTGTGCGGGGGGACGGTGAGGGGGGTGGTGTCGCGCACGGTGCCGCCGTCGAAGACCAGGCTGAAACGCTCCAGGAAACGGTCGGACGGGGTGTAGTCGAGGGCCACGGCATGGGTCAGGCGCAGGATGATGCCGGTCTGGGCGTGCAGGTGGCGGGCGGCGGCCCGGTGCGGGGGCTCGTTCACCTTGCCCGCCCCGCCCGGCAGGATCATGCCGTCCAGGTAGTCCGGGTCCACGAGCAGGACGTCACCGGCCTGGTTACGGACGAGAACGAGGCAGCCGAGCCGGCAGATGGGGGGCTTGGCGAGCAGACGCGGGTCGTGCATGGGGGGTTCACTTCCTGAGGGTGCAGAACAGCAGGAGGGCGAAACAGGCCCACCACAGGAGGCGGGCGAGGAGTTCAGCCGTCATAGGTGAGGCGCTCGTAGCGCAGCCCCTTGCGGAGCAGGTCCACGATGCGCAGCAGGTCGAGCGGGCGGGCCGTGAGGTGGAGCAGGTACTCGCAGGTGGAGCGGCCGGTGTCCCAGTCCACCTCGATGGTCGGCAAGTTGACCCGGCCCAGAGCCAGGACGGTGGTCAGGTCGTCCAGCACGCAGGCGGCCTGCCGGCGCTGCTCGGCGGTCACGCGGGAGAGGGTCACCGCTCCCCCGCACGCTTGTGGACCTCGAAGAGGCGCCAGGCGGAGAACGCTTCGGTGAAGGAGGAGAAGCCGCTGCGCTCACCGTCGGGCTTGCACAGCCACGCCCCGGTGCACTCGTTGCGAACCCGGTAGCACCGGGCCTCGGTGTCCCAACGGACGCCGTAGCCGTGGAGGCGGGGGACTTGGGCATGGGTCATGGCAATAACCTTCCGCAGTCGAACTTCGGCCATTCGATCGGACAAGCGGCACGCAATCCCGTGCCGCAGGTGCAAACCGATCGTGCCTGCTGATGCGGAACCATCGCGACGGCGGGAAGGCGTCCCTTCGGCGCACTGACAAGACGTCATTTAGACGTCACACAGCGGTGATTGGATCTAACCTGTTGGCGTGACGATGCCGAACGAGACCCTGCGGGCCGTGCGCCACGGCCTGCGTCTGAGCCAGGACGAGTTCGCGAAGCGCCTGCGGGCAGCGGGATTGCAACAGGGCGAGCCCAACGAGGCGAGCAAACGCCTGGTACAGCGCTGGGAATCCGGGGAGGTGCGCGCTCCCCGGCCGGTGTACGTTCGTGCTCTTGAGGCTGTCACGAATCTTCCTGTCGACCGCCTCGGATTCAAAACGCCGCAGCTACCTTCAGGGGTGACCCTGGATGGCTCAGGAGGGCACGACATGGCCAACGGCAAGCCGGGCATACCGGTGCAGGCGGTCGCCGCACCGACAGGCGACGATCACTCCGGAGTGTGGCTGAGCCGCTACGAGTTCTTCAGTAGCAGCCGCGACGGCACGTTCACCGGACTGCACCATGTCGTCCTCACCCAGCACGGTAACCGCATCACCGGACACTCGCTTCCGTCCGCGTCCTCCAACCCCGATTCCCCGCTCTCCTTCGACCTGACCATCGACCGGAACATCGTCACCGGCACCTGGGTCGAACAGACCGCGCAGGACGGCTATTACCAAGGCGCCCGTTACCACGGGGCCATTCAGCTGCTGGTCGATCCCACCGGCCGGCGCATGTCCGGCAAGTGGGTCGGATTCGGCAAGGAATTCGACGTGAACACCGGCCCCTGGGATCTCAGGCTCCTGGACAAGTCCAGGACAGATGAAACCCTGGCCCGGTTCAGCGCACCACCCGCAACAGAACCCGGCACCCGCAACTGACCGGTCGACCCACGCGCCGCTGCCCCGCATCCCGGGGCAGCGGCGCCTCCCCAACGCCTCGCCACAAGCGCCCGTCTCCCTCCTGCCCCGCCGAGAACTCGGGTTGATGAGCCGTGATCCTGCCGAACCTCCTCCAGGCGAACGTCAAGACCGGGCACGACCGGGAGGTGTTCGCCGTCTACCCGTACCGGTCGGCCTGCCCCCGATCGGTGTGGGCGCAGTTGATCGCCGAGGCGCGGTCCGAGGTCTTCCTCGCCGGGTACACCAACTACTTCGTCTGGCTGGAGCAGCCCTCGCTGCTCCAGAGCCTGCGCCGCAAGGCCGAGAGCGGCTGCCGGGTCCGCTTCCTCCTCGGCGATCCGGACTCCGACACGACGCGCCGGCGCGAGGAGATCGAGGACGTGGCCCTCACCGTGTCCACCCGGATCAGGGTCACGCTGGAGAACCTGGCCAAGCTCTCCGACGCCGAGGGCGTCGAGGCCCGCTTCAGTGCCCCGGAGGACGGCCCGAACCACGTCGGCCTCTCCGTCTTCCGCTTCGACGGGCACGCCCTGGTCACCCCGCACCTCGCCCGCACGGTCGGCCACGACTCACCCCTGCTGCACCTGCAACACGGCGGGGAGAACGGCATGTTCGACCGCTTCGCCGAACACACCGAGGAACTCTGGTCCCGGGGCCGCGACATCTACCCCGGCCCGGCCCGCGCACAGGAAGTCGGCGGGGCCGACTTCCCACTCCACCACCCACCCGGGGAGCAGCCATGATGAACCCCGACTCCCGTGCCACCTGGCGCAAGAGCACGTACAGCGGCGGCGGCGGCGAGTGCATCGAGGTCGCGGACGGCTTCACCGGCGTCGTCCCGGTCCGCGACTCCAAGGACCCCTCCGGCCCGGCCCTCGTCTTCCCCTCCGCCGCCTGGCAGTCCTTCGTCACCGCCGTCCGCACCGGCGAGTTCGACGCCCGCTGACGACGCCTGTGCCCCCAGCCAGGTTCAACTCCCCACCCGCGCACAGGAAGTCGGCTCCCCCGACTTCCCACTCCGATGCCCGTCCCGGAGGAACCGCGATGAACCCCATCTCCCGTGCCACCTGGCGCAAGAGCAGCCACAGCAACAACGACGGCGGCGCCTGTATCGAAGTGGTCGATGCACACCCAGACCGTGTCCGAGACAGCACGGATCCCGACGGCCCCCGCCTCGACTTCTTGCCTCCGGCTTGGCAGTCCTTCGTCACCGCCGTCCGCACCGGCGAGTTCGACGCCCGCTGACGACGCCTGTGCCCCGCCGCCCCGGCTCCCCGGGGCGGCGGGGCCATCTCCACCCCGCCTTAGGCTCAACTCCCCATTCGGGCGCAGGAAGCCGACTCTCCCGGGGTGGGCAGGGCCGGCCGGGTCACGGTGAACCCCCTTGGCCGATGCCCCCGTTGAGCGGGTCAGGACGCAGCGCGCGTCTCGATCGCCCGAAGGAGAGTCATGCGTACCAAGACCCGCACCATCCGGGCCGCCGGCCTACTGCTCGCCACCACCGGTCTTCTCGGCCTCACCGGCGTCACCGCCGCGCACGCGTCCGTACCCGGCGGCGGGGTGGGCCAGGCCCAGCAGGGCAACTTCGTCCTGTGCTCGGGCGGCACCTACTCCTCCTACGCCGTGTTCACCCAGCGCAACTCCGCGACGCACGAGGTCCCGCGCGGTGGCTGCACGTCCCTGTCGCTGAGCGGCATCGGCAACGAGCAGGTCGTGCTGTACGGCGTCCGGCCCGACGGCAGCACGTTCAAGATCGCCACGGACACCTTCGACGACGCCGACGGCGAGCGGATCCGCACGCTCGGCACCCCGGACAACAACGACTGGACCACGTTCTAGCACCCGGCCGCCAACCGCGACCTGACACCGCGTCATTCAGTGGGCGCGAGGCCGGTTCGGCGGGTGGAACAGCCGCCGAGCCCCGGGGACGGTCAGCGCGACCGTGCCGCACCCGACCACCGGGACCCGGCCGGGGCCAGGGGCATGGGACGGGACCAGGGGCCGGGGGCCGGGTGGGCCTCGGTCTCGGCCTCGGTCTCGGCCAGGCGCAACGTCCCGTCCGCGCGCGGACGAAGCCCGGCAAAAATCGGCCCCACCAGTGCGGGATCTACACTGTGGCGGCGCAGGCCGCCCCCGTGTTCACGTTGCGTCACAACACCGTGAACACAGGGGCGGCCCGCATGCGCCGCATCAGTGCTCACCGGCACTCGGCGCCCCGGCGCCCGGCGCGTCGCCGATACCGCTGTGAATGAGGAGGCCGTCCCATGGAGCCAGTCACGTTGATCACCGGCGGTTCGAGCGGGATCGGGGCGGCCACCGCCCGTGCCCTGCTCAAGCAAGGCCACCGAGTGGCCGTCACCGGCCGCGACGCCGACCGGCTCGCCGCGTTCGCCGCCTCCACCGCGGCACGGGAGCGGCTGCTGACCATCAGCGGTGACGCCGGTGACGAGAGCCATGTCTCCGCCGCCGTGAGTCAGGTCACGGGCCTGTGGGGCCGGTTGGACACGGTGATCGCCAACGCCGGCTTCTCGCTGCCCGGCACCCTGGAGGACCACGACCCCCAGTCCATGCGTGCCATGATCCTCACCAACGTCCTCGGCCCGGCCCTGCTGGTACGCGAGACACTGCCGCACCTGAGGGCGTCCAAGGGCCGGATCGTGATCGTCGGTTCGGTCGCGGGCACCAGGAACACGCCCGGCAACCTCTACTCCGTCACCAAGTGGGCCGCGCACGCCCTGGCCGAGAACGTCCGGCTCCTGGCGACCAAGGACGGCGTGGGCGTCACCCTCGTCGCCCCGGGGGTCGTGGACACCCCGTTCTGGGACGAGCGCGGTGGAAGCCCCCAGGCGGCACCCACGCTGAGCGCCGAGCAGATCGCCGAGGCGATCCTCTTCGCCGTCAACCAACCCGCGGGCGTGGACGTCAACCACCTCGTCGTGCGGCCGACCGGCCAGGTCGGCTGACCCCACCCCCCGGGCGAAAGCCCCCGCACCGAAAGCCCCCGCACCGGAAGTCGGCCCCGCCGACTTTCCGGTACGGGGCACCGCCCCGCCGACTTCCGGCGCGGGCACCGCCTCCCGTCAGGGCCGCACGCCCCCCGCAGACCCGGCTCACCCGCTGCGAGTCACGCCCGCCCCGCCGGTGGGAGGGGTTCCACAACCGGCCGGCCTCACCGCGCGCCAGGCGCTCCTCATGGACGCGCACCCTGGCCCGCATCACCTCCAAGGCCCCCTGCAGACGGCGCACCCGCCCCTCCACCCGCTCCTGGCGCAGGCGCGACACCTCCAGCCGCGCGGCCTCGTCGCCCTCGCCCGCCCGTACCGGGTCGACGTACCGGCGGAACGTCGCCGACGGCATGCCGCAGGCGCCCGGGCTGGTGCGGATCGCCGGCCACCGGACGCCCTCCTCGTGGTGGACCCGGCGGCCGTCGGACAGCCCGCGCACCGGGTCGGCGAACAGACCCTCCCGTTCGTGGAACCGCAGCGTGTACACGCTCAGTACGCCGCGCCACCTCGCCGATGCCCAGCTCCATGAACACCACTCCAGCCCCGGCCACGTGTCGAGCTGCACCCGAGTCCAGGACCCACCGTCGAGGCGCCGGCCGGTCGGCCCATCGACAACGGGAGTTGAGGGCATGAGTGGGAGGTTCGTCACCGGGGCGTCGCGGGGCCCGGGCGCGCAGACCACCCGGGGCGGCACTGGAGCACGGTCACCGCGCGATCGCCACCACCCGGCACGCCCGCGGTCCGCGCGGCCTTCCCCCACCCACCGGGCGAACTGCCGCCGACGCAGGCGGACATGACCGACCCCGCACAGCCGGCAGCCAGCGTCGAGACGGGGCCCGGCCCGGTCCGGGCACATCGACGCGGTCGCCGACAACGCCGACAACGCACTGGTCGGCGCGATCGAGGAGGTCGGGGACGAGGACGCCCGGGCGCGGTTCGACGTCAACGAGTCCGGGGCGCTCGACACGCTGCGGGCGACCCCGCCCACCCCGCCCACCCCGCGCGCCCAGCGCGCCCAGCGCGGCGGGCACGTGCTGGACATCGACTCGGTGGCCGGGTTCGCCACCGCCGCGGCCACCGGCCTCTACGGCGCCTCGAAGTTCGCCGCCGAGGGCATCCGCGAGGCCCCGCACGGCGAACCGGCGCCGCCGGGGAACCGCGTCACCGCCGTCGAGCCGGGCGGGCCGCGCACCGGCCTCCTGAGCGGCACCCGGCGCGCAGCGCGCCGGGCGATCGTCGCCGACCACACCGCCGGCGCGAGTCCGCTTCGACGGCCGCCCGCCGGGCGACCCGGTGCGGGCCGCGCGGGCGATCGTCGACGTCACGGAGGCCGAAGAGCCGCCGCTGCGCCTGCCGTCGGCGCGGACGCGGTGGAGCGCGTCGAGGAGAAGCCGGACCTGGTGCGGCGCGAACTCGACCGGTGGCGGGAGGTGGCGCTGTCCGTGTCCCTCTGACGGCCGGGCCGGCCGTCGCACGGGAAGTCGGCCACGGGAAGTCGGCCCCGCCGACGTCCCGCTCCGGCCGTGAAAGCCGCGAAGGCGGCGAAAGCCGCAGAGGCCGCAGCGGCCGCCGAGGCCGCCGGGTCCGCCGAGGCCGCCGGGTCCGGTGTCATGCCAGGTGTTTGCGCAGCAGTGTGCACATCGTCTCGTGGCGCCGCAGCGTGCCGTCCGCGTCCTCCACGTCCCAGGAGTCTGGTGCCCGGCCGTAGGCCCGGTAGCCCAGGCGTTCGTAGAGCGCGCGGGCGCGGGGGTTGTCCTCCTCGACGGCGAGTTCGGCGCGGCTCAGGCCCCGGGCGGCGATCCGCTGCTCGGCGGAGCGGATCAGCAGGGTCCCGATGCCGCAGGACCGCAGGGCCGGGTGGACGCCGAGCTGCCAGAGCGTGCCGGCCCCGGGTGTGTGCGGGTAGTCGATGCCGCCGAGCGCCACCGGGTGCCCGGCCGGGGTGCACACCGCCAGGTAGTCGATCTCCCCCGCCTCGGCGCGGCGGACCTGGTGGACGAGGTCGCGTACGTGCTTCGCGGAGCCGGACCAGCCGCAGGAGGGCAGGTCCGCGTCGGTGAGGTCGCGCACCGTCAGTGCCAGCCTGATCGCGGTCATCACCGCACCCCCTGCTTCTCCCGTTCCCGGCGGCGGCCGACCCTGCCATTCCAGCAGCCGGCCGCCTTGCCGTCCAAGGGGTTTCGCCCCCGCCCGCCGCCCAGGCCGTCCGTCCCGGGCGGACGCGGGGCGGGGCAGCGCAGGGCACAGCGGGGCAGGGCACGGCGGGGCAGGGCAGGGCAGGGCAGGGCAGGGCACAGCGGGGCAGGGCAGGGCACGGCGGGGCAGGGCAGGGCAGGGCACAGCGGGGCAGGGCAGGGCACGGCGGGGCAGGGCGGGGCAGGGCGGGGCAGGGCGGGGCACGGCGGGGCGGGGCACGGCGGGGCAGGGCACGGCGGGGCGGGGCGGGCTCAGGATTCGCTCAGATGCCGGCCGCCCGGAAGCGTTCCGTGCCAGGACCACCACCGCCCCCGCAGGGCGACGCCCAACCGGGGGCACGGGCGGCGCGGACACTGTGGCGCGCCGGAGCCGGGAAAGAAGAACCGAGCCAGGGGCACCGACGTGTTCCTGCTGGGCGCACTGGCCGCCGCCATCAGCGCCATCAGCGTCTTCCCGGCCCGCCGGGAGCGGGCCCGCGGCTCCCATGACGAGGACGCGGGCCCGCTGGTCGAGCTGGAACGCACCCGGCAGGCCGCCCACCTGCGCACGACCCACTCCAGCCGCGCCGCCCACCACGGCACCGGCCCGGCCCGCGACGACCCGCACAGGTACTACTCGTAGGGCCTGTCCGGCGGATCCCGCCGGACAGGCCCACGGCACCCCGGGGGGATCAGCGTTTGAGCGTGAAGGTGAAGTCGCCGCAGAGCCTGCCTCCCAGCCGCACCGCCGAAACGATCTCGCCCTCCGTGACCAGTCTCCCGGCCTCGGCCCGCGAAAGACCGCACCCTTCGGCGATCAGCCGCACCGGCCGCAGCGGGATCCGCGCCGCGAAGCGGACCCGGGCGTCGGTCCCCCCGCGGTCCGGGCGACCCGGTCCGCCGGTGTCCAGGCGCCAGGCCCCGTCCCAGTCCAGGGCGATGCGATTGCGGCGCCGCACGACGGGGTCCTGGAGCAACCCGGCCGCCAGGCCGGGGTCGTTGTCATGCATCCGCTCCAGCAGATCGGGCCGTACGCGGCGCACGTTCGTCCGCCCCAGGACCGTGAACTTCGCCGTGTCCCCGCACACGACGCAGAGCACGAGGAGCCAGGCGTCGAGGAGCTTGTGGTGGGCGTTGACGCGGACTCGGGCCGTCGGGCGGCACCGCGGCGCCCTCGGGGCCGCGCCGGGTGCGCAGTTCGTGTCGCGGAGGTGGTGCGTCGGGCGTGACGGGGCCCCGCCCCGTAGTAGCGTCGGGCGTGAAGTCGCGCGTGGTGCGCGGCGGTTGACACGGTGTTCGACGCAGGAACGGGGGCCAGGCTTGGGAAGGGGTGGTGGGTGTGGGACGGGCACGCGTTGCGGCGCGGATGATCGTGCACCCCGGTGTGGAGGACGTGAACGTCCAGCAGGTGCTGGAGGCCCTCGCCGACCCGGCGAGGCGCTCGGTGGTGCGCACCCTGGCACACTCGGGCGCTGACCTGAGCTGCGGCTCCTTCGACCTGCCGGTCGGGCGCTCCACCTCCAGCCACCACTTCTCGGTGCTGCGCGCGGCCGGGGTGCTGCGCCAGTACTACGTGGGCACCACGAAGATGAACACGCTGCGCGCCGAGGAACTGGAGGAGCGCTTCCCGGGACTGCTGTCGGCGGTGGTCGCGGCCGCCGACGCCGAGGCCCGCGACGCCACCGCCGTCCCCTGACACCCCTTTCACACCCGGTCACGCCCCAGGCCCGCCGCTGCCCCGCCCAGGCCCGCCGCTGCCCGCTGTTGCCCGCGGGGCCGGGGCGGCGGCGGGCGGCGGCGGGCGCCGGGGCGGGCGTAGGGTGGTCGTCCATGATCGACGACGACGGCCGGGAGTGGGCCGGCACGCACCGGTGGGTGGAGGGCGCCCTGGCACCCGGTGAGCGGATCGCGCGGGTCCGGGAGCTGCGGGGCGGGTGGACCTCCCGGATGCGCCGCCTGGACATCGCACCCGGCCCCGAAGGCGACGGCGAAGGCGATGCCGGCAGCGGCGAAGGCGATACCGGCGGCGCGGGCGACGGCGACGGCGATGCCGGCAGCGGCGGAGGCGATACCGGCGGCGCGGGCGGCGCGGGCGGCTACGCGCTGGTACTGCGTTCCTTCGTCAAACCGTTCTACCTGCGCCACGCGCCGGAGCTGCTGGAACGCGAGGCCGGGGTACTGGAGCTGCTGGCCGGCGGCGGCATCCCGGCGGCCCGACTGCGCGCGGTGGACGCCCGGGGCGAGCGGTGCGAGTACCCGTCGCTGCTGATGAGCCACCTGCCCGGGCGGGTGCGGCTCGAGGAGGACGGCGAGGTGGCGCACCGGACGGCGCTGCTCGCGCGGCAGCTGGCCGCCGTCCACGCCCTGGCCGTACCCGAAGGACTGCGCCCGCGCGCCTGGCAGGCATGGACCTCCCCCGACCGGGTACGGATCCCGGCCGCCACCACGCGCGCGCGACTGTGGGAACGGGCGGTGCGGGTGATCGACCGCACGCCGCCCGAGCACCGCGCCTGCTTCCTGCACCGCGACTTCCACCCCGGCAACGTACTGTTCACCGGCGAGGGCGCCTCACTGGCCGTCAGCGGCGTCGTCGACTGGGTGGAGACCTCCTGGGGCCCGCCCGACCTGGACGTCGCCCACTGCTCCACCGCCCTGGCCCTGCTGCACGGCATACCGGCGGGCATGGCCTTCGCCGACGCCTACCGACAAGCCGGCGCCACCCTGACCGCCACCGGCCCCGACCACCTGTACTGGCGGCTCCTGGACGCCCTGGCCTTCGCCCCGGACGCCGAGAAGGTCGCCGTACCCTGGCGCGAACTGGGCCGCACCGACCTGAACACGCCACTGCTGACCCACCGCCTGGAGGACTACCTCCAAGCCCTGTTCGAACGCTACGCGTAGAGTCTGTCGCGAAAGTGGATCTTGTTCGTTCATGATCACGCCTTGTGGGACGTGGGGAGCTGACGAACGGCCAGTGGGCCCGGCTCGAGCCGTTGCCGCCGTCGGGCATCAAGCCGGGCAGGCCGCAGGTGTGGACGCGGCGGCAGTTGATAGACGGCATACGGTGGCGAACCAGGACCGGTGCCCCCTGGCGTGACGTGCCCGAGCGTTACGGGCCCTGGGACCGGGCCTACGACCTGTTCCGGCGGTGGCAGCGGGACGGGACCTGGGCGAGGATCCTCACCCGGCTCCAGGCCGAGGCGCACGCCAAGGGCCTGATCACCTGGGACGTGAACGTCGACTCCACCGTCCGCCGGGCCCACCGGCATGCCGCCGGGGCGGTGAAAAAGGGGGACCTCCGGAAGGAGCCGCCCGGCGGCGTCTTCGCCGAGCCGGCCGATCACGGCCTCGGACGCTCCCGGGGCGGACTGACGACCAAGATCCACCTCGCCGTCGAGCAGGGGCCGGAAGCCGCTGTCCGTGGTGATCACGGCTGGCCAACGGGGCGATTCACCGCAGTTCGAGCCGGTCCTCGAAGCGACCCGGGTGCCCCGGACCGGGCTCGGCAGGCCGCGCAAGCGCCCGGACCGGGTACGGGCCGACAAGGCATACGACTCCCGCAGCAATCGCTCCTACCTGCGCAGACCCGGGATCAAGGCCACGATCCCGGTGCCTGCGGACCGGGTCCGCAACCGGCTCAAGCGCGGATCACGGGGCGGCGACCACCGAAGTTCGACAAGGACGACCACAAGCAGCGGCACGCGCTCGAGTGCGGGATCAACCGGCTCAAGCGCCACCGTGCCGTCGCCACGAGGTACGACGAACTCGCTGTTCGCCACGAAGCGCCAGCGCTGGTCGCAGCCATCAACGAATGGCTGCGACCAGCACTCTCACAACAGGCCCCAGCCGGCCCGCCACCCGAGGCAGCCCCCGGACACGGCGGCCGTGCCACCCCCCGGGTACAGCCAGGCAGGGCGGCTACAGCCCGGCGGGCACAGCCCGGCGGATGCGGGGAGGGAGCGAGCCGATAACGGTGGAGATCGCCTTCGAGACGCACGCCACGACCACCGACAACAAGGCGGCATCGCCACCGGCCACCTGCCCGGACGCCCGGGCCCACCGGGCCGGCGCCAGGGCGCCGAACCGGGCGAGCACCGGCGCGGCGAGGCACTGGCGGCGGTGTCCGGCTCCGACCCGCACCGCGCGGCGGCCACCGCCCACACCGCCTTCCCCGACGGACACCCGCCGCCGTACCAGGACCCGCGGCTACACGAATGCGACTACAGCACCCTCAACAGCGGCCCCCGCCCACCTGGCCGCCACCCTGCGCCCACACCACGCCAACCGGCCCCACCCCGGCGAGCACAACCACCACCAGGCCCCCACCCCCACCAGCGCCTTCCTGACCGACCCCACCACACACTCCGAGGACCGCCACGTCCTCCTGACCGCCCACTGCGCCAACCACCGGGCCCCGGACTACCTGCTCACCGGCACCCGCCCGGAAGACGTCCCGCACCAACCGCCCCCGTGGCGCCCGGGCCGGCACCACACCCCGCCCGCCCCCTGCCCCTGACCCCCACCCACCCGACCCCTGGCCCCCGCCCACCCGACCCCACCCACCCGATCCCACCCGTCTGCTCCCACCCGCCCGACCCCTGGCCCCCGCCCACCTGACCCCACCCACCCGATCCCACCCGCGTGCTCCCACCCGCCCGACCCCTGGCCCTGACCCCCACCCCCCTGTTCCCGCCCGCCTGTTCCCGCCCGCCTGTTCCCGCCCGCGGCGACCGGCCCCGGGGGTTGATCACCGCGGGCCGGGCTCCGTACGCTCGCCGAATGCGGCACGACGACGACCTTCCGACACTCGAACTCGCCTTCCCCGGACCGGAACGCGACCAGGGCGTAACGGCGATCCTGGACGGCCACAAGACCGCGCTCACCGGTCTGCTGGAGATCTACGAACACGCCCACGAGCCACTCCCCACCCCCGGCCGGCGCTACGCGGTACTCGACTCCACCGGCCGCACCGCCGTCACCATCGAACTGACCGAAGTGCGAGTGGTCGCCATGCGGGAGATCGACGACGCCTTCGCACACGCCGAGGGCCGCGGCTACACCGACGCCACCCAGTGGCGCACCGCCCACCAGGAGTTCTTCCACGGCCCGGGCGTGAGCGCCTTCCTCGGCCACACCCCGACCATCGACGACGACACCCTCATCGTCGCCCAGCGCTTCCGCACCCTCACCACCCCCCACACCCCCAACACCCCCAACGCCCCCAACACCCCGCCACCCAACACCCCCTGACCCACCAACCACCACCAACCACCACCACCCGCCACCACCCGCCACCCGCCACCACCACCGGCGGCACACAGAACCGGACCCGCCGACTACCCACACCCC
>NZ_JBVIFM010000016.1:0-4885 GCF_055571335.1 Kitasatospora sp. NPDC030952
TTCCGAACCCGGAAGCTAAGCCTCACAGCGCCGATGGTACTGCAGGGGGGACCCTGTGGGAGAGTAGGACGCCGCCGAACAATTCTTCAGAAAAGCCCCCGCCGGGTGAACCGGACGGGGGCTTTTCGCGTTTCCGGGCGTTCCCGGCCCGGTCGGCCGACGCAAGCGGGAAGTTGGCTGGACAACAGTTGGCCGAAAGCTCACGCGGCGTTCGCTGGAGGACTGTGTACGGCCCGTGTGCGATGCCTATGTTCGAGCCTTCTCCGTACCCGTGCAGTGCACGACTGGGAAGGACCTCACGTGGCCTCCATCGACAGGCGCCGATTTCTTCAGCTGGGCGGTGCGTCCGTGGCCGCCGCCGGCCTCGGGGCGTTCCCGCCCGCGGTCAGCAAGGCGCTGGCCCTGCCAGCGATCAGCAGGACCCGCTCGATCAAGGACGTCGAACACGTCGTCATCCTGATGCAGGAGAATCGTTCCTTCGACCACTACTTCGGCACCCTCCGAGGGGTCCGCGGCTTCGGCGACCCGCGTCCCACGCTGCTGTCCGACGGCCGTCCCAACTGGCACCAGCCGGCCGCCGCGGTGAAGACCGGGCGGTACCACGACCGTGGTCTGCCGGCCTCCGAGAAGGAGGTGCTGCCCTGGTACATCGATCCCCGGAACACCACCGAGTACCAGGCCGGCACGGACCACGGCTGGAGCAGTGGCCACCTCGCCTGGAACGAAGGGCGCCACGACCAGTGGGTGAACCAGAAGCAGGACGTCATGACGATGGGTCACCTCAAGCGCCAGGACCTCCAGTACCACTTCGCCCTCGCCGACGCGTTCACCGTCTGCGACTCGTACTTCTGCTCCGTCCACGCGGACACCGCTCCCAACCGCATCTACCTCTGGACCGGCACCAGCGACCCGCGCAACGTGTACGGCCGCAAGCCCAACGGGCCCGGTCTGGAGGAGCGCAACGGCAAGAACGGCTACACCTGGACGACGTACCCGGAGCGGCTGGAGGACGCCGGCGTCAGCTGGAAGCTGTACCAGGGCGGTTCCGGTGAGCCGGGCACCCCGACGGACAACTACACCGACAACTCGCTGATGTTCTTCGAGCGGTACCAGGTCGCCGAGGGCGCGTCCGGTCCGCTGGTGGAGAAGGGGGCGACGGACCACACGCTCAAGGAGTTCCGGGCCGACGTCGAGCAGGGCCGGCTGCCCCAGGTCTCCTGGATCGTCCCGCCGTACAAGTACAGCGAGCACCCCTCCGCGACGCCCACCGACGGCGCGTACTACATCAACCTGGTGCTGGACGCGCTCACGGCCAACCCCGAGGTGTGGGGCCGGACCGTCTTCCTCATCAACTACGACGAGAACGACGGCCTGTTCGACCACGTCGTCCCGCCGATGCCCCCGGTCGTCAGCCGCCCCGGCGGCCAGGGCATGGTCTCCACGGACCTGGAGGCCAGCCTCGGTGACGAACTGCTCGACCTCGGCAAGTACCCGGGCGAGATGAGCCCGCTGGTGCCCGGCGCGGACCGCGGCGGACTGCAGCCGATCGGCCTCGGCCCTCGGGTGCCGCTGCTCGTCATCTCCCCGTGGTCGCGCGGCGGTTGGGTCTGTTCGGAGACCTTCGACCACACCTCGGTGCTGCGGTTCCTGGAGGCCCGGTTCGGCATCGAGGAGCCCAATATCAGCGCCTGGCGCCGTGCGGTCTGCGGTGACCTCACCTCGGCGCTCGACTTCTCCGGCGCCGACCCGAAGCCGGTCTCGATCCCGGTGCCGGCGCCGATCGCCTCGCAGGGCAAGCCGTACCAGGTGCCGATGCCCCAGCGGATGCCCACCCAGGAACCGGGCACCCGCCCGGCCCGCGCGCTCCCGTACGACCTGCGGGTCAACGAGGACGAGACCGACGACGCCACGGTGTTCCAGCTCAACCTGAACAACCGGGGCTCGGCAGGTGCCTGGCTCTACGTCTACGACCGGACGGCGCCGACGGCGGCCCCCCGCCGCTACACCATCTCGGCCGGCGACAGCTTCGAGGACCACTGGCCGCTGGCCGACGGCGGCTACCACCTCGTCGCCCACGGGCCGAACGGCTCGGTGCAGGAGTTCGAGGGCAAGACGGTGGGCGGCCTGGTCGCCCGCTTCGAGCCCGCGAAGAACAAGGTGCGGGTCACGGTGTCCAACCACGGGGACACCACCCGCACGGTCACCGCCGAGGAGGCCTACACCAAGGGCGCGAAGCAGGGCCGCACCCTGCGCCCCGGCGACGACGTCCGGTTCACCTTCGACCTGCGCGCCGACAGCCGCTGGTACGACGTCACGGTGACGGGCACGGACGGACCGGCGTTCCGCCGTCGCTGGGCCGGACACGCGGAGAACGGCCGCCCCGGCACCAGCGACCCCGGGCCGCGCTGACCCCCGGGCGCCGGCGACCGCGGGCCCGGGGAAGGCGACGGGTCGCGCTGACCCCCGGCCCGGGAGGGCAACGGGTCGCCCGCCTCGCACACGTGGGGCGGGCGACCCGGCCCGCCGGCCGTCAGGGGCGGCCCGGCACCCACAGCGGGACGGGGCCGAGCAGGGGCATGGCCCGCGCGGCGTCCTGCTCCAGCCAGCCGTCCACCCGTGCCGGATCGCCCTCGCTCAGCTCCACCAGCGCGGCGGCGGCGATCCGGGCGCAGCACAGCACCAGCGCCAGGGTGTCCTGGCGGCGGTGCCGCTCCCGGACGTAGGCCTCGACCCGTTCCGCCACGCGAAGGTGGTGGGACGGGCCGTCCTCGGCGGTCAGCGCCTGGACCCCGTGCCAGACCAGGGTCAGCGCGCAGGGCTCGGCCGGGTGGGTCACGTCCTCCCGGTGGGCCTGCTCACGGGCTTCCGCCGAGCGCTGCCCGAGCCACCCGAGGGCCGTCGCCGCGTCGTCGGCGCAGGAGCGCAGCAGCAGCTCGGCCGCCTGCGCCACGACGGCGGGCAGCACCGCCGAGGCCGCCACCCGCAATCCGGGGGCCGGCGCGTCGCCGAAGGACAGCCAGGCGTCCGCGAAGGAGGCCGCGCGCAGCCCGCCCACCCAGGCGGGCGCCCCGCCCGTGGCCCCCAACCACTCCTCGGCGCCCAGCCGCACCAGCCCCACCGCGGCCAGATTCGCCGCGTCCCCGTCCAGTCCCAGCAGCCGCCCGCTCCGCATCACGCACCCCCACCTGCGCTCGTCACTCGTCGGGCACATCCCATCACAGCGAGGCGGGAACGAACTAGGCAGGGCCACGTCACAAATCGATTCCGACACGAAGCACCTTCGGTGGTGGCTCCGGCGCGGTCGGCATGAATCGGCACGGTCGGTGGTGGCTCGGGCGTGATCGGCACGGTCGGTGTGATCGGCACGGTCGGTGTGGTCGGTACCCGCCGCCGGGAGGCCGAGCGGGCCCCGTAGGGCCGCCGGCCCGGGCTCGGGGACGGGCTCGTTCGGACAGGGACGGGTTTCACCCCGAAATGGGGACGCGTCTCACCGCGCAGGCCAGCGCCGTGAGACGCGTCCCGGCGGCCGGTGGGACGAACGGCCGTCTCCCGTACGGAGGGTGGAGTGAGGCAGAGTTCTGCTGCGACCCGGTGATCACGAGCCGGCTTCCGGGGCCGCTCCCTGTGACGACCCCTCATGGATTCGGAGAACCCTGTGAGTACCCTCCTCCCCACCCGGCGCCGGTTGTCGCTGGGCCTGGCCCTGGCGTCCGTGCTGACCGGCGTCGGCGCGTACACCGCCTCGGTCGCCTCCGCCGCCACCGCGCCGGCCCCGATACCGATCACCTCCCCGTCCTGCCCGGCCAACCTGACCCAGGGCGAGGCCGACGGCTGCGTCACCCAGCTCCAGACGGAGCTCAACCTGACCGGCGCGACCCTCACCGTGGACGGGCAGTTCGGGTCGGCCACCGGCACGGCCGTGCGCACCTTCCAGTCCTCGCACTCGCTGACGGCCGACGGCATCGTCGGGCCGGCCACCAAGGCGAAGCTCGACGCGGCGGCCGCCGCCGCCTCCGGCACCGTGGACCTGCGCACCCAGTGCGGGACCCTGCAGACCGGTGCCTCCGGGCAGTGCGTCTCGACGCTGCAGACGATGCTGAACACCTTCAACGCCGGCCGCCTCACCGTCGACGGGCAGTTCGGGCCGGCCACCGACACCGCCGTGCGCAACTTCCAGGCCGCGCACTCCCTGGCCATCGACGGCATCGTCGGCACCTCCGTCAAGAACGCCCTCTACACCAGCACCCCCACCCCGCTGCCCAGCGGCACCATCGACCCCACCAAGGTCCTGAACGCGGCGAAGACCTATCTGGGCCTCCCGTACGTGTGGGGCGGCGGCCACTCGCTGCGCGGCGAGGGCGCCGGCCCGACGCTCGGCACCTGCGACGGCTACACCGGCTCGATCCAGCCCTGCCCGGCCAACACCACCGTGGGCTTCGACTGTTCGGGCCTGGTCCGGGCGGCCTTCTGGTTCGGCGCCGGCATCGACCTCGCCAACGGCGGCGACACCACCGAGCAGACCCTGGACAAGCACCTCACCCCGATCACCGAGGCCCAGCGCCGCCCCGGCGACGTCGAGTACTTCGGCACCGACGCCCACAACACCGTCCACGTCGTGCTCTACGCCGGCACCGACCCCGCCACCGGCGCCGACATGATGTACGAGGCCAAGGAGACCGGCACCAACGTCCACTACGTCGGCCTGCGCACCGGCGGCTACTGGTACCACGTCACGGCCTGACCCTACGGACCGTACGGGCGTGGGGGGGGGGGGGGGGGGGGGGCCCCCCCCCCACAACGCAGGAAAGGGAGGAGGAATCCTTATCCTTCTTGTTCCCCCCCCCTCGAGTCCACCCCCCTGCCCATCCTGTTGCGGTGGGCCAAC
>NZ_JBVIFM010000016.1:4895-36231 GCF_055571335.1 Kitasatospora sp. NPDC030952
TCCTTCCCCCCCCCCCCCCCCCCCCCCCCCCCCCCCCCCCCCCCCCCCCCCCACCCCCCCCCCCTCTCCCCCCCCCCCCCCCCCCCCCCCCCCCCCCCCCCCCGCGCCGTCGGATCGCGGGGCCGCCCGGTTCAGCTCGGCTCGAACCCAGTCGGGGCCGCCGTCCGTGGTACCGGTTGAGGCCGGGTGACAGCCGGCGAGGACGGACGCGGGAGGGCAGCAGCGATGGCCTGGTACCAGGGGCCGAGCCGGATCACGGTGACGGCGGTGGAGGGGGATTGGCCGCAGCGCGCGGTGGTGACCGTCCGGGGAGCCGCGCCGGTGGAGATCCCGGCGACGGTCGGCGCGGTCCACCTGGTGGAGGCGGAGAGCTGGCAGCTGGCGCTGGAGCACCGGTTCGGGGCCGAATGGTGCCCCAACATCCGTGCCGTACAGGGGCGTTGGCAGGAGATCCGGGGCGTGCTGACCCAGCTGGTGCACAGCCGCAACCGGGACCGGGCGGGGGACCGCCGGGACCGCAACCTGGCGCTGCGGATCGAGCGGGTCGAGCCGGACGGCGGCGCGCCCGGGGCCGTCCCGGCGGCGTCGGCCGCGCGCCGGACCACGACGGCGGGGGCGCCGCCCACCGCGGCGGCCCCGGGCCGGCGGACGGTCACCTCCACGGCGGACCAGGACTTCCGGCGCCCGGCCGCCACCGCCCGCCCGACCACCTCCGCCCGCCCGACCACCTCCGTCCGCCCGGCCACCTCCGTCCGCCCGGCCACCTCCGTCCGCCCGGCCACCTCGGCGAGCCCGGCCGTCCCCGCTGTCCCCGCCGTCCCGGCCGCTGCTGCCGGACCCGCGACCGCCACCACCCCCGGCCGGCCCGCCTCGCCCTACCGGAGCCGGGGCCTCTGACGCCGCGCCGGGTTCTGCTCCACCCCGTGCGGATCCGTGGCGTGTGCCATGTGACCGAGCGCTTCAGCCGGCGGGCGAGCGGTCGGGTTGGCGGGTCGAGCCGAAGTGGTCGGCCGCACGTGCCCACTGAGACCCCGAGCCCCTTGTTAGATACTTAGCTAAGTTGTTAAATACCTGGCATGACAGAAGCCCAGGACGAGGCGGGGGCCTTCCGTGCTCTCGCCGATCCGACGAGGCGCCAGATCCTCGAGGACCTCAGAGGCGGGGAGCTCGCCGCAGGCGAGATCGCGGCCAGGTTCGCGATCAGCGCGCCCTCCATCTCACGACATCTCGGCGTGCTCAAGGGGGCCGGACTGGTCACCGAGCGACGGGAGGGCAACCGGATTCTCTACGCGTTGGCCGAGGATCGCCTGGCCGCCTGCATCGGCCGGTTCCTCAGCGCCGTCTGCCCCGAGCAGATCGTGCTTCGCCACACCAAGTGGCGCCCCAGGGCGCAGAACGAGGGATCATGAGGCAGCCGCGACTGTCCAGCGTCGTCGAACGACGGCTACTGGTGAACTATCGAGTCGCCCCGGATGCCGCGGCACGCCTGCTCCCGGGCCCGCTGCGCCCGCAACTGGTGCACGGCCACGCGGTCGCGGGCATCTGCCTGCTGCGCCTGGGAAGTGTCCGGCCCGCCTGGACACCCAAGGCGTTCGGACTGCGGAGCGAGAACGCGGCACATCGGATCGCCGTCGAATGGGACGGACCGGACGGCGTCGAGACCGGGGTCTACATCCCACGGCGCGACACCGCCTCGCGGTTCAACGCCTGGGCCGGAGGCCGCCTCTTTCCCGGCGAACACGGCCGCGCCGACTTCGAGGTGCGCGAGACGCCCGATCGGATGCGCGTCGCACTGGCGACACGGGACGGTGACACCCGAGTGGATGTCACCGTCGAGCTGTCCGACGAACTGCGCGGCAGCGAGCTCTTCGCCGATCTCGCGGAGGCCTCCCGCTTCTTCCGGGGCGGGGCAAAGGGCTTCTCGGCCACCACCTCCGGCCGTCACCTGGACGGCATGGAACTGCGGACCGACGCCTGGCACGTGGAGGCAGGCCGGGTCCGCTCCGCCGCGTCGTCCTTCTTCGACGACCCGGACCGCTTCCCGCCGGGCAGTGCGACCCTGGACTGCGCTCTGGTCATGCGCGACGTCCCCGTCAGTTGGCTGCCGCTCCCGGCCCTGGCTTCCGAGCGTGGTGCGCAACTCGTCGACTGAGGCGCCCGGTCACACGTCACCACCGCGGGGGAGGACCGCCGTTCGGAGGCGGTGGGTGACCGGGAGGCCACCGGCCGGCGGCCACGGTCGGCCCCCGATGGCGATCCGCGCTGCTGGTCCGGTCCGGTTCGGCCCGGGCACGGCTCTGCGAGAATCGACCGGTCGGCAGAACAGGCGAGGAGGTCTCCCTTGGGCGGGGACGAGATGCGGTCGCGGATTCCGCAGCTGCGGCTGGACGAGCTGCTGGAGGAGCTCCAGGCGCGCATCGACGCCGCTCGGGGGACCCGGGACCGGGTGCACAGCCTGCTGGAGGCGGTGCTGTCGGTGGGCCGGGAGCTGGATCTGACCCAGGTGCTGCGGCGCATCGTCGAGGCGGCCGCGGTGCTGGTGGACGCCCGGTACGCGGCGCTCGGAGTGATCGGTCCGGACGGGGAGACGCTGTCGGAGTTCCTCACCGTGGGTCTGTCCGAGGAGGAGATCGCGAAGATCGGCCCCTACCCGACGGGCCGGGGCATCCTGGGAGAGTTGATCCACCACCCCGAGGCGCTGCGGCTCGCGGAGCTGTCCGGGCACGGGTCGTCCTACGGGTTCCCGGCGAACCACCCGCCGATGCGCACGTTCCTCGGTGTGCCGGTGCGGGTGCGCGCCGAGGTGTTCGGCAACCTCTACCTCACGGACAAGCGGGGCGGGGAGGAATTCGACGCCGACGACGAGTCGGTGATCTCGACGCTTGCGGTGGCGGCCGGGGTAGCGATCGACAACGCCCGCCTGTACGAGGAGTCGCAGCGCCAGCACCGGTGGTTGGCCGCGAACGCCGAGATCACCCGCGGGTTGCTGTCCGGCAGTGCCCGCTCCCAGGTGCTGGAGCTGATCGCCCAGCGCGCGCGGGAGATCACCGGGTCCGAGCTGGCGGACGTGTCCGTCCCGGTGCCCGGCGCCGAGGCAGTGCGGGTGGAGCTCGCACTGGGTGGGGACGAAGCCGAGCGGTTGGGCCTGGTGGTGCCGTTGGAAGGCTCGTTGTCGGGCGAGGCGTGTGTTCAGGGCTCCCCGGCGGCGACGGCCGATCTGGCGGGCGACCCGAGGCTGACGGCGGGCCCGCGGCGCTTCGACGGCCTGGGGCCGGCGGTCGCGGTGCCGCTCCGCCGGGGCGCCGGGCAGGTCGAGGGTGTGCTGCTGCTGGCCAGGCGGTCAGGGGAACAGCCGTTCACGGAGCGGGAGATCACCCCGCTGCTGGGGTTCGCCGACCAGGCGGCGCTGGCCCTGGAGCTGGCGGAGCGCCGCCGCGACGCGGAGCAGCTGGCGATGCTGGAGGACCGCGACCGGATCGCCCGGGATCTGCACGACCTGGCGATCCAGCGGCTGTTCGCGACCGGGATGACGCTGCAGAGCGCGGCTCGCTTGATCGACCACTCCGGTGCCTCGGACCGGGTGCTGCGGGCGGTCGGTGACCTGGACGAGACCATCAAGATCATCCGCTCGACGATCTTCGGCCTCCGCGCCCGGGAAGGCAACGCGGGCCAGGGCCTTCGCGCCCGGGTGGTGCGCGTCGTCGAGGAAGCCCAGGCGGCGCTGGGCTTCGCGCCGAGACTGAGCATGGAAGGCCTGCTCGACACGGACGTTTCCGCGGAGGTGGCCGAGCACGTGGTGGCGGTGCTGGGGGAGGCGCTGAGCAACGCGGCCCGGCACGCGAAGGCCCGCCGCGTCGAGGTGGTGCTCCAGGCGGCCGGGGCACGGGTCGTACTGACCGTACGGGACGACGGCGCCGGGATCCCGGAGCAGGGCCGGCGCAGTGGCCTGCGCAATCTCGCCGAACGGGCCGAGAGCCTCGGCGGCACCCTGGAACTCGCGAGCCCGCCGGAGGGCGGGACGGACCTGGTGTGGTCGGTGCCGCTCGCCTGACCCGGGGCAGGGTGCCGCACTCATGGCACGGGCCGTCGTTCGCCCGCCGGCCTGGGCTGACGCGGCGACGCGGCGGGCAGGACTCGGCGGCGGGCCCGGTTTCGGGCGGGCCGGGCGGCTTTCCGGTGGGCAGCGGAGACGGGTTCAGCGGGTGGGTCGCCCGGCGCCCTGCTTCTGGACGGCGAGGGTCTCCGTGGCGATGCCTGGACCCGGCGCTCCACGCCGAGTTCGGCGAGCAGCCGGGAGACGTGGCTCTTGACGGTCTTCTCGGCGAGGTGGAGTCGCTGGCCGATCTGGCGGCTGGTCAGCCCTTCGCCGACGAGGGCGAGGATCTCCCGTTCCCGGTCGGTGAGTTCGGGGAAGGCCCGGGTCGGAGCGGGAGCCGGCCGAAGTTGCACAGGTGGGCGTCACGCCCGTACCTGCTGGCGTCCGGGGTGCGTGGCCTCCCTGACGCTGCCCTTGATGTGGGCGAGGCCGCGGGCCATGGCACCGGTCAGGAGGAACACGGCGGTGATGAAGATCCATCCGTTCCTCTCGTCGACGCCGGGGCCGACAGCCGGGGCGGGCCGCTCCGGCACGGGTGAGTACGGCGGAGCGGGGTGCGTCATCGTCCTGGCGATCGCGACGACACCGGACAGCGCGTGCTTGATCGCGTCGGCGGCGACCAGCGAGGATCCGAGCACGACCCAGCCGAGCCGTCCGATCTCCTCCGGAGCGGGCGTCATGGGGGGACGTGATACCTGGTGGTGGATGCCGGGCATGCGTCTCGCCTCCTTTGCCGAGTATTTGCCGAGGTGGAAGGGGCGTTCCCGCCCTCCCTCTCCCGAGGTTCGCAGAGTGCGGCCGGCGTGCCATGAGTCGTCCGGCCCCTGCACGGGGGCCGGTCGTCCGCGGGAACCCACTTCACGCCGTCGTCCCGAGCGAGCCTGGGGTGTCTGCCGCGACCGGTCGACGGGGCGGGCTCCGATGAGGACCGGGCAGCGGACGGGGCCGTGCGGCCCTGTGCCGCGGTCCATGTGGCCCAATGACCGATCGGCGCGAGAACGGGGCCTCGCGCCGGGTGACCGCCGGACCCAGGGCGTGTCTGACCCCGACGGCCCACCTCGGCGTGCCGCTCGCCCTGCTCTACGGGGCAATGGTGGTCAGCGGCGTCACGGCCGCGCGCAATGTCAGGAGACCCGATGCACGAGCCGTCAGGGCCTGCGTCCGAGCCGGGAACGGGCGGGGCTGCCGGTGGCCCGCCCCCAGCTGCCGGACGCCCGTCCCGGGCGAGGCGGATCGTGATGAGCACCGCCTCGGCCGTGCTGATCACGTTGACCTGCATCCTGGTTCCGGTCTCGCTGCTCACCGTCTGGGTGCACGACATCGCCCTGGACACCGACCGGTACGTCAGCACGGTGGCTCCGCTGGCCACCGATCCCGCCGTACAGGACGCGGCGGTCAACCGGATCACTCACGCCGTGGACGTGAAGGTGGACGGCCCGGCGGCCGCCTCCGACCTGGCCGCCTGGCTGCAGTCGCGGGGCCTGCCTCCCCGGGCCGCCGCGGCGGTCAAGTCGCTCGGGCCCAAACTCGACGACGCGGTGGACCAGGTGGTCACCCAGGCCGCGACCCGGGTGGTGCACAGCGACGCCTTCGCCACCGTGTGGACGCAGGCCAACCGCTCCGCCCACGCCGCGGTGGTCCAGGCCCTCACCGGCCGCGGCCGGGGCGCCGTCGCGGTGACCGACGGCACCGTCACCCTCGACGTGGGGACGGCCGTCGAACGGCTGAAGCAGGAACTGGTGGCCGCGGGGCTGACCCCGGCCGAGAAGATCCCGGACGTGGACAAGCAGCTGGTGCTGTTCCAGTCCGACGAACTGGACAAGGTCCGCGGCGGCGCGCACGCCCTCGACGTGGTCGGCAACTGGATGCCGGTCCTCACGGCGGTGCTCGGCGCGATCGGCGTCCTGCTGGCCCGGCGCAGGCGCCGGGCCCTGGTGACCACGGCCCTCGGTGCGGCCGGCGGCTGTCTGGTGGTGGCCATCGCCCTGGTGATCGCCCGCCACTACTACCTCGACCACCTGCCGGCCGCCGTGCAGTCCCCGGCCGCCGCCGCGGTCGTCTTCGACACCCTGCTGCACTTCCTGCGGATCAGCCTGCGCACCGGCATCGTCCTGGGAGTGGTGGTGGCGCTCGGTGCCTACCTCTCCGGCGCGGGGCGGCTGCCGCGCGCCGTCCGCAGCCAGGCCGACCGCGTCGCGGACGGCGCCGCCGGATGGGGCGACGCGCACGGTTTGCGGACCGGACGGGCCGGGACCTGGACCGACGCCCACCGCCGTTGGCTCGTCCTCGCGGCGGTGCTGAT
Source organism: Kitasatospora sp. NPDC030952 (assembly GCF_055571335.1). NCBI lineage: Bacteria > Bacillati > Actinomycetota > Actinomycetes > Kitasatosporales > Streptomycetaceae > Kitasatospora > Kitasatospora sp. NPDC030952. The sequence continues at coordinate 11,294 of NZ_JBVIFM010000016.1, forward strand.
CCTGGCCCTGGTGTTCGCGCTGTGGAACCACCCGACCGTGCCGACCGTGGTGCTGCTCGTCCTGGTCCTCCTCGTGGTGCTCGCCGTCCTGGCACTTCTGGCCGCCTTCGGACGAGTCGGCACCCGTGACGGCCCCGATGAGTGACACCGGGCGGCGAGGGTGCGACGGTCGGTGTCACCGCGGCCCCGGGCAGATCTCACCTGGTCGGTCCCGTCCTCGTGCGGCGCTCCCGCGCACAGCCATAGAGTTCGACGGAACCAACGTTCCCCTTGTCCTGGACAGGTGGCCATGACCCGTCGCCCGAACATCCTGCTGATCGTCACCGACGAGGAGCGGGCCACGATCCCGCGTCCTCAGGGGTACACGCTTCCGGCCCGGGAGCGGCTCGCCGAGCGGGGCACCACCTTCGAGCGGTACTACACCGCGTCGGCCATGTGCAGCTCCGCGCGGTCCGTGATCTACACCGGGCAGCACCTTCCGCTGACCGGCATCTACGACAACGACAACATGCCCTACATCCGCCCGCTGGACCCGCAGCTGGGCACCCTCGGCACGATGCTGCGCCAGGCCGGCTACTACTGCACCTACCAGGGCAAGTGGCACCTCTCCAACTCGTACATCACACCCCGCAACCCCGGGCCCACCACCGATGCTCTGGAGCCTTACGGGTTCAGCGAGTTCAACGACTGGGGTGACATCGACGGGGGTGCCTGGGCCGGTCTCAAGGTCGACCCGGTGATCGCCGGCCAGGCCGTGAGGTGGCTGCGCGACCGCGCCCCGGTCGTGGCGGACGACCAGCCCTGGTTCATGGCCGTCAACTTCGTCAACCCACACGACATCATGAGCTTCGACTACGGCGGATCGCCCCAGGTGCGACTGCCCCCCGGCCTCGCGCACGCCGTCGTGGCGCGCGGCGCCGCCGATGTCCCGATCTACCGGCGCCGCTGGGAGTTCGACCTGCCCGCCAGCCTCCGCGACGACCTGTCCGGTGCGGCCCCGGCGGTGGTCGAGTACGCGCGCATGGTGGACACGGTGTTCGGGCCGGTGGCCGACGAACAGCACTGGTACGACGGCCTGAACTTCTACCTCAACGCCATCCGGGACGTCGACCGCAGCATCGAGCTCGTCCTCGACGCGCTGGAGGCCTCCGGTCAAGCCGACCGGACGGTGGTCGCCTTCACCGCGGACCACGGCGAGATGGCGGGGAGCCACGGTCTGCGCCAGAAGGGCAACCTGGTCTACGACGAGAACGTGCACGTCCCGTTCGTGCTCAGCCACCCCGACGTGCGTGGCGGGGGCCGCACCGAGGCACTGGCCTCCGCGGTCGACCTCGCGCCCACCCTCCTCGAGTTCGCGGGACTGGACCGGGCGGCGATCGCCACCCGGTTCCCCGCCCTCCACGGCCGTTCCCTGACGCCGGTACTGGCGGGGAGGGCGGTTCGCGAGGGAGTCCTCACCGCCGTCGAGTCGATCATCACGCTGGACGCCGGGTTCTGGTTCGAGTTCGCCGACCCGAAGGCCCCTCAGCGGATCCAGCAGGGCGAGCTGCGCCCCGACTGGAGCAAGCGCGGCTTCCTGCGCGGCTACCACGACCAGCGGTACACGTTCGGCCGTTACTTCTCCCCGCTCAGCCCCAACCGCCCCGCCGGCCCGGAAGAGCTCTACGAGCGGAACGACGTGGTGCTCTACGACCGCGTCGAAGACCCCGACGAGACACGCAACCTCGCCGCCGAGCCGGCCCACCGTGACCTCGTCACCCGCTGCAGCAGCCAGCTGGAGGAGCTCATCACCGCCGAAATCGGCGCCGACACGCGAGCCTGGGTCACCGAACGGCCCCGCCTGGTGGGCTGGCCCACCTGGCACGGGGACACCGATCAGCCGGCGCCCGTGGGGGCGGCGGCCCGCCGCTGAGCGGATCCTGCGGCGTCCTGCCGCACGGCTGACGCGGTGCACCGGAGCCGTACCCGGAGTCCGGCCGGTGCCGGTGGCGGCCGCGTTCAGGTGTCCGCCTGTCCGTTCTTGTCGCCGTCGCGGTCGCGGTCGCGGTTGCGGTGGCTGGTGTCGCAGAACGGGTATCGGCGGCTGCGGCGGCAGGTGCACAGCGCCGTCACCGGGCGGTCGGCCCGGATGCTCCGGCCGTCGGGGAGGACGATCTCCACCGGGCCGTCGACCAGCACCGGACCGCTGCCGGTCAGCCGCAGGCGTGGCACCCGCTGGTCGTCACGGCCGGACACCGCGCACCACCACCAAGGTCTCCGCCCGCTCGCCGCGGGCGATCAGGCCGCGTTCCTCGAACCAGTCGGCCCGCTGCGACATGACCGGCCCGAAGGGCTGGGTCGTGGCCGCCACCACGCCGGCCCGCAGCCCGGACTGGTGGAGGGCTCGGACGGTGGCGGCCGGGTCCGCCAGAGAGGACTGCACGATCAGCAGCACCCCGCGCGGGGTCAGCAGCCGCGGGGCCTGCCGGCAGATGCGGTCGAGCAGCAGGCGGCCGGTCGGCCCGGCGTCCCAGGCCCGCGCGATGCCGTGCCGGGGCAGCCGGTCCCGGGCCGAGGGCACGTAGGGCGGGTTGGACACGATGAACTCGAAGCGGCGGCGGGCCACCGGGCGGGTCAGGTCGCCGTGGCGGATCTTGAGGCGCACGCGGCGCAGCCGCGCGTTGGCCCAGGCGGTGGCCAGCGCGAGCCGGGACAGGTCCACGGCGGTGACGGCGGCCCCGAGTTCGGCTGCGGCCAGGGCCACGGCTCCGCTGCCGGTGCCGAGGTCGAGGAGCGGGGCTCCGGGCCGCGGCCGTTCGCTGCGCAGCGCGTCGATGAGAAGTGCGGTGTCGCCCTGGGCGGGATACACGCCAGGAGGTCGGAGGAGAAACATGGTGTGGCGCCTGCCCGGTTCGGTCGCTCTGATCGCTGGCATCAGGTCTCCTCCGCTGTCGCGGGTACGTTCGGAAGTGGCGTGCGCAGGGAACTGCGGCCGTGCCGCCAGCAGGTGAGCAGGTGGGTCCCGAGCCGTGCTTCCACGGTGGTGGTGGCGGCGATGCCGAACGCGATGTCGGGGCCGAGAGCGGGGTCGTCCTCGACCAGGGGTGCGATGACGGTGTGGCGGACGAGCTGCTCGTGGACGGCGTCGGCCAGCACGTGCTCCCGGTAGAACAGGGTGCCGACCGGGGAGGCGCCCAGGCGCTCCAGCGCCGCTGCGAGGCGGGCGGCGCCGGGTGGTGAGGTGATCTCCACCGTGGCGAACTGGCCGATGAGCGCGCCGCGCAGGGAGCGGTGCAGGCCGAACAGCGACATCAGGTTGACCACGGCCAGGGCGGGGGCGGGGACGTCGTCGAGGTAGTGCCCGTAGGTGGGGTCCAGGCCGAGGTCCGCCATCATCTCGGCGAACAGCTGTGCGTGGGCGCGGTCGGGGTGGCCGCCGCCGTACTCGTCGTACTGCACCGTGACGAGCGCGGCCTTGGCGGGGTTCGGCAGGCGTGGCACCACCCACATCTGCGGGTCTGCTTCCTTGAGGTGGTAGAGCGAGCGGTGCACCAGGTACTCGCGCGCCTGCCAGCGTTCCCCGTGGTCGAGGAGGTGGTGGGAGGGGCCGGTGTCGCCGCTGTCGTCGGCCAGCAGGGTGGCCAGGGCCCGGGCCAGCGGCGGTGGTTCGCCGGTCTCCTGCCGGACAGCGGTGAGGAACGCGTGCTCCAGCGCGGCTCGCGTGGTCAGCAGCCCGGGGTGCCACTCCCAGTCGGGGTCGACCTCGGCGAAGCCCTGGTAGTGCAGTTCGTAGCAGACGTGGAGGGCCAGTTGCAGGTCCTCGCCCCACGGGTCTTCGATCGGCGCGGGCGCGATCCGCGCGGCCGGGTCGGGTGGGGTGAGCAGCGCGGCGATGAGGCCGGCGCTGACGGGTCCGCGCGGTCTCGGCAGTACGGGCGGCGCGCTGGTGGAGTACCGGGCACGGCCGATCGCGGGAGCGGGAGTCACTGGCGCTCCCGCGGTGCCGGGTGCAGTTCCAGGGCGCGGCGCTTGGGGCCGCCGCCGACCTCGGGCAACCCGGGCAGCCGTTCACGGCGCGGGACGGCGGTGGTGGTCATCGGCTCCTCCTGGGCGGTTCGGGCGGCTCGGTCAGAGGCTGGCGAGCAGTTGGGGGGACAGGGTTTTGATCATGGTGTTGGTCCAGCGCATCTGGCGCAGGGTCCGGGGGTGGCAGGCGGAGGCGAGATCGAGGAGGGCCGAATCGCGGGTGGCCTGGGCGAGTTGGGCGAGCTGTCCGTCCCGGCGGACCATCGGGGTGGTCAGCCGGTCGTCGGAGTGGTTGGCCTGCCAGGCGTAGAGGTCCTTCGGGCCCAGCCGGCCTCGGTTCACCCGGTCGTCGGCCCGGCCGCGAACACCGACGATCCGCCCGTCGGCCACGGCGATGTCCATCGCGTCGCCGTTGGAGTGCAGCAGGGAGGCGGTCTGCACCCACCGCCCCACCGAGTCCGGCGTGATGCCGGGTGCGAGGAAGGAGTCGGTCCGGGCCGGCCACGGCTCCCCCGGGCTGTAAGGGGTGCGGCTGCCCCACGGGTCCGCGATGCGGTCGGTCCTGATCTGCATGCTCACCTCCGTGCTCGCCGCGATCACGCCCGCGCCTACCCCAGGGGTCGGCCGGTAGACACGGCGGGGACGGGAAAGTTTTCGACCGAGGCGATGCGTCAAGCCTGCTCCACGGACGGGCCCGCTCCGGGCAGCCCGGAACCGCTCTTCGGGCGCAACGACCGAGCACGATGCCTCCGGCGGACGTAGGTTGCGGACATGACCAGTGACGAGCCGAGGATCCCGGTCGTGGGGGTGCGCCCGCTGCCCGCCGGCCACCTCGCGGGCTTCGCCGTCGCCGTCACCGCCTTCGTCGCCCTGCGCCACGGCGAGGAACTGCCGCGCTGCGCACGCGCCCAGGCCGCCCGCCGCCGGAACCGCGCGTAGCCGGGAAGGATCCGATGCCGACGAACGACGGCGCCCAGGGCCGCGACGAGACGCCCCAGGAACGGGCCGACCGGTTGTGGACCGAGATGCTCCAAGAGGTGCGCGTATGCCAGACCGGCGCGCAGATCCTCTTCGGCTTCCTCATCGGCGTGGTCTTCACCCCGCGCTTCGCCACCCTGCCCGACTTCGACCAGAACCTCTACACCGCCACCGTGGTCCTGGGCGCCGTCGCCACCGGCGCCCTCGTCGCACCCGTGGCCTTCCACCGCCTACTGGCCGGCCGCGGAATGAAACCGGAACTCATCCACGTCGCCGGCCACCTCATCGCCACCGGACTCATCACCCTCGCCCTGACCATCGCCGCCGCCCTGCTGCTCCTGCTGCGCACCGCGACCGGCAACCCGGGTGCCGCGTGGATCATCAGCGGCGCCGTCCTGCTGTGGTTCACCATCACCTGGCTCGTCCTGCCCCAGGTCGTGCTGCGGCGCACAGCGGCACGCCGGGGCGACCGCGGGCGATGACGGCCAGGCACGCGGCGGCGATCGCTCGTCGTCATAACGGCCCCACGGGACGGGGGCGCCGCTGCCCCGCTCGTGGCCGACCAGGGTGGGCGTCCAGCTGCCGCCTTCGGCATGACCGGTATCACGTGTGCCCGATCGGGCGCTGGGGCCGGATCGGCCGGGAACCGGCCGGGCGAGGGCGCGATGCGGCCGTCATGCCGCGGATGTCAGTCCTGGACGACCTGGTAGATGCCGTAGACGACGCCGGGTACATGGCCGCAGAGCTGGAGCAGGAAGGCCCACAGCACCTTCATGCTCGGGCCGTCCTTGATGAGCACCGCCAGCCACGGCAGGACCAGACACAGCAGTACGAGCAGAACCTTCACCATGATCGCTCCTCGAGATCCCCTGAGCCGCGCCGCACGGATCAGTCCGGTGATCCCTGCGTCATCACACCCGACGCGGCTGCCCGCCCCCGGCGGGACGAAACGCTCGTGGTGGCGGGTCGGCTTTGGTGATGCCGTCGCCGGGGAACAGCACCTTGTCCGGTCGGCCGACCCGTACGGTCCGGCGGCCGGCGGACATCTCAGTCATCGCGGCCTGCTCGTCCGGTGCTTTCCGCCGTTCCCCTCCTCCGCAGCCCAGCCCGATCCGCAGCCGTCACCTGCGCCCGCACCCGAACCGCGATTCCCGCCGAGTCCGCGATCGCCTGCGGCACGGAGGCTCCCCGTGCGGGCTCACGTGCGCAGCCGCGCCGCGAGCGCCGACAGGTGCCGGTCGAGCGTCGGCATCACGCGTGGGGCCCAGACGGCGACGGCGATCGCGGTGGCGACTCCGGCCCAGGCGACCGGGCCGAGGGGTGTGCAGCCGAAGAACCGGCTGACCAGAGGCGTCTCGATCAGGCCGGCCAGTACGGCGGCCGATCCGAGGACGGTCACCAGCACCAGCGGACTGTGGCGCCGGCCGGCCAGGGTCTGGGCGAGTTGGGCGCCGACCACTCCGCACAGCGCCATCGTGCTGGTCCGCCGCGCGGAGCCCGGGGTGAACGTGCCGATCAGCCAGGCCGTGCTCGCGCCGAGTGTGGTGACGATGCCCCGGTGGCGGATCTGCCGGGTCAGCGGGTCGCCGAGCGCCGCGAGGCCGACGGGGACGCTGTCCGCCAGGGCCGACCCGCCGTCCGGCCGCTCGTCGAGGGTCTCGTCCCGGGGAGTGACCGAGACGGCCATGGCAGGAAACATGTCGGTGAGCAGGTTGACCAGCAGGATCTGCCGGGTCGACAGCGGCGACGAGCCGGAGAGCAGGGTGCCGAGCACCGAGAAGCCGATCTCGCCGGCGTTGCCGCCGATCAGCACGCTGATCGCGTCCGCGACGCTGCGCCACAGCGCACGGCCTTCGGCGACGGCGGCGACCAGCATCGACAGGTCATCGCTGGTGATCACCAGGTCGGCCGCGTTGCGGGCCGCCGCCGAGCCGCGCGCGGCGATGCCGATCCCGACGTCGGCGGCACGGATGGCGGCGGCGTCGTTCGCGCCGTCCCCGACCATGGCCACCACCTGCCCGGCTTCCTGGAGCGCCTCCACCACGTGCAACTTCTGTTCGGGCGCGACCCGGGCCACCACGCCGGCCTCGCGCAACAGGCGGGTCCGGCCGGCCCGGTCCCGGGCGGCCAGCTCGTCACCCGTGACCACCACGACGTCGTCCGGCCAGCCGAGCTGGACGGCGACGGCTCGGGCGGTCTGCGGGTGGTCGCCGGTGAGCATGACGGGCCGCACGCCGGCCTCGCGCAGGTCGGCCACCAGCGGCGCGGAGCTGGGACGGGGGGTGTCGGCCAGCCCGATGAACCCGAGCAGTTCCATGCCCGCGGGGGGCCGCGCCAGCGCCTCGGAGGCTTCGTCGTCGGGCCCGAGCCGGGCACTGGCGACCGCCAGCACCCGCAGGCCATCGGCGGCCAGGGACTGTGCGGCGGCGTCCCCGCGGGCGCTCTCGCAGGCCGGCAGGACGACCTCGGGTGCGCCCTTCACCAGCAGGAACTCCGCACCGTCCGCGCCGGTCCCCACGGCGGCCGCGTAGCCGCGGCTGGCCTCGAACGGCTGCACCGCGCCGGGTGTCCACGGCGACCCGGGCGGCGCCGCGACGAGGATCGCCTCATCGGTGGAGTGCGCGTGGACGCCCGCCTCGGCCTCGGGGGTGCGGCAGGTCAGGGCGGCGGCCTGGAGCACCGGTGCCGCATCGGCGGCGTCCGCCGGGTGTTCGGCACCGTCGGCGGTGGCGACCCGGTCCACGTGCAACCGGTTCGCGGTCAGGGTGCCGGTCTTGTCGAAGCAGACGGTGTCCATCCGGCCGAGCGCCTCCAGCGCGCGCGGGGTGCGGACCAGGATGCCGATCCGGCTGAGCCGGCGTGTCGCGGCCAGCTGTGCGACGGTCGCCACCAGCGGCAGACCCTCGGGGACGGCGGCGACGGCAACCGCCAGCCCGCCGCGGACCGCCTGCCGCACCGGCCGGCCGCGCAGCAGCGACAGGCCGGTCACGGCGGCGCCGCCCAGCAGGGTGAACGGCAGCATCTCACTGGTCAGTTCGTGCAGCCGGGCCTGTACGCCGGGGGCCTGCTGGGCGCGCGAGGCCAGCTGCGCCGCGCGGCCGGCCTCGGTCCGGTCACCCGTACCGGCCACCACGGCGCGGCCGTGTCCCGCGACCACCGTGGTGCCCTCGAAGACCATGCAGCGGCGCTCGGCCACGGGAGCCTGCGGTGTGGCGTCCACCTGTTTGCCGGTCGGCAGCGATTCACCGGTCAGTGAGGACTCGTCGACCTCGAGATCCTCGGCTTCCAGCAGCCGGGCATCGGCCGGCACCACGTCACCGGTGTAGAGCTCGATCACCTCACCCGGCGTCAGCCGCCCGGCCTCCACCGTCCTGGTCTTCCCGGCGTCCAAGTCGACGACCTTACGGGCCTTTTGACGCTCACCCAGCTTCAGGTCGGCGAGCGCGCGCTCGGCGCGCAGTCGCTGTACGCCGCCGACCAGCGCGTTCACGGCCATCGCGCCGACCACCAGCAGCGCGTCCACGGTGGACCCCAGCAGCGCCGAGGCCACCGCCCCGACCAGGAGCAACGGGGTCAGCGGATCGCGCAGTTCGGCACGCACGGCCACCAGCAGACGGATCGTCAGGCGCGCCGGGGTGAACACGGGAAGCCGTGCGGCCCTGCCCGCCATCGTCCGCAGGCCCTCCGGCACGGTCGGCTCGCGCGCCTCGGCGGTGGCGCGCAGCCTGGTCAGCGCCTCCTGCGGCAGCAGGGCGTGCCAGGGCACCCGGGGCGGCGGGTGCGGCGCGCGATCGGCGCTCACGCCGAGGGCGGCCCGCCAGCCGGAGACGAGCGCGGCGGCAGCGGCGGCATTGACCGGGCTGACCCGGAAGCCGAGCGGGAAGGTGAGGAACTTGGACCGCGCACCCCTCGTCACCACCATCAGCCCGGCGAGCGCCGCGCCCGCCTCGGCGAAGACCTTGGAGTGCTCTCCGACCGCGCGTGCGGCCGGGATCGCCGCCAGCAGCCGCCACGCCCCGGTCAGTCCGTGCAGCAGCAGGACGTCCGCGCCCCAGACGACCGCACTGCGCTCGTCGGTGAGCGAGACGGCGATGTCGCTGCGCAGCAGCCCCGCCAGCACCTCTCGGCCTGCCTGGCCCAGCTTCTCTTCCGTCGCGGCGTCACCGCTCGGGACGTGAGCCACCGTCAGGACCACCCGGCCGTCGCGCTGGAGCCCTCGGACCACCTCGGCCAACGGCCTTTCGGCGCCCACGAGTTCGTCCGCCAGCGCGGCGAAGTCACCCAGCGTTCCGTCGTCCTGGACCACCACGTGGAGGCCGGCCCGGCGGGCCGCATCCAGGGCCGCCTCGGCCAGCGGGTCGATCTCCCAGCCGACCAGGACGGTGCCGACATCCTTGCCGTCCGACGAGGCGATCATCAGTCCGGTGTCCGATTCGTCCTGGTCCGGCACCGGACGCAGGTCCAACTCCACTTCCCTGCCCGCTGGTTGGCCGCCCGACGGTTGGCCGCCCGACTCCTGGCCACCCGGCCGTTGGCCATCCGGCCGCTGGGCGCCCGGCTGTTGGGCGCCCGACTCCAGCGCCGCCGTCGCGGCCTGCCACAGCCGGTCGTGGTCCCAGTCGCTCACGTTCGGATTGACGTCCAGGACGGTACGCCGGGTGCTGCGCAGCGCCTGCGGGTGCAGCACCACGGTGTCCACGAGTTCCAGCTGCCGCAGCCGGTCGAGGTTGCGCACCAGGACGCCTTCGCGGGCCAGCTCCGTGCCCAGGGCCGCGGTGAAGGCGGCCGGGCCGTAGCGGGCGGCCTTCGGGTTCCCGGCCAGCAGCGCCTCGGCCGCCTCGTGCACGTCGCGCGTGAACAGCAGCGTTCCGGCCGCGCCGAGCAGCGTTCCGGTGACCGCCTGGTCCCGGTAGTCCTCGCCCGGGTAGCGGTGGATCGGCGGGCGGGCGACCCGTCTGCCGCCCAGGCTCAGCCGCTCCGGCGCGCAGACCGTGTCGTGGGCGGCGTCGAAGGCTGCCGCCCTGGCGATGGCCTCGGTCAACTGGCCCACCCGCAGCGCGGCGTCCAGCGCCAGGGCGGTCGGCGACTGCCCGATGCCGTGGGCGGCGGCGTTGACGCCGGCCAGCACCAGATCGGTGGCCGAGCGGCCCAGCCGGCGCCGCATGACCCTCCGGACGTGCGGGTCCTCGCGCAGCAGCGTGACACCGGCGGTGACGAGATGCGGCGCGGTCTTCAGGCGGACCGTCCGCGCGGCGACCGCCGTGGCGATGCCCACCGCGTCGCAGGCCACGGCGAGCGCTCCGGACCGGATGCCCCCGGTGTGGCCGGGGTGTGCCGGTTCCAGGACGTCCTCGTCGGGACGTTCCAGCTTCTGTGCGGCGGCCAACTCGGTCGCCCGGTCCACCACCCGGTCGGTGACCGCGTCCTGGGTCATCTGCACGACCAGCCGGGCCAGCCCGCCGTCCCAGTAGGCGGCGAGCACGTCCGGCCGCTTGGTCAGCCCGGCCGCCACCCGCTTCGCCGCCGCCTCCATGGTCCGGGCGGTGGCACCCGGGCCGGGACGCAACGGAAGCTGCACCCGGGATCCGGCGTGCCAGTACCCGCGCCCGGGCGTCACCGCGTTCACGCCGACCCGGCCCACCCGCACCGCCGCGGACGACACCGCCGCCGCCCCGCGCGCGGAGGTGCGCACGCCGACTTCAGCAGCCTCCACCGCCCCCTGCACGGCAGCCCCTACCGCCGGGAGAACCCGACGGGCTCCCCGGACGGGTACCCCCAGTGCGAGGTCCAAGCCCGCTGCGGGCAACCGTGCGACCAGGTGCAGGAGCATCTCTCACCTCACGGGACCGACGCCCCTACCGGCCCGCCGTCGAGGCCGGTGATCCGGCTGCGGTCCGGCTCCGGGAGGCCTTGGTCGTGGTCTTCTTCGCTGTACGTGGCTTCGTCGTCGCCCTGTGCTCGGCCGGCGGCGCCGCCTTGGCACGCCGAGTGGGCGCCGTGCCGGTCCTGGCCTCCGAGGCGCCGGCGTCGCCGCCTGCGCTCCTCGGGCCCGACTGGGTCAGCCACACCACCGCGGCACCCGCGGCCGCCACCGGCCACTCGACCACCCCTGCCGCGCCCAGCAGGCCGACACCGGCATAGGCCGCGATCCGGCGCGAGCGGGGCGACACGACGCCGACCGCGTCCAGGACGCCGTCGAACGCCCCTTTGACCCTGCCGGCGCCAGGCACATGGCTCGCCGTCGTCATGACCGTGTCGACCGGACGGAGCAGCTTCTCCGCGGCCGAGGCGGACGTCGAGGGTGTGCGCTTGTTCGTCGCCATGAGCCGTCTCACCTCCTTTTCTTCGCATACCCGGCATTCCGGGGCGGAATCAGCTCCTGCCCGGTCAGTGAGCCCTGGCGGTCTTCCGGACGGTCTGAGCCCCGGTGTCCTTCCGTCCGGGCAGGACGTGGGGAGGCCGGGGCTCACGGGCGGGGTGGGCCCGCGATTACTTGGCGAGGAAGGCCAGCAGTGCCGCGTTGACCTCCTCGGCGTGGGTCCACAGCAGGCCGTGCGGTGCGCCCTCGATCTCCACGTACTCGGCGGAGGGCAGTGCGCGGTGGAAGGGCCGGCCGGTGCTGTCGATGGGCAGGATGCGGTCGGCGGTGCCGTGCACGATCAGGGCCGGCACGTCGATGCGGGGGATGTCGGCGCGGAAGTCGGTGTACCAGGTGGAGGGGGCGGCGGAGGCGGCGTGGAAGCCGCTGCCGGCCGCGGTGTTCCAGCTGTTGCGGAGGGCTTCCTCGCTGATCCTGGTCCCGAGGTTCTCGTCGAGGTTGTAGAAGTCGCGGAAGAAGGCGGTGAAGTAGGCGTAGCGGTCGGCCTTCACGTCGGCGACGATGCCGTCGAAGAACTCCTGGGGGCCGGCCCCGTCCGGGTTGTCGGCGGTCTTGAGCAGGCAGGGCTCCAGCGAGCCCAGGAACGCGACCTTGGCGATGCGCGCGGAGCCGTACGCGGACACGTACCGGGCGACCTCGCCGGTGCCCATCGAGAAGCCGACCAGGACGGCGTTGTGGAGGTCGAGGGTCTCCAGCACGGTCTTGAGGTCGGCGGCGAAGGTGTCGTAGTCGTAGCCGACGGTGGGCTGGGAGGACCGGCCGAAGCCGCGGCGGTCGTAGGTGATCACCCGGCGGCCGGCGGCGAGCAGTGCGGCGCTCTGCCGCTCCCAGGAGTGCCCGTCGAGCGGGAACCCGTGGATGAGGACGACCGGTTGGCCGGAGCCGAGGTCCTCGTAGTAGAGCTCGATGGGTGCGGTGTTCTCCTGGCCGACGGTGATGAACGGCATGGGTGGGGCCCACTTTCTCTCGCCCGGGTAGCGGGTGCGGGTGCAGTGGACGCCACGCTAGGACCGATCGTGCCCGGACGGTCGGCGCTGCGCGCACCGCGTGTCGTCCGAGAACGCCGGCCGCCCGTCCCGGAGCCACGTGGGGGTGGCCCCGGGACAGGTGGGGGCGGTCAGGTGGGTCGGCTTGGATCTACGGATCTACGGATCTACGGATCTACGGATCTACGGATCTACGGATCAGCGGATCTGCGGATCTATGGAGCTATGGATCTGCGGAACGGTGGCTCAGTGGATCAGGTGGAGGGTGAAGGCCTCGGCGGTGGCGAGGGAGGGGGTCTTGACCTGGGTCACGCCGGTGGCCTCGTCGTGGTACCAGCCGGAGGGGGCGGCGTCGAGGGCGGCGGCCGAGTCGAGGTGGGGCAGCGGGCCGCCGCGGGTGACGACCAGGTGCGGGGCGGACTGGCCGTGGACGGTGAAGCGGTACGAGCGGGCGTCCGGCTTGCCGGTGTAACCGCCCTCGCTGGCGCCGACCTTGACGGTGGTGACCGGTCCGTGGGCGTGGACGTCGACGCGCTGGGTGGCGGAGGAGCCCGCGCCGTACTGGCGGGTGACGCCGTCGTCCTCGTAGAGGGTGTAGCTGGAGTCGCCCTGGGGGTAGAGGTCGTAGTCGAGTTCGGTGCGGTCGCGGTTCTGCCAGGACAGCGTGCCCTGGGGCCACATCGGGACGATCGAGCCGCCCTTGACGAACAGCGGCAGGGTGTCCAGCGGGGCGGAGTAGCCGTTGATCGTGGTGGGGCCCTGGTAGGTGCGCCCGGTCCAGTAGTCGGTCCAGGTGCCCTCGGGCAGGTAGATGCCGTCGCGCACCGAGGTGTCGGAGTAGACCGGGGCGACCAGGAAGTCCGGCCCGGCGAGGAACTCGTACTTGGCGTTCGGCCCGAGGGCCGCCGGGTCGTGCGGGTACTCCAGGGCGAGCGGGCGGACCGCGCCGATCCCGGTGCGGGTGGCCTCGGCGGACAGGGTGTACATGTACGGCAGCAGCCGTTCCTTGAGCTGCAGGTACTTGCGGTTGATTGAGGTGTAGGGCTCGCCGTCCAGCCAGGGCTGCTGGTCGCGCTGTTCCTTGCCGGTCATGTCCCTGGCCCAGCCGTCCATGGTCATGATGGTCGGCAGGAAGGCCTTCCACTGCAGGTCGCGGGTGTACATCGTGGGGTCGCGGCGGAAGATCGAGCCGACGTCGCCGGTGTCGTAGGCGATGCCGGACATGGTGGCGCCGGCGTAGGTGGGGATCTGCCAGCGGATGTAGTCCCAGGACAGGCTCTGGTCGCCGCTCCACAGCACCCCGCAGCGCTGGGCGCCGGCCCAGGAGACCGGCAGCCAGACGAAGCCGCGGGCGTCGCTGTTGTCCTCGATGCCGGCCTTGGCCTGGTCGCAGGCGTTGAGGGCGAAGCCGTAGCCGTTGCCGACCCAGGCGACGTCGAGCTTGCGGACCCGGACCCCGGCCTTGACCTCCTCGGCCTGGTTGGGCAGGCCGTTCTGGGTCCACAGGCCGAGCTGGGCGTGGTCCTTGCGCAGGCCCTCGCCGGTCTGCGGGAGGTTCTCGTAGCCGCAGCCGTAGCCGTCGTTGACGAGCATCCAGCCGAGCGGCATCTGGTTCTGCACGTAGCCGTCGGCGACCTTGAGGGCGTCGGTGGTGTGGCGTTCGCCGCGGTTGGCGTTGTGCAGGTAGCAGTCGGAGTCGCCGGGTTCCAGGCCGTAGACCGGCGGCATGAAGGGCTTGCCGACCAGGGAGGTGTACTGGCCGATGACGGACTTGACGTCGCCGGTGAAGTAGTAGGCGTCCAGGCGCCGTTCCTGCTGCCCGGTGCGCACCGGCGAGCCGAAGTCGTAGATCCCGGGGGCGAAGGTGTTGCGGAAGACGCCGTAGCCGGCGGTGGAGACGTAGAACGGTTGGGAGTTGTTGTAGCCGCCCTCGTTCCAGTTCGTGCTGTTGGAGACGTGGACGGTCTGGTCGCGGTGCGAGAAGCTGCCGTTCTGTTCGCCGCCGCCGAAGAACTGCTCGTCGGCGCCGCGGGCCAGGCTCTGCCGCAGTCCGCTGGTGGACCAGCGCAGCGGGGCGTCCTCCTGCCAGATCGCGGTGCGGTTGTCGGCCTGGTAGAGGCCGAACCGCAGGGGGTGCTTGTAGACCCGCAGGACGACGTGGCCGGAGCGGATGCCGTAGTAGTCGCCGGCGTCGAACGAGGAGGTGTCGGGCTGGAGTTCGGGCTGTTTGCGGATCATGGTGAGGTCGGCCGGATCGGTGATGGTGCCGTCCGGGGCCGCGCGCAGCCGCAGTTGGTCGTCGGCGAGGAAGTCGACCTTGGCCTTGAGGGCGCCCGCGGCGATGTCGTAGCTTCCGTGGCCGCCGCTGAAGGAGGTGAGGGCGCCCGCGTCGGCGGTCTGCGGCAGGTAGGCGCGGCCGGTGAAGGAGCCGCCGTGGACGTCGTACGGGACGACCAGCACGTGGTAGGTGCCGGAGGCCTTGGGGATCACCGTGGCCTCGGGGTCGGCGGTGCCGGCGCTCTCGGCGACCTCCTTGCCGTTGGCGTCGTAGATGTAGAGGTCGAAGTCGTCGGTGGGGTTCTGCCACTGGACGGAGATCGGCACGCCGCCCTCCGGGTTGTCGTTCCAGTAGCCGTCGGGGACGTTCACCGTGAGGTCGAAGCGGCCGCAGACCGTGCCGTCCGGGTCCTGGGCGGCGGCCGGGCAGGAACTCGCCCCGCCCATGGTGCCCTTGGCGTAGACGGGGCTCTGCCAGCTGACGTTCTGGTGGCCGCCGTCCAGCACGGCCGCGGCGGGGGCGGCGGCGCGGGCCGGCAGGACGGGGCCGGCCACGGCGGCGATGCTGGTGAGCGCCGCCGCGAGGGCGGCTCGTCGGAGGTGGGGTCGGAGCAGGCGCACGGGGGTTCTCCTGTCGACTCGGTGAATCAATCGTCTTTCTCTGCGGGCTACTTGACCGATGAGTTGCTTGACCGACGGGTTGCTTGACCGACGGGCTGCTTGGCCGACGGGCTACTTGACCGATCCGGCGGTGAGCCCGGAGACCACGTGCCGCTCGATCAGCGCGAACAGCACCACGACCGGCACGATCGCCACGACCGAACCGGCGAACAGGTAGTTCCACTGGACGGTGTAGTTGCCGATGAAGCTGTTGATGCCGACGGTGAGCGGCTGGGCGTTCGGGGCGGTGGACAGCGTCAGGCCCATCACGAACTCGTTCCAGGCGGAGATGAAGGTGAAGATCAGCGCCGTGACCACGCCCGGCAGGGCCAGCGGCAGCACGACCCGGCGCAGCGCCCCGAGCCGGCCCAGGCCGTCCAGCAGGGCGGCCTCCTCCAGTTCCACCGGGATCGAGGAGATGTACGCGGTGAGGATCCAGACCGCGAAGGCCAGGTTGAAGGCGGCGTTGCAGAGGATCAGCGTCCAGACCGAGTTGAGCATGTCCAGCTGGTAGAACTCCCGGTAGAGGCCCACCAGCAGGGAGGTCGGCTGGAACATCTGGGTGACCAGCACCAGCAGCAGGAACAGCCTGCGCCCCCGGTAGCGCACCCGGGCGGTGTAGTACGCGGCGGGCAGCGCTACCAGCAGTGCCAGCACGGTGGAGCCGCCGGCCACCAGCAGGGTGACCCGCAGATTGCCGCCGAGGGTGGAGTCGCGCCAGACGCCGAGGAAGTTGGACCAGGCGAAGTGCCGTGGCAGGTAGGTCGCGTCGCGCAGTTCGTCCGCCGGGCGCAGCGCGGTGACGACCATCTCCAGGTACGGGAGCAGGAAGAACGCCGCCAGCAGCCAGGCCGCCCCCGCGAGGGCCAGCGTGCGCGGGCCGAGCCGCCGCTTCCGGGGTATCTGACCGAATGTCAACTCTCCTCCTGGTTCCAGCGGCTGACCTTCAGGAAGGCGAGCACGAGCAGCACCACGAGCGCGAAGTTGACCACCGACATCGCCGCCGACTCCCCGATGTCGGTGTCCTTCAGCTGGTACATGAACACCGTGCTGGTGGCCGTGTCACTGCTCGGGCCGCCCTGGGTCATGCCCCAGATCACCGGGAACGAGTTGAAGACGTTGATCAGGTTGATCACCACGCCGACCAGGAAGGCCGGGCGCAGCAGCGGCAGGGTGATCCGCCGGTAGGCCTGCGCTCGCGAGGCGCCGTCCACCCGGGCCGCCTCGTACAGCTCGCCGGGGATGGTCTGCAGACCGGCCAGCAGGGTGTAGGTGGTGAACGGCAGGGAGACGAACACCGCGACGAACACCATCCACGGCCAGGCCGTCGACGGATCGCCCAGCCAGTCCCGCGGCCCGTCGATCAGCCCGAGGTCGGTCAGTGCGGTGTTCAGCACGCCCGCCGTCCGGTCGAGCATCCAGCGGAAGCCGATCGCCGTCATCAGCACGGACGCCGCCCACGGCGCGATGAGCGCCCAACGGGCGTACCGCCGGCCGGGGAAGCGCTGGTCGAACAGCTGGGCCAGGGCGAGCGAGAGCAGCATGGTCAGGCCGACCACGGCGAGCGTCCAGACCACCGTGGCGAGCAGCACATGGCCGAGGTCGGCCTCGCCGAACAGCTTGCGGTACTTGTCCAGCCCGGCCGAGCCGCGGACGAAACCACTGGTGCTGACCCGCAGGAACGAGGTGCGGACCATCTCGTACACCGGCCACAGCACCACGGCCGCGATCAGCAGCACGGCCGGGCCGATCCACGGCAGCGGGCCCAGTCGACGGCGGCCGCGGGCAGGGGAGTTGGGAGTCACGGGGTCGCCTTTCGCGGCCGTCGTCCGTCCGGCGCCGTCACTTGTCGGCGACGGCGGCCTGGGCCTTCTTCTGCAGGTCGCCCAGCACCTTGGCCGGGTCGCCCGAGACGGCGCTGCCGATCGATTTCTTGATCTCGGCGGAGACCGCGTCCCAGGTGGTGTCGCCGAGCGGGTAGAACGCGGCGTTCGGCAGCAGGGCGAAGAACGGTGCGAGGTCCTGGTGCTTGCCGCCGGTGGTGAGGTCCTGCAGCGCGCTCTTGGTGACCGGCATCAGGTTGTACGTCTCGTCGAAGGCGAGCTGGTTGTCCTTGGCGTACGCGAAGTCCAGGAACTTGCGGATCTGGTCGCCGTGCCCGTTCTTCTTGAAGGCCATCATCCAGTCCGCCACTCCGAGGGTGGAGCTCAGCGGGCCGTCCTTGCCGGGGATGGGCGCGACCCCGTAGTCGACCTTGCCCGCCTGCGCCATCTGGATCAGCGACGGGTGCCCGTTCAGCATGGCCGCCTTGCCGGCCGCGAAGTCCGCGAACGCGGTTTTGCGGTCGGTGGTGGCCGGGTTGGCGTAGGTCAGCCCCGGGTCGACCAGGTTCGTCCTGAGCCAGCGGAAGGTGTCGATGTTCGCCTGGCTGTTCAGGGTGTACCCGCCGTCCTTGCCGGTCGGGCCGCCGCCGTCACCGAGCTCCCAGATCATGCTCTCGCCCTGGGCCTCCTCCGGGCCGAGCGGCAGCGCGTACGGCGTGACCCCGGGCGCCTTCGCCTTCAGCAGCTCGGCGTCCTTGCGCAACTCCTCCCAGCTGGTGGGTGGTTGGGTGATGCCGGCCTGCTGGAACACCGTCTTGTTGTAGAACAGCGCCCGGGCCGAGGAGACGAACGGGATGCCGTACTGCACGCCCTTGACCTGCCCGGCGGTGGCGAAGCTGTCGATCAGATCGGCCCGGGTGGCGGGCGACAGCACGTCCTCCGCCTTGTACAGCAGGTCGTCGGCGACCTTGTCCGCGTAGCCGCCGGTCTGCAGGACGTCCGGCACGTTGCCGCTCTGGATCATCGTCTTGACCTGCTTGTCGATGTCGTTCCAGTTCACCACCTGGACGTCCACCTTGATACCGGGGTTGGCCGCGGTGAAGTCGGCGGCGACCTTGTTCCAGTAGTTCTTCGAGCTGTTGGACTCCTTGTCGCCGTAGTCGGCGGCCACCAGCTTCAGCGTCACGTTCCCGTCGGCGTCGGTCCCGCCGCCCCCACCGCCACCGCCGCCGCTGCCGCAGGACGTGAGGGCGAGCGCACCGAGGGCACACGCCGAGACGAGGACCAGTACACGTTTGTCCACCGCAGTTACCGCCTTCGTGCGTGCTTGATCGGATGATCCAAGATGCTTGAAGAACGCAGGTTTTGAGCAGTTTCGAAAGAGCAGCTTGCTGCTTCGGGTGGTTCATGTCAATCCTGGGCGCAGTTCTGAGCATGCCGCCGCCCGGATCGGGGCAGGCCGAAGGCGCTCTGCGCAGAATCGCTCAATCCGCCGCCCCGGCCGGTCGGGGAGCGGCGCCGTGGCTCATATGTCGCTCAAATCTCTTTATCCGGTAGTGAGTTGTGCCACATCATGGAAGCGTCCGGGACGTGCACCACCTCTCTTCCGGAGGCAGTGATGAGCACGAGGGGGCGCTCGGCGCAGGGGCTCTGGATGTCCTCCGGCTTGCGGACGCTGGCCCGGGTGATCACGGCGACCGCGCTCCTCGCCGCCTACGTCGCGCTGCACCTGGCGATCACCGCGGTGGAGACCCGGCAGGCCCACGACCGCTTCCACGACGGCCCTGCCCGCGCCACCGCGTTCACCGCCCTGGTGGACCGCTACGCGAGCGGCGACCGGACCGCCCGCGCCGAAGTCGGCGCGGCGCGGGCGTGGTTCGAGGAGAACGCGCCGCCCGGCCGGGCCCGGGCCACGGTCGCCACGGCCACCGATCTCGTGCACCAGGGCCAAGGCGTCGCCGCCCAGGCGCGGGCCGGCACGCTCGCAGCGGACGTCGAGCGGGACCGGGGAACTCTCGATCAGAACCTCCGTACCCAGACCCAGGCCACGCTGTGGCTCGCGGCGGTCGCCCTGGCGCTCGCCGGACCGTCGCTCCGGCTGCGCCGCCGGCGCAGGGCGGCGACCGCGGAAGCCGTTCGTACGGTCGGCCGGTTCGCCGAACGGCACCCGCCGTGGCGCCGGCCGCTGTTCCTGATCGCGAGCGGCCTCGGCTACACCCTGTTCGTCGGCGGGATGTTCCTCGTCGGCGGGGCCCGGCGAACAGGTCTGGAGGGTCCACCCGTGGCCGTCCAACTCCTGATGCTGCCGACAGGGTTGGTCGCACTCGGCGCGGGCTTCCTGATCCTGCGGTACACCCGGCCCCGTTCGACCCGGAACGCTGTCGCGGCCCTGCGGGCCGACGGCCGCCGACCCGTGCTCTACCTCCGCAGCTTCGCCGACGACCGCAGCGCGGCACAGATCGACGACGGACAGGAGCTCAACATCCACTCCCGGGAGGAACAACTCGCCGCCGCGCTGCGGGCCTTCGGCCCCGTGATCGCGGTGGGCAGGCCGGGCGAGCCGCTGCCGCTCCTCGGCGCCGCACGGTTCTACCTGCCGCTGGACGACTGGAAGCCGACGATCCTTCGGCTGATGGACCTGGCTCAGCTCATCGTGCTGCGGGTGGGCGTCGGCGAGGGACTGCGGTGGGAGGTCGAGCAGGTCATCGCCACCCAGCCCGCCCGCAAGCTGCTCCTGCTGACACCGGGCCGGGTGAGGGAGGCGATCGACAGCCTGGACGGCCGACTACCGGTGCCGCTGCCGCTGGAGGGGGTGGCGACGGACACGTCCTGGATCTCGGCCGCCGTCACCTTCGGCCCGGACTGGACACCGCAGGTGAGGGCGGTCCAGCCCGTTCCCGACCCGGAGGCCCCCCGTGGCGGGCTCGTACGCCGCTGCAGAACGGCCCTGGAGGCGATCGGGGAACCCTCACCGGCGCGTCGTACGGTCCGCGCGATGAAGGCCGCACTGGCAGCGGTGGGCGTCCGCGGCCGGATGGTCGTGCAGCGCAGCGACAGCAACATGCTCCGCACCTTGGGCAAGGGCGCGGTGGCGATCGCGGTCCTGGTCCTGCTGCTCAGGCTGCTCGAACTCGCCGGTTTCTGAGGGCGCCGAGCCGGAACCGGCGCCGGGCCGGCGTCCGGCGTGACTCGGAAGACAGCAACGTCAACGGAGGGAAACCATGAACGACGCACAGCACGGCGGTACCGGTCACCCGAGCGACGCCGGCCCGGCACAACGCAGGCCGGTGACCGGCTGGGCCGCCGCCGCGGCGGTGCTGATCGCGGTCGCCGTTCTGCGGGAGGTGCTGCTCGCGGCGAGCAGCTGGCGCGACTACCTGCTCATCCACGACTACATCAACGGGGCGGCCACGGAGGCGGATCTCGCGGCCGCCGACGCGGACGTGCTCACGGCGGTGTCGTCGCTGACGGCGATGTTCGTGGTCTGGATCCCGGCCGGGGTGGCGTTCCTCGTCTGGCTGTGGCGGGCGCGGGTCAACGCCGAGGCGATCGGTGGCCGCGACTCGCAGCGCCGGGCCCGGTTGTGGGTGGTCGGGGCATGGACGTCCCCGGTGGCCAACCTCTGGTACCCCTACCAGGTCGTCTCGGACATCTGGCAGGCCAGCGCTCCTCGGCGGCGAGCCTCCGCCACCTTGGTCAAGGCCTGGTGGGCGTGCTTCCTCCTGGCCCAACTGGTCAAGCCGATCCAGTGGCGCCTGGCTTCCGCGGAGTGGGAGGGCGAGCAGGACGTGCTGTCCTACGCGTACGTGACCACCCTGCTCGCGGCGTTGCTGCTGGCGGCCGGTGTGCTGGTCATCCCCCTCATCAGACAGGTCACCGCCTGGCAGACCGAGGCGCCGGGGACCGCGGGCGGTGGGCGGTGAGCCCGGCATCCGCACGTCCCCCCGAGGAGCCGGAGCCGGGTCAGCCGCCGGAACTCCTGGAGCTGTACAAGCTCGCGGTGGAGATGGCCGACCGGGTGTCCGCCCGTCGCGGCGCGGCCAACGCCTTCTTCCTCTCCGTGCAGACCGCCCTGGTCACCGTCGTCGGCCTCGGGATTCCCCAGCTGCGGGAGACGGCGTGGTGGGCGGTGGTCGCCGTCACCGCGGCGGGCCTCACGGTGTCCGTCGCGTGGTGGCTCCAGCTGCGCAGCTACCGGGACCTCAACACCGCGAAGTTCAAAGTCATCAACGCGCTCGAGAACGGCCTGCCGGCCAAGGTCTTCACCGACGAGTGGAACCACCTCAAACAGACCCCGCGCCCGGGGTACAAGCGGTACGCGGAACTCGGCATCTCCGAACGGCTCGTTCCCTGGGTGTTCGCCGCGGTCTATCTGGTCATCCTCACGGGCACACTGCTCGAATGACCTATCTTGACGATCTCGCCGATCTCATCCGCTCGTGCCTGCCGCCCACCGCCGCCCCGCCGGCCGACTCCGACGCCCTCTTCCGCAGCTATGCCGTCCTGCTCCGAGCGAAGGGGGAGCTGGTCACGGACGAAGACGTCCATGACGCCTGGTCGGCCTGGATGCAGTCGGTGAACGCCACCCATCGCGCCCTGGTCCCCTTCCAGGACCTCCCCCCGGAGACCAGGGCGTTCGACACCCCGTACACGGAGGCGATCCGGGCGGCGGCCCGCAAGGTCGGACGGTGACCGGCAGGTGCCCCGAGCCCGGCAGCGCCGCCGCTGAGGAGCGGGCCCGCACCCCGTGAGGGCCCCGCCCGAATCCGGGTGTGGGCACCCGTCACCTACCAGGAGCAGGGGGCCCCGGACCGGTAGAAGACGATCGAGCAGGCCGCGCGGTCGCGGTATGGTGGCGCGCGCAGTCGGGGAGGCTGCGGGCCGGGGGCGGCGGTTCGGGCGTGCTGTCCGGCCGGTGGCTCCGGCGCGTGGTTCGGACGTTCGGGAGGGGAGCGGCGTGGCCGGGGACGTGACGGTGGAGACGATCGACCTGGGGGACGGCACCACGGTGCGGGCCGAGGTGATCGGCGAGGTGGGCTTCGCCGCGGCCGGGGACGAGGACGGCTTCGGCGACGTGGCGCTGCGGGACCGGGCCGCCCGGGTCGGCTCGGCGGTGGCGCTCTCGCTGGACCAGGTGCGCGGCACGGTGCAGGGCATCGGGCGCTGGGCGGCGGAGACCATCGCCCAGGGAGGGTCCGGGGCGCCGGACTCCTTCGAGGTCGAGTTCGGGCTCAAGTTGGCCGTGAAGTCCGGGCAGTTGCTCGGGATCATCGCGGAGGCCGGGAGCGAGGCGGGGCTGACCGTCAAGCTCTCCTGGGACCTCGCGGCGCGGCGCGAGCGGGCGAACGGCGGCCCGGCGGGCGGTGCGACGGCCGTAGGCGGTGCCGAGGGTGCCGAGGGTGCCGAGGCCACCACCCCCGCCGTCGCGGAGTGACCGGCCCGCACCTCGACGGCGCCCGGTCCGAGGCGCTGCACCGCTGTGCCGTCAGGATCGAGGCGGTGAAGGGCTTCCGGGGCAGCGGCTTCCTGGTCGCCCCCGGCCTGGTGCTCACCTGCGCCCATGTCGTGCTGGACCGCTCCGGAGTGGCCGAAGGGCTGGCCGTCCGGCATGGTTCGGGCGCTCACCCGGTGGAGCCCGGGGCGGTGCGGGCCGAGCCCGACACCATGGGCGGCGGCTCCTTCGAACCGTTCCCCGACCTCGCGCTGCTCGACGTCCCGGCGCTGGCCGGCACCGGCCACCCGGTGGCGCCGCTGGCGGACGGCGAGGCCGAGCCGGGCAGCTGGCTGACCGCCCTGGGCTACTCCACGAAGACCCCCACACCTGGCGCGAGCGCCGACACCGCGGCGCTCCGGGTCGTCGGCCGCTCCGGGGAGTTCATCGGTGTCACCGGCTTCGTCCAGCCCGGCTTCAGCGGCAGCATGCTGGCCGGGCCGGACGGCCTGGTGCGCGGAGTGCTCAAGGGCACCCGCTCGGACAAGCAGGACCTGGGCGGCTGGTACGTCCCGCTGGCGGCGCTGCTCGCCTTCCTCGGCCCGGCGGTCCAGGCGGTCACGCCGGAGCCGTCCGAACCACCGCCCACCGACGCCGAGTTGGTGGCGGCCCTGATGGCCGTCCCGTACACGGCGCGCGCCGACGGGCGGTTCGACCTGCTGGAGCGGATGGGTGAACACCTCGGCCTGCCGCACTCGTTCGAGGTCGAGGAGCGCACCGACCGCCGCGACCACCTGTTCCGGATCGTCCGCCGCTGCCGCCACCATCGCGACGTCCCGGCGGCGCTGCGCGCGCTGTCCACGGCGCTGGAGGAACTCGCCCCGTACGACGGCGCGTTGGAGCGGCTGCGGGCCCTGGTGGAACGGGCGGCGGCCGGCGGCCCGGGGAGCAGGTAGAGCGATGACCGCAGGGGCGTACGGCGACTGGTCGCCGCAGGCCGCCGTCGAGCCGGGGTGTCGCACCGCGCCCCCGATCGAGGCGGCCGAGGGCCTGCTGACCGAGATCCTCTTCGAGTTCCAGGGGATCTCCCGGCGGGAGTTCCGGCAGGGCGTCCTGGAGACGATGGGCCGCTCCCCGTCCTCCCGGATGTTCCACCTGGACGTCAAGGAGGCCGACACCGCCCGCGAGCACGTCCGGGAGATCCTGCGGAGCATCCGCCGCGCCCCCGACCCCCGGGCCGTGCTCGGCTCGCTCGGCGAGGCGCTCAGGGCCCACGAACCCTACGACGGCGCGCTGCCCTGGCTGGAGCTGGTGGTGCTGGCGCTGACGGCCGACACCGGCCTGGCCCCCGAGCTGCTGCTGCGCGTCATCGCCCTGCTGCGCGCGCTGACGCCCCCGCCCGGCCCCCACCAACTGCTCGTCCACGTGCCCCCGCAGGCCCCCGGCCGCCACCGGATCGACGAACGGACGACGCTGCCGGAGATCCTCGGTCGGCTGCTGGACCGCTTCGGCGGGCCCGAC
The DNA here is from genome assembly GCF_055571335.1 of Kitasatospora sp. NPDC030952. NCBI lineage: Bacteria > Bacillati > Actinomycetota > Actinomycetes > Kitasatosporales > Streptomycetaceae > Kitasatospora > Kitasatospora sp. NPDC030952. The sequence continues at coordinate 35,354 of NZ_JBVIFM010000016.1, forward strand.
GCCGGGCATGCGCTGTCCTTCCTCGACGGACTGGCGCGGGACCGTGATCTGACCCTGCGGCACCCACAACTCGGCGGCCTGGCAGAGTTGTTGAGCAGTGTCACGGCGGCCCGCCGGGCGCCGCGACAGGAGGCGCCCGGCCGGTTGATCGTGCAGATCCGGCTGGAAGCGGAGACCCCGGAGCACATCGAGGCGGCCCGCTACCACCTCCGGGCGTCCTGCTACCGCCAGCCGGCGGCCGGCGGGCCGATCGAGCGCCTCCACGACCTGGTCGCCGCCGACTCGCTCGCCCTGGAGGATCTGGTCGCCGAGGGCAGCGCCCGGCTGGCCGGCTGGCAGGCGCTCTTCACCGAGCTGGCCAGGAACCGGCGCAGCCCCGTCCGGATCGAGTTCCTGCTGCCCAGGGCCCTGCTCGGCCACAGCGCCGACCTGTGGTCCCCGACCCCCGCGGGCCACCGGCTAGGACTGCTGCACCCCGTGGTGGTCCGCTACCTCGACCGCTACACCAACCCCTGGCTGCAGATCCCGGCCTGGTACGAGCGCTCGGAGCACCTGCTCGCCGACACACCCGACTGCGAGGCCGTCGACCGGATCGGCTGGCCGCCCCTGCACCCCGAACACGCCGCCGACCTGCCCGGCTGGCTCGACGGCCGGCCCACCGTGGCCTGCCTCGGCCTCGACACCCCGTACGACGAACTCGACCCGCGGGTGCGCGCGGCCGTGCTCGACGCCGTCGAACTCGACGGCGTCCCGGCCATGTTGTGGGGGGGGGGGGGGGGGGGGGGGGGAGGGAGGGGGGGAGGGGGGGACCGGGAAGCCAATCGCTCCCCGTATCCCCCACGCACACCACCCTCACCCCACCCCACCCCCCACACGCA
>NZ_JBVIFM010000016.1:36241-207882 GCF_055571335.1 Kitasatospora sp. NPDC030952
CCTTACACCCTGTGCGGGAGGCCCATCGCTTGGGGTTGTGGGCGGTTGTCTTCGGTTCTGTAGGCCCGGGCGTCTTCCCTCCGGTTTTGTGCCCCCCCCCCCCCCCCCCCCCGACCGACGTGGTCGACGCCCTGCGCCGCGACCGCCCGCGCTCACTGGCCCACCTGCCGGAGGCCGTCCACCGGCACCGCAAGGTCACCAGGGCGGCACCGGCCCAGGACGGCGTCACCCTGTTCTGGGACGACCCCAACTGCATGGATCCGGATCAGGACGCCGGCTTTCCGGGGATGGTGTGACGCGGACGGCAACGGCGGAGCAGCAGTCGGCGGAGCGGCAAACGGCGGAGCGGCAAACGACGGAGTGGCAAACGATGAGCACGACGAGGACGAGGCGGTAACGATGCCCGAGAACTGGTGGATCTACCGAGGCACCGGCGTGCCCCACAGCGGCATCGCCGCGCTCCCGCCCGCCCCCGCCTGGCGCTCCTTCGGCGAGTGGGTCGAGAGCGAGGACGAACTGCCCCCGCCCCCGGCCGACGACGCCGCCGGCCCGACCGCCCGCCGGCTCGGCCGCATCCAGCAGGCCATCGCCTACCAGGCCGACGACCGCGAGATCCACCTCGTCAACCTGGCCCTCCACCTGCGCCGCCCGCTGCTGATCACCGGCAAGCCCGGCGTCGGCAAGTCCACCCTCGCCTACGCCGTCGCCCACGAGCTGGGCCTCGGCCCGGTGCTGCGCTGGCCCATCAGCAGCCGCTCCACCCTGCGTGACGGCCTCTACACCTACGACGCCATCGGACGGCTCCACGAGGCGGGCCTGCGCACCCCCGAGGGCCCGGACCGACAGCCGCCCGCCATCGGCCAGTTCCTGCGCCTCGGCCCGCTCGGCACCGCGCTGCTGCCCTGGCGCACCCCGCGCGTCGTCCTCATCGACGAGATCGACAAGAGCGACATCGACCTGCCCAACGACCTCCTGAACGTCTTCGAGGAGGGCGAGTTCGAGATCCCCGAACTCCAGCGCCTCGGCCCGGTCCCGCAGGAGGTCGCCACCGCCGACCCGGGCCGGCGGGCGACCGTCCGCGGCGGCCACGTGCGCTGCGCCCACTTCCCGCTGGTCGTCCTCACCAGCAACGGCGAACGGGAGTTCCCCTCGGCACTGCTGCGCCGCTGCGTCCGCCTGGAGATCCAGCCGCCCACCGAGGACCGGCTGGCCGCCATGGTCGCCGCCCACCTGGGCGCCGACCGCTCGGCCGACGGCGCCCAACGCGCCGCGCTGATCACCGAGTTCCTCCGCCGCCAGCGCGAGGACGGCGCCGACCTCGCCAACGACCAACTGCTCAACGCCCTGCTGATGGCCGAGCGCGGCCTGTGGGGCAGCGGACCGGGGCGCGACGTCATCCACGACGTCCTGCTGCGCCCGCTCAACGAGAGCTGAGGCGGCGGTCGGGTGAATAGCGACTTCGGTACGGGCCCTGGTACCGCCGGGGAGTCGGCGGCGCGGTCCGTGCTGCGCCAGGCGCTGGCCGCGCTGGTCGCCCCCGACGGCGGGCGGGCAGAGCCGCAGGACCTGGCCGACGTGCTGTGGATCTCCCGCCTCGCCGGCCTCGGCCCGCTGCCCGACGGCGACCCGGAGCAGCCCGCCGACCGGCCCGCGCCACCGACGGCCGTCACGCCGTCGCCCGGCACCCCGCAGCGGCCCGACCCCGGGCCCGACCGGCCGACCGAACCCGAACCGCCCGCGCCCACCACCCCCCGGCCCGACCCCAAGGTCCGACTCCACCCCCGCGGCGCCCCCACCGGCCCCGGCCGGCCGGAGGCCGTCGCCCCCGCCGCCGAAGTCGTCCAGGTCACCCGGCCCACCGCCCTGCCCGGCGCCCTGGCCATCGCCCGCGCCCTGCGCCCGCTGCGCCGACCGCTCACCCAACGCCCCGGCGGCCGACGGCCGTTGCACCTCGACGAGGAGGCCACGGCGGCGGCCACCGCCGAGGCCGGCGTCCTGCTGCCGGTCTGGCAGCGGGCCCGACCCCGGTACTCCGTCGACCTGCTGGTCGACACCGGCGCCACCATGGCCGTCTGGCACGACCTGGCCGGCGAACTCGCCACCCTGCTGGAACGCCACGGCGCCTTCGAGAAGGTGCGCACCTGGTCCCTCGACACCGACCGGGACACCCCGCACCTCACCCCCTTCCGGCGCCGCCGCACAGCCGTACCGCAGTCCGCCAGCCCTCAGTCCGCCGGCCGCGACCGCAACTGGGCCCGCCCACTCGCCGACCCGCACCGGCGCCGCATCCTGTTCGTCCTCACCGACGGCGTCGGCCCCGCCTGGTACGGCGCCGAGCTGGTGCCCTTCCTCGCCCGCGCCGCCGCCACCGGCCCAGCCGCCGCCCTCCAGGTGCTGCCCCGTCGCCTCTGGCACCGCACCGCGCTGCGCCCAGCCCCCGTCGAGGCCCGGGCCGCCACCCACGGCCGCCCCGTGCCCGTCCTGCGCACCGACACCACCCTGCCCGGCATCCCGCGCGGCAGGGCCGGCGAAGCCGCGCGCGCGGCAGTGGGCTGGCTCCCGCTGCTGGAGATCGACGCCGACTGGCTCGCCCCCTGGGCCGACCTCACCGCCGGCCGCACCACCGGCTGGACGCCCATGCTCGCCGCACCCCTCAGCGGAGTGCCCCGGCCACGCCGCCCCCGCGCCGGGGACACCGCCCCGCGCCCCGCCGCCGACCGGGTCGCCGCCTTCCGGGCCGGCAGCTCTCCGAACGCCTACCGGCTGGCCTGCCACCTGGCGGCGGCACCGCTCAGCCTGCCGGTGATGCGGCTGGTCCAGCGGGCCACGGTGCCGGAGTCGGGGCAGCGGGAGCTGGCCGAGCTGTTCCTGTCCGGGCTGATCGAGGTACGGCAGAAGGCCGCCGACCCGGACGAGGTGGTGTACGACTTCGTCGACGACGTCAGGGAGGAACTGCTGGGCGAGCTGACCCGCACCGAGTCGGTACGGGTGCTGGACCACGTGCTCGCCAAGGTCTCGGGGCGGGTCGCGGCCACCTTCGGCGGGACGCTCGACTTCCGCGCCCTGGTGGCGGCCGGCGCGGGGGAGGGGCGCCACCGGCTGCCCGAGCGCAGCCGCCCCTTCGCCGAGGTCGCGGCGACGGTGCTGGCCGGAGCGGGCGGCCAACACGCTGCGATCGCACGGAACTTGGGCAGAGCGGTGGCCGACCGGGCGATCCGGGCGCTACTCACCCCGCCGCCGCCGATCGTCAGCCCGCCGGACCCACCGCGGATGATCGGGCGGGACCACGAACTCCGCCTGCTCGCCGAGGCCTGCGAGCCCGGGGGCGCCCGGACCCGGATGGTGGTGATCGAGGCCGCCCCCGGCATGGGCCGACGCCGTCTCGTCCAGGAGTACGCCCAGCGCCACGGCGGCCGGCACGCCTTCGTCCACTGGATCGACGGCCGGACGGCCCGCACGGTGGGGAACGGCTTCGAGCGGCTGCGAGCCGCCCTCGCCACGGACCGTACCGAGCCCCTCGGCGAGACGGTCAAGGACCACCCGAACTGGCTGGTCGTCGTGGACGACCTGGGATCGGGCGCCCTGTACCCCCGCGAACTCGCCCAGCTGATCGACTCCGATGCCGGCCGCTTGATCGTCACCACCGACACGCGCCAGGGGAAGCCCTTCCTCCGGTCCGCGACGACCATCACCCTCGGCTTCCTCACCGAGGCCGAACTGCGCGAGGAGATCCGCCACCGCCTCGGCGACGCCTACCAACGGATCGAGCACGCCGAGGAGTTCCAACACCTGCTGGACCGGATGCCCCGGCGCCCGGACGAACTGGCGACCTGGCACCTGGACGAGCAACTGGCCGCCCTGGTCGGCCGGGCCGGGGCGGGGGACTCCTCCTCCAACGTCCGGAGCTTCCGGCTGCCGAGTCCGGCGCTGGCGATGGCCGCGGTGTCGCACCCCCCTGGCTGCCTCGCCGTGTGCGGGGCGGACCGCCTGATCCGCTACATCGACATGACGACCGGGCAGGAGGCGCGGCCCCCGTTGGCCCTGGAGGACCAGATCTCGGACGTCTTCGCCCTGGCCGAGGCGAGCAACTCGCCTTTCGTCCTGGTGACGACGGGGTTCGCCGGTGGCCTCCTCTACTGGGACACCGGCAACGGCTCCTTCGTGACGGGCCACCGTGCCATGGCCGAACCGCTGGTGGCCCTGGCGCCCATCGACCACACCGACGGGCAGCGGTACCTCTGGACGGTGGACCTCAACGGCCGGATGCGCCTGTGGAGCCCACAAGACGCCTCCGTGGTCGCGGAGTTGCCGAGCCTCGCCGGTGGCCACCCCTCCTGGGTGATGACCACACTGCCCCAGCCCGACGGCCGCCCCTCGCTCCTGATCGGCGTCGACCCGACCGGCCGCCTTCACCGCTGGCGCCCCGACGACCCCTCGACCGTCGAGTCCTTCGCCGCCGCCGTCATCGACCCCGGCCGGGCGCGCACCATCGTCGGGATCACCGGCGACGAGAACCGCTGCGTGATCGCCTCGATCGGCGACCGGGACACCCACGTCCACATCTGGGAGTTCGAGGGCCACTGGCGCGCCGACCAGCGGAGGGAGACCGAACGGCCGCTGCTCGCCAGCCGCTTCCGCCTCATCGAGCGGATCGCCCAGGGCCGGCAGAGCGAGATATGGCGGGCCCGGGACGAACGGGACGGCACGACCGTCGCGGTGAAGACCTTCGACCGTGAGCGCCTGCCCGCCGTCCTGGAGGCGGACCCGTTCCTGGACCAGACCGGGAGGCTCGCGGACCTCGACCACCCCGGCGTCGTCGCCTGCCGGAGCGCCGGCATCGGCCCCGAACGCCTGTTCCTGGTGATGGAGTTCATCGACGGCCCCGACCTGAGCACGATGCTCGACGGGGAGCCGCTACCCCCGTACGAGGCAGCGGCGATCGCCCACGGCGTCGCCGAAGCGCTGGACTACCTGCACGGCCGCGGGATCACCCACGGCAGGATCGAGCCCGCCAACATCCTCATCCGCCCGGACGGCCGCCCGGTCCTCTGCGACTTCGGGATCGACCTCGCCGGGGCCGGGCCGGCGGACCGGGCGGACGACCTCCACGCCCTCGGCAACCTCCTCCAGCAGACCGGCGTCCCCGAGGCCCTGCAAGGACTCGTCCTCGAACTGCTGCACCCGGACCCGCGCCGTCGGCCGTCCGCCGCCGAGGCCGCCCGGCGGATCGACGCCTCGGGTGCCCTGCGCCGGCCCGACCGCACACCGGAGCCCCCGCTCAGGTTCACCCTGCTCGGCGAGGTGCGGGTCTGGCGCGGGGACGAGCCGATCGATCTCGGGTCGCAGGAGCGGGGGGCGGTGCTCGCCGCCCTGCTGAGGTACCGGGGCCGTCCCGTCCGGGCCGAGGTCCTGCTCGACGCGGTCCGGCCCCAGCACACCTCCTCCGCCCAGGAGATCGACGAAGTGTGGGTCCACGTCCAGGAGTTGGAGCGCCTGCTCAACTCGCCCTCGGCGCCGCGCGCCGTGCTGGAGGAGCTGGCGGACGGCCACACCTGGGTCCTGAACGTCGCCGCCGAACAGATCGACGTCGTCCTCTTCGAACGGGCCCTGGAACGCGCCGAGGCCGCCCTCGCGGACGGCGCCCCGGGCTCGGCCCGACGGCACGCGGAGGAGGCCCTCGACCTCTGGCGGGGCACACCGCTGCCGGGCCTGTCCGGGCCTTCGGTGGAACCGGAGCGGACCCGCCTCGAAGAACTGCACCGGCGCGCGATGGAGTTGATCCTCGAAACCGCGCCACCGACCGCGTCCGAGGCCGGTCGCCTCAGCTACTCCCTGCTCGGCCCGCTGCGCGTCCGGCGCGGCGAGCAGCCGGTGCGCGTCGGCTCACCGCATCAGGAGGCCGTCCTCGCCGCCCTCCTCCTGCACGCGCCGGCGGCCGTGCCCGTCGCCAGCCTGATCAACGCGGTCTGGGGCGACCAACCACCGCCCGATGCCATGGCGGTGGTGCGCAGCCATGTGTCCCGGCTGCGCAACGCCCTGGGCGACCGCACCGGGCCGCGCGGTGCGGCCGAGCTCCTCCAGTCGGTGAGTGACGGCTACCGGCTGACCGTCGACCGGGGCTCGCTCGACGCGGCCCTCTTCACCGAGCGGCTGGCCGCGGCCGCGCAGGCGGAGCAGGCCGGCAACCCGGCCGCAGGCCACGAGCTGCTGCGCTCCGCGCTCGACCTCTGGCAGGGCACCGCGCTGGACGGCGTCCCCGGTCCGTACGCCTCCTGGGAGCGCACCCGGCTGACCGAGCGCCGGATGGCCGCCACCGAGGACCTGTACGCCACCGGGCTGGCACTCGGGCGGCACGAGGAGTTCGTCACGGAGATCGAACTTCTCGTCGCCGAGCACCCGTTGCGCGAGCGGCTGTGCGCCCTGCTGATGCTCGCCCTCTACCGGTGCGGGCGGAAGGCCGAGGCCTGGGAGGCCTACGGGCGGCTGCGGGCGCGGCTGGGGCAGGAGTTCGCCGTCGAGCCGGGCCCGGTCGTGACCAGGCTGCACCGGATGATCCAGGAGGACGACCGCGAGCTCCACCGCCCGGGCCGGGCCGAGGCGCTCGTGGTGCCGCAGGGCGGAACGACCGCGCCCGCCGGGGTGGACGCCGGCCGGCTCCCGCGCGGCGACGCCCCGCAGGGCGTGGCGATCGGGCTGGGCGTCGCCGAACAGGCGCCGGTCTTCGTGGACTTCGAGACCGACCCGCTGTTCGCGGTGTTCGGCGACGCCGGCTCCGGGAAGACCGCCCTGCTCCGCTTCCTGCTCAAGCAGCTCACCGAGCGCTACACCCCGGACCAGGCGGGCTTCCTGGTCTTCGACCGCCGCCACGCGCTGGTCGACGCGCTGCCGCCCGACTACCTGGTCCTCCACGCTTCGAGCGTCCCGGAGTTGGAGACCCTGGCCCGGACCCTGCGGGTCGCCGCGAACAGCCGTACACCGGGCGATCGGCGACACAAGGACGTCTTCCTGATCGTGGACGACCACGAGCTGATCGCCGCCGACCTCGCCGCGGACGAGGAGGACCCGCTGAACCTGCTGGTCGAGTTCCTGCCCCAGGCAAGCGAACTGGGCCTCCGCGTGATCATCGCCCGCCGCTGCGAGGGCGCCGGCCGCGCCCGCGCCACCCAGCCCTTCCTCCGTACCGTCTGCGACCTGGGCCCCCACGGCGTGGTACTCCCCGGCCAGGAACAGGAGGGCCGCTTGCTCGGCGCCGTCGCCCCCCAACCCCTCCGCCCGGGCGAGGGCATCCAGGTGACGCCGGAGAACCCGTCCGGAACCCTGATCCAGATCGGCTGGACGCCGATCGGCACGGGCTGATGGCCGGGACTGACGCGGGCCCGTTCCTGCGGGGGAGCGGCGGACACGGCGACGCACCCGGCCGAGCCGCGGCGCCGCCCGGCCCGCTACGGCTGGGCCCGGCGCCCTGACACCTCGATGCCCGACCGGTCCGGCGAGCCCTCGGAGGCCGTGTCCGGCTCCGTCAGAGCGACCCGCCCGCGTCAAGGCTCGCGGCTCCGAGCACGTTCAGGAAGGCCAGCGCCTCGGCGTCAGGAGTGTCCGGCGGCGCGCTGTAGAGCACGAGGTGCTGGTCGCGGTCGGTGAGCGTGAGCGAGTCGCAGTCGACGGTGAGCTCCCCGACGACCGGATGACGGAAGGTCTTGGTGAGCACCGGCGCGGCCTGGACGTCGCGCTGCTCCCAGAGCCGGACGAACTCCGGGCTGGCGTTGCGCAGTTCGTCGACCAGGTCGGTCACCGCGGGGTCGGACGGGTAGCGGGCGAGGGCGGATCGCAGCCCCATGGCGACGTGGCGGCGGAACTCGGCGACGTCGGAGATTCCGTACAGCGCCGTGTCAGGTCGGGCCGGGCCGAGGAACGCCCGCCGCGCGAGATTGCGGTCCGGTGGGGCGAGTTCGGTGAAGTCCCCCATGAGCGCGCCCGCCAGGTGGTTCCACGCGAGCACCTCGAACGCGGCGGACATCACGAACGCGGCCGTGTGCGGCAGCCGTTCGAGGAGCGCGAGGATGCTCGGGCGCACGTCGCGCCGGTGCAGTCGGTGGCGGCTCGGCGCGGTGCCGGCGAGGACGTGGAGGTGATCGGACTCGCTGTCCGTGAGCCGGAGCGCCCCCGCGATCCCGGCGAGGACCTCGCTCGACGGGCGCGGTGCCCTGCCCTGTTCGAGCCGGACGTAGTACTCCGTGGAGATGTGCGCGAGGACCGCGACCTCCTCGCGGCGAAGACCCGGTGTCCGGCGGCGCGGTCCGCACGGCAGGCCGAGGTCCTGCGGGCGGAGCCGCTCGCGACGGCTACGAAGGAACGCTCCGAGCTCCTGTTTGTCCATACCCCGAGTCTGCACGCTGTGCGTCGGCGGATCCTGGTACCGCCTGTGCCTGTATCCGGCGGGGAGGCCGATCCGAGACTGTCGGCATGACGAACACCACTGACATCACGCCCAGCGGCCTGCTCACCGGCAAGGTCGTGTTCATCACCGGCGCCAGCCGCGGCATCGGGGCGGCCGCGGCCCGGCTCTTCGCCCGCGAGGGCGCCGCCGTCGTGCTCGCCGCCCGCGGCGCCGACGCCCTCCAGCGGATCGTCACCGAGATCCGCGCCGACGGCGGCGTCGCGGATGCCGTGACGGTGGACCTCGCCGACCGCGCGAGCATCCGTGCGGCGCTCGACCGCGTCGAGGACCTGCACGGCCGGCTCGACGGCGCGTTCAACAACGGCGCGGCGATCCAGCGGCCGGGCCCGCTCGAGACGACCAGCGACGAGGACATCGACGAGCAGTTCGCGGTCAACTTCCGGGCGCACTGGACTGCCATGACGGCCGAAGCCGCGCTCATGCGACGGAACGGTGGCGGGGCGATCGTGAACACCTCCAGCATCGGCAGCCGCCGTGCGAACCAGGCCCTGCCCGCCTACGGCGCGATGAAGCGCGCGCTCAACAGCATCACCGAGACCGCCGCCGTGACCTGGGGGCGGCAGGGGATCAGGGTCAACGGCATCACCCCCGGCGGCACCGCCACGGAGATGATCGAGGCCTGGGAGGCGGCGTCCCCCGGCATCGTCGAAGCGATCAACGCGGCCACCCCGCTCGGCCGGATGGCCGAGCCCCGAGAGGTCGCCGAAGCGGCCGCTTGGCTGCTCAGCGACCGGGCCTCCATGGTGACCGGCGCGATCGTGCCGGTGGACGGCGGCGCCGGCGCCTGAGCAAGAGCGAGCCCGGGTGATGCCGCGACTCCGCTACGACGGACGACTACCGCCCGACGTCTGACGGCCGCAGCGGGACCAGGGGGGTGCGTGGCCTTCGGTCGGCAGCGGGATCACGGCCGGACGGCGAAGACCCAGCGGTTGGCGGCGAGGGTGTCGTCCGGTTCCGGGAGGGGGCCGCGGCCGTAGTGGCGGGTGAACTCGAAGGGGGTGTGGGCGGTGGTGGACCAGCCGCGGGCGGTGAGGTCGGCGGGGGTGTCGGGGCGGGGTTCGGCGTCGAAGAGGGCGAGCAGGTCGATGCCGGTGCGCTCGCGGGTGGCGGTGTAGACGGGGTTGCCGCGGACGGCCGCCGACTCGACGCCGAGCTTGGCTTCGTAGGCGAGGGTGGAGCCGGGGGCGCTGAGCCGGTCGACGACGGCGAAGAGGTCGCGTTCCACCGTGCCGGGCAGGTAGAGCAGCAGGCCTTCGGCGAGCCAAGCGGTGGGCCGGTCGGGGCGGAACCCGGCGGCGGTGAGGGTGTCGGCCCAGTCGGTGCGGAGGTCGGCCGCGACGGTGTGGCGTCGGGCGGTGGGCTGTGCGTCGAGGCCGTCCAGGACGCGCTGCTTGAAGGCGAGCACTTCGGGCCGGTCGATCTCGTAGAGGGCGCAGTCGGCGGGCCAGTCCAGCCGGTAGGCCCGGGTGTCGAGCCCGGCTCCGAGCAGCACGACCTGCCGGGCGCCGAGTTGGACGGCCCGGAGCAGCTGGTCGTCCAACGCCCTGGTGCGCAGGGCGAAGTAGCGGCCCAGGCGGCCCCAGAGCGGGTCGGCCTCGCCGTCCGGGACATCCCGGGGGTGGCGGGGCCAGTGGGCGGTGGCGGGGTCGGCGCGGACGAAGTGTTCCGCGTACGGGTCCCGGGCGAGGGCGTCGGGGCGGTGGGTCTCGACGGCCCGGGCGGCGGCGACCAGCAGGGCGGTGAGGCCCACGCCTTCGGTCAGGCCGGGGGCGTCGGGGGTGCCGGGGGTTCCGGTCAGGCCGGGGCTTCCGGGGGTTCCGGCCGGGGTGCGGGTTTCGGCGGCACCGACACTCATGCGCGCTCCTGCTGTGCGGGGACGGGGGGTTCGGGGTGGCTGGTCCAGACGGCGGGTTGGTCGCGGGTGGTGACGCGGGCGCCGTACACCCGGCGCATGAAGGCGAGGACGGCCTCGTCGGGCAGGTGCAGTGCCGCGGTGCAGTCGGCGAGCACCGTGATGTGGAAGCCCTTCTGGAAGGCGGTGCGCGCGGTGCTGTCGACGCACACGTCGGCGAACACGCCGACCAGGGCGAGGTGTCGGACGCCGCCGTCCACCAGGTGCCGTTCGAAGCCCGGGCTGAGGAAGGCGTCGAAGCAGGCGTGCTTGGTGAACACCGCCTCGCCGTCCTGCGGGGCCACGCCGGTGAACTCGGCTCCCCAGCTGCCGTCGAGGCACTTGGGGCGCTTGCCGAGCACGGCGTCCCGGTGGCGCCAACTCGCGCCCTGGTGTGCCGGATCGCCGAGGAAGCGGACGAACACCACCTCGATGCCGTGCGCGCGGGCGGCCTCGACGGCGTCGGCGGTGTTGGCGGCGACGGTGGCGAGCCGGGCCGGGTCGCCGGGGTAGCGGGCGGCGGCCACCGGCCCGGCGCAGAAGTCGTTCTGCAGGTCGACGACGACCAGGGCGGTGCGGCCGGGCGGTGGCGCGTTCACCTGGCTGGGCGGTGGCGCGTTCACGCGGCCGGTCCGGGGTGGGCGCCGACGGTGGCGTCGGCCGCGGTGCCGGGCGCGGTGCCGACCGCGACGCTTGCGTGGTCCGGGTCCTGGGGGTCCGCCGCCAGCGCGTCGAGGACCGCGGCCGCGACCTCGGTGGTGGAGTGCCGCCCGCCGAGGTCGGGCGTGCCGATGCCCTGCCGGCCGACGGCGGCGAGGGCGGCCTCCAGGGCGGCGACCGCGCCCGGGCAGCCCGCGTGCCGCTCGGCGATCACGGCGGCGGCTCGTAGGGTGGCGACCGGGTTGACGGTGTCCTTGCCGGCGAGGTCGTCGGCAGAGCCGTGCACGGTCTGGTACTCCACCAACTCGGCCAGCTCCGGGTGGAGATGGACGTTCTCGGTGCAGCGGTTCTCCTGCCGCTCGGAGCCGTACCGGTCGAGCAGGACGACGTGCATGATGTCCGCCCACTCGTTGCCGGCCACGATCACGGTGCGGTCGGCGGGGCCGTGGGTGATCAGGTTGCGGTTGACCGTGTCGGGCTGGTACAGCTCCACGTCGACGCCGAGCCGGTCGGACAGCTCGCGCACCCAGTCGTCCAGGGCGCCGTCGAGGAGGTGGAACTTGTAGGCCATGACGATCCGCTGCGGGCCGCCGTCCGGCCAGTGCCGACGGGCACGGCGCAGGGCGTAGTCCAGGACCGCGCGGGTGGTGTCGCGGCTGAACTCCATGGTGCGGGTGACCACGCCGGGGGAGTGCCGGTTCTCGCCGGTGTAGAAGCCCTGGGCCTCGTCCCGGACCAGCAGCAGCGAGGCCGTCCCGGCGGTGATCGGCTCGACCTTGACGGCCTGGAGCCGCTGGCGCACCAGGTAGAGCGACTGGGCGTTGATGGCGGTGCGGAAGATCGCGGGGACGCCCTGCCGGGCCTGGTCGCGGCAGAACCGCTCGTAGTGCTCGGCGTCCTCCTGGGTGAGGCGGCGGATCCGCTCGGTGTCCGCCACCTCCTCGCGCAGCGAGACGTAGGAGTGGTACGTCCGGGGCGACCGGGTGATCTCCACTGCGGTGCCGTGGAGTTGCGCGATCCGGTGCAGAGCCTGCTCGAAGACGGTCGCGAGTTCCGCGCCCGTTCCCCGGCCGACGGCGAGTGCGACGACGGGTGCCACGGTGCCTCCTCGGGGCGGCGGTGACGTCAGGCGGCCGGGTGGCCGACCAGGCGGTCGCCGGGGATGCCGGCCTTGTCCGGGCTGTAGAAGTCACGGATCCCGTCGGCCCAGGTGGCGACGGTGATCCGGTCGTCGGGGGTGGGGCCGAAGGCGTCGAACAGGGCGTCGGTGTTGGCGGGTTCGAACCCGATCGCGGTCATCAGGGCGAGGAACAGCGGCCGTTCGACGAGCCCGTCGCCGTCCGGGTCGCCGAGGGCGGCCAGCGCCTCGGCGAACTCGTCGGCGGTCGGGCCGAAGCGTTCGGGAGCCAGGACGAAGCCGCGGAACTCCTCCCGGCTGACCACGCCGTCGCCGTCGGCGTCCAACTCGCTCTCCAGCGTGGTCCAGTAGCGCCGGAAGGCGGCGCGGATGGCCTGCTTGGCGGACTCGTCGGACTCGGCGGCGGCCTCGACCACGCGGGTCGACATCAGCTCGAAGTCCTCGGCCTCGATCACACCGTTGCGGTTGGCGTCGAAGAGGGTGAAGACCAGTTCGACCCGCTGGGCGGCCTCGGTCAGCATGAACGGCTCCTGGTGGGTGGTGCGTCGGGGAACGGGGCGCCTCGGCGCCCGGTGGTTCCCCCACTATCGACGGACCGGGCCGGTGCGAGCGGGACATGATCGTCGGGTTCACCTGATGGAGTGAACTCGGCGTGGCGAGGGCCGAGTTGCCGCGGTGGCTCAGCGCGTCGCGGCGGGCTGCCAGTCGGCGGGGCCGGAGGGCGGCAGGTGGCCGGGCAGTCCGGGGGTCCAGCGCTTCGTGCCGTCGGGCAGGACGGCCAGGGCTTCCACCCCGGGGCGTCGGGCGGCCCAGGCCAGTGCGCGGTCCGGGCCCATGGCGAAGGCGGCGGTCGCCCAGGCGTCGGTGCGGGCGATGCCGGTGCCGGGGGCGCCGACCAGGGTGAGCGAGGCGAGGCCGTCGGCGGGGCGGCCGGTGTGCGGGTCCAGGATGTGGGCGCCGCGCTCGGCGGTGCCGGAGGTGGCGATGGCGAGGTCGTGGCCGCCGAGCACGGCGGCGAGGTCGCCGGGTCGCCGGGGGTGGGCGATGCCGATCCGCCACGGCCCGCCGGAGGTCTGGACGTCCCCGCCGCCGTTGACGCAGAACTGCCGGGCGCCGGCGGCCCGCAGCAGCCGGGCGGTCTCCTCGACGGCCCAGCCCTTGACCCAGCCGCTGGGGTCGAGCCGCCCGCCGGGCCGTTCGGTGAAGTACCCGTCGGTCTCGGCGGCGACCTCGCGGCAGGCGTCGAGCACCGTACGGACCTCGGGATCGCAGTCGGCGAGGGCCAGTTCGCCCCGGTCGAGCCGGCTGATGTCGCTGTCCGGCCGGTAGGTGGAGAACACCGCGTCGATCCGGTGCAGCCGTTCGGCGATCCGCCGCAGCGCCTCGGGCAGGGCGGGCCCGGGGTCGCGGACGGCGATGGAGAAGACGGTGCCCATCACGGGCTCGGCGTGCCGAAGCACCGGCGATCAGCCCTTCGCCCGGTCGAGGGCGCTCTGCAGCGAGCGGATGTAGCCGTCGCTGGTGTAGGTGGCGCCGCTGACGGCGTCGATCTGGGCGCTCTGCGCGGAGATCGCCTCCTGGTTGAGGGTGGGCAGGGCGTCGGTGTTGATCTCGCGGTCCCGGCGGTCCTCGGTGGGGTACTTGACCACGTCGACGCCGGTGAGCCGGCTCCCGCTGAGGGTGACCTGCACCTGCACCGGCCCGTACCGGGTGTTCACGGTGTCCCCGCTGATCTTCCGGGTGGCACCGCCGCCGGACGCGGGTGCGGGCGTGGGGGAGGCGGAGGTGTCGGGGGCACCGGTGGTCCCGGAACCGGACGACGAGCCGGACGAGGAACCGGACGAAGAGCCCGACGAAGAGCCCGAGGACGACCCCGCCCCCGAGCTGATCACCGGCGCGGACCCGGTGGCCTGGTGCGGTTTGAGGGAGAGCAGCAGCACCACCCCGGCGGCGGTGGCGGCACTGGTGACGACGGCTCGGCGCATCGGCGGGACAACTCCTTCGGATGTTCGGACTACGGACAGACGGCGGGCTCAGGCGGGTGGCCTCAGCGCGCTCGGGCGTACGGGCTCAGAAGGCGAAGGACTCGTGGTGGATCCGCCCCGCCCGCACCCCGGCCGCCCGCAGCCCGCGCACGGCCTCCGCGGTGACGGCCTCGGGCCCGCACAGGTACACCTCGTGCTCGGCCAGCCCGGGCACCAGCCGGGCGAGCGCCGTACCGAGGTCGCCGACCTGTTCCCGCGAGCCGAGCAGCTCGTGCACCACCGCGCCGCGTCGGCGGGCGACGTCGGCCAGCTCGGCCCGGAACAGGACGTCCTCGGCGCGCCGGGCCCGCTGCACCAGGGTGAGGTCGCCCGGCAGGGTCTCGAACAGCGCCCGCAGCGGGGTGATCCCGACGCCGACCCCGAGCAGCAGCACCTTGCGCTGCCGCTGCTGCCGTCCGGTGAAGGCCCCGTACGGGCCCTCGGCCCGTACCTTGGTGCCCGGCCGCAGCCGGGCGACGGCCGCGCTGTGCCCGCCGAGGTCCTTGACGGTGAACCGGAGGAAGTCGGGGCGGGCCGGTGCGGACAGCGAGTACGGGTTGGCGGCCCAGCGCAGTCCGGGGGCCTGGAACTGGAGGCGGAAGAACTGGCCGGGTTCGGCGCGGAGTTCGTCCAGCCGCCGGCCGGACAGGAACAGCGACACCACGCCGGGGCCCTCCGGGCGCACCTCGGCCACCTTCAGCCCGTGCCGCCGGTCGAGCAGCCAGGGCCACAGCAGCCGGTACCAGCCGAGCAGCGCCGCCGTCCCGAAGTAGAGCGCGTACCAGGCGGCCCGGCCGGGGCCGCCGCCGAGGTCGGCGCCGGTGGTCAGCTGGTGGGCGAAGGCGAGCGCGACCGCGAGGTAGGTGGCCAGGTGGAGGTAGTACCAGGTCTCGTAGGAGAGCCGGCGGCGGGCCGCCCGGGCGGAGACCGCTCCGGTGCCGAGCATCAGCAGGGTGCCCGCGGTGGCCTTGAGCATGTCGGGGTAGTGGAAGACGATCTCGACGCCCTCGCCGACCGGCCCGCGCCCGTCGGTGAGCGCGTAGCCCCAGATGACGGTCAGCACGTGCACGGTGACCAGGCCGACCAGCCAGCGGCCGCCGTAGGCGTGCCACCGGGCCAGCCGGTCGGCGCCGACCCCGCGCTCCACCGGCGGCAGCCGGGCCATCAGCAGGAGCAGCACCGGCGCGGCGTACCCGGCGAGCAGCCCGGCGATCCGCCCGGCGCCGGTCAGCCAGCCGGCCGCGCCGACCACCGCGGCGGTGTTCACCCACCACAGCCCGAGCACGCCGAGCGCGCCGGCGGCGATCAGGCCGAGCGCGGCGCCCGGCGGCAGCGCGAGCGGCGGGCGGGCCACGGCCCGGTGACGCGGGCCGGCGGGCGCCTGCCGGGACTTCGGTACGGTGGCAGTGCTCATCGCGGATCCTCCTTGACTCCCGGCGGTGGCACGGCCCCGCCGGGATGGTCCACGATGTCAGCGCAAGCTCTGAGTCACCTCTGAGGAAGCTCGGCCCGGCACCCGTCAGGACCATAATCGTCGCAGTTCAGCAGCTATGTTCTGGTGTACGAACCAGTCCCGGTGATCTCACGGGTTTCTCATCGCGGCGGGCCACAATGAACGCCGTCCACCGCCGAGCCGAAGGAGCACCATGGACGACAGCGCCGACCACCGGGAGGACCGCCCGGGCGGGCGCGCGGAGGACCGCCCGGACGACCGTCCGGACTGGCGCGTCCTGGTCGTCGACGACGAGCCGGACCTGGTGGAGGTGGTCTGCGGCGCCGTCCGCTACGAGGGCTGGCAGGCGCGCGGCGTCACCACCGGCCTGGAGGCCGTCCGGGAGGCGGAGCGGTGGCGGCCGCACGCGGTGGTGCTCGACATGATGCTGCCCGACCTCGACGGCCTGGAGGTGCTGCGCCGGCTGCACGCCGGGCAGCCCGAGGTGCGGGTGCTGTTCCTCACCGCCCGGGACGCCGTCGAGGAGCGGATCGCGGGCATCGCGGCGGGTGGCGACGACTACGTGACCAAGCCGTTCAGCCTGGCCGAGGTGGTGGTCCGGCTGCGCGGGCTGCTGCGCCGGGCCGCCCCGACGGAGGGGCCGCGCCGTCCGCCCGCGCACGCCCTGGTGCTCGGCGACCTCGTCCTGGACGACCGGGCCCGCGAGGTGACCCGCGACGGCGAGACCATCGAGCTCAGCCCGACCGAGTACGCGCTGCTCGCCCACCTGATGCGCCACCCCCGGCAGGTGCTCAGCAAGGCGCAGATCCTGGACGCGGTCTGGTCGTACGACTTCGGCGGGCAGGCGCACATCGTCGAGCTGTACATCAGCTACCTGCGCAAGAAGCTGGACGCCGGCCGCAGCCCGATGATCCACACCGTGCGCGGCGCGGGCTACCTGATCAAGGCCGCGCCGTGAGCCGCGCTGTGCGTCGCGCGGCGACCCGAGCCGCCACGGCCCTGCGCCGGCTGCTGCCCCGCACCCTGCGCGCCCGGCTGATCGCGGGCCTGCTGGTGCTGCTGGTGGTCACCTGCGCGGCCGTCGGCTTCGCCACCGCCGCCGCGCTGCGCCACTTCCTGGTGGACCGGCTCGACCAGCAGCTCGCCGAGGCCGGCGGCCGCTACGCCGCCAGCCTGGAGCACACCGGCGCCGGTGCCGGCCCGGACACCCGGGCCCAGACCCCCGGCACCCTGGGCGTGCGGCTGCTCGGCGGCAAGGTCACCGCCGCCGGGGTGGTGGACGGGGACGCCGACGACGTCGACAACCCCGACGACGCGGACGACCGGGTCACCTTCACGCCCGACGAGCAGCGCCGACTGGCCGCCCTGCCGGCCGGCGGCCCGGCCCGCACCCTGGACCTCGGCGGCACCCTGGGCCACTACCGGGTCCGGGCGGTGGCCGGGCGGGACGGCGACGTGCTGGTCAGCGGGCTGCCGCTGCGCCCGGCCGAGGACACCGTGGAGCGCCTGGAGACCCTCGAACTGACCGTCTTCGCGATCGCCGTCACCGCGGCCGGCGCCGCCGGGGCGGTCTGGGTCGGCTGGTCGCTGCGCCCGCTGCGCCGGGTGGTGGGGATGGCCGAGCGGGTGAGCGCGCTGCCGCTGGCCAGCGGCGAGGTGCTGCTGGCCGAGCGGGTGCCGGACGACGATCCGCGCACCGAGGTCGGCCGGGTCGGCGCGGCGCTCAACCGGATGCTGGGCCACGTCGGCGACGCGCTGGCCCGCCGGCACGCGGTGGAGGAGCGGCTGCGCGCCTTCGCCGCCGACGCCAGCCACGAGCTGCGCACCCCGGTGGCGGCCGTCCGCGGCCACGCCGAGCTGGCGCTGCGGCACCCCGGGGAGGTGCCCGGCGAGGTGCGGCACTCGCTGGAGCGGATCGACGCCGAGGCGCTGCGGATGGGCGCGATCGTCGAGGACCTGCTGCTGCTCGCCCGGCTGGACGCGGGCCGTCCGCTGGCCGAGGACGAGGTGGACCTCACCCGGATCGCGCTCAACGCGGTGGCCGACGCCCGGGCGGCCGGCCCCGACCACCGCTGGCGCCTGGTGCTGCCGGAGGAGCCGGTGCTGGTGCGCGGGGACGAGCACCGGCTGAGCCAGGTGGCGGCCAATCTGCTGGCCAACGCCCGCACCCACACCCCGGCCGGTACTGCGGTCGAGCTGGGTCTCGAACTCGTCGGCGACCAGGTGGAGTTGAGTGTCATCGACGACGGCCCGGGGATCCCGCCGGAGCTGCTGGGGCGGGTCTTCGAGCGCTTCGTCCGGGGCGACCGCGCCCGCTCCCGGGCCACCGGCTCGACCGGGCTGGGCCTGTCCATCGTCCGGGCCGTGGTCCAGGCGCACGGCGGTACGGTCGAGGCGGTCAGTCGGCCCGGCCGGACGGCCTTCACGGTGCGGCTGCCGGCGGTGTGACCGGGGCCGCGGTGACCGGGGTCGCGGCGCCCGGGGTCGCGCCCGGACCGGTGGCCGTACGGAAGCGCTGCCGGTAGTCCGTCGGCGTGGTGTCCAGCCGGCGGCGGAAGGCCCGTACCAGGGTGTCCGTGGTGCCGAACCCGCAGGCGGTGGCGATGCGTTCGAGCGTGTCGTCGCCCGACTCCAGCCGGTGGCGGGCGAGTTCGACCCGCGCCGACTCGATGTAGGCGCTCGGGGTGGTGTCCAGTTCGGTCTTGAAGATCCGGACCAACTGCCGTTCGCTGAGGTGCGCGTGGGCGGCGAGTGCGGGCACGGTGAGCCGTCCGGAGAGGTTGCGCAGGATGTGGTGGCGCAGCTCCTCGATCCGCCGGGTGGTGGAGACCGGCTCCAGCGGGACGCTGAACTGGCTCTGGCCGCTGGGGCGTTTGAGGTACATCACCAGCTGCCGGGCGACCCGCAGGGCGAGTTCCTCGCCGAAGTCCTCGGCGACCAGGGCGAGCGAGAGGTCCAGGCAGGCGCTGATGCCGGCGCCCGTCCACACCTCGCCCGCGCGGATGAAGATCGGGTCGGCGTCGACCTCGATCCCCGGGTACTCGGCGGCCAGCTGGCCCGCCGTCGACCAGTGGGTGGTGGCCCGCTTGCCCTCCAGCAGCCCGGCCGCCGCCAGCAGGTGGGCGCCGACGCAGACCGAGGCGACCCGGCGCGAGCGGGCGGCCAGCGTGCGGACGTGCTCGACCACGGCCGGGTCGGTGAGCGCCCGGACCCTGCGGGCCTCGTCGACCTCCACGGCCCCGGGCACCAGCAGGGTGTCGATGCCGCCCGCGGCGGCGGCCTGGTCGAAGGTGAGGTCGGGCAGGATCCGCACCCCGGCGGCGGTGGTGACCGGCCCGGTGGTCTCGGCGGCCAGCACCACCCGGTAGCCGGCGGCCTCCTCGCTCTCCCGCCGGACCAGCGAGAACACCTCCGGCGGCCCGGTGACGTCCAGCAGGTCGACGCCCTCGAACAGGATGATGACGATCAGCCGTTGCGGGCTCTCCACGGGCTCCCCCTCTGTGCCGGGCCTGCTCTGTGCCGGGTGTTCGCAGCGCCGGGCGTTCTCTGTGCCGGGCGTTCGCTGTGCCGATCCCCGATGTCGGAATCTGCATGTTAGACGGCATTGCCGCCATGGCGGACCGGCCCGTAGCGTTCCAGAGGCAGGCCGCACCACGCGTGACCTGCCAGAACACTCCTCGAATCCTCGAACCCGGACACCCCCGGAACGACGAAGGCGGCACAGCCATGCCCAGCACCACCCTGCGCACCCTCGACGGCCTCGACGACAAGCCCGCCCCGCTCGCCGCGGCCACCCTGGTCCTGATCGACTACCAGAACACCTACACCCGCGGCGTGATGGAGCTGACCGGCTGGCGCGAGGCCCTGGACGCGGCCGCCGACCTGCTCGCCCGGGCCCGGGCGGCCGGTACCACCGTCATCCACGTGATCAACGACGGCGGCGAGGGCACCCCGTACGACATCCGCGCCGAGATCGGACAGATCCACCCGCGCGTGGCCCCGGTCGAGGGCGAGCGGGTGGTGGTCAAGCAGGTCCCGGACGCCTTCGTCGGCACCGAGCTGGGCGAACTGCTGGACGCGGCCGGTCACCAGGAGGTGGTGATCGCCGGGTTCATGACCCACCTGTGCGTCGCCTTCACCACCGCCGGAGCCTTCCTGCGCGGCAACCGCCCCACGGTCGTCGCGGAGGCCTGCGCCACCCGCCCGCTGGGCTCCGGCACCGCGGAGCTCACCGCCGAGCAGATCCACCGGGGCGCGCTCGCCACCATCGGGGACCTCTACGGGGTCGTCGTGGAGTCCGCGGCCGAGCTGGGCTGACGGCCTGCCACCATCCGCCACCGTCAGGCCCCGGGCCCGCTTCCCGGCGAGGGTGCCCCGGTCCGTCACCCGGGGCACCCGGCCGGCCCCACCGAGCCTGCCCGGGCCGCGGGCGCGGGGCAATGGATTCGGTTCTCGCCGAAGGGTGTTGCGGTCCGGCCGCCGGCGGGGTGACGATCCTGTCCGTGCTGCGAATCTTCTTCGGTACGGACGACCTCGAACGCACCCGGGTGGCCGAGCGCCCGGACATGTCGATGGAACTGTCCCTCAGCGTGCACGCCCTGATCAGCGGCCGGTGCGACCCGCGCTTCCAGGCTTGGCGCAACCGCCTGCGGGCCTCCTGGAACCCGCGCACCTCGCTGCTCTTCGACCTCTACACCTCCACGGCGATCCCCGAGTTCCTCACCGTCCGCCGCGACCCCGGCGCGACCGAGAGCGCCACCGCGGAGGCACCCGAGGAGCCGCTCCGCGGCCACCTGCGATCGGTGGGCGGGGAGCGGCAGTTGAGCGCCTTCGCACGCGGCGTGGCGGCGGGCGACCGGCGGGCCAGGAGGCTGCTCGGCAACGTCACCGCCGACTACCAGACCCGCGCGATCGACCCCTACCGGCGGCAGATCGAGACCATCGTCACCACCGAGCACGGCCGGCGCCGCCGGACCACCGGGCCGGACGAGGTGCTCGGCTCGCTGCACCCGGCACTGTCCTGGCGCCGCCCGGTGCTCAGCTTCCCGCTGGTCGGCGGCTGCCGGCACGACCTACGGCTGGACGGCCGCGGACTCCTGCTCCAGCCCTGCGTGTTCGGCCCCCGCCGGCCGGTCATCGCCCGCTTCGAGGACCCGCGGCAGCAGCCCGTCCTCCTCTACCCGGCGAGGATCGGCGGCCCCTTGCGGCCCGAGCCCGAACCCACCCCCAGCCGCACCCTCACCGCGCTGCTCGGCCAGACCCGCGCCGCCGCCCTGGAGGCCATCGCCACCCACGGCCCGTGCTCCACCAAGGACCTGGCCGCCCACCTCGGCATCTCCACCGCCTCCGCCAGCGAACACGCCACCGTCCTCGCCGACTCCGGCCTCACCACCAAGGACCGCACCGGCCGCACCGTCACCCACCGCCCCACCCCCCTCGGCCACGCCCTTCTCACCGGCCACCTCCCCACCCCGGCCCCCGACCCCGACCAGCACCGCACGTAGCACCGCGCGGCCGTCCCTGGGGCGGGCTCAGGCGCGGGCGGGGCCGGTGCGGGGTTGGTGGGGGAGGGGGAGGGTGAGGGCTTCGGGGGAGGTGGGTGGGAGGGCGAGGGCGGAGGCGGTCTCGGCGGGGAGGGGGTGGAGGCCGAGGAGGGCGGTGGTGAGGCGGGTGGTGGCGCGGTGCCAGTCCGGGATGCGCTGGAGCATGGCGTGGCCGCTGCCGGTGACGGTGTAGCCGCAGACCCGGGCGCCGGCGGCGCGGCTGCGGGCGGCGAAGGCGCGGGTGTCGGCGGGCAGGGTGACGGTGTCGCGGTCGCCGTGCAGGAGCAGGACGTCGCGGCCGGCGAGGTGGTCGCAGGGGTCCTCGGCGGGGCACCAGGGGGCGAGGGCGACCAGGCCGGTGACGGCGGGGTGGCCGGCGGCGCGGAGGGCGGCGCGGCCGCCCATGGAGTGGCCGACCAGGACGGTCGGCACCGGGCCGAGCGTCCCGGTGAGTTCGTCGAGGGCGGCGAGCGCGTCCCGGGCCGCGTCGGCGCGGGCGCCGTTCCAGCCGCGGTGGCGGTAGCGGACGGTGCCGATGGCGATCGCCTCGGCCGCGGTCTCCCTGCTGAGCGCGCGGAGGAAGCCGTGCATGCGCAGCAGCGGGAGGTTGAGGCGCCGGGGGCGGGCGAGGTTGTGCTCCTCGCCGCCGTGGAGGACGAGGACGGCGGCCCGGGGAGCGGCGGGCCGCACCCGCCACCGCAGCGCCCGGTGCGCGGCCGTGTCCGTGCTGTCCCCGATCACCTGCGCACCGTCCGGCTCCGTCACCGCGACCCCTCACCTCTCGGTCTGGACCGCCACTGTACGCGTGCGGAGGGCGGGGGTGTTCACCCGACGGAACCATCCCGGACAGCCGGGCGCGCGCGGGTCGGGCGGGGTGCTGCTATCCACGAAGGGTGGGGGTCGCCTGCGCCGCTCGTGGCGCCGTGTCACCGAGTGGAGGACTTCGTGGCTCAGCAGCTCGCACTCTCCGTCGACTTCGGGTCGGGTTTCACCCAGGCCTGGGGCAAGATCGCCAAGGTCATCCCGCAGTTCATCGCCTTCCTGGTGATCCTGGCCATCGGCTGGATCGTCGCCAAGGCGATCGCCCGCGTCCTGGACCGCGTGCTTCGCCGGGTCGGCTCGGAGAAGGTCGCCGAGCGGGCCGGGATGGCCCGCTACCTGAGCGGCTCGAAGTACGACATGACCGGAATCATCTGCAAGATCGTCTACTACGCGATCCTGCTGATGGCGCTGCAGCTGGCGTTCGGCGTCTTCGGCCCGAACCCGATCAGCGTGATGATCCACAGCATCGTCGCCTGGCTGCCCCGGGGCATCGTCGCGGTGGCGATCGTGGTGGTGGCGATGGCCATCGCCAACGGGGTGCGCGACATCGTCGGCAACGCGCTCTCCGGCGCCTCGTACGGCCGTACCGTCTCCACCGTGGCCTGGGCGTTCATCGTGGCGCTGGGGGTGATCGCGGCGCTCGGCCAGGCCGGGATCGCGACCGCGATCACCGGCCCGGTGCTGATCGCCGCGCTGGCCACCGTCACCGGTGTGCTGGTGGTCGGCGTCGGCGGCGGCCTGATCATGCCGATGCGCCAGCGCTGGGAGCGGTGGCTGGACAACGCCGAGCAGGAGACCGCGCGGCTGCGCGGCACCGCGTACCAGGCGGGCCGTTCGGACGCGCTGGCCAACCAGCCGGT
Organism: Kitasatospora sp. NPDC030952; assembly: GCF_055571335.1. Classification (NCBI taxonomy): domain Bacteria; kingdom Bacillati; phylum Actinomycetota; class Actinomycetes; order Kitasatosporales; family Streptomycetaceae; genus Kitasatospora; species Kitasatospora sp. NPDC030952. The sequence continues at coordinate 59,091 of NZ_JBVIFM010000016.1, forward strand.
CCGGCCGACCACCCAGGCCGGTGGCCCGGGCAACCCGCCGGGGATCGAGGGCGACCAGCCGCGGTAGGGCTGTTACGGCTGCTCAGGCCTCCAGCAGGCCCTGGTCGCGCACCAGCCAGCAGATCGCGGTCAGCCGGGTGACGGCGTAGTCGTAGCCCACCGGCTCGCGCCAGCCGATCTCGGTGAGCGCGTCGAGGAAGCCCAGCGCGTAGTCCGAGAGTTCCTCACGGTCCAGGGGCCGGGGCGCCAGCTCCGGCCCCTGGGCGTACAGCAGCTCGCGCAGCATCGCCGCGTGCTGGTCGACGGCGGCGACGAAGCCGGGCTCGAAGGCGAACTCGGCCAGCCGGGGCGTGAAGGCGGCCACGATGCCGGGCAGCGGGCAGCCGGCCGGTTCGTCGGGGGAGCGCCGGAAGGACTCGTCGGGGGTCGCGAACATCCGTCCACGGTAGGCGAGCCGCCGAGGGGGCGAGCCGGGCCGTGACGGTTCCGTGCTGAGACCTTGGCCACCTTCGGGACTTTCCGTGGCATGGCCGGTTCCGTGCGTTCCCGAACCGGCGGTCCGTACCAGAATGGCCCGCATGGATCTCCGCATCTTCACCGAGCCCCAGCAGGGCGCGAGCTACGACACCCTCCTCACGGTCGCCCGCACCGCCGAGCAGCTCGGTGCCTTCAGCGCCTTCTTCCGTTCCGACCACTACCTGAAGATGGGCGACGTCGACGGCCTGCCCGGCCCCACTGACGCCTGGATCACCCTGGCCGGCCTCGCCCGCGACACCAGCACCATCCGCCTCGGCACCCTGATGACGGCCGGCACCTTCCGGCTGCCGGGCGTCACCGCGATCCAGGTCGCCCAGGTCGACGCGATGAGCGGCGGCCGGGTCGAGTTCGGCCTCGGCGCCGGCTGGTACGAGGCCGAGCACACCGCGTACGGCATCCCGTTCCCGAAGGAGAAGTTCGGGCGGCTGGAGGAGCAGCTGGAGATCATCACCGGCCTGTGGCGGACCAAGCTCGGCGACACCTTCGACTTCGCCGGCGAGTACTACACCCTCACCGACTCGCCCGCGCTGCCCAAGCCCGTCCAGGAGCGGATCCCGGTGCTGGTCGGCGGCACCGGGCCGAAGCGCACCCCGGCGCTGGCGGCCCGCTTCGCCGACGAGTTCAACCTGCCGTTCGCCTCCGTGGAGGACACCGCGGCCCAGTTCGGCCGGGTCCGGGCCGCGGTCGAGCAGGCCGGCCGCTCGGCCGACGAGCTGGTGTACTCCAACGCCCTGGTGCTGTGCGTCGGCCGGGACGACGCCGAGGTGGCCCGCCGGGCCGCCGCGATCGGCCGGGAGGTGGCCGAGCTGAAGGAGAACGGCCTGGCCGGCACTCCGGACGAGGTGGTGGAGAAGCTCGGCCGGTACGCGGCGGTCGGCAGCGAGCGGGTCTACCTCCAGGTGCTCGACCTGGCCGACCTCGACCACCTGGAGCTGGTCGCCGCCCGGGTCGCCCCGCAGCTGGGCTGAGGGAACTCCGACAGCGGCCCTCCACACCCGCCCTGACCACGTCTCTTTACTCGTTTTTGGGAATCCGCCATGCTACGGGGAGGGAACGGCGGCGGGAGCGGCGGGCGGAGGGCCGGTGACGGGGACACGAATACCGCGGGCGGCGGCACCACCGGTGCCGCCGCCTCGCGCTGCGGAGAGCCGCCGCGCCGGGGGCCGTCCGGTCGGGGGCCGTCCCGCCAGGGTGGTCCGTACCGGCGTGCACGAGCTGCGCGGCCCCGGCCCGGCCGCCCTGCACTACCCCGCCGGTGACCTGCTGGTGGTCACCGGACTGCCCGGCAGCGGCAAGAGCACCCTGATGCGCCGCTGCGTCCGGGCCTCGCTGGTCGACTCCCAGCTGGTCCGCGAGGAGTACGCGGCCCGGCTGCCCGGCCGCCTCCCGTACGCGCTGTACCGGCCGCTCGCCCGGCTCGCCCACTACCGGCGGCTGCGCCGGGCGGTGCTGGACGGCGGCCCGCTGGCGGTGCACGACTGCGGCACGCTGCCCTTCGTCCGGAGCTGGCTGGTCCGGGCCGCCGCCCGGCAGGGGCGCCGGGTGCACCTGCTGCTGCTGGACGCGGACCCGGCCGAGGCCCGGGCCGGGCAGCGGCGGCGCGGGCGGCGGGTCTCGCGCTACGCCTTCGCCCGGCACCGGGGCGCGGCGGCCAGGCTGCGCGGACTGCTGCTGGGGGCGGGGCGGCCGCCGGCGGGCTGTGCGTCGGCAGTGGTACTCGACCGGGGCGCCGCGCGCGCCCTGCGGGAGATCGACTTCCCGGCGTCGTAGTCTCGGCGGGTCCGCGCCGGGCGCCGGTCGCCGGTGGGCGGGCCCGGGGCGCGGTCGCCTCCCCGTCAACTCCCCCGTCAGGAGCGCTGATGCGCCGTACTGTCCGGGTGCGCTCGCGTGCCCCCCGCCTGTTCCCCTGCGCCGCCGTGCTGATCGCGGCGGCCGGTCTGAGCCAAGTCGCGGCCCCGGCCCCGCACCGCGCGGTGGCGGCCGTCTGCGACGGCACCGCCGACGCGGACGCCGCCGCCCGCAAGCCGGCCGGCAGCCGGGCGGGCCGGGACCCGAACGCCGTGAGTGCCGGCGAGGCCCGGGCGATGCAGGCGGACCTGGACCACCGGCTCGCCGAGCTCGGCCCGGCGCACGTCCAGCTGGCCGCCGCCCCGACCACCGTCCCGGTGTACGTCCACGTGATCCACTCCGGGGACGCCGGCCGGCTGGACGCGAGCGTCGTCGCCGCCCAGATCGACCACCTCAACGCCACCTACGGCGGCCAGGGCGACGGCAACACCCCCACCCGGTTCCACTTCGAGTCGGCCGGCACCGACTGGACCGACAACGCTGCCTGGTACACCGGCATGACGCCCGGCTCCGGCGCCGAGCGGGCGATGAAGAGCGCCCTGCGCAAGGGCGACCAGGGCGCCCTCAACCTCTACACCGCCCACCTCGGGCAGTCCCTGCTCGGCTGGTCGACCTTCCCCAACGCCTACCGCTCCAACCCGACCGACGACGGCGTGGTGGTCCTGGACGACTCGCTGCCCGGCGGCCCCGCCACCCACTACAACGAGGGCAACACCGCCACCCACGAGACCGGTCACTGGCTGGGCCTCTTCCACACCTTCCAGGGCGGCTGCCTGACCCCGGGCGACTACGTGGACGACACCCCGCCCGAGCGCAGCGCCGCCTACGGCTGCCCGGAGGGCCGGCACAGCTGCCCCGGCGGCACCCTCGACCCGATCCACAACTTCATGGACTACAGCTACGACTCCTGCATGACCCAGTTCACCCCGGGGCAGGCCCAGCGGATGTCCAACTCATGGGCGGCCTACCGCAGTTGAGGTGAGCGAGGCGACTCGCCCGAGAACGGCGCCGGGGCCCGTCCCGGCACCACCCGGCAGCTCTCCAGGTCGGAGGGCCATCCGCTGCCGACTCGGACCAGGCGGGGCGCGGGTCCGCGGAATCCACGAGAAACGCCGTGGTGCCGCCGCGCGGAGGCGGAGCGAATTTGACGAACGATCACGCCACGCGTGACCGTTGCGACAACCCGTTCACCACACCGCGGAATGCAGGGGTGCCAGATGCACGAGCTGATCCTCCGTCGCGCATCGGAGCATCCGGACAGGACCGCCTTCGCCGACGCCCGCGGCGCGCTGAGCTACGGCGACCTCGCCCGCCACACGGCCCTGGTGGCCGGCAATCTCCGGGTCGAGCGCGGCAGCCGGGTGGCGCTGTACCTGGCCGGCGGGGTGCCCGCGATCGCCGCGACCCTCGGCGTCGAACGCGCCGCCGCGGTCGGCGTTCCGCTCGACCCGCGGATCGGCGACGACGACCTCCGGTTCCGGCTGGCTGACAGCGGCGCCGACCTGGTGATCACCGACCGCGCCCACCTGGCCCGGGCCCGACGGATGTCCGGTGTCCGGGTGGTGACGGTGGACGACCTGCTCGCCCCCACCCGTACGCCGGCCCGGGACGACCTCGAACCGGACGCGCCCGCGTGGCTGCACTACACCTCGGGGACCAGCGGGGACCCGAAGGGCGTGCTGTCGACGCAGGCGGCCTGGCTCCGGTCGGCCGACCACGCCTACCGGGGACTGCTGGGCATGTCCGCCGAGGACCACCTGCTCTGGCCGCTGCCGCTGTTCCACGCCTTCGGGCACTCGATGTGCGTGGTGGGCGTGCTGGCCCTGGGCGCGAGCGCCCACGTGATGGACCGCTTCACGCCGGAGGCGGCGGCCGAGCTCCTCCGCCGGACGCCGTTCACGGCACTGGGCGGCGTACCGACGGTCTTCACCCAGCTCCTGGAAGTCGGGGCCCCGCTGCCGCCCCGCTGCCTGTCGGCCGGCGCTCCGCTGCCGGAGGAGTTGCGGGACCGCTTCCGCCGGGCGTCCGGCCACGAGCTGCACGACGGCTACGGCAGCACGGAGGCCTCCGGGAAGGTCGCCGTCGACGGCGTCGTGCTGCCCGGGATCGAGACCCGGTTCGTCGACGGCGAGATCCAGCTGCGGATGCCCGGCGCCGTCGGCTGGCAGGCCACCGGGGACCTCGGCCGGGAGGAGAACGGCCGGCTGGTGGTCACCGGGCGGGCGAGCGAGATCATCATCCGGGGAGGGGAGAACATCCACCCCGCCGAGCTCGAGCAGGTGCTGGCCCGCTGCCCGGACGTCCGGGACGCGGCCGTGGCGGGGGAGCCCGACGCGGTGCTCGGCGAGGTGCCGGTCGGCTACGTCGTCGGCGACGCCGATCCGGCGGCGGTCCTGGCCTTCTGCCGTCGGCAGCTGCCACCGCACCGGGTACCGGAGGTGATCCGCCCGGTCAGCCGGATCCCGCAGACGTCCTCGGGCAAGCCGGCCCGGCGACGGCTGCGGTTCCAGTACGTGCTGGACCTGGTCCGCCGGGAGACCGAGGCGATCACCGGTCGGGCACCGGAGCCGGACCAGCCGTTCGCCGAGGCCGGTCTGGACTCGCTGGGCACCGTACGGCTGCGCGACCGGCTGGGCACCGGACTCGGGGTCGCGCTGCGCCCGTCCCTGGTGTTCGACCACCCCACGCCCCGCGCGATGGCGGACCACCTGACCGGCGGGACGGACGGCGGGCCGCCGCCCGCCCGCCGTGCCACCGAGCCGGTCGCGATCGTCGGCATGGCCTGCCGCTACCCCGGCGGGATCGCCGGCCCCGAGGACCTGTGGCGGGTGGTCGCCGCCGGCCAGGACACCATCACGGACTTCCCCACGGACCGGGGCTGGCCCCTCGACGAGCTGTTCCACCCCGACCCCGACCACGTCGGCACCAGCTACGTGACGCGCGGCGGCTTCCTCGCCGACGCGGCCGACTTCGACGCGGCGTTCTTCCGGATGTCACCGCGGGAGGCGCTGACCACCGACCCCCAGCACCGGCTGCTGCTGGAGACGGCCTGGGAGGCGGTCGAACGGGCGGGCATCGCCCCCGAGTCGCTGCGCGGCAGCAACACCGGTGTCTTCGTGGGCCTGATGTACAACGACTACGCCGGCCGGTTCCGGGGCGCCGACCACGAGCTCCTGCCCCAGCTCGCCCTGGGTTCGGCGGGCAGCGTGGCGTCCGGGCGGATCGCCTACGGACTGGGCCTGCACGGGCCGGCCCTCACCCTGGACACCGCCTGTTCCTCCTCCCTGGTCACCATGCACCTCGCGGCGGACGCGCTGCGCAGCGGGCAGTGCGACCTGGCCCTGGCCGGGGGCGCCACGGTCATGGCGAGCCCGGACAGCTTCGTCGCCTTCAGCCGACAGCGCGGCCTCGCCCCCGACGGACGGGTGAAGCCGTTCTCCGCGGCCGCCGACGGCACCGTCTGGTCGGAAGGGGTGGGACTGCTGCTCATGGAGCGGGTCGAGGACGCGGTGCGCAACGGCCACCCGATCCTGGCCCTGCTGCGCGGCTCGGCGGTCAACCAGGACGGCGCCTCCAACGGCCTCACGGCGCCCAGCGGCCCCGCCCAGGCCGCGGTGATCCAGCAGGCGCTGGCCGACGCCGGGCTGACCGGCGCCGACGTGGACGTGATCGAGGCCCACGGCACCGGCACCGCCCTGGGCGACCCGGTCGAGGCGGCCGCGCTGCTCGCCACCTACGGCCAGGACCGGCCGGCCCCCGTCCTGGTCGGCACCGTCAAGTCCAACCTCGGGCACACCCAGGCGGCCGCCGGGGTCGCCGGGGTGATCAAGACCGTGATGGCGATGCGACACCGCACGGTGCCCGCCACCCTGCACATCGACGAGCCCTCCCGCGAGGTCGACTGGACGGCCGGCCGGGTCAGCCTGGTCACCGAGCCGACGCCCTGGCCGGCGCGGGACCGTCCGCGCCGTGGCGCGGTGTCGGCGTTCGGGATCTCCGGGACCAACGCACACGTGATCGTCGAGGAGTACGAGCAGCTGCGGACGGCGTACCTCTTCCCGGGGCAGGGAGCGCAACGGCCCGGGATGGGGCGGGAGTTGGCCGCCCGGCACCCGGTGTTCGGCGCGGCCTTCGAGGAGGCCTGGGCCCACCTGGACCCGGCGGTACGGGAGGCGGTCGACACCGAGCTGGTGCACCGCACCGACATCGCCCAGGCGGCCCTGTTCGCCTACGAGGTCGCCATGTTCCGCCTGTTGGAGTCCTGGGGGTACCGCCCGGACGCGCTGATCGGGCACTCCGTCGGGCAGATCGCGGCCGCCCACGTCGCGGGCGTCCTGTCGCTGCCCGACGCCGCGCGGCTCGTCACCGCCCGCGGACGGCTCATGCGGCGGCTGCCGCCGGGCGGGGCCATGGTCGCCCTCCGGGCCGCCGAGAGCGAGGTCCGGCTCACCCCCCGCACCGCGATCGCGGCCGTCAACGGCCCGGACTCGGTCGTCGTGTCCGGGCCGGAGGAGGAAGTCCTCGCCATCGCCGCCGGGTTCGAGCACGCCACCCGGCTCACCGTCGGCCACGCCTTCCACTCGCCGCTGATGGACCCCGTGCTGGCGGAGTTCGCCCGGGTGGCGGAGGGCCTGACGTACCGTCCGCCGACGATCCCGGTCATCGGCGCCCGCCCGGACGATCCGGGCCACTGGGTGCGACACCTGCGCGAGACGGTCCGCTTCGCCGACCACGTGGCCGCGGTCGAGGGTGCCACCCTGGTCGAACTCGGCCCGGGCAACACCCTGGGCGCCCTCGTCGAAGGGGTCGTCCCCACCACCGACCCCGAGCGGGCGGCGGCCCGGCTGCGCGGCACCCGCGGCTTCCGACGCCGGCGCTACTGGCTCGACCGGGGCGCCGAGCATCCGCTGATCGAGTCGACCGTCGTGGTGCCCGGTTCGGGCGAGGTGGTGTGCGTCGCCGACCTCAGCCCCGCCTGGCTGCTCGACCACGTCGTCGACGGGACCGCGCTGGTGCCCGCCACGGCGATCCTGGAACTGGTGCTGTACGCCGGGGAGCGGGCCGGGTGCGGCAGCGTCGGGGAACTGGTCCTGCACACCGCGATGCCGCTGCCCCGGACCCGGCGGGCCGAGGTCGTCGTCCGGCCCGGGGAACCCGACGGCGCACGGCCGTTCGAGGTCTACGCGAACGGGGTCCGCTGCGCGAGCGGCCGACTGGACTCCGGGCCGCCCCCGCAGGTGGAGACCGGCGAGTGGCCCCCGCCGGGCGCCGAGGAGCTCGACGTCGAGCACGCCGACTACGGTCCGGCGTTCCGCGGGCTGAGCCGGATGTGGCGCCGCGGCGACGAACTCTTCGGCGAGGTGCGCGGGGAGTTCCCCGACGCCGGACGGTTCGCCCTGCACCCCGCCCTGTTCGACGCGGCCCTGCACCCGGCCCGGCTGCTCACCGGCGGGGTGCCGTACGTCCTGCGCGGTGTGCACCTGCTGGCCCGGGGCGCCACGGCCCTGCGCGTGCGCATCCGCGCGGGGCGGATCGACGTGACCGACCGGACGGGCCGACCGGTGGCGTACGTCGAGTCGCTCACCGCGCGGACGACCGGAACCGGCCGGGGCTCCCTGTACCGCCCGCAGTGGCAGCGAGTGTCGGAACCCCCACGGGGCAAGCTGCTGGAGGTACCGGCCGGGGACGCGCCCGCCGCCCTGGCACTCGTCCTGCGGGAGTTGCAGGCCGATCACGAGCACCTGACCGTCCTGGTGCGGCCGGACGACCTCGCCGGAGCGGCGGTGGCCGGCCTGGTCCGGGTCGCGCAGCGGGAACACCCCGGCAGGTTCACCCTGGCCGAACTCGGCGACGGGGGGCCGGAAACCGTCGCCGAGCACGCGGAGCTGGTCCCCGTGGCCGGCGGCGGCGCCTTCGCCTGGCGCGGGACCGTCCTGGTCACCGGCGGCGGCGCGCTGGGCCGGGCGGTCGCCGACCACCTGCGGGACAAGGGCGTGCGCGTCGTCGTCGCCAGCCGCAGCGGCGAGACCCGGCTGGACGTCACCGACCGGGTGGCGCTGGCCGCACTGGTCGACTCGATCGAGGACCTGCGGGCCGTCGTGCACACCGCCGGGGTCCTCGACGACGGGATCCTGGCCTCGATGACTCCGGAACGCCTGGCGACCGTGTGGCACCCCAAGGCCGAAGCCGCCTGGCACCTCCACGAGCTGACCGCGCACCGGGACCTCGACGCCTTCGTGCTGTTCTCCTCGGCGGCCGGCGTGCTCGGCCACGCCGGGCAGGCCAACTACGCGGCGGCCAACAGCTACCTGGACGAACTCGCCCGCCACCGGCGGCGGGCGGGGCTCCCCGCGCTCTCCCTGGCCTGGGGCCCGTGGACGGTCGGGATGATGGCCGACCGGACCGCCGGTCCCGGCCCGGTGCCGCTCACCCCGGCGGAGGGCGTGGCGCTCCTGGAGTCGGCGCTGGGCAGCGACGAGCCGGTCCTGGTGCCGATCGCCTACGACCGGACTCCCCGGCCGGAACCGCGGCGCGCACCGGAACCGGCCCGGCCGACGAACCTGCTGGAACTGGTGTGCGCCGAGATCGCCGCCGTACTGAGCTACCCGGAGGTGGATCCGGACACCCCGGTCCCCGACCTCGGCTTCGACTCGCTGACCTCGATCGAGCTGCGCAACAGGCTGGAGGAGCGGACCGGCCTGCGCCTGCCCGCCACCGTGGTGTTCGACTCCCCCACGCCGAGGGCGATCGCCGAGCAGCTGCGCCCGCCGCCGGCCCCGGGAACGCTCGCCTTCCTGTACCACAGGCTCTGCGGGCTGGGCCGCCACCAGGAGGCCATGCACCTGCTCGTCTCGGCCTCGTGGGCGCTGCCGTCGGCGGCGACGCTCCCGTCGGTGGCCCCGACGCGACTCAGCGGCGGCGCCGGCGGGGGCGAGGGCGACGGAGACGGCGAGGGCGACGGCGAGGGCCCGGCGATCGTCTGCTTCCCCGCCTTCACCTCGCCTCCCGGGGAGTACCGCCTGCTGGCCCGGCACCTCCCGGGCCTGTGGCTGCTCCCGCACCCGGGGTACGAGGGCGGCGAGGTGCCGGAGGACGTGGAAGCGCTCGTCCGGACGCACGCCGCCTCGATCAGGCGGCTCGGCCGACCGGTGGTGCTGCTGGGCCGCTCCACCGGCGGCCTGGTCGCCCAGGCCGTCGCGGAGCGGGTCGGCGCCGAGGCCGTGGTGCTGCTGGACACCCACCCCGTCAGGGACGAGGAACGGCTCACCGGGCTGGCGGCCCGTACCGCGGTCAGGCTGGACGAGCCCGCGCTCGCGGCGATGGGCGCGTACGTGCGCATCTTCCTGGGTCGACCGGAGGAGACGGTCGAGCCCACCCTGCACCTGCGCCCCGGCGACGTCCCCGGAGACCACCACTCGATGCTCGACGAGCACGTGGCGACGACGGCGGAAGCGATCCGGACGTGGCTCGCCCGGACGGTGAACTGACCCCGGCTCCGGACCCCGGCCCCGCAGACCCCGGTCACGGTGGGGCCGGACCAGGCTGCGCTGGAGCGGGTGCGCCGAGCGGGCGGGGGGCTCGAACGGGTGGTTGACTCGACCTGGTCTGCGATCGGCCCTGCCGGCCCTGACGGCGTTCCACCCCACGGTTTCACCCAGGCCGGTCGGGCTCAGCAGTGACACCTGTCGCCTCCCGGCACACGGCACAGCCGGAACCCGGCACGGGCAACCCGGACCAAGCGAAGGAGCACCCACATGAGTGGCAAACCCCGGATCGTCGTCGGCGTGGACGGCTCGCCCGCCTCCGAGCAGGCCCTGCGCTGGGCCGTCGACTACGCCGAGGCCGTCGGCGGCACCGTCAACGCCGTCGCCGCCTGGGAGTACCCCGCCTTCTACGGCTGGGGCGGGACCGCCGCCCCTACCGACGTGTCCTTCAACCCGGAGGAACTGGCCGGCCAGACGCTCGCCGGGAGCGTCGCCAAGGTGGTCGGCGCGGACCCGCCCGTAGCGGTCACCGAGAACGTGCTGCCCGGCAACGCGGCGGGCGCCCTGCTGCAGGCCGCCAAGGGCGCCGCGCTGCTGGTCGTCGGCAGCCGCGGCCTCGGCGGCTTCTCCGGCGTGCTGCTCGGCTCGGTCAGCCGCCACGTCACCGAGCACGCGCCCTGCCCGGTGGTCGTGGTGCGCGAGGGCCGGACGGCGGACGGTGCGGCCGAGGACTAAGCCCTGTCCGGCCGGACCTGGTGCCGGCCGAGGGGCCGTGCCGCGCCGGGCCGCCATGCGGATCAGAATGGACTCATGCCAGAAGGTGACTCCATCTACCGCGTGGCGGCCCGGCTGCACGGGGCCCTCGCCGGACAGCTGCTGACCAGCGCCGAGCTGCGGGTGCCCGCCCACGCCACCGCCGCCCTCGCCGGGCGCCGGGTGCTGGAGGTCCGCCCGCGCGGCAAGCACCTGCTCACCCGCCTCGACGGCGGCCTCACCCTGCACACCCACCTGCGGATGGACGGCCACTGGGAGGTCTACCGCCCCGGCGAGCTCTGGACCGGCGGCCCCGCCCACCAGATCCGCGCCGTCCTCGGCACCGAGCAGGGCACGGCCGTCGGCTACCGGCTGCCCGTCGTCGAGCTGCTGCGCACCACCGACGAACACCGGGCCGTCGGCCACCTCGGCCCGGACCTGCTCGGCCCCGACTGGGACCCGGTCGAGGCCGTCCACCGGCTCACCGCCCGACCCACCCGGCCGCTCGTCGAGGCCCTGCTCGACCAGCGCAACCTGGCCGGGATCGGCAACGTCTACGCCAACGAGCTGTGCTTCGTGGCCGGGGTGACCCCGTGGACCGAGGTCGGTGAAGTCCCGCACCCCGACCGGCTGGTGGAACGCGCCCGGCAGATGCTCGACGCCAACAAGCTGCGCCCCGGCCACGTCACCACCGGTGACACCCGGCCCGGCTACCGGCACTGGGTCTACGGCCGCGCCGGGCGGCCCTGCCCGCGCTGCGTCACACCCGTGCTGGCCGGCCGCCAGGGCGAGGCCCCCCGGGACCGGGCGGTGTTCTGGTGCCCCTACTGCCAGCGCGGGCCGGCCCCGGCGGTTTCCGCGGTCACGGCCGCTCGACCAGGGCGGGGTGCCGCGGGTCGTCCACCCGGACGGTGAGGTCGGCGGCCTCGGCCGGCCCGGTCTCCGCCTCGTAGCGGGCGAAGGCGGGCAACGTCCACTGCCGGTCGGCCGGGGTGCGGCGGGCCAGCGCGGCCGGGGTGAGCGCCAGGTGGACGGTCAGGTCGAGCGGCAGCCAGCGGCCGAGCAGCAGCGCGCCGTCCAGCAACAGCACGCCGCCGGGCGGCAGTCGGACGTACGGTGCGCGGGTCGAGCGGTCGGTGGCCGGATCGCGCAGCGAGGGCAGCACCCGGCCGGTGCCGCCCGGCTCCAGCGGGTCCAGGACCTCGCGCAGCAGGGCGCCGTCGTCCAGCCAGAGGTCGTGGAAGGCGTCCGCGTCGTGGTGGCCGTACTCCAGCCGGATCGAGGCCGGGCGCAGGAAGTCCGCCGCCGACACCCGCAGCGTGGGCCGGCCGCGCAGCCGCAGCGGCTCCACCAGGGCGTCGGCGAGCAGCTCGGGCCGGGCGGGCCCGGCGCCGTCCACGGCGATCCGCAGCCACCGCTCGCCGGCGCCGGGCAGTTCGGTGATCCGGTCGGCGAGCAGCTCGGCCAGCTTGTCGGGGGAGATCGGGCGTACCTTCACCAGGCCATCCTGCCGGTTCGGCCGTTCCCGGCCCAGCAGTTTCAGGTCAGCGGAGTCACGCCAGCGGGAGCGCGTGCAGGACGTCGTCGTGGCCCGCGTAGAGGTGACGGTCGTCGACGGCGACCGCCCAGACGTCCCGGCCGGGGCCGGAGTCGCGGAAGGTCCAGAGCAGTCGGCCGGACCGGGTGTCGATCGCGCACACCCCGCCCGCCGCGGGCCCCGGGACGAACAGCGTGCCGACGGCGACCACCGGACGGCTGCGGCGGTCCAGCAGGAACGGCACCCGGCAGGTCCAGCGCACCGCGCCGGTCTCCGCGTCGTGCGCGGTGACCACGCCGTTGTCGCGCGGGACGTACACCTGGGGGCCGTCCGGCAGCGGCGGCAGCGCCCGCCAGGACTCGCCGCGGGCGGGGGAGGCCGTCCAGTCCGGCTCGCCGGAGACCCGCAGGGTGCGGACGCCGCCGGTGCCGTCCGGGAGGTAGAGGCGCCCGGCGTCGGCGGCGCACCAGCGCAGGTCCTCCTGGCCGGGGGCGGTCCACAGCTCCTGGCCGTCGGCGGCGCGCCGGACCACCAGCAGCGAGTGGTCGCCGAGGGAACGGGCGCAGGCGAGGTACTTCCCGTCCGCGGCGAGCGGGGTGACCGGCAGCTCCTGCTGGACGGCGGGCAGCGACCAGAGCAGCGAGCGGTCGGCGGGCCGCAGGGCGAACACCCGGTTCTCCGCCGAGGCCTGCTCCGGGCGGCCGCGGCCCCAGGAGAAACCGAAGAGGACACCGCCGTCCATGCCGGTGAGCTTGCACTGGCCCTGCAGCTCCTCCGGCAGCGGCAGGCTCCAGTCGCCGGCCGGATCGCTCAAGTGGTGCGCGTCCAGGTGGCCCTTCGACTCGGTGCTGAACAGGTGCTCCGGCCCGATCGCGACCTTCCCGCCGGGCAGTTCGAGGTCGCTCGGCCAGTCCGTGGGCCGCGGCGGGTCGAACACCAGCAGCCGCCGGGGATCACCGCCCGCCGGGTCGAGGACCTGCAACCCGGCCTTGGACAGGAACACCGGGCGCTGCGGCGGGGCGAGCAGCCGCTCGGGGGTCATCGCCTGTGCGCCCCGGTACGTCCACAGCGGCGTCGGCCCGGACACCCCGGTCGGCTGCGGCCTGCTCGGGCCCGGAGTCGGCGCCCCACCCGCACGGCTCAGCGCCCACGCCGCCCCGCCGACCGCCAGCCCCCCGGCCCCGGCCAGCAGCCCGCGCCGGCTCAGCCGCGGCCCGCCCCCGTCCGGACCCTGGCCGATCACGTCCCCGGACACCCCGTCGGCCCCGTCCACCGGCCCGTCCCACTGCCACGCCGCCTCCCGCGCGGGCCCCTCGGACGACTTCATACGGCCCTCGCCTCCACCCCCGGCGGCCACCGCGCCACCACCCGCCGCGAGGATATCGAACAGTCCCCGAACCATCCCAGGCCATCGCCGTGGGGCGGCCGCCCCGGCGTCGCGGGCCCGGCGACGATCCACGGGACATCACCCGCTCGGGGGAGCGGGGCGTGGGTGGCCGAACCGGTGCCGGAGGGGGCGGAGGTGGACCGGAGGCGGTGGGGGTTCGCCTTGACACGGTTCCGGGGCGGACGTAGCAAGGGAGCATGCGCCATCCGCAGCTGACCGGTGGGGCCGGCGAGCCGGTCGGGGGGACGGGCCCGGAGGCGGAGCACCGGCGGGACGAGCTGTTGGCGGAGGCCGTCCGGGGGGTGCTGGGGTCGACCGGGGCGTACGCGGCGATGGTGTACCTGCGGTCGCGGGACGGGCGGTCGCTGGTGCTGCGCACCCTGGCCGGGCTGCCGTTGTCGATCATGAGCCCGTTCCGGCGGATCGCGGCGGCCGGGCCGCTTCCGGTGGCGGTCTGCTTCCGGAGCGGCCGGAGCATCGCGCTGTCCGACTCCGAGGACACCATGCGGCGCTTCCCCCAGCTCGCGGTCGGCCTGCCGTACGAGTTCGTCTCGGTCTGCGTGCCGGTGGGGCACGGCGGGGAGCGGTTCGGGGTGCTCAGCGCGCTGTGGCCGGCCGCGGACGAGGGCGGGCCGGCCCGGGAAGGCCCGCAGCTGACCGCCATCACCTCCCGACTGGGCGCCGGGCTGGCCGAGTCGGTGGCCTCCGGGCAGCCGGTGGAGCCGGCCGGGGACGCCGCCGTGGTGGAGCTGCCGTCGGCGTCCGCGCCGAGCACCAGGGTCGGGCTGTTCGACTGGGACGTGGCCACCGGCGCGCTCGCCGCGGACGTCGGGTTCCGGGAGATCTTCGGCTTCGCGCCCGGCGAGTTCGACGGCACGGTGGGCTGCCTGACCGGCCGGATCGCCCCCGGGGACGTGCCCGGGTTCCGGGCCGCGGCCCGGACCGCCCTGGAGCGCGGCGAGGTGCTGGCCGCCCGGGTGCGGGTGCTCGGACCGGCGGGCCGCCCGCACCCGGTGGAGCTGTGGGCCCGGGTGCCCGGCGCGATCTCCGACGGCCGGACCCACCTGGTCGGCGCCGTCCTGGACGTCCGCACCCTGACCGCCGCCGCGGCCGCCGTCGAGCGGCTGCACGAGGGCGTCCTCGCGCTCGACCCGGACGGCCTGATCAGCTACGCCAACCGGGCAGCCGAGCCACTGCTGCGGGCGAGCGCGGCGGACCTCGTCGGCCACCACCCCTGGGAGGTGCTGCCCTGGCTCGCCGACCCCTTCTACGAGAACCGCTACCGCGCCGCCCTGCTCTCCCAGCAGCCCACCGCCTTCCTGGCCGCCCGCCCGCCGGACGGCTGGCTGGCCTTCTCGCTCTTCCCCGACGCGCACGGCGTCACCGCCCGGGTGGTCGCCGCCGAGGCCCCGCCGGGCACGGCCGAGCCGCCGGCCGCCCTGCTCTCCCCGGCCACCGCCGGCGCCGGCACGGGCGGGGTCGGGGGCGTCGGCGGCACCCACCACCTGCTCCAGCTGGCCAGTGCGCTCACCGAGGCCGCCACCGTGCGCGACGTGTGCCGGGCGGTGGCCGAGGAGATCCTCCCGGCCTTCGGCGGCCAGGAGCTGGCCATCTACGGGGTGCGCGAGCAGCGGCTGCACCTGGTCTCGCAGAGCGGCTACCCCGACGGCTTCCTGGACGGCTTCGAGGGCACCCCGCTCGACGCCCGGGTGCCCGGCGCCGAGGCGCTCAGCACCGGCACCCCGATCTTCTTCGAGTCGGTGCGCGAACTCGCCGCCGCCTACCCGGGCCTCGCCCTGGACGAGATGGGCGCCTGGGCCTTCCTGCCGCTGATCGCCTCCGGCCGGCCGGTCGGCAGCTGCATCCTCGGCTTCGACCGGGCGCACCCCTTCACCCTCGAGGAGCGCGGCCTGCTCACCGGCCTCGGCGGCTTCATCGCCCAGGCGCTGGAGCGCGCCCGGCTCTACGACGCCGAGTTCGCCCTGGCCCGCGGTCTGCAGCAGGCCCTGCTGCCGCACCGGCTGCCGCAGGTGCCCGGCATCCGGACCGCCGCCCGCTACCTGCCCGGCACCCAGGGCATGGAGATCGGCGGCGACTGGTACGACGCGATCATCACCGGCGCCGACCTCACCCTGGTGATCGGCGACGTCGAGGGCCACAGCGTCGGCGCCGCCGCCGCGATGGGTCAGCTGCGCAGCGCCGTCCGGGCCTTCGCCAGCGGCGGCGAACCGCCCGACCAGGTGCTCGCCCGGACCAACCGGCTGCTGCTCGACCTCGACCCCGGGCTGCTCGCCAGCTGCTGCCTGGTCCGGCTCACCCCCGCCGACGGCACCGTGCGGATCGGCCGGGCCGGGCACCTGCCGCCCGTGCTGCGCCACCCGGACGGGCGGGCCGAGGCGCTGTACGTCCCGGGCGGGCCGCTGCTCGGCGTGGACGACGGCGCCGCGTACCCGGTCAGCGAGCTGCGGTTGCGGCCCGGCTCGCTGCTCGCCCTGTACACCGACGGGCTGGTGGAGGACCCGGCGCTGGCGATCGACCAGGGGGTGGACCGGCTGCGGGCGGCGCTGGCGCACGGGCGGCCCGGGGAGGAGCTGGAGGAGCTGGCCGAGCGGCTGATCCGGGAGGTCGGCTCGACGGGGCGGGTGGACGACGTGGCGCTGCTGCTCACGGTCTTCGGGGAGGCCGGCGGCTCGGGCAGCGGCCCCGGAGAGGCGACTTTCGTCGGCCCCGCCGGCGACGAAGGGTGACCGCGGCCCGGACGGCCGCCCGGTTAGCCTCGACGGGTGGACGCAATCGCACGGGCCTGGTCGAAGGTGGTACGGACGGCACTCCCGGGGCCGTGGCGGCCCCGGCGGGTGGTGGGCGAGGCCGTGGTGGCGCTGCTGCTGGCCGTGCTCACCGGGCTGCTGGAGCTGGTCGCCGGCACCGGTCTGGCCTGGCCCTTCGGTCTCGCGGTCGCGGTGCTGTGGGTGCTGCGGCGCGGCTTCCCGGCCACCGTGCTGGTGCTGACCGGGGCGATCGCGGGCTGGTCGGTGGGGCCGGTACTGCTGCTGGTGTGCGCGGGCTGGGTGGCCGGGGCGCGGATCGGCCGGGTGTGGCGGCTGGTCGGCGCCTTCGTGCTGAGCTACCTGGTGTTCTCCACCTTCGGGATGCTCAAGGACGGCGCCGCGGGCTCGTCCAAGCTGATCATCGGACTGTCGCTCGGCGTCTTCCTGGTCTTCGCCGTGCTGCCCGCCCTCTACAGCCGCTACCGGGCGCAGCGCCGGGCCCTGCTGGACGCGCTGCGCGAGCGCAACGACCAGCTGGTACGCGAGCGGGCGATGGTGGTGCACCAGGCCCGGCTGCGCGAGCGGCACCGGATCGCCCAGGACATGCACGACAGCCTGGGCCACCAGCTCGCGCTGATCTCCGTGCACTCGGGCGCGCTGGAGGTGGACCGCACCCTCAGCGACCGGCAACGGGAGGCGGTCGGGGTGCTGCGGCAGGCGGCGGTCGCCGCGATGCGCGAGCTGCGCGAGGTGGTCGGGGTGCTGCACGACGAGTCGACGGCCCTGCCGCCGGCGGCAGGCGCCCCCGGCCCGGCGCCCTCCCGGGGCGGGGTGGACGGCGTCGAGGGGCTGGTGGAGTCCTCCCGCGCGGCCGGCGCGGAGGTGGTGTTCCGTACCGAGGGGGAGCGGCGGGCGCTCGCGGCGGCGGTCGACCACGCGGCGTACCGGATCGTGCAGGAGGCGCTCACCAACGCGCACAAGCACGCCCCCGGCGCGCCGATCGCGGTCGCGCTCCGGTACGAGCCGGACGCGCTGGTGGTGGAGGTCACCAACCCGGGCGCGCCGGAGCTGGTCGGCGCCCGCGCCGGCGCGGGGGCGGTGGTGAGCGGCGGACAGGGGCTCACCGGCCTGCGGGAGCGCGCCCGGCTGGTCGGCGGGATGGTGCACGCCGGTCCGACGCCCGAGCAGGGTTTCCGGCTGGCGGCCGTCCTCCCGTACGAGGGGGCGGAGGCCGAGGGCGCAGCCGTGCTGACGGCGGAGGAGGACTGGATGTCCGGTCTGCCGCCGGTCGACGGGGCGGAGGACGGTCGGCGCCGCCCGGCGCTCGGCTGCGCGGCCGGGGTGGGCGCGGTCACGCTGATCGTGGCGGGCTTGGTGGCCTGGGGCGTGGTGGCCTTCGTCCGGGGCGCCAGCGACTCGACGGTGTCGCAGTCGCTCTACGACCAGATCGGGGTCGGGGAGTCGAGGTCCGAGGTGATGCGGCAGCTGCCGCCCGGCAACGACTTCTTCACCTCCGACTACCAGCACGCGGGCCCGCCCCAGCCGGAGGACTCGCACTGCCGCTGGTACTCGCTGGCGAAGGCGGAGACGGGCGACTCCTGGTCGGACGACCACGTGGCGCGGTTCTGCTTCAAGGGCGGGGTGCTGGTGGAGAAGGTGGAGTACGTCAAGAAGAGCTGACACCGTCCGGGCGGGCCGCCGAGGCCAGGCAGGCGGGCCGGGCAGGCCGCCGAGGCCGGGCGCGTCGGGCGGGGCGGCCCGGGCGGGGGACGGTGGGGGCGGGGATGTGAGGATGGTGCTCCAGTCGCACCACCGTTCGAGGGGAATGACCAGCGTGATCCGAGTCCTCGTCGCCGACGACGAGCCGCTCATCCGGGCCGGGATCAGGATGATCCTGGGGTCGGCCGACGACATCGAGGTGGTCGCGGAGGCCGCCGACGGCCGGGAGGCGCTGGAACTGGCCAGGGCGCACCGGGTGGACGTCGTGCTGCTGGACATCCAGATGCCGGTGATGGACGGGCTGACGGCGCTCGGGGAGCTCGGGAGGGTCGCCCCCGGCGCGCGGGCGATCATCCTCACCACCTTCGGGGAGCGCGAGAACGTCCTGCGCGCCGTGACCGAGGGCGGCGCCGGGTTCCTGCTCAAGGACACCGCGCCGAACGAGCTGATCCAGGCCGTCCGTGCGGCGGCCGGCGGGAACGCCTTCCTCTCCCCGGCCGCCACCCGGCACATCGTCGACTCGCTCGCCTCCGGGCGCAGCGGCTCGGCGGCCGCCCGCGGGGCGGCGGCGCGGCGCCGGCTGGAGGTGCTCACCGGGCGCGAGCTGGAGGTGCTGGCGCTGCTCGGGGAGGGGCTGTCCAACGCGGACGCGGGGGCCCGGATCCACATGAGCGAGGCGACGGTGAAGACGTACGTCAGCCGGATCCTGGCCAAGCTGGGCTGCGAGAACCGGGTGCAGGCGGCGCTGCTGGCGCGGGACGCGGAGCTCGACGGCCGTAGCTGAGCGCGTTCGCGCGATCGCGGAGGGTGTCGGTGGTGACGGATCCCACTCGATCGCCTTGCCGAACGGGGAACTCCGGATGTCGTGGTGACGGTCCGTCAGTGATCGGTGACGGACCGTCGACGGTGTGCGGGACTTCACGGATGGACAGATGTGAGCGCGAGCACGGAAATTGATCGTTCGATCTTTAAAATGCGGTCAAACCCGGTCGAACCGGGCATCGTTTCTTGATCGATACCGCCGGTAACAGTCAACTGACCTGCGATGACCAAGAATTGCTTGCTGTGCCCCGGACATGCCCCTAGCTTTCTTGGCGGCGCAACGAGCGCCACCCGGGTTCACCCCGACGCACGGCCCGCCGACTGACCCCCGGCGCGAGGGCGGTGCCCGCCGACGAGACCGGCTCGAACAGGCCGTCGGCGAGTGGAGGTGACCGGGGCGGCACGGCACGTCCGACACGTGTCCGGCCGCCCGACGAGTGAGGTGAGCGCGACCGACCGGCCCGTGTCCCGGGCCTGGTTCCGCCTGCCCGCCCGGGGCTTGTCGAGAGGACATTCATGACTTCCCGTCACGAGACCGCCGCTGCCACCGACACCACCGCCACCGTCAAGCGCAACCGCCTGCGGCTGGCGGTCATCGCGGGCGCCGCCGTCGCGGCCCTGCCGGTGGCCGGCCTCGTCACGGCCACCTCGGCCTCCGCCGCACCCTCCTCGGCCTGGGACACCGTCGCCCAGTGCGAGAGCGGCGGGAACTGGAGCATCAGCACCGGCAACGGCTTCCACGGCGGACTGCAGTTCACCCCCTCCACCTGGGCCGCGTACGGCGGAACCGCGTACGCCCCCCAGGCCAACCAGGCGACCAGGGCGCAGCAGATCGCCGTCGCCGAGAAGGTGCTCGCCTCGCAGGGGCCGGGCGCCTGGCCGGTCTGCTCCAAGAAGGCGGGCCTGAGCAAGGGCGGCGCCCCGGCCGCCGTCGACACCGGCTCGGACGCGGGCTCGGACGCGGGCTCCTCGGCGGCCAAGCCGGCCCAGCGCTCCGCCAAGGCGGCCCCGAAGGCCGCCCAGCACGCCGCTCCCAAGGCCGCCCCGAAGGCCAAGGCGCCCGCCGCGGAGGCCCCGCAGGGCCGTCCGTCGGCCAAGCCGGCGCAGTCGGCCCCGGCGGCGGAGCGGAACACCTCCGGCGGCAGCTACACCGTCAGGAGCGGTGACACGCTGAGCGGCATCGCCGCCAAGTTCGGCGTCGACACCGACCGCCTGTACGGCAAGAACGTGCGCACCATCGGCGCCGACCCGGACCTGATCTTCCCGGGGCAGACGCTGACCGTCTGACACGGCTCCACACCGGCGGCCACCCCTGTGCGGGGGTGGCCGTTCCGGCGTGTTCGTGGGTCGGGTCGTACTACCTCCCGGTGGTCGCACCACCGGGGCGCGCGGAGTCGTAGTTGAAGATTGAACGCAACGTCTGAATACCGCCGGAGACGTCAAGGAATCCGGATCAGGATCGACCCGTACCCCGAGAGCGGCACACCGGCCGGACACACCGGCCGGGGCGCGATCGGAACACGGTGAACGAGGAGATCCGAAGACATGACGATGAACAGTGCGGCGGCGCTCGACGGCAAGGTGGCCCTGGTGACCGGCGGCAGCCGGGGGATCGGGGCGGCCATCGCGCTGCGGCTGGCCGAGGACGGCGCCCACGTGGCGCTGACCTACCAGGGCTCGGCCGAGCGGGCCGAGGAAGTGGTCGCGAAGATCACCGCGATGGGCCGGACCGGCTGGGCCGTGCGGGCCGACAGCGCCGACCCGGCGGCGGTGCGCGCCGCGGTGGCGGAGGTCGCCGAGCGGTTCGGGCGGCTGGACGTCCTGGTGAACAACGCGGGCGCCGGCGCCGGCGGGCCGATCGAGGAGGCCTCGATCGAGGAGATCGACCGGGTGCTGGACGTGAACGTCCGCGCGCCGTACCTCTACGCCCAGGCGGCGGTCGAGCACCTGGCCGAGGGCGGGCGGATCGTCAGCATCGCCAGCTGCATCGCCCAGCGCGTGGTCTTCCCCGGCGCCGCGCTCTACGCGACCAGCAAGGCCGCGCTGATCGGCCTGACCAAGGCGCTGGCCAGGGAGCTCGGCCCGCGCGGGATCACCGTCAACCTGGTCCACCCGGGCCCGATCGACACCGACATGAACCCGGCCGACGGCCCCTCCGCCGACTTCCAGCGCGGCTTCGTCGCCCTCGGCCGCTACGGCACGGTGGCGGAGGTGGCGGGCGCCGTCGCCTACCTGGTGGGCGAGGACGGACGGTACGTCACCGGCGCCGAACTGTCGGTGGACGGCGGGTTCGCCGCCTGACGCCCAGGGCCCGTCCGGCAGGGGCGGCGGTGTCGTGCCGGGCGGTCGTCGGTGACCGCGCTTACGATCGCCCGGCACGACCCGTGCGCCCCCCAGGCCCTGTCCGGCGGATCCTGCCGCGCGCTGATCCGACACGATCCGCCGGACAGGACCCAGACCCCGACCGAGAGGTGTGCCATGACCGCGGTGGACGACCCGATCGACCTGCTCGCCCGGGCGCTCGCCCAGACCGCCGGGCTGATCGACGGCACCGGTGTCGAGCTGGCCGGCCACCAGACCCCCTGCCACGCCTGGGACGTCGGCGATCTGATCAGCCACCTCCTCCACGACCTGCGGCAGTTCACCCTCCGGGCCGAGGGCGGCCGGCCGGACTGGTCACAGCCCTTCGACCGGGTGGAGGAGGACTGGCTGCACGCCTTCGAAGCCGGCGCCGAACGGCTCGTCCAGGCCTGGCGCGCCGCCGGGGACCTCACCGGCACCGTGCCGGGGCCCGGCGGCGGCACCCTCCCGGCCCGCTTCCCGGTCGACCAGCAGACCACCGAATTCGCCGTCCACGCCTGGGACTTGGCGCACGCCACCGGCCAGTCCACCGACGGGCTGGACCACCAGGTGGCCGACGCGGCGCTCGACTGGGCGCACGGCGCCCTCAAACCCGAGTACCGCGGCGAGGCCTTCGGTCCCGAAGTCCCCGCGCCGGCGGACGCCCCGGCGTACGACCGGCTGGCGGCGTTCTTCGGCCGCGACCCGGGCGCGTGACTCGGCGGCCGGTGGGGTCAAATCCTGTTCCTGATACGGTTCTTGACCATGGGGGATGATCAGGGACGAGTAATCGAGACGGCCCGCGCGTTCGCCGCGCTGCTGCGGGCCGAGGGCTTCGCCGAGGCCGTCGAACTGTTCGCGCCGCCGCTGCGGGCCGCCGTCCCGGCCGAGGCGCTCCGGCTCGCCTGGGCGACCGAGACCGACGGGCGCGGCGGGGTGACGGCGATCGGCGAACCGGAGCCCGAGGAGGTGGCGGGGGAAGGGGCCGAGGAGGTGGCCGAACCCGATGGCGAGCCGGTGCGCGTACGCATCCCGGTGAGCTGCGCGGACGGCGGCTTCACCGTGGTCACCTCGGTCGGCCCGGACGGCCTGCTGCACGGACTGCGGCTGGACCCGGGCGACGGCGCCGCCTGGCGGCCGCCGGCGTACGCGGACCCGGCGCGGTTCACCGAGACCGAGGTGCTGCTCGGCAGCGGACCGCTCGCCGTCCCAGGCACCCTCACCCTGCCGGTCGGACCGGGCCCCTGGCCCGCCGTGGTGCTGCTCAGCGGCGGCGGCGCCTTCGACCGCGACGAGAGCAGCGGCCCCAACAAGCCGCTCAAGGACCTCGCCTGGGGGCTCGCCACCCGGCTGACAGCCGTCCTGCGCTTCGACAAGCCGACCTTCACCCACCCGGACCGGCTGCCCGCCGGCTTCACCATGGCCGACGAGTACCTGCCGCCCGCGCTCGCCGCCCTCGACCTGCTCCGCGCCCGCCCGGAGATCGACGCCGACCGGCTCCACCTGCTCGGCCACAGCATGGGCGGCAAGGTGGCGCCCCGGATCGCCGCGGCCGCCGAACCCCCGGTCGCGGGAATGGTGTTGCTGGCCGCCGACGCCCAGCCGATGCACCAGGCGGCCGTCCGGGTCGCCCGGTACCTCGCGGCGCTGATGCCCGGACCGCAGCTGGAGCAGCTGGTGGAGACCCTGGTCGGGCAGGCCGCGGTCGTGGCGGGCCCCGAGCTGACCCCGGACACCCCGGCCGACGCCCTGCCGTTCGGACTCTCCGCCGCGTACTGGCTCGACCTGCGCGACTACGACCCGGTGGCCACGGCCGCCGGCCTGTCCGTCCCGATGCTGATCCTCCAGGGCGGCCGGGACTACCAGGTGACCGTCGAGGACGACCTGACGCGCTGGCGGCAGGCCCTCGCCGACCGGCCCGAGGTGACGGTGCGGATCCACCCGGAGCTCAACCACCTCTTCCTCCCGGGCAGCGGCCCCGCCACCCCGGCCGAGTACGCCCGGCCCGGGCACGTGGCGGCGGAGGTGCTGGAGGGCATCGCGGCCTGGCTGGACGGCCGATAGGGGCATGCTGCGGTGGGGGGCGTTCGACGGGGGCGCTCGGTAGGGGTGTTCGACAGGCCCTGAGCCGCGCCTGACCGTTGGGGCCGGTGCGGCCCGGCCGTGGAGCGGGTGCTCAGTGGAGGACGACGAGGACGGCGTCCCACTGGGCGGTGGTGCGGCCGGTGGCGGTGCAGTGGGTGGCGTCGGCATCGGTACCGGTGGCGATCCGGTGGGCGGTGGTGAGGCGGTCGGGGGAGAGCTGGAGGACGGGCAGGGTGGTCCAGCCGGCGGCGAACTCGGGGGCGGTGCCGCCGTTGCTGCCGACCGCGCCCACCAGGAGGTCGCCGGGTTCGCAGCCGGAGCTGCCGGCGGTGCTGAAGGCGGACCCGCCGGCGTCTCCGGAGGCGGGGGAAAAGGCGCGGAGGGTGCTGACGCCGCGGAACTCGTCCACGGCGACGTGGAAGTCCTCGGAGCGCGGATAGCTGGCGCGGATCGAATCGGCGGTGGTGAGGGCGGCGGCGTCGAAGGCGGCGAGCACCAGGACGCGGTGGCGCAGTGCGTCGGTGACGTCGCCGAGGAGCTGGAAGCGGTCGCCGTGGCTGTCGGTGACCGTGACCGGTCCGGGGCAGGTGCCGGTCAGCAGCACGGAGACCACCAGGGCGTCCCCGCGGGTGACCGGGGCCAGCACCGGCAGGGTGAAGTCCGTGCTGGTGGCGGCCTGTTGGCCGAAGGCCGTCCGGGCGACCCAGTCGGGCGCCGGCGTTCCGGGGCCGGTCGGGCCCGGTGTCGGGTGTTCGCCGGGCGCGGGGAGGTCGGGGTCGGCGCTCGGGCAGTCGTGCGCGGCGGACCGGGCGCCGGCTGGGGCTGGGGCTGGGGACTGGGCGGCGGGTGCGCGGTCGGCGAGCAGGCCGAGGGTGCCGAGGACGCCGAGCGCCAGCCCGAGGAGCAGGCTGAGCGCGTGGGTCCAGAGCCGGGTGCGCGGCGGCCGGGCGGGCGGGGCGGGCGGGGCGATCCGTACGGCCCCGGACGGAGTCGGGACCGGTGCCGGGACCGGTGTCGGGACCGGTGTCGGGACCGGCGGCGCGGGTGCGGGGGAGGTCGGCGGCGCCGGGATGACGAGTTCGGCGGGTGGTTCCCCCTTGACGGCGGCCCGCCAGCGGTGGTGCCACTCCTCCTCGTCCCCGCCGCAGGCGCTGACGAAGGCCCGGGTGGTGGGCCAGGAGGGGAGCCGGGAGCCGGAGGCGGCCTCGTAGAGCGTGGTGTGGGAGATCGAGCCGACGGCCTTGGCCATGGTGCGGAACGAGGGCTGGCCGGCGTCCAGTCGGAGGGTGCGCAGCTGGCCGGCGAAGTTCTCGGCGGCGGTGGGCGGTTTTCGCGCGGCTCGCCGCTCCTGCTGGTGTTCCGCCATGACGGCCCCCTGTTGTCAGCTGTCAGATCCTTCGGTGCCGCTGCTTGCTTGTCGCGTACGGATCATAGCGATGGGTGACGGCGGTGAAGGGGCGATTCATCGACTCCGGTCGGCGGAAGGCGTGTTCGGCAGGTGTGTTCGTCAGACGTGTCAGCTGTTGTCAGTTCCTGTCAGGCGGTACCGAACAGTGCCGGTGATCGGGTCAGCTGGCTCCGCCGTCGAGGTCGACGGGGTTGGCAACGGAGCGGCCGGACCGGGCGTCCGGCCGGACAGGAGGACCCTCATGGTCAAGAACATCATGAAGAAGATCGGGCGGCGCGGGGCGACCACGGCTGCCGTGCTGGCACTGGCGGCCGGCGCGGTGGGCGTCTCGGCCGGCAGCGCGTCCGCCGACGGCTGGTACTCCCTCCGGTACCACGCCAGCGGCCACGGCGTGGGCGTCTACGCGCAGCAGTACTCCTGGACGACCAAGGTCGCCGGCGACCTGGGCTCGTACTCGTGGTCCTCGGACGAGATCTACATCGAGTGCTGGACCCGGGGCGAGGACATCAACAACCAGGGCAACGTCTGGTACCAGATCGGTGGCACCAACGGCGTCTTCTTCGGAACGGCGTACACCTACGGCGCCTACACCGACGGCAACTGGTACTTCCACAACGGCCTGCGCGCGTGCTGACGGCCGGTTGACCCGGCTGTGCCCCGCCCGTCCGCCGGGCGGGGCACAGCCGCGTCAGTGTGCCGTCCGGGCCGCCGCCGCACGCTTGATCGCCTCGCGGATGCGCGGGTAGCTGCCGCAGCGGCAGATGTTCTGGATCTGGTCGATGTCGGCGTCCGTCGGCGCGGGGGTGCGGCGCAGCAGGGCGACGGCCGTCATGATCTGGCCGGGCTGGCAGAACCCGCACTGGGCGACGTCGCAGTCGATCCAGGCCTCCTGCACGGGGTGCAGGGTGTCGCCGTCGGCGAGGCCCTCGATGGTGGTGACGGTGCGGCCCTCGCAGTCCTTGACGGCGCGGGTGCAGGGCTGGAACTCCTGGCCGTCGAGGTGGCTGGTGCAGGCCCGGCAGACGCCCACCCCGCAGCCGTACTTGGGGCCGGTGACGCCGAGCTTGTCGCGGAGCACCCAGAGCAGCGGCATGTCGTCCGGGGCCTCGACGCTGACGGGCTGCCCGTTGAGGACGAAGGTGTGGGTGGGCATGGGGAGTCGGTGTCCTCAGAAGTCGATCGGGAAGGAGCGCGGGCTGGTGCCGGTGGCGCGGGCGTAGGCGTTGGCGACCGCGGCGGAGGCGGCCGGGACGCCCAACTCGCCCGCGCCGCCGGGGGATCCGCTGGGCGGCATGAGGTGGATCTCGACCGTCGGCGGGCTGTTGCGCTGCCGGGCGTAGTGGAAGTCGGCGTAACTCCCCTCCCGGAAGGCGCCGTTGTCCAGGTGGTTGCCGGCCTGCAGGATGACCGAGATGCCGTCGATCAGGGCGCCGGTCAACTGGGCTTCCAGACCACGGGGGTTGATCACCTGGCCGACGTCGGCGGCGATGACGGCCTTGGTGACCCGGGGGTTGGCGCGGTCGGTGGCGTCGAGCTCGACCAGGTAGGCGACCCGGCCGCCGTTCTCGTCGTGGTAGCCGACGCCCTGGGCCTGGCCGTCGGGCATCGGGCGGCCCCAGTTCCCGGCCTTGGCGACGGTGTCGAGCAGGGCCTGCCCGGCGGCGTCGCGCACCCGGGCGCGGCGGAAGGCGACCTCGTCCTGGCCCATCCGGCGGGCCAGTTCGTCCATCATGATCTCGTCGGCGACCCGCACCATGCCCGAGTAGACGGAGCGCCAGCTGCCGGTGTGCACCTGCAGCGGCACCTCGGCGAGCAGCTGGGTGGGGATGCCGACGTTGTACGGGTTCTTCTCGGTGAGCAGGAAGAAGGCCTGGGCGAGGCTGATCCCGGCGACGGAGAGGTTGAACCCGGCGCCGGTGAGGGCCTCGCCGAGGCCGTGCGAGAGGTCGGTGCGGACGGTGGCGGCGCGGTGCTCCCAGGTGAGGACCTGGCCGAGGCCGTAGGTGGCGCGGATGCGGTGGTGGCTGGCGGGGCGCATCCGGCCGTGGCGCATGTCGTCGTTGCGGGTCCACATCAGCTTGACCGGGCGCCCGGCGGCCTTGGAGATCTGGGCGGCCTCCAGGGCGGCGTCGAAGAACAGCCGGCGCCCGAAGGAGCCGCCGCCGCGCACCACGTGGACGGTGACGGCGTTCTGCGGCAGGCCGAGTTCGGCGGCGATGGTCTGCTGGGCGATGATCGGGCTCTGCGCGGCGAACCACAGCTCGGCGCGGCCGGGCCGGACGTCGGCGACGGCCGTCAGCACCTCCATCGGGGCGTGGTTGACGAAGGCGAAGTCGAACTCGCCGTCCAGGTACGGGGTGAGCAGCGGCGGCAGCAGGAACGGCGCGTGGGCGGCGCGCAGCCGGGCCTGGACGTCGGCGGTGGAGAGGTCGGCGACCGGGCCGGGGTTCCAGGTGGTGCGCAGCGCGTCGCGGGCCTTGAGCGCCTGGTCGAAGGTCTCGGCGAGGACGGCGACGCCGGTGGGGATCCGCACCACGGCGAGCACACCGGGCATGGCGCGGGCGACCGAGGCGTCCAGCGACCTGAGGGTGCCGTTGACGGTGGTCGGGCGGGCGACGACGGTGGGCGCGGCGCCCGGGATCCGGAGGTCCCCGGTGTACTCGGCGCGCCCGGTGACGATGTCGCGGGCGTCGATCCGGCCGGTGGGCCGGCCGACCAGGCGGCGCTGGTCGGCCGGCTTGGGGGTGGCGGGCACGGCGGGCACGATCACGGCGGCGGCGTCGGCGGCGAGTTCGCCGAAGCCGAGCCGGCGGCCGTCGGGGGCGAGCACCGCGGAGCCGGCGGTGCGCAGGCCGCCCGCGGGAACGTTCCAGCGGTGGGCCGCGGCCGTGACCAGCCGGGCGCGGGCGGCGGCGGCCGCGGCGCGCACCGGGTCGTACAGCGAGCGCACCGAGTTGGAGCCGCCGGTCAGCTGGTTGAAGAGCAGTTCGGGGCGGCCGTCGGAGAGCGGCACGTCCACGTCGGTGAGTTCGGCGTCGAGTTCGTCGGCGACCAGCATGGCGATCGCGGTGGTCAGGCCCTGGCCGACCTCCAGCCGGGGCAGGTACAGCGCGGCACGCCCGGCGGGGGTGATTTCGAGTACCAGCAGGTGGGAGGTCGGCAGCCCGGCGAGGATCATCGCGTCGCCGAGGTCGAGGACGTCGGGGATGCCGGGCAGGCCGAGCAGTTGCGGGGGCGCGGAGGCGGCCCGGGTGGCCGCGGCGGCTTCGGCGGTGCGGACGGCGGCCCGGGCGGTGGCGGGTGCGGCGGCGTCGAGGCCGAGCCGGGCGGCGACGGTGAGGGTGGGGGCGGCCAGCAGGTAGGTGAGGAAGCGGCGGCGGCCGGTGTCGTCGTCGGCGGGGCGGGCCGGCTCGTCCGGGTGGTCGGCGGTCTCCGAGGGCGCGATGGAGGTGCTGATGGGAGGAAACCCTTCGAACCGGGGACGGCGCCGGATCGGGCGGGCACGGACGGCCCCGGCCCCGGTGCCGGATCGCGAACGCCGTCGAGCATAGGAGGGCGCTACTGACGGGTCAACACGGTCAATCTTGGCCCTCCGGTCGGCTGGTGGAGGTGTCCGGTCCGCTTCCGGCGGGGGAGTCCGAGCGGGTACGGACGGCGCTTCGGCCGGGCGGCCGGGGGCGGCGCGGGGCCGCGCCGGATCCGGTCGACGGGCCAACGGACGGCTGTCGTACGGGAGTTCACGGCTCGTCCGGCGGTGCGCCCGGTGGTGCGGCGGGTGGCGCAGTGGGCGGTGGGGTGCGGTGGGGAAGTGGCCCAGGTGGATGCAAGATCAATGGATCTGTCGGATGGTCCACTTCTTCCCTAGGCTGGGCGCTGCCCCACCACGGACCGCCCCGAGCGGTTGCGAACGGGTGGCCCGCGCGCCGCCCGTCCGCAGTCCGTCGTCCCGAATCGTCGTCCGCAGTCCGCAGTCGCAGTCCCGCCATCCGACAGGAGACACGTGCCGAACCAGAGCGCCGCCCGGCTCGCCCTGCTGCCCCCCGCCGGCCCCCAGCGCACCCTCGCCGCAGCCCAGTTGGCGAGCGCGGTGGGCGACGGCGCCTACTACACCTGCTCCGCGCTCTACTTCACCCGGGTCGTCGGCATGTCGCCGACCGCCCTCGGCCTGGGCCTCGCGGTGGCCTGGGCGCTCGGCTCGCTGGCGGGCGTGCCGCTCGGCCACCTCGCCGACCGCCGCGGCCCGCGCCGCACCGCCGTGACGCTCGCGCTCGCCACCGCCGCCGTGGTCGCCGTCCTCCTGGTGGTCCGCTCGTACGCCCCCTTCCTGCTCGCCGTCTGCCTCTACGCCACCGCGCAGTCCGGCCTCACCGCCGCCCGGCAGGCGCTGGTCGCGGGCCTGGTGCCGCCCGCCGAACGCACCGGACTGCTCGCCCACCTGCAGTCAACCCTCAACGGCGGACTCGCCGTCGGCGCCGCCATCGGCGGCATCGCGCTCACCGTCGGCACCCGGACGGCCTACCTCGGCGCCTTCGCCGTCACCGCACTCGGCTTCCTGGCCGGCGCCCTCGTCCTCCGAGGGCTGCCCGAAGTCCCGCCCGCGCCACGGGAGTCGGGCACCGGCCCGCGCCTGGCCGTGCTGCGGGACCGCCGCTACGCCGCCGTCACCCTGGTCAACACCGTGCTGCTGCTGCGGATGCCGATGCTCAGCCTGATCCTGCCGCTGTGGATCGCCCAGCGCGCCCCCGGCCTGGGCTGGCTCGGCTCGGTGCTGTTCGTGCTCAACACCCTGGCCGTACTGGCCTTCCAGGTCCGGGCGGCGCGCGACGTCAGCGGACTGGACTCCGCCGTCCGCGCGGTGCGCTCGTCCGGGGTGCTGCTGCTCGCCTCCTGCGTGGTCTGCGGGCTGTCCGTGCTGGACGTCCCGCTGTGGGCCTTCGCCGCCCTGCTGGTGGCCTCGGCCGTCCTCCAGGTCGCCGGCGAGATGCGCCAGTCGGCCGGCTCCTGGCAGCTCGGCTTCGACCTCGCGCCGCCCGAGCGGATCGGCCAGTACCAGGGGTTCTTCGGCACCGGCGTGGCCGTCGCCCGCACCCTCGGACCGCTGCTGCTCACCGCCCTGCTGCTGGACGGCGGGCTCGCCGGCTGGCTGGTGCTGGGCGCGGTGTTCCTCGCCGCCGGGTACGCGATGGGCCCGGTGGCCCGCTGGGCGGCGCGCGACCGGGCGCCGCTGGCAGCGGCGGCGGCCGCCTCGTAGGGCGAGTCCGGGCCGGTCCGCCGGACGGGCCCAGGACGGCGCCGGGCAAACCGGTGGCCCCGGCCCGCCGTCCGCTGGCATGCTGGCCGCGTGGAAAGACCCCAGATCTGGCTCGACTTCGCCCCCGAGCTGCACCTCTTCGTCTCCGCTCCCCGGCGGGCCGGCCGCACCGCGCTGCGCACCGACGGCTCCTCCAGCCTCGGCCACGTGGTCGAGTCCCTGGGCGTCCCGCTCACCGAGGTCGGCACCCTGCGGGTGGACGGCCGGCCGGTGCCCGGCTCGTACGTCCCGGCCGAGGACGAGCACGTCAGCGTCGAGGCGGTGGCCCGGCCGCAGCCCTCGCCCGCCGCGCCGCGCTTCCTGCTGGACGTCCACCTCGGCACCCTCGCCCGCCGGATGCGCCTGCTCGGCCTCGACGCCGCGTACGAGAACCCGGACATCGGCGACGCCGCGCTGGCCGCCCGCTCCGCCGCCGAACAGCGCATCATGCTCTCCCGCGACCGCGGCCTGCTGCGCCGCCGCGAGCTGTGGGCCGGCGCCTACGTCTACAGCCACCGCCCCGCCGAGCAGCTGCGCGACGTGCTCTCCCGCTTCGCCCCGCCGCTCGCCCCCTGGAGCCGCTGCACCACCTGCAACGGCACCCTGCGCACGGTGAGCAAGACCACGGTGCGCGAGCAGCTCCACGACGGCACCGAGCGCTCCTACGACGCCTTCGCCCAGTGCACGGAGTGCGGCCAGGCCTACTGGCGCGGCGCCCACCACGCCCGGCTGGAGGCGATCGTCACCGACGCCGTGCGCGAGTTCGGGGGCGTCCCGGGGTAGCGGCCGCGCGGGCGTCCCGAGGCCGGATGCCGGCCGGTGCCGAAGCCGGGCCCCGCGGTGGGCGTGGCCCGATCGGCGACGGGGGACGATCCCGGGAACTCCGTCGTACGAGAGAGGCCGGGTCGTCGGATGAACGATCAGTCAGTGCAGCAGTCCGTCTCAGCACGGCACCAGGCGTTCGAGAGCGCCGAGGCCGCCGACGCCCCCGTGGTGACCGCCCCGGACGGCGCCGTGGTCCGCCCGCTGCTGGTCCTGGACGGGCTGGGCAGCCTCGCCGTCTTCGAGCTCGCCCCCGGGCAGGTCACTCACGCGGTGTCGCACGCCACCGTGCAGGAGCTGTGGCAGGTCACCGCCGGTGGCGGCGAGCTGTGGCGGCGCCAGGACGGCCGGGAGGAGGTCCACCGGCTCGACCCCGGCACGGCCGTGTCGATCCCGCTGGGCACCGCCTTCCAGTTCCGGGCCGACCCGGACGGCGACGGGCCGCTGCGGATCACCGCCGTCACCATGCCGCCCTGGCCGGGGACGGACACCGAGGCGCGCCCCGAGGACGGCCCCTGGAGGGCGACCGTCCGATGAGCCGGGCCCGGTGCGGCAACTGCCGTTAGAGCAAAGGTGGTTGCCGCGCCGGTCACGGCGTGTGCAGGCCGAGGGTCCAGACGTGGCGGTGGTAGCGGCCCATCCGGGTCGGGTGGCGCTCGACCAGCGTCGCGGTCAGGCCCTCGGCCGTCCGGCGCAGCGCGCCGGTGAAGCGGTGCCGCTGGTCCGGCGCGAGCGGGAGCAGTTCGGCGAGCACCGCGTCGTCCAGTTCCCGCCCGACGGCGCGCAGCACCCCCGCGTCCAGCACCAGCAGGGTGCCGTCGGGCAGCACCAGCGGCGCGGGGGCCCGGGCGTCGGAGAGCAGCGGGCCGCGCTCGACCACCCCGCCGGGCAGCAGCCGCACCACCCGGCTGTCGGTGGGGTTCCGGCGGTCCGCCTCGACGACGCGCAGCCCGCCGTCGACCACGTAGTGGCCGTAGCTGGGCCAGCTGTCGGTGACGGCGCCGTCCCGGTCGTACGCCCGGGTGCGGAAGGCGCCGTAGCCCTCCAGCCCGAGCACGAACCGGCCGTCGTCGCCGAGCGCCGCGCCCCGCTCGCCGCGTAGTTCGGCGACCAGGGAGCCGGCGGCGAGGTCCAGCAGCAGGGCCGGGCCCAGGTGGCCCCAGGCCGTGTACTCGAAGGAGTCGGTGGTGACCAGCACCCGGTCGGCGGACAGGTGTGCCGCGTTCGGCCGCCCCTGGCAGGGCCGCCGCCAGCGGACCCCGCCGTCCGGGCCGACCCAGCTGAGCCAGCCGTCCCCGCCGTGCACCTCCCAGCCGTCCCGGCGCGCCAGCGGCCCCTCCGGGCGCCCCTGCGGCCGTCCGCCGGGCTCGTGACGGTGGTCCAGGACGGTGACCTGCCAGCTCCCCATGGGCCGGATGCTATCGGCTGGGTCCGGGCGGCGGAGGCCGTTTCGACAGCTGCCCACGGCGCCCGGACCGCGGACAATCGCCCCGGTGCGGCGCCGCGTCGATCCTTCGAGGGTTCACCCTCACCCTCGTCACGCCCGCCATCGCCTCCGGAATCGGCACCGCCGCGCCGCCGTGGGCCGCGACCGCCCCGGCCGAGACCACCGGCACCACCACCCCGCCCGACGACAACGGCCGGGACCGACAGGTGGGTTATCCCTACCCCGGTCCGGTGGGCTGGCCATGTGTCCGGCCCGGCCGAACTGCGGTTGGCTGGACGGCAGATGGTCGGTTCGGGCCGCGCAGGTGCGCCGCCCCGCAGCACCACCGCCAACCACCGGTGAGGGCCACCGGCCTTTCCGAGAACGAGGAGTGGAACGATCAATACCTCAAGCCGCATCGCCCGACGGTGCACCATGACGACCGGCGACGGCGCGGTCGACCTCGCGGTGCCGTCGAGCACCGGCTACCTGGGCGACGCCCACAGCAGCAGCTCCGTCGGTCCCGTGAGACGCAATCGCCGCATCGGCGCTGTCGCGGTGCTGGCGCTCGCCGCCCTCGTCGCCGGAACCGGCACCGGGTTCGCCGCCACGACCACACCGTCGGCCACACCGGTGGCCGCGCACGCGTTCGGCACCGCACCGGCCACGGCCACGGCCGCCGCGCCCACGCGGTCCTTCCAAGGCGCGCTCCCCGCGCCGACCGGCCCCTACGCCGCCGGCGAGGACGTCATCCACCTCACCGACGCGAGCCGTCCCGACCCGTGGGTGCCGTCCTCCGGCCCCCGCCAACTGGCCGTCACGATGGTCTACCCGGCCGTCCCCGGGACCGGGACTCCGGCCCCTTACATGACCCTCGGCGAGGCAGCCGGAATCGTCCAGCGGCAGAATCTGCCGGCGAGCTCCGGCGTCACCCCGGAGACCCTTGCCGGCGTCACCACTCACGCCTTCAACGGCGCGCGGCCGCAGCGCGGCAAGTATCCGCTGGTGGTCCTCTCACCCGCGCACGAGGACCCGCGCATGACGCTCACCTCGCTCGCGACCGACCTGGCCAGTCACGGCTACGTCGTCGCGCTCGTCGGCGACACCTACGAGGACAGCGGCGAGACGCTGGCGAACGGCCAGACGACGTCGTGCGCGATCTGCGATGACCCGGCGCGGATCGACTCCATCCCCGCCAGCCGCGCGCTGGACGTGTCCTTCTTGATCGACCGGTTGACGCACGGCAATACCGCGTGGCGCCTGGCACACCTCATCGACAAGCACGAGATCGGCATGGCCGGACACTCCCTCGGCGGAGCGTCGGCCGCCACCACGATGATCGCCGACCCGCGCGTACGGGCCGGAGTGAACATGGACGGCAAGTTCTTCCCGGCCCCGATGCCCGGCCAGATCGACCGGCCGTTCCTCATGCTGGGCGTGACCGACAGCCACTCGCCCAGCGGCTCCGACACCACGTGGGGGCAGGCCTGGGCCGCCCTCGGCGGCTACAAGAAGTGGCTGACGGTCGCCGGCGCCGACCACTTCAGCTTCAGCGACCTGGACCTGCTTCACGAGCAGGCCGGGTTCCCGACGCCGCCCCTCTCCCCGGAACGCGGGGTGGAGATCACCCGCGAGTACGTGACGGCGTTCTTCGACCAGACGCTGAAGGGGATCCACCGTCCGCTGCTGGACGGCCCCTCGCCGAACAACCCGGAAGTACTCTTCCAGTCCTAGTTAGTGCGGCGCCGCGTTGATCCTGCGGGGGTTCATGCGGTTTCGAGTGGGCTGCCGTCGTAGGTCCAGTGGTAGGGCTTGGCGTGGTACTGGTCGGCCGCATCTCCCCGCCCCGAGATCAGCTGACCGATCCGCCGATCCTCGCGTCGTCAGGGTGGTGCGAGCCGTCGCCGGGGGCGGATCGGGCAAGATGGGCGGCATGGCCAGCTCGAACACCGTCAAGGCCGCAGCCTTGCCGCAGCGGGTTTGAAGGCGGGCCCGAGGAGCCGAGGAGGAGGCCGCGGTGGAACCCGCCGAGTTCGAGGTGATGATCGAGACCCCCCAGGGGTCGCGCAACAAGTACGTGATGGACTTCGCGGCGGGCCGGATCCGCCTCGACCGCACGCTCTTCACCGCCACCCGCTACCCCACCGACTACGGCTACGTCGAGGGCACCCTCAGCGGCGACGGCGAACCGCTGGACGCCCTGGCCCTCGGCCGCGAACCGGCCGTCCCCGGCTGCGTGCTCACCTGCCGGGCGGTCGGCATGTGGGTGATGCGCGACGAACGCGGCCCGGACCAGAAGATCCTCTGCGTCCCGGCCCGTGATCCGCGCTACGCCGACCTCCGCGACATCGGCGACCTGCCCGAGTTCGACCTGCTGGAGATCACCCACTTCTTCCAGGTCTACAAGGCGCTGGAACGCGGCAAGGCGGTCGAGGGCTCGCACTGGGCCGGCCGGGACGCCGCCTACGCGGAGATCACCGGCTCCCGCGCCCGGGCGGCGGGCACCCGCTTCGCCCACCCGGCGTAGGCGCGTCCGGCCCGACCCGGCCCGCCCGACTGCGGCGGGCCGGGCCGGGTCCGGCGGGCGAGGGGCCGGGGAGTGGTGCCGAACAAGGGCCGCCCGCTCAGAGCCGGGCGCCGCGCAGGATGGCGCCGACCTCGTCCGCGATGGCGGCCTCGTTGTGCTCGAACTCCGGTGAGGTGAGCCGGTCCTGCTGGGCCGGGAGGCCGGTGAGCACGGGGGTGTGGAGGTGGCCGCCGGGGAGGTCGGGGTCGAGGTCGAGGCGCAGCCGGTTGGAGCGGTAGGCGACTTCGTTGGAGAGGTAGCCCCCGCCGCCGCCGGCGACGGCGCGGGAGCCGGGGGTGGGGCCGTCGGGGCGCTGGACGGGGGCGGTGGCGCCCGCCGGGATCTCGGTGACGGGGGTGTTGAGCAGCACGGGGTAGGGCTGCTGGACGGCCGTCATGGCGTCCGTGGGCAGGGTGGTGCGGATGAACTGCGGTCCGTCGGCGAGGCCGGGGGCGTCGACCGGGTGGGCGGTGGTGCCGCCGGAGAGCGCGCCGACGTTGTCGGTGGCCGGGTCGGCGGAGCGGGCGCGCCCGGCCCAGGCCTCCAGGGTGAACGTGCCGGGGTAGCCCTGGCTGATGCTGGTGATCAGGTCGGCGGACTGTGGGCCGTCCGGCCGCAGGTGGGGGCCGAAGGCGCGTTCCACGATCCCGTGGTCGAAGTCGCCGTAGCGCACCGGCAGGACGACGGCCCGCACCTCGGCGGTGCTGCCGTCGGCGAGGGTGATCCGCCGGCCGTGGAGTTGCAGCACGGCCGCGCCGGACGGGTTGGCGCGGCGCGGTTCGGTGTCCAGGCCGTACGGGTCGAAGCCGCTGACGAAGATCCGCCGGACGTCGCTCCCGGGCCCGGAGCCGGATCCGGCGGAGAAGCCGTCGTCCAGGCCGCGCGAGGCGTCCTCGAAGCGGGCCCGGAGTGCGGTGTGGTCGACGTCGAACCGGGGCTGCCACTGGGCGATCCGGACGGTCATGGCGAGCCGGGCCCAGTACAGCGGGCGGTCGTCCAGGGCGGGCAGTTCACCGCTGGGGCGGCGGCCCTGGGCGCGGTCGAGGCCGGCCTGCCAGAGCTTGCGGCCCCAGGCGTCGACCACCCGCTGGGCGCGGTGGGCGGTGCGGGCGGAGCAGAGGGCGGTGGGGAAGTCGTGCAGCAGGTCGGCGAGGCCGGAGCGTTCGGTGAACGCGGCGGTGCGGGGGTCCTGGAGCCGGGCCTGTTCGGCGTCCAGGGGCGCGGTGGTGACGGTCCGGCAGCCGGCCGGTGCGGCCTGGGCGGCGGCTGGGGTGAGGAGTGCCGCGAGGGCGCCGGCGAGGGCGGTGGCCAGCGCGACGGAGCGGCGGGTGGCGCGACGGGCGGTGCGGCCGGCGTCACGGTGCGCATTTGTCATGGACGCTGACGATAAGCGGCGGGCTGACACCGCGCCAGGGCGCCCGCCCCGCAGGCCCGTGGCCTGCCGGAACTCCGCCCGGTCCGGCTCGGACGGGAACCGGAGTGACCTCTACAGCGTTGTCGTGGTCGAACAGCAGGAATCGGACGTGGAGGAACCCCATGAGCGTGGCCCTGACGAAGGGTGGCAACGTCTCCCTGAACCGGCAGGCGCCCGGTGTGCGGTCCGTGCGGGTGTGCCTCGGCTGGACGGTCGGGGCCGAGTACGACCTGGACGCCAGCGCGCTGCTCTGCGGGGAGAACGGAAAGGTCCTCTCGGACCGGCACTTCGTCTTCTTCAACAACCTGCAGAGCCCGGACGGCGCGGTCCGCCACCTCGGCGCGGGCGGCGCGGGCGAGGACCGGGAGCGGATCGAGGTCCGGCTCGCGGACGTGGCGGCCGAGGTGCGGAAGATCGTCTTCCCGGTGGCGATCTACGACGCGGCGCAGCGCCGGCAGTCCTTCGGGCAGGTGCGCGGCGCGTACGTCCGGCTCGTCGACGCGGACGGCGGCGGCGAGGTGGCCCGCTACGACGTGACGCCGGAGGCGGGCAGCGAGACGGCCATGGTGTTCGGCGAGCTCTACCGCAACGGCGCGGACTGGAAGTTCCGGGCCGTCGGGCAGGGCTACGCCGCGGGGCTCGCGGGCATCGCCACCGACTTCGGCGTCGACGTCCTGCAGCCCGCGCCGGCGGCCGCGGCCCCGGCGCCGGTTCCGGTGCCCGCCGCGCCCGCCGTGGCTCCCGCCGTCCCCGCCGTTCCGAAGACCCAGCCAGCAACAGGGAGTTCACCCGTGACGTGTTTCTTCGACCCCACCCACGGTGTCGGCTCGGCCGTGGTGCTGTGGCAGCCGCAGTGGGGCGTGCCGCGCCAGGTCGAGACCTGCGCCGCCTGCGCCCAGCGGGTGCAGACCACCGTCCCGCCGTTCTACACCCCGCAGCAGGGCTACCCGCAGCAGGGCTACCCGCAGGCCGGCTACCCGCAGCCGGTCCAGGCGCAGGTGCCCGCCCAGCAGCAGGAGCAGGGCGGCCGCCGGTTCGGCACCGGCGCGATGATCGGCGCCGGTGCGGCCGGCCTGGTGGGCGGCATGCTGCTCAACGAGGCGCTGAGCGACGACGAGCCGCAGGTGGTCGTCAACAACTACTACGAGGACGACGACTCGTTCTTCTAAACCGTCAGGTCGTCGACGCCCCCGCGGTCAGCCGGTGCGGTGCAGGTCGCACTGCTGCTGGATGGCCGAGGGGGCGTCGCTGCTGACGATGGCGACCTTCGGCACCGGCCCGGCGGTGGGCGCGTCCTCGGTGGTGCAGACGAGCTGCTGGATGGCCGGAGCGGACAGCGAGGCGGCCGGCCAGGAGAGCCGCAGGGTGACCACCCCGGGAGTCGCGGTGGCCTGGACCCTGCCGTTCGCCGGGAGGTCGCTGTACAGGCCCTGGTGGTACTCGGCCTTGTCGGGCCCGCCCAGCAGGGTGTCCAGGGTCTGCTGGAGGTCCTCGCGCTGCGCGGCCGGGCGGATCGCGGGGCGGATGCCGTGCTGGTCGAGGAAGTACAGCCGGGTGCCGGGCTGCACGCCGGTGGCCGGCTGTCCGCTGCGGACGGCGCCGGTGGTGGAGATCGAGCAGCCGCAGGCGAGCAGCAGGGCGGCGGCCAGGGCGGCCGGCCGGGCGAGGCGGCGGACGGTCACAGCTCCTCCTCCGGGTCGAGCCCGCGGGGCAGGACGAGGGTGAACACCGCACCGCCGTCGGGGGAGTTGGCGGCCTGGACGAGCCCGCCGTGCAGCCGGGCGTTCTCCTGGGCGATGGCCAGCCCCAGCCCGCTGCCCTCGGACCGCGCCCGGGACTTGTCGGCCTTGTAGAACCGGTCGAACAGGTGCGGGAGTTCGGCCGGCGGGATGCCCGCGCCGTGGTCGGTGACGGTGAGCACCAGTTCGTCCGCCGAGCCGCGCAGGGCCAGCCGCACCGGCGGGCGGCCGTGCCGCAGGGCGTTGCCGGCCAGGTTGGCGACGATGACGTCGAAGCGGCGCGGGTCCAGGCGGACGGGCAGGGCGGCGGGCAGGTCGAGGTCGACCCGCTCGCTCCAGCCGCGCAGGTCGAGGGTCTCGCGCACGGCGGTGGCGGCGTCGACGGCCTCGGTGCGCAGCGGGGCGGCCCCGGCGTCCAGGCGGGAGATCTCGATCAGGTCGTTGACCAGGCGGGTCAGCCGTACCGTCTCGCCGCTGATCATGCGCAGGGCGGTGGCGGTGTCGGCGGGCAGCTGTTCGGCGTCCTCGTCGAGGATGTCGGTGACGGCGAGCATCGCGGCCAGCGGGGTGCGCAGTTCGTGGGAGACGTCGGCGGCGAAGCGCCGGCCCTGGGACTCGATGGCGCGCAGCTCCTCGATGGTGCCCTGGAGGGTGCGGGCGGTGTGGTTGAAGGTCTTGGAGAGCTGGGCGAGTTCGTCGTGCCCGGTGACGGTCAGCCGGGTGTCCAGCCGGCCCTGGGCGAGGGCCCGGGCGGCGTCGCCGAGGGCCCGGACCGGTCGCAGGACCTGGCGGGCGGCCAGCAGGGCGAGCCCGGCGGCCAGCACGGCGGCGAACGCCCCGGCCCCGGCGGCGCCGGCGAGCAGGGAGTCGGCCGTGCCCTGTTCGCGGTCGAGGGGGAGGGCGGCGTAGACGGTGAGCCCGGACGGCCCGGCGGAGGCGGCGCCCTTCGCGTAGCTGACGGGGACGCCGACGGCGAGCCAGGGGTGGCCGTCGTCGGTGAAGCGCTGGAAGGCGGCGTGGCCGGTGCCGACGGTGTGCTGGAGCGCCGGCGGGACGGCGAAGGGCTGGGTCCACTCCGAGCGGGCCGTGCCGTAGGAGGCCAGCACCCGCCAGTCGCGGAAGCCGCCGGTGCCCGACAGCTGGCCGGCCAGCCGGTCGAGTTCGCCCTGGGTGGGCGGGAAGGGCAGGGCCGGGGCGAGGACGTCGACGCGGCGGCGCAGTTCGTCCAGGGCGGTGTCCTTGGTGAGGTCGAGGGTGGAGGTGGTGGCGGCCCGGTAGGTGAGCGCGGCGGTGGCCAGGGCGCTCAGGGCGGCGACGGCCACGAAGGCGACCAGCAGGCGCGGGCGCAGGCCGGCGACGGCGCGGCGCAGCCGGAGCAGCCGGGGCGGGTGGGGCTCCTCGGTCCGGCGGGGCGCGCCGGCGGGGTCGGGGGCGGGCGCCGGGTCGGGGTTGCGGGTGGGGCCGGGGCCGGGGGCGGTCACAGCGGTCCGAAGCGGTAGCCGAAACCGCGGACGGTCTGGATGTAGCGCGGCGCGGCGGGGTCGTCCTCGATCCTGGCGCGCAGCCGGTTCACCCCGGCGTCGACCAGGCGGATGTCGTCCTGGCGGCCGAGCCCCCAGACGGACTCCAGGAGTCGCTCCCGGCTGAAGACCCGGCCGGGGGCCGCGGCCAGTTCCAGCAGCAGGCGCAGTTCGCTGGGCGCCAGCGGGAGCGGGGCGCCGCCCTTGGTGACGGTCAGCGCCGAGCGGTCCAGCACCAGGTCGCCGTGGGTCTCCCGGTCCGCCTCCGGGCCCGGCCCGCCCGCGCGGCGCAGGACGGCGCGGATCCGGGCGTCCAGGACGCGGGACTGGGCCGGCTTGACCACGTAGTCGTCGGCGCCGGCCTCCAGCCCGAGCACGGTGTCCACGTCGTCGCCGAGCGCGGTCAGCATGATCACCGGGGTGGGCCCGGCCCGGCGCAGCCGCCGGCAGACCTCCAGGCCGTCGATCCCGGGCAGCATCAGGTCCAGGACCACCAGCTCCGGCGGCTCCCGGTGGGCGGCCTCCAGCCCCGCCTCGCCGGAGGCCGCCGTGCGCACCTCGTGGCCCTGGCGGCGCAGGCCCAGGGCCAGTGCCTCGCGTACGGAGTCGTCGTCCTCGATCAGGAGCAGCCGTGCCATGTGAGCCAGTATCCGGGTTGACCTGCGGGGACGCGTCTCCGGGGGTGGGGTGGGGGCGGGCTGTCGCGAAACGCTCGTACGCGGCTCACGGTGCGCGCGGGCGGGCGGCCGAGGGTGGCGGGCGCCGAGGTGGGCACCGCGACCCCCGGCCTCGCCCGGCAGATGGTCGCCGCGCCCACGGCATGCGCCCGCTGGGCTGGAACGTCGACACCCGCGACTTCGAGCGCCCGGGTGTGGAGCGGGTCGTCGAGACGGCGAAGGCCCGGCTGCGCATCGGCCCGACCGTGCCGCCGCGCGACGGCGGGGGCAACCGGGCGCAGACCGTACAGGCGCTGGAAGAGCTGCCGCCCTGGCTCCCGGGCCGACGGCTTCGCGTTCGGCTTCCCCCGGTTCCCCCGGCGGTGACGCCCGGCGGCGCGGGGGCAGGGGTCAGCGGATGACCACCGCCATGTGCCCGTACGTGGCGTAGCCGTCGGCGAAGTCCTGCTCGGAGACGGTGGTGCGGCCGCGGGCCGGGTCGTTGACCGACACCTTGCCGCCGCTGAACCCCGTGACCACGACGGTGTGTTCGGCCGTCCCGGCGTACAGCACGCTCCGGCCGTCGTAGGCCGTGTAGGTGGTGCTCTTGAGGTGCCGCCAGAGGTAGTCCACCCAGACGATCGCCGGGTGGCCGGCGGCGAGCTGGTCCTTGAGCTGCTGGACGGAGATGCCCGAGCCGTCCTGGAGCACGGTGAGCCCGTACGAGCGGGCGGCCTCGGCGACGGGAGGGGAGTAGACGCCGAAGCCGGTGCCGCCGGTCTCCGAGCCGTCGGGGTCGCCGACGAAGGCCTCGTAGGGGTCGCCGGACCGCGGGCCGGAGTGGCCGAACTCGGGGTGCGCCCGGTCGACGCCGATCCGGTCCAGGATCTGCTGGTCGTCGGCCGTCACGTCCCGCGCGGCGAGGACCATGCGCAGGGCGGCGGCCTCGCAGTCGTCGCTGAGCTGCTGGTGGTAGTAGGGGACGGTCGCGGCGGCGGGGGCGGGGGTGGCGCCCAGCGCCAGGGTCGTGGTGGTGAGGACGGCGAGCAGGGAAGCGCGTGCGGTAATCGTCATGGCCATGACGCTACGAAGACCGGTCGCGCTCCGCAGCCGGTGAGGGGCGATCAGGTGACGGAGCGTTCCCTCCGGTGGTCCCGGCAGTTCCGGTGGTCCCGGTGGTTCCGGCGGGGCCGGCCGCCCGGGCCGTCGGCGTACTCGGCCGCTCGCCCTCAGCCCTCCGCGCGCCGGTACGCCCCCGCCCGGGCGGCGGCCTCGGCGGCGGCCGCGGCGCGGTCGGCGGCGGACTGGGCGAGCGGCTCGGCGGTGGTGAGCATCCGGTAGTAGAGCGGCGCCGAGACGGCCCGGATCACCTCGAACGGGTCGGTGTCGGCGGGGAGTTCGCCGCGCTCGACGGCCTCGGTGACGCACGGCGCCCACTCCTCGACCCGGCGCCGGTAGAAGTGCCGCAGCGCCTCGGCGGTGCCCGGATCGCCGTTGGCGGCGACGAGGACGGCGCGGAACAGCGCGCCCTGCCGGGGGTCGGCCAGGGTCCGCTGGACCAGTCGGGCGTTGGCCCGGAGGTCCTCGGCGAGCGAGCCGCTGCGGGCGCGCGGCAGTGACTGCTCGGCCATGTCCGTGAGCAGGTCGGCGACCAGGGCGGTGGTGCTGCCCCAGCGGCGGTAGACGGTGGTGCGGCCGACCTCGGCCCGCTGGGCGAGGTCGCCGAGGTCGAGGCCGCCGAAGCCGTGTTCGACCAGGGCGTCCTCGGCGGCCCGCAGGACGGCGGCGCGCACCCGGGCGGTGCGGCCGCCGGGACGGACGGTGCCGGGCGTGGAGGGCTCGTCGGCCATTAACGGGATTCCTGTTCCATTAGCTGGGTGGAGTCTGCTAGGTTCGATCCATTCTAACGGAACGAGAGTCCCATTAGGGGCTCCGAGGGGAGTGCCTTCATGTCAACCACCGTGGAATCCACCGGCATGGAATACCGCCGACTCGGCGCATCCGGCCTCAAGGTCCCCGCCCTGAGCCTCGGCACCGGCACCTTCGGCGGCCGCGGCCCGCTGTTCGGCGCCTGGGGCACCACCGACGTCCAGGAGGCCCGCCGCCTCCTCGACATCGCCATCGACGCCGGCGTCACCCTCTTCGACACCGCCGACGTCTACTCCGACGGCGCCTCCGAGGAGGTGCTCGGCCAGGCCCTCCGCGGCCGCCGCGACCAGGTGCTGATCTCCACCAAGGCCGGCCTCCCGCTCGGCGACGGCCCCCAGCAGGCCGGCACCTCCCGCGCCCGGCTCATCCGCTCGGTGGACGACGCG
This sequence comes from Kitasatospora sp. NPDC030952, assembly GCF_055571335.1. Lineage (NCBI taxonomy): Bacteria > Bacillati > Actinomycetota > Actinomycetes > Kitasatosporales > Streptomycetaceae > Kitasatospora > Kitasatospora sp. NPDC030952. The sequence continues at coordinate 101,527 of NZ_JBVIFM010000016.1, forward strand.
CTGCGCCGCCTCGGCACCGACCACCTCGACCTCTTCCAGCTGCACGCCTACGACGCCGCCACCCCGATCGAGGAGGTGCTGGCCACCCTGGAGGACCTCGTCCGCGCGGGCAAGATCCGCTACACCGGCGTCTCCAACTTCTCCGGCTGGCAGCTGATGAAGTCCCTCGACCTGGCCGAGCGGCACGGCCGCCCCCGCTACGCCGCTCACCAGGTCTACTACTCCCTGGTCGGCCGCGACTACGAGTGGGAGCTGATGCCGCTCGCCGAACAGGAGGGCGTCGGCGCCCTGGTCTGGAGCCCGCTCGGCTGGGGCCGCCTCACCGGCCGGATCCGCCGCGGCCAACCGCTCCCGGCCGGCAGCCGCCTGCACGACACCGCCGACTACGGCCCGCCGGTCGACGACGACCTGCTCCACCGGGTGGTCGACGCCCTCGACGAGATCGCCGCCGAAACCGGCCGCACCGTCCCGCAGATCGCGATCAACTGGCTGCTGCGCCGCCCCACCGTCTCCTCCGTCATCATCGGCGCCCGCAACGAGGACCAGCTCCGCCAGAACCTCGGGGCCATCGGCTGGTCCCTGACTCCCGACCAGGTCGCCCGCCTCGACGCCGCCAGCGCCCGCACCGCCCCCTACCCGTACTTCCCCTACCGCCGCCAGGCCGGCTTCGCCCGCCTCAACCCGCCCCTGGCCGGCTGACCGGGCGGAATCGACCGGTGGCATCGATCGGTGGCGTCGACCGGTGGGCGCGCCCCCGTGTCGAGCCGGGTACCGCCGCGACGCCCTCGGCCGCGTGATCGGCCGGAGCAGCGGACCCGCCGGAGCCGCGGACCCGCCGGCCGTACGAATTCCGTAAGCGGCCGACTCCACCGGTCCGGGCCCGGCGGCTGCTGTCATGGCAGGGTGCGACGAACCCCTTCCTCCCGTTCTGCCGGGCGGCACTTCGACCTGCCGCTGCCGACGCCGCCCGAGGCGCTGCGGAAAGGACCGCTGCGCGAAGGCGCGTTCCGCTCCCGGCTCCACGATCCCCGCACCGCCGTGGTGGTCGGCCGCTGGCTCGGCGCGGCACTGCTGCTCTGCTTCCTCACCGGCCTGTACAGCCATGCGCTGCAGGAGCCGCCCGGCTGGCTGCGCGACCACCTGCCCACCCGACCGGTGGGGCTCTACCGGGCCACCCAGGGGGCGCACGTGATCAGCGGCATCGCCGCGATCCCGTTGCTGGGCGCCAAGTTGTGGACCGTCTACCCGAGGCTGTTCGAATGGCCCCCCGCGCGCAGCGTGCGGCACGCGCTGGAGCGACTGGGCATCCTGCTGCTGGTCGCGTCGATGGTGCTGGAACTGTTCACCGGGCTGCTCAACACCCTGCAGTGGTACGTGTGGCCGTTCCCGTTCCGGCAGACGCACTTCTGGCTGGCGTGGATCGCGGTCGGCGGGCTGCTGCTGCACCTGGCCGTCAAGTCGCCGGAGATCGCCGCCCATTGGCGGCGCGGGCGGCCCGGCCCGGCGGAGCGCCGGAGCTTCCTGGCCGCCGTCACCGCGTCCGTCCTGGCGGTGACGGCGGTCACCGCCGGACAGACGGTGCCGTGGCTGCGCCGGATCGACCTGCTGGCGCCGCGACGCCCGGGCGACGGCCCCCAGGGCCTGCCGGTCAACCGGACCGCGGCCGCGGCGGGCACCGAACTTCCGCCCGCCGACTGGCGGTTGACCGTCACCGGTCCGCAGCCGTACCAGCTGACCATGGCCGAACTGCTGGCCATGGACCAGCACGAAGCCGTGCTGCCGATCGCCTGCGTCGAAGGCTGGAGCGCCTCCGCGCACTGGGCCGGGGTGCGCATCCGCGACCTGGTGGCCCGCGCCGGAGCCCCGGCCACCGCCCGGCTGCGGATCACCTCCCTGGAGGCGGACGGCCCCTACCGGCAGACCGAGATGGAGGCCGCCCACGCCGCCGACCCGCTGACCCTGCTGGCGCTGCGGGTCGACGGCGCGGTCCTGGACGCCGACCACGGCTACCCGGCCCGAGTGATCGCGCCGGGTCGGCCGGGCGTGCTGCAGACCAAGTGGGTGGAGCGGATCGAGGTGATCGCATGAACGCGGCGAGGGTGCTGCGGACGGTGACCGGGCTGGTCGCGGTGGGCGTGATCGGCTACGGCGGGCACGGGCTGCTGACCGACCCGGACCTCCGGGACCCGCTGGACGTCGGGATCTGGGCGGCCGGGGGAGTGGTGCTGCACGACGGGCTGTGGCTCCCGCTGGTCTGCCTGGTCGGGGCGGCCCTGCCCCGGCTGTCCTGGACGGTGCGCGGCGGCCTGATCGTGGCCACCGCACTGACCGCGGTCGGGCTGCCGGCCGTCCTGCACGCGGGCGAAGGCGCCAACCCGACCGTGCTGCCGCTGCCCTATGCGCGCAACCTGTGGTGGCTGCTGCTCGCGACGGCCGCGGTCACCCTGCTCCTGGAGGCGGTCGGCCGGGCACGCCGGGCACGCCGGGCACGCCGGTAGCCCGTTCGGCGGTACGGCGGCGCGGCGGGGCCACCCGGGCAGCAGTACCAATGTGGTGGCTGAGGCGGAAATCGCCTCATCATCTTCCGTTTCCCCGCCGCCGGCTGCCAGCATCGGCGGACCGCCACCGTCCGAGGAGTCGCCGATGCACCGCCGTGCCCCGTCCGCCCGGATCGACCTGCTGCTGCGCGGCGGCACCCTGGTGGACGGCACCGGGGACGCCGGCCGTCCGGCGGACGTGGCGGTCGTCGGCGGGCGGGTCGCCGTGCTGGCACCGGGGGCCGCGGCGGACGCGGTCGAGGTGCTGGACGTCACCGGGCGGGTGGTGACCCCCGGCTTCATCGACGTCCACACCCACTCGGACGCGCTCGCGGCCACCTTCGACGGCGCGGACGGTGAGTCCGGCGCGGACGGCCACAGCCACAGCCACGGCCACAGCCACGGCCACAGCCACGGCCACGGCCACGGCACCGAGGAGCTGCGGCTGGCCCCGCTGCTGCAGGGCGTCACCACCGAGATCGCCGGCAACTGCGGCACCAGCCTGTTCCCCGCGCTGCCCGGGCGGCTGCCCGAGCTGGCCGAGCACCTGCGGGTCACCTTCGGCCTCGGGCCGGTGCGCCCGGCCGGGGACTTCGCCGGCTTCGCGGCCGGCCAGCGGCCCGAGTTGCGGCGCACCCACCTGGCCTCGCTGATCGGCCACGGCACCCTGCGCGCCGGGGTGATGGGCTTCGCGGACCGCCCGCCCCGCCCCGAGGAACTGGCCTCGATGTGCGAGCTGCTGGACCGCTCGCTCACCCAGGGCGCCGCCGGGTTCTCCACCGGGCTGATCTACCCGCCCGGCGGCTACGCCGGCACGGAGGAGATCGTCGCCCTGGCGACGGTCGCCGCGCGCCACCGCAAGCCGTACGTGACCCACCTGCGGGACGAGATGTCCCAGGTGGAGACGGCCTTGGAGGAGGCCCTGGAGATCGCCGTGCGCTCCGGCGCCGCGCTGCAGGTCTCCCACCACAAGACGGCCGGCCGGCACGGCTGGGGCGCCACCCTGCGCACCCTGCCGCGGCTGGAGCGGGCCCGCGCCGAGGGCGTGGACGTGCTCTGCGACGTCTACCCGTACACCGCGGGCAGCACCGTGCTGCACGCGATGCTGCCGCCGTGGGTGAGCGAGGGCGGGCCGGGCTCGCTGCTGGCCCGGCTGGGCAGTCCGGAGGTGCGCGGGCGGATCCGGGCGGACATCGCGAACGGCGTGCCGGGCTGGGAGAACACCGTGGGCAACGGGGGCTGGAACTTCATCTCGGTCGCCGCCGCCCCGGCCCGCCCCGCGACCGAGGGCCGGCGGATCGCCGAACTGGCGGCCGAGCGCGGCGCGGACCCGGTGGACTACGTCTGCGAGCTGCTGCTGGAGGGGCGGGGCGAGGTGACCATCATCAGCCACTCGATGCGGGAGGACGACGTCCGCCGGGTGCTGGCCAGCCCGCTGTCCATGATCGGCTCGGACGGGGTGCCCAAACCCGGTCGCCCGCACCCGCGTTGGGCGGGCAGCTTCGCCCGGGTGCTCGGCCACTACGGGCGCCGCCAGGGGCTGCTGCCGCTGGAACGCGCGGTGCACAAGATGACCGGCCTGCCCGCGGCGCGGTTCCGGCTGGCCGGGCGCGGGGTGCTGCGGGACGGCGCGGTGGCGGACCTGGTGGTGCTGGACCCGGCGGCCGTGCTCGACCGGGCGACCTTCGACCGGCCGCTGCTGCCGCCGGAGGGCGTGGAGACGGTGGTGGTCGCCGGGAACGTCGCGGTGCGCGGGGGCCGGGCGACCGGGGCCCGGGCGGGCGAGGTGCTGCGGGTCCGGTGAGCCCGGCCCCGGGCGGCCGGATCGACCTGCTGCTGCACGGCGGCCGCCCGGGCTCGGCACGGGGGCCAACCGGGCTCGGCCGACCGTCAGTTGTGCTCGGAGCGCTGGTCCGTGTGTCCGCCGGCGGTGCTGGCGGGGGCCTCGGCGACGGTCGTGGTCCGGCTCGCGGTGCGGCTCGCGGTGTGCTGGGCGTAGGCCGCGCCGATCGAGAGGGCGGCTGCGGCGGCGATCAGGAGTGCGGACATCCGGCGGATCATCAGGGCCCAATCAGCTGAGATGGATTCTGGTCGCAGAAGCATGACACACCCGCAGCCCGTGGCACAGGGCGAGGAACGGGCGCTCAGACCGCCCACCGCTGCGCCAGCGCGGAGCCGATCTCCCCGGCGGCGGCGCCGAGTTCGGCGAGGAACGCGCTCAGCACCGGATTGCGGTTGGTCGCCCGGGTGGCCACCCCGATCCGGCGGTGCAGCTGCGGGTGGTCCAGCCGGCAGACCCGCACCCCGGTGCTGTCGGCCAGCCCGAGGGCCGGGATCAGCGCCACGCCCATCCCGGCCCGGGCGAGGTTGACGGTGACCTGGTACTGGTCGCTGCGGCAGCGCACGCGGGGCCGGAACCCCTCGGCGGCGCAGGCGCGTTCCAGCACCGGCTCGCCGGTGCCGCCGCCGTGGGTGCCGATCCAGCTCTCGCCCGCCAGCTCGGCCAGCCGCACCACCGGGCGCCGCCCCAGCCGGTGCCGGGGCGGCAGCACGATCAGCTGCGGTTCCTCGAAGAACATCCGCACCTCCACCGAGGCCTGGCGCCACCACGGGTCCAGCGGGTGCTCGAACACCACGGCCGTGTCCAGCCGGCCGGCCTCCAGGTCGGGCACCAGCTCGTGCGGCTGGCCCATCACCAGCTCCAGCTCCACCTGCGGGTGCCGGTCCGCGAACTCCGACAGCGCCCGGGGCAGCAGCTCCAGCCCGGCGGAGACGAAGAAGCCGACCCGCAGCACCCCGGCCGCCGCCCCCGCGTGCGCCCGCAGGTCGTCCTGGGCGACGGCCATCAGGTCGGCGATCGCCTGGGCGTGCTCGGCCAGCCGGGCGCCCGCGGCCGTCAGGCGCAGCGACTGCGGCGCCCGCTCCACCAGTGCCACACCCAACTCCTGCTCCAGACGGGCGAGTTGGTGCGACACGGCGGAGGGGCTCAGATGCAGTGCCTGCGCCGCGGCCACGATGGTGCCCCGGCGGGCGATCTCCAGCAGGACGAGCAGTCGGGCACTGTTCAGCATCGGCCCAGGTTAGGCCCTGTCCCCGAGGGCCTGTCCGGCCCTCAGCCGCCCGGTCGGGTGGTGACCAGCTCGGGGGTCGGCCGCTCCGCGCCGCCCTCGCCCGCCACGTCCAGGCGGAGCAGGTCGTACTCGGTCTCCCGCCGCACCACCAGCCGGGCCCGGCCGTCGCGGACGAAGACCACGGCCGGTCGCGGCAGCTTGTTGTAGTTGGAGGCCATCGCGTAGCCGTAGGCGCCGGTGACCGGGGTGGCCAGCAGGTCCCCGACCCGCAGGTCCGCCGGCAGGGCCGCGTCGTCGATGATCACGTCGCCGCTCTCGCAGTGCTTGCCGACCAGCCGGGCGCGCTGCGGGCGGGCCGCCTCGGGGCAGCGCGGCAGGAACGCCTCGTAGCGGGCCTGGTAGAGCGCCGGCCGGGGGTTGTCGCTCATCCCTCCGTCCACGCTGACGTAGGTGCGCACGCCCGGGATCCGCTTGACGGTGCCGACCCGGTACAGCGTCAGCCCGGCCCGGGCGACTATCGCCCGGCCCGGCTCGACGCCGACCTCGCCCGTCCAGCCCGCGCCGCGCACCGCCGCGCGCACCTTCTCCGCCCAGACGGCGAACGAGGGGGCGCTCTGCCCGCCCACGTAGGCCACGCCCAGACCGCCGCCCACGGTCAGTCCGGTGACCTCGCTGTCCACCGCGAAGCGGGCCATCGCGGCGGCGCCGTCGGCGAGTTCGGCCGGGTCGAGCACCTGGGAGCCGACGTGGGCGTGGACGCCGTCCAGTCGGACGGCCGAGGAGGCCCGGGCCCGCCGCACGGCGGCCTCGGCGACGCCGTCGGCCAGGCCGAAGCCGAACTTGGAGTCGCGGCCCCCGGTCCGGATCGCCTGGTGGGCGCCCGCCGCGACGCCGGGCGCCACCCGCACCCGGATCCGGGCCGGCGGCAGGCCCTCCACGTGGTGCAGCCGCTCGATCCGCTCCAGCTCGTCGAAGCTGTCCACCACGATGTGGTGCACTCCGGCGGTCATCGCGGTGCGCAGCTCGGCGTCGTCCTTGTTGTTGCCGTGCAGCACGATGCGGTCCGGCTCCACCCCGGCGTACAGCACGGTGCGCAGCTCGCCGCCGGAGGCCACGTCCAGCAGCAGGCCCTCCTCGGCGGCGAGCCGGGCCATGGCGGTGCACAGGAAGGCCTTGGAGGCGTAGGCGACGTTGCCCCGGCCGAAGGCGGCCACCGCCTCCCGGCAGCGCCGGCGCAGGTGCTCCTCGTCGTAGACGAAGAGCGGGGTGCCGTGCCGGCGGGCGATCTGCTCCAGCAGGACACCGCCCACCGCCAGGCCCTCCGGCCGGACCTCGGCGGTGAGCGGCAGCAGGCCCGCCTCGACGGGCGTGTCGACGGACGTGTCGACGGACGGCAGGGCGGGCGGCGCAGCGGACACGGCATTCCTTTCGGCGGGCTGGATTCGCTGCTCATCCTCGGGCGTGCGGGATGGGTCGATAAAGCGCATTCTTCCGGCGCTGAGCCGTACCTTCCTCGATGCTCAGCCGCGCTCGGCTACGCGGCCGAGAGCGGGCCGCACCCCTTGGGTGCCCCGGTCCGCCTCCCGGCGCCGTTCGGCCTGGACCTCGACACCAGCCGGCTGTAGCCGGGGCGGGCGGCGTCCGCTTCCGGGCGTCAGACCTTGGTGCCGGCCTTGGGGCGGGCGCCGGCCGGGAGGCCGTTGGCGAGGTCCTCGGTGAGCAGGCGCCAGGCGATGGCGTCGGCGGCGGTGCGCAGTCGGGGGCTGCGGGGGCGGCCGGCGTCGGCGTCGAGGCGGTCGTTGAGCCAGCCGGACCAGGCGCGGCCGAGGGCGCGGACCTCGCGGGTGCCGGCGTCGGTGGGGGCGAGGCGGTCGCCGTCGCGGGTGAGGTAGCCCTCGGCGGCCATCCGGTCGAAGACCGGTTCCAGGACCTCGGGCGGCAGCTTCTTGCGGGTGGCGATGAGGTCGAGGGAGGCGTGGCCGAGGGCCTTGGTGTGGCCGGCCACCTCCATCAGGGCCCAGGCGCCGGCGAGGTCGACCCGGGTGTCGGCGCCGCCGACGATGGTCCGTACGGTGTCCAGGTCCACGCCGCGCACGATCTTGCAGACCGCGTACTCCAGGTGCGGGTCGGAGTCGCTGGTGGTCGGCTGGGCGAAGCCCTCGCCCATGTCGGTGGAGCCGGCCCGGGTGGTGTCGCGCAGCTGCACCTGCTTGAGGAACAGCGCGACCACGAAGCCGACCAGGGCCACCGGGATCGTCCACAGGTACACGGTGTGCAGGGCGTCCGAGTACGACTGGATGATCGGTGCGGCCTGGTCGGCGGGCAGCCGGTGCAGGCCCTGGGGGCTCTCGGCGGCGTGGGCCAGTACGGCCGGGTCGGCGCCGGTGAGCCGGGCGGCGGAGGCGACGCCCTTGGCCAGTTCGGTCTTGAGGCCGTTGGCGTAGATGGTGCCGAACACGGCGGTGCCGAAGGAGCTGCCGATGGTGCGGAAGAAGGTCACCCCGGAGGTGGCGGTGCCGAGGTCCGCGTAGTCGACGGTGTTCTGCACGGCGATGGTCAGCACCTGCATGCTCAGCCCGATGCCGACACCGAGCACGAACATGTAGAGGGAGGCCAGCGCGGTGCCGGTGCCGGGTTCGAGCCGCGACAGCAGGTAGAGGCCGACGGCCATCACCAGCGTCCCGGCGATCGGGAACAGCCGGTACTGGCCGGTCTTGCTGACCACGTTGCCGCTGGCGATCGAGGCGATCAGCAGGCCGATCACCATCGGCAGCATCCGCACGCCGGAGACGGTCGCGGAGTCGCCGTCGACGTACTGGAGGAAGGTCGGCAGGAAGGTCAGCGCGCCGAGCATGGCGAAGCCGACGATGAAGCTGAGCACCGAGCAGACCGCGAACACCGGGTTGCGGAACAGCCGCATCGGCAGCATCGGTTCGGCCGCCCGGGTCTCCGCCCGGCAGAACAGCCCGAGCGCCACCGCGCCGCCGACGAACAGGGCGATGATCACCCCGGAGCCCCAGGCGTACTGGTTGCCGCCCCAACTGGTCGCCAGGATCAGGGCGCTGGCGCCGACCGAGACCAGCGCGATGCCCAGGTAGTCGATCACCGGCCGCACCGCCGAGCGCACCGACGGGATGGTCCGGGCGGCCGCGAGCACCACCACGACGGCGATCGGGACGTTCACGTAGAACGCCCAGCGCCAGGACAGGTGGTCGGTGAACAGCCCGCCCAGCAGCGGCCCGATGACGGTGGCCAGGCCGAACACCGCGCCGATCGCGCCCTGGTACTTGCCGCGCTCGCGCAACGGGATGACGTCCGCGATCAGCGCCATGGCCGTCACCATCAGCCCGCCCGCACCGATGCCCTGCACCGCCCGCCAGGCGATCAGCAGGGTCATGTTGGTGGACAGGCCGCACAGGAACGAGCCGCCGACGAAGACGATCGCCGACAGCTGGAAGATCAGCTTGCGCCCGTACAGGTCGCCGAACTTGCCGGCCAGCACGGTGGCCACCGTCTCGGCCAGCAGGTAGGACGTCACCACCCAGGACATGTGGGCGGCGCCGCCGAGGTCCGAGACGATGGTGGGCAGCGCGGTGCCGACGATGGTCTGGTCGAGGGCGGCCAGCAGCATGCCGAGCACGATGGTGGCGAAGACGACGTTCCGCTGCCGCACGTCGAGCACCGGCGGGGCGGAGGGCGGGGTCTCGGTGGCGACGGTCATGCGGCCAGCCTCGGGGGCGGGCGGGCCGGTCGCGATCCGGTTCGTCCGTTCGAGTGAGCCGGACGTGAGTCGGAGGAGAGCCCGGGCGGGAGACCGGATGAGAGAACGGACGACGTGCGCCGGACGCCGGGCGGGCCTCGGGTGGCGGGCGGGCCTCGGGTGGCGGCGGGGTACGGCCCAGGTGAGGATGAGCCGGAGCAGAGCCAGGACTAGGGCCTGTCCTCGGGCCTGTCCGCCGGGCCCCGGGCCCCGGACCCCGGGAAGAGGCTCCCCATGACCGCCCCCACCTCCCCTGACGCGCAGAACCCGCGCCCGCAGCCGCCCGGTGCCTCCGCCGTCGGCGGGCGGGCCGACGCGCGCCGCTGGCAGGCGCTGACGGTCTGCCTGGTGGCCGGGTTCATGACCCTGCTGGACGTCAGCATCGTGAACGTCGCGCTGCCCACCGTCCGGGTCGGGCTGCACATGTCGGACAGTGGCCTGCAGTGGGTGCTCAGCGGCTACGCGCTGGCCTTCGGCCTCGTGCTCGTCCCCGCCGGGCGGCTCGGCGACGCCCGGAGCCGTCGGGCCGTCTTCCTCGCCGGGCTCGCCCTGTTCACCGCCGCCAGCGCGCTGGCCGGTGCGGCCCAGGACCAGGAGTGGCTGGTGCTGGCCCGGCTGTTCCAGGGCGCGGCCGGCGGGGTGCTGGTGCCCCAGGTGTCCGGCTTCATCCAGGTCCTGTTCCAGGGCGCCGAACGCGGCCGGGCCTTCGGCGCGCTCGGCGCGACCATCGGGCTGTCCACCGCCGTCGGCCCGCTGCTGGGCGGCCTGCTGATCCACCTGGTCGGCCCCCAGGACGGTTGGCGCTGGGTGTTCCTGGTCAACCTGCCGATCGGCCTCGCCGCCCTGCCGATCGCCTACCGGCTGCTCCCGCCGCCGCGCCCGGCCGCCGAGCGGGCCGGGCACCGGGACTTCGACCCGCTCGGGGTGCTGCTGCTCGGTGCGGGGACGGTCGCCCTGCTGCTGCCGTTCGTCCAGGAGCAGCAGTGGCACGGCCCGGCCCGCTGGCTGCTGCTGCCGCTGGCGGCGGTGCTGCTGGCCGCCTTCGTCGGCTGGGAGCGGGTCTACGGGCGTCGGCACGAACCGCTGGTCAGCATGGCGCTGTTCGCGGTGCGGCCGTACGCGGCGGGGGTGCTGCTGTCGCTGGTGTACTTCGCCGGGTTCACCGCGATCTTCTTCATCTTCACGCTCTACCTGCAGGCGGGTCTGCACTACTCGGCGCTGACGGCGGGTCTGGCGATCACCCCCTTCGCGGTGGGTTCGGGGGTGGCGGCCGCGGTGGGCGGGCGGCTGGTGAGCCGGCTGGGCCGGCGGCTGGTGGTGCTCGGGCTGCTGCTGGTGCTGGTCGGCCTGCTGGCCTCGGCGCTGGCGGTGCAGCTGTGGTCGGGGCCCTCGGTGGGCTGGACGACGCTCGTACCGCTGCTGGTCGCCGGGGTGGGCAGCGGCCTGGTGATCGCCCCGAACCAGACGCTCACCCTCCAGCACGTGCCGCTCACCCGGGCGGGCAGCGCGGGTGGCGTGCTGCAGACCGCCCAGCGGGTCGGCTCGGCGGTCGGCATCGCCGTGGTCGGCTCGGTCTTCTTCGCCCACGCGGCCGGACCCCGCCCCGACTGGGCGCTGGCCTTCGAACTGGGCGTCGCCGTCGCGGCGGGGCTGGTGCTGACGGCCCTGCTGGTGGCGCTGGCCGACGAGTGGGCCGGCCGGCGCGAGGCGGCCGGCGCCCTCAGTGGTCGCGGCGCTGGATCGCCACCGCCGCGATGAGCACCGAGGCGAGCGCCCACACCGCGTAGGTGGTCCAGGAGCCGGCGACGGTGGCCGGGTACTCGGTGGGGCGCATGTTCGCCAGCGTGGTGCGGGCCAGGCGCTGCCAGGCCGGGAACGGCAGGGCGTGCAGCAGATCGGCGGTCCAGCGGTAGCGCTCGTTGACGAAGGACGGCAGGAAGAACAGCACCACCACGGTGCCCACCACGGCGCCCGCGCTGTGCCGCAGCAGGGTGCCGAGGCAGAGCCCGACCAGTCCGCAGACCGGGGCGAACAGGACGGCCGCGGCCACGTACCGGAAGGCGGTCGGGTCGGTGATCGACTGGCCGATGCCGCGGTCGGCCAGCATCGCCTGGGAGAGGGCGAAGGAGACGCCCACGCTGACGACACCGAAGCCGGTCAGCACCGCGGCCAGCACGCCCGCCTTGGCGAGCAGCACCGCCCGGCGGTCGGGGACGGCGGCCAGGGTGGTGCGGATCAGCCCGGTCGCGTACTCGCCGGTGATGACGATCGCGCCGAGGCCGCCGGCCAGCAGCATCACGATGTCGGCGCAGGCGGTGTCGAAGGCGTCGTTCAGGGCGGCCTGCTTCATCGCCACCGGGTCGCCGTCGCCGAGCGTGTAGTGGTCGTGGGTGTACTGGGCGGACTTGAGGTTGGCGGCGATGACGACCAGCGTGCCGATGGCGAGCACCCAGGGGATGGAGCGCAGTGACCAGAACTTGAGCCACTCGGCGGCGAGCAGGTCGCCGAAGCGGTGGCGGCGCAGGGGCGTGGAAGGGGAAAGAGTGGCGGTGCTCATCGGGGCTCTCCGGCGAGGTATTCGACGCTGTCGGCGGTCAGTTCCATGAAGGCGTCCTCCAGGGAGGCGCCGCGCTCGGTCAGGGCGTACAGCAACAGGCGCTGGTCCAGGGCGAGTTCGCCGATCCGGCCGGCGTCCAGCCCGGTGACGTCCAGGCTGCCGTCCGGTCCGGGCCGGACGGTGGCGCCCTCGGCGCGCAGGACGGCGGCCAGCCGGTCGGGTTCGGCGGCGCGGACGCTGACGGAGGCGCGGCCGGCCCGGGCGGCGAACTCGCTCAGGCTCTCGTCGGCGATCAGCCGGCCGCGGCCGATCACCACCAGGCGGTCCGCGGTGTGCTCCATCTCGGCCATCATGTGGCTGGAGACGAAGACGGTACGGCCTTCGGCGGCGAGGCGGCGGAACAGTCCGCGCACCCAGAGCACGCCCTCCGGGTCCAGCCCGTTCAGCGGCTCGTCGAAGAGGAGGACGGGCGGGTCGCCGAGCAGGGCGCCGGCGATGCCCAGGCGCTGCTTCATGCCCAGCGAGTAGCCGCCGATCCGCCGCCCCGCGGCGTCGGCCAGGCCGACCTCGGCGAGCACCTCGTCCACCCGTCGGCGGGGGATCGCGTTGCTGAGGGCCAGGGCCCGCAGCTGGGCGGAGCCGGTGCGTCCGCCGTGCACGTTGCCCGCGTCGAGCAGCGCGCCGACCTCCCGCAGGCCGCGCGGCAGGCCGCGGAAGGCCCGGCCGTCCACGGTGGCGGTGCCGGAGGTCGGGGCATCCAGGCCCAGGATCATCCGCAGGGTGGTGGACTTGCCGGCGCCGTTGGGGCCGAGGAAGCCGGTGACGTGCCCGGGGCGGACGGTGAAGGTCAGCCGGTCGACGGCCGTGCGGCGGCCGTAGCGCTTGGTGAGTTCGATGACTTCGATCATGGCCACCACGATGCCGGGGGAGCCCCGGCCGCCACATCGGACCGGCGTCGACACCGCAGGGTCCACGCGCCTGCCCCGGTCGTACAACCATGGTTGGATGCCGGGCGCCCGGCCGGTCGTTACGATCTTGAACCATGTCCGCGACACCGACAGCCCCGCTGATCCGGCGCGTCCCGCCCGAGGCCTGGGTCGCCCTCGCCTGGTGCGTGGCCGTCGCCTACCCCGCCGTGCTGCTCCGCGACACCGGCTGGCGGCAGCACGGCGCCGCCGCGCACGGCGGCCTGCCGTTCGCCCTGGCCACCACGGTGGTGGCCTTCGCCGGTGCCGCGCTGGTGCGCCGTCGGCCGGTGCTCTCGGTCATCGTGCTGCTGATCGCCACCTGGACCGAGACCGACGGCTGGGCGGCGAAGAACCAGGTGCCCCCGGCCGCGCTTCTCGCCGTGGACGTCGCGCTCTTCGTGATCACCGCCGGAGCGCCGCGCCGCAGTTCGCGGGCCGCTTCCGCGCTGGTCATGACCTTCCTGGTGCTGCACATCGGACTGGTGCCCGGCAACACCGTCGGCATCTTCACCGGCACCCACATCGGCACCGCCGACGGCGCCGCGCTGCTCGCCCTGATCGCCTGGCTGGCCGGGCGCTCGCTCCGGCAGAACCGGGAGCACGCCGAGGCGCTGAGCAGCCGGGCGGCCGTCGAGGCGGTCACCGCCGAACGGCTGCGGATCGCCCGGGAGATGCACGACACCGTCGCCCACAGCATCGGCATCGTCGCCCTCCAGGCCGGCGCCGCCCGGCGGGTGATCGACCGCCGGCCCGAGCGGGCCAAGCAGGCGCTGGGCGAGATCGAGACCGCCGGCCGGGAGACCCTGGCCGCGCTGCGCCGCATGTTGGTCGCTCTGCGCCAGGCCGACGGCGAGGTGTCGGACACCGTCCCGGCGGGCCTGGCCGATCTCGACCGGCTGGCCGAGACCACCACCGCGGCCGGGGTGCGGGTCGAGCTGCGGCGCGCGGGCGAACCGGGGTCGCTGCCACCGGAGATCGACCTCTCGGCGTTCCGGATCATCCAGGAGTCGGTGACCAATGTGGTCCGGCACGCGCAGGTTCGCGACTGCCTGGTGACCGTCGACCGCGCGGCGGGGGAGCTGAGCGTGGAGATCACCGATCGGGGCCGGGGCCACGGCAGCGCGCCCGGCAGCGGCTTCGGCCTGGCCGGGCTGCGCGAGCGGGTCGCCCTGCTGCACGGTGAGTTCGAGGCCGGGCCGCGCCCGGGCGGCGGCTTCCGGGTCGCCGCCCGGCTGCCGATCCCCGGCCCCGCGGAGGTGACGGCGTGATCCGGGTGGTGCTGGCCGACGACCAGCCGCTGGTGCGGGCCGCGCTGGAGATGGTGATCGCCGAGACCGCGGACGTCGAGGTGGTCGGCGAGGCGGGCGACGGCGCCGAGGCCGTCCGGCTGGCCGCCGAACTGCGGCCGGACGTCGTGGTGATGGACATCCGGATGCGCCCCCAGCCCGGCGGCCGGGGGATGCCCCCGGTCGCCGACGGCATCGAGGCCACCCGGCTGGTGACCGCGGCCGGCGGGCCGACCAGGGTGGTGGTGCTCACCACCTTCGACGAGGACGAGCACGTGTACGCGGCGCTGCGCGCCGGGGCGTCCGGCTTCCTGGTCAAGGACATGGCGCTGGACGACATCCTGGCGGCGGTCCGGGTGGTCGCCGCGGGGGAGGCGCTGATCGCGCCGAGCGTCACCCGGCGGCTGATCGGGGCGTTCGCGGCGCAGCAGCCGAAGCCGCCGCTCGGAGCGCCGGTGGCGGCGCGCCGGCTGGAGGTGATCACCGAGCGGGAGCGGGAGATCCTCACCCTGGTCGGCCGGGGCCTGTCCAACGCCGAGATCGCCGCCGAACTGGTGCTCAGCGTCGCCACCGTGAAGACCTACATGACCCGGCTGCTGGCCAAGCTGGACGCCCGGGACCGGGTGCAACTGGTCATCCTGGCCTACGAGGCGGGTCTGGTGTCCATCTCCGGCTGAGCACCGTGCCCGTACCGGCCGGTCCGGGACGAGCGCCTCCGCAGGCCGAGCGAGACGACGGTCAACCGGCGCAACTCCTCGGGCACGCCCGGGTGCCGGCCCTCGGTGATCTCGGCGAGGGAGGCCAGCGAACCGGGGTAGACCATGACCGGCCAGCCCTCGCGGGCGAGACAGCCGAAGACCGCCAGTTCCTCCAGGAAGTACCGGGAGGACAGCTCGACCCGCCGTTCCAGCTCGGTCTGCCGTTCCGGCCCGGTCGCGGTGAGCCGGTCGGCGTGCCGGCGGTGGTAGCTCCGGCCGAAGGCTTCGACGGACTCCCGGAACGCCCGGTCGGTCCGGTGGTGGTCGGTGAGGCTGCGGTGGAGCTCTGCGTAGGCGGTCCCCTGCTGGACTTCGGAGCAGTACCGGACGGTGAACTCGGTCCGCTCCTGTTCGGCCGCGAACAGGGCGCGGGTCTCGGCGGTGAAGCTCCGGCCCAGGGCGAGCGCCCGGGCGAGCGCCTCGTCCTCGGACAGGCCGCGGGTGGCGGCCAGGGTGATCCGGTGGATGCTGTCCCCGACCAGCACCGTGCAGTGCGGGAAGCGCCCGGATATCCAGCGGAGGGTGGCGGCCAGCTTGGCCGGGGCGAAGCCGGGGTTCTCCAGGCTGATGCCGAGGAAGCACCGGTCCTGGTCCGCCAGTTCGGCCCGGCGGGAGGGCGGGGAGACGTGGTCGATGCTCGCCCTGTAGGACGGGTGCGGTCGGTCCCGGGGCGATTCCGGCGACGCGACGGACGTCCGTTCGCCAGAAGGCATGGCCGAGCCTTTCGGGGTTGGGTTGGTATGAGTGGTACGTACCGAACCCAGCCGACGCTAGATCGCGTCTGACGGGACGTCAAGGGACGTCGGTTCGCCCGCGGACCGACCCCGGAGCACCACGCCGCCCCCGGGCCCGCGGCTCGAAGGCGGCGGGTCCGGGGGCGGCGGCGTGGTCGCGCGGCTACTCAGTCCTTGACGGCCACGCCCGCGTACATCGCGATGTCCCGGTCGCGGATCGCCGGGGCGCCGGCGTCCGGCCGCCAGTGGTGGACCAGGGTGACGCCCGGGTCGAGCAGCCGGTAGCCGTCGAAGAAGGCCTCGGTCTCGGTCCTGTCGCGGATCTGCAGCGGGATGCCGCGGGCGTTGTACTCCCGGCCGACGCCGCCCACCCCGACCGGGTCGGTGTCACCGGTGAACACGGTGAGGGCGAGGAAGCTGCCGGGCGCCAGGGCGTCCATGAGGCGGCGGACGATGCCCTGGGGGTCGTCCTCGTCCAGCACGAAGTGGACGATGGCGATCAGCGAGAGCGCCACCGGCTGCGAGAAGTCGAGCACCTCGCGCAGCCGGGGGTCGCCGATGATCGACTCCGGGTCGCGGAAGTCCGCTTCCACATAACAGGTGTGGCCCTGGGGCGTGCTGGACATCAGGGCCCGCGCGTGGGTCAGCACGATCGGGTCGTTGTCCACGTAGCCGACCCGGGCCTCGGGGGCGATCGCCTGGGCGATCTCGTGCACATTGGGTGAGGTGGGGATGCCGGTGCCGATGTCGAGGAACTGCCGCACCCCGTACCGCTCGGTGAGGTGGCGCACCGAGCGTTGCATGAAGTCGCGGGTGGTGCGCATCGAGACCGGCAGCGCCGGCCAGGCCTGCACCGAGGCGTGCGCGGCGGCCCGGTCCGCCTCGAAGTTGGTCTTGCCGCCGATGAGGTAGTCGTAGACCCGGGCGGAGTGCGGCACGTCCATCCGCAGGTCGACCGACGGGTACTCCTCGTTCGTCACGTGCGCGCTCCCCGTAGCTGCTGGCATCCGGCACCGGCCGCCCCAGGGCCTGTGGTGGGCTCTGTCCGGCGGCCGGCCTCCGTGCGCATGGTAACGGTTCGCCGGTACGACGAGATGACGAACGCTCAGGTCTGGGATGCCTCCGGCCCTCGCACCTCCAACCCAACCGCCTGACGCGGCAGCCGCCCGGCCCCGGCCCGCCCGCCGCGCCCGGCCGCCAGCTCCACCGCCGCGCCGATCCAGGCCGCACCGAACGCCCAGGTCGCCACCCACTCGCACAGGTACACCGGCCGCACCGTCCAGTCCGCCCCGAACCCGGACAGCCCGGTGGCCACCGCCGCCAGCAGCGCGACCACGATCAGCCCGCCCGCCGCCAGGTAGGCCGTGCCCACCCGGGCCGGCTGCGCCGAGCGCGGATCGCGGAAGGAGTACAGGCAGAACAGCGCCAGCATCACGAACAGCAGCCCGGCGAACACCAGGTGGAACACCCCGACCGTGCGTTGCAGCCCGCTCGGATCCGACGGTGTCGTCGGACAGAGCGCCACCCCCAGCGCGAACACCCCCGCCGCCGTGCTCCACCGGTCGTCCCGCCGGTCGGACCGGTAGCAGATCAGGAACACCCCGAGCGCGCACAGCGCCCCGACGAACACGTTCCGCGTCCCCGAGTAGTACGCGGCACTCATCGACGCGGGCCAGTACCCCTCGGTGGCCCGCCCGGTGACCTCGGCCGCCAGCCAGTTGCCCAACGGCAGTGCCGGTGGCAGCAGCACCCCGATCGCCCCGACGCCGAACCGCAGGAAGGTGATGGTCCGTTCGTCCTGAGCTGTCTGGACGGTCTGGACGGTCTGCTCTGAATCGATGGTCCCCTGGACACTCCGGTCGTCGGTCACGGACGCCTCCTCGCTGGTCCGCGCAATGCTTGGCCGTCAACTGGTGTACCCGCTACGGAGATCGCCCCACCACTGGATCAGGTGGTTTCCCGCGGTGCCGAGTTGACGCCAGTGCCGAGTTGACGCCAGAGGACCGCCCGGGCACCGAGGTCGAGGAGCACGCTGCGCGGGCGGTCGGCGGCCTCCGCGGGTTCGGCGGGTTCGGCGGGTTCGGCGGGTCGGGCCTGCTCAGCGGGTCGGCGTACCGGCCCGTTCGACGAGCGCGTTGAGCAGGGCCGCGCCGCGCTCGGCGTCGTCGACGCTGATCACGAAGTCCGTCCCCCGGGTGGTGCGGACGACCAGGCATTCGCCGGAGCGGACGAGGACGGCGGTGCCCTTGCGGAAGACCCGGAAGCCCCAGCCGCCGGCCTGACGGGCGCTGAGGTGCTCGACCCGGGCGGAGACGATCTCCGCGGGGGCGAGGTGCCGGGTCGGCAGGCCGAACGGGCCGAAGCCGACGTGCAGGCCGTCGCCGGTCACCCGGACCCGTACCGAGGAGCAGAGCAGGACGGTGACGGCGCCGGCGCCGAACAGGACGACCGACAGCCAGTCGGCGGACTCCGTGCGCCCGCTCGCGGCGAGCAGCACGCCCGGCACCGAGACCAGCCCCAGGACGGCGGCGAGCACCTGCAGCCAGTGGTTGGCGGCCTGGGAGAGCCAGACCAGCCGCTCGCCCGGCTTCGCGGCCAGCACCGGTGCCCCGGGGAGGACGGGCGTGGTCACGGCGGCGGCCCGTCGGGTCGCCAGCCAGGCCAGGGCGCCGGCCAGGCCGGCCGCCACGATGACCAGGACCACCTCGACGCCCATCGGCGCGGCGTCCTGCCAGCGGGTGCGGTCCAGGTTGGCGCGCACGATGGAGGCCTGCGCGCCGGCCAGCAGCACCCCGGTGGCGGCCAGGAGCGGTCCGGCGACCCCACGGGTACGGTCGGGCCCGAGCCGCAGGCCGACGGCGAGCCCGAGCGCGACCAGTAGCCAGACCCCGGCCGGGAACAGCGCCGCCGTCGTCAGCGGCATCGAACCGTCCGGGCGGCTCCCGCTCCAGTGGGTCGCCACCTGCTCCGGCAGCCGGTCCCGCGCGGTCAGCGGCAGGGCGACCAGCAGGGCCGTCACGCCGAGGGTCCAGACCACGGCCCCCCACAGCGCGGCCCGGCGCACCGGCCGGTCTGGGACGGGCTCTCCGGCCGCTTCTTCGAACTTCACGACATCCCCCTGATCAGATCCACGAGATCATTCCTGCTGTAGCCGGCCCGGGCCGCGTCGGCGACCAACTGCCGTACCCGGTCCATCAGTTCGGCCCGGGTGTCGGCGTCGGTGGCGACCGTGATGCCGCGGCCCCGGCGGAACTCCAGCACCCCCTCGTCGCGCAGGGCGCGCAGCCCGCGCAGGACGGTGTTGGTGTTCACGCCGAGGGCCCGGGAGAGCTCCCGGGCGGGCGGCAGTTTGTCGCCGGGGGCGCACTCGCCCTCCGCGACGGCCCGTCGGATCGCGCCCGCCACCTGCTCGTGCAGGGGGCGGGCGTCGCCAAGGTCCAGCTTCAGCAACATGGTGCTAGTGACGATAGCACCATGCGGTCATGGTGCTGGGTGGGGGTCCGGGCCGGTTCAGGGGATGTTGAGGCTCTGGGCTCCGGTGACGCGGCTGTCGTCACCGGCGGCGATCGTTTCGACGACGTCTCCGGTGCAGTCCGCGGAGGAGTAGATCTCCACTGTCCGGTCGGTGAGGTTGTCGACGATGCTGGCGGCCTCGTCCAGGGCGTAGCAGCCGGAGGGATCCGTCTGGGTGGCGCCGTTGATGGCCAGGTCTCCGGTGGCCGCGGCGGCCGGGCCGGTGGTCAGGGTCAGGGCCGCGATGGCCATCAGGGGGGCGCCGAGGGCGGTGGTAAGGGTGATTTTCATGCAATATGAATAACCATTCGAAGCTTGCGCCTCCCCGGCAACGGGCGCGGGTCACCCCCGCAGGGCGGTGGGGTGGGCCGAATGCCCGCAAGCGGTCGAGCAGCGGGCGCGGGGCCGCCTCCAGGCCGACTCGGGAGCGGCTCGGGAGTGGCTCGGGAGCGGCTCGGGAGTGGCTCAGGAGTGGCTCAAGTTCAGCTCGGGAGCCGCTCGGGAGCGGCTCACGTTCGGCTCAGGAGCGGCCGTCCTCGATCAGGCCGAACTCCCGCAGCAGCTCGCCGACTTCGGTCGCCTCCAGTCGGCGCAGCAACCGCTTGCGCAGGAACTCCGGCCCCGGCAGGTCGAGTTCGGCGCCGTCCCGGAGCCGGGTGGTGGCCGCCAGCAGCTTGCGCACGTCATAGGTGGAGTTGAACACCTCGGGCACGCCGCGCTCGACGCCCAGCAGCCGGTAGACCGCCTCCATGCCGGTGCGCACCGAGTACTCGGTGGTGAAGATGCAGTCCCGGGTGGTCTCGGCGAACTGGCCGATGAAGGCGAAGTTGACCGCTCCCTCGGGCACCACGTCCGGCCGGTCGCCCGCGTGCCGGGGCAGGAAGAAGGACGTCACGTACGGCATCATCACCGGCACGCAACGGGCCGCCGAGGCGGCCAGCTCGGGGATCTCCTCGACCGGCACCCCCAGGTGGTACAGCCACTCCCGGGTGATCTCCTCGCCGGTGCACTCCTGCATCGGCTTCCGCACGTGGTCGCCCGGGCGGTCGACGAACAGCGAGTACAGCCAGACCACGATCTGGTCGGCGGGCTGCTGCTTGAAGTGCGGCTGGCGGTTGACCGTCCAGCTCAGCAGCCAGGAGGAGTCGCGGGCGGTGACGATGCCGCCGGTGACCACGCCGCCGCCGAACGGGTCGCGCCGGGCGACCTTGCGGATGTACTCGGGGATCCGCGGATCCAGCGTGGTGACCGTGGCGGACTCCCACTTGCTCGCGGCGATGTTCCCGCAGAACACCTCGGGGCGGCCGAAGGCCGGGTCCTTGGCGGCGATCCGGCGCCACAGGTCCCAGGCCGGGGCCGGGCCCTCGTTCAGCCGGGCCGGGGTGTGCTGGTCACCGTTGTCGGAGTTCTCGGTCAGCGAGCCGATGGTGGTGAACACCAGGTCGTCCTCGCCGAGGTCGACCCCGCCCTCCCGCCCGGCCTCGCGCCAGTGGATCCGGGTGGCCCGCTTGCGCCCGGGGGAGAGCTCGAAGTCGATGTCGGTGACCTCGACCTCGTAGCGGAACCGCACGCCCTGGTCCATCAGCCAGCGGGTCAGCGGCAGCACCAGGGACTCGTACTGGTTGTACTTGGTGAACTTCAGCGCCGAGAGGTCCGGCAGGCCGCCGACGTGGTGGACGAACCGGTGCACGTAGAGCTTCATCTCCAGCGCGCCGTGCCACTCCTCGAAGGCGAACATGGTGCGCCAGTACAGCCAGAAGTTGCTGGCCAGGAAGTTCCGGGAGAAGACCTCGTCGATCCGCCTGCCCTCCAACTCCTCGCGGGTCGCCAGGAAGATCCGCACCAGGTCCTTCTGCGCGGTGTCGTCGAGCGCGAACAGCCCGTCCGTACCGGCGTCCTGGCCGCGGCGCTCGGTGACGCGCCGGAGCGAGAAGTTGGGGTCGTCCTTGTTCAGCCAGTAGAACTCGTCCAGCACGGACGCGCCCTCGACCTCCAGCGAGGGCACCGAGCGGAAGAGGTCCCACAGGCACTCCATGTGGTCCTCCAGCTCGCGCCCGCCCCGGACCACGAAGCCCTTGGCCGGCTCCTTGATGCCGTCCAGCGCGCCGCCGGCCAGCTTCAGCCGCTCCAGCACGGTGACCCGCTCCCCGGGCACCTGGCCGTCCCGCACCAGGAACGCGGCACCGGCCAGGGAGGCCAGGCCCGCCCCGACGAACCACGCCCGCTTGCGCTCCGCGCCCTCGGGCTTCCTCGGCCGGGCGAACGCCTCGTAGTTGCCGCTGCTGTAGTACAAGCCCGCGCTCCCTTGAAAGTTCGGCATCGAACGGCCTGCGGGCACGGCTGTCCCGCGGGCGCTTCCCATCCACCCATCCGGAACTGGTCGTCGCCCGCTGGTTGAGCCGGACGGGTGAAGGGGCGGACCGCCCGGCGATCCGCGTATGGAGTGCGTACGGAACGTCCTCCGGGGCGTCAGGAAGGCGTCAAGGCGGCCCGGAGCGGCCGGCCGGCGGCGGTTGGGTGGAGACCGACGGACGAACGGACCACGCGAGGACGGATCATGCACGGCAGCGGGCAGCACCAGGACGGCACGGCACTCAGGGTGGTGGTCGGGGTCAGCGGGTCGCTGGGGAGTCTGGCGGCGCTGCACCGCGGCCTCGCCGAGGCCCGCGACCGCGGCGCCGCGCTCTGGCCGGTGCTCGCCTGGGAGCCGCCGGGTGGCGAGCACGGCTACCGCCGTTCGCCCTGCCCGCCGCTGCTCGCCGCCGCCCGGGAGGCCGCCGAGCGGCGGCTGGACGAGGCCCTCGAAGCGGCCTTCGGCGAAGCCGGACCCGGCGTGCCGATGCAGCCCGTGGTGATCCGGGGCGAGACCGGGCCCGCCCTGGTCCACCTCGCCGACCGGCCGGACGACCTGCTCGTCCTCGGCCGCAGCGGCGGCCTGCTGCGCCGTCGGCTGCGGCGCCCGGTCTCCGGGTACTGCGCCCGCCGGGCCGGCTGTCCGGTGCTCACCGTCCCGGTGCCCGAGCTGCTGCACGACCTGGAGACGCTGCACCGTCGCGCCCGCTGGCACCTGCCCATCGGCCCGGCACCGGAACTCATCGCGGCCAAGGCGGCCTGACCCCGGCGCCTTCGGGCGCCGCCACCGCGGTCCGACCGTACGGTCCGGGCCGCCCATGGACGGTCCGCCCTCTTCCCGGGGCGGACCGCGCCGGCCCGCCGGGCTCCGGCCGGAACTCCGGAGCCCGCGGCCACCGGCGGAAGACAGGTGGGAGCGGGGTTCCCCGGCCCCCCCGGTGGAGCGGCCGCCGTTCGGACAGCGGGCCCGCCGCCCGCAGCGGCCGCTCCACCGCCTCCTCGCGCACATGCGGTCAGAAGCGTTCGGAACAAGCCGAGTTGGGGCCCCGCCCGGGCGGCGGGGATAAGGGCGAGCAGAATGTCCGTATGCGGATGACGAATGCGGGCACGCCCAGGGCGGCGACGGGTGACGACGTCGGGTCGATAGCCGGGGCGCTCGCCCGGGCCTTCGAGGACGACCCGATGATGTGCTGGTTCTTCCCGGACGGCGCCACCCGCCCGGCCGCGCTGGACGGCTACTTCAGCACCCTGCTCACCCGGCAGTACCTGCCGCACGGGGTGTGCGAGCGCACCGAGCACGCGGCCGCCCTCTGGGTGGGGCCGGAGGCGCAGGAGAAGGCCGCGCCGGACGAGGGGACGATCCGGGAGCTGAGCGGGCTGCTCGGGGAGCGGGCCGACTGGTTCCGGCACTGCGCCGAGGCGGCCGCCGCGAACGCCCCGCAGGAGGCGCACTGGTACCTCGCGGTGCTCGGCGCGGACCCGGTCGCCCAGGGCCGCGGACAGGGCGCCGCCCTGCTGCGCTCGGGGCTGGCCAGGGCGGACGCGGCGGGCCTGCCGGTGTACCTGGAGTCCTCCAAGCAGGAGAACATCGCGCTGTACCGGCACTTCGGCTTCGAGGTGGAGGAGGAGGTGCGGCTGCCGGGGGACGGCCCGACCCTGTGGGCGATGCGGCGCGCGCCCCGGCCCTAGGCGTGCGCGGAGGGCGCCACGAAGCCGTACTCCAGTCGCACCCGCTCCCTTGGCGCGGGCTTCGGCGCGCCCGGCTCGGTTCAGCCGTGCTGGACCCCGCGCTTGGCCAGTTCCAGCAGAGCCTCCAGGTCGAGTGCCGCCTCTACGGCGCACAGGCAGGTGGCCAGGAGGAGTCCGGTGATCGCGGCGATCGGCAGGGCGCGAGGCCCAGGACTTCGCCCTCCACCTCAACACCGCGCCCGGCGCCGACAGGAAGCAGGTCCAGGCCGCCCTCGATACGATCCTCGCGGGCTACCCGCAGGTCACCGTGCAGAGCCAGGCCGACTACAAGAAGTCGATCACGGGCCAGGTCGACACCATCCTGTACCTCGTCTACGCCCTGCTCGCCCTCGCGATCGTCATCGCCGTCCTCGGCGTGATCAACACCCTCGCCCTGTCGGTGATCGAACGCACCCGCGAGATCGGGCTGCTCCGCGCCGTCGGTACCTCCCGGCGGCAGATCGACCGGATGGTCCGGCTGGAGTCCGTGCTGATCGCCGTCCACGGCGCGCTGCTCGGCCCCGGCCTGGGGCCGGCCTGGGGCATCGCCGGGCAGAAGGTCCTGACCCTGTACGGGATCACTGCGCTGACCATCCCCTGGACCACCATCCTCGCCGTCCTGGCAGGCTCGGCCCCGGCCGGCCTCACCGCGGCGATCCTGCCCGCGACGAAGGCCGCCCGCACCCGCGTCCTGACCGCCATCGCCACCGCGTGAGCGAGCTCGGCGAGCGAACCGTCGAAAGGCACGCGCGGGCGAGGACCCCTGCCGACGTGGAGGTGGGCCGGCCGTCCTTCTCAGCGCGCGGGACGGGCCGGCGCGCCGGGGGCGCCGTGCTCCAGGTCGGTCGGGTTCTCGACGTCGACGGACTGCGTCGGTGCGGGCGACGGTGTGGCTGCCGCGGGCGGGGGCGTGGCGGCGCGGGTCGCGGCCGGGGGCGTGGTGGCCGGGGCCGCTCGAGGCGGTGCGGGGGTGGTTGCGCCAGGGCCCGCCGGGACGGCCGGTGAAGCGGTGGCCGTGGTGCTGCCCGGGGCCGTCGGGGCCGCCGTCGAGGGCGGTGCCGTGACGGCGGTGGTGGCCGGGGGCGGGCTGGAGGGTCGGGTGGCGCCACTCTTGTCCGTGTGGCAGGCCGAGGCGGTGCCGAGCGCGGTGAGGACGAGGACGGCGATCCCCGCGGTTCTGTGTCGGTGCATGGGCGAGGTCTCCCGGTTCTGGCGGACGGTGCGGCCATGGGACGGCGGCGGCGTCCGTCCGGTTCCGCAGGTGCGCGCGGCCCCACCGGCCAGGAGTGGCGGGTGGGGCCGCACGTGGGAAGGACCGTCAGCCGGTGATCTTCCACAGGCCGCGGCCGTGGGACGCCGACGTCGCCGCCGACGACCACCTGGCCCTTCCAGAGCTTCACCACGCTGAACGGCGCGTCCGGCAGGTTGCCGCTGGTGTCCGTCCAGTGCGCGCCGCCGTCGATCCAGTGGCGGCTGTAGGAGCCGTAGACCGCGTGGACGTGGCCGGCGTCGGCCGGGTCGACGGTCAGGCCGGTGACGAAGCGGTTGGGCAGCTCAGCGCGTGCTGACCGAGCAGAGCAGGGCGACGCAGGGGCGTACGCCCCTGGGCACCGGCCCGGTCGGTTGCCGCAGCAGGGCCGTTCGGCCTCGTCTGCCGGACCGGGCGGTCACGGTCAGGCGCGGGCGAGGGCCTTGCGCAGGCCGTAGGCGGCGGCGCCGAGCGCGATGACCACGGCGCCCCACACCACCGAGTCCGCCGGCAGGGCGAAGGCCAGGACGAGGCAGCCGGCGGTGCCGGCGACGGGCACGATCCTCGGCGGGCGCCCCTCCTCGGCGGTGAGTGTCCAGGCGGAGGCGTTGGCGACGGCGTAGTAGGCGAGCACTCCGAAGGAGGAGAAGCCGATCGCGCCGCGCACGTCCGCGACGGCCGCCAGGGCTGCGACGACGGCGCCGACGGCGAGTTCGGCGCGGTGCGGTACTGCGAAGCGCGGGTGGACGGCGGCGAGTCGGTGGGGCAGGTGCCGGTCGCGGGCCATCGCCAGGGTGGTGCGCGAGACGCCGAGGATCAGCGCGAGCAGTGAGCCGAGGGCGGCCACCGCCGCGCCGGCGCGCACCGCCGGGGCGAGGCCCGGCACGCCGGCCGCGCGGACCGCCTCGGCGAGAGGCGCCGCGGTGCGGGCCAGCTGCTCGGGGCCGAGCACGGCGAGAACGGAGAGCGCGACGACGGCGTACACGACCAGGGTGACGCCGAGCGCGAGCGAGATCGCGCGGGGGATCGTGCGCTGTGGGTCGCGGACTCCTCGCCGAGGGTCGCGATGCGGGCGTACCCGGCGAAGGCGAAGAACAGCAGGCCCGCGGCCTGTAGCACCCCGTGGAAGCCGGCGTCCGCGCCGACCGCCCAGCGGCCGGTGTCGGCGGCGCCGCTGGTCAGACAGGCGGTCACCACGGCGGCGAGCACGGCCAGGACGACGGCGACGATCGCCCGGGTCAGCCAGGCAGCCTTCCGCACGCCGACGTAGTTGACCGCGGTCAGCGCCACCACCGCCGCGACCGCCACGGCGTGGGCCTGCGCGGGCCACACGTAGGAGCCGACGGTGAGTGCCATCGCCGCGCAGGAGGCGGTCTTGCCGACGACGAACCCCCACCCGGCCAGGTATCCCCAGAACTCGCCGAGTCGCTCCCGCCCGTACACGTAGGTGCCGCCGGACTGCGGGTAGCGGGCAGCCAGCCGCGCGGAGGAGGTCGCGTTGCAGTACGCGACGACGCCGGCCAGCGCCAGTCCGATCGGCAGCCCGGACCCGGCTGCCGCCGCGGCGGGCGCGAGCGCGGCGAAGATGCCCGCGCCGATCATCGACCCCAGCCCGATCACCACGGCGTCGAACACGCCCAGGTGCCGTCGCAGTTCCTGCGGCCCGGCCGTCCGCGCCGAGGTGCTCATCGGCCTGTACCTCTCCCTCACCGGTTCCGATTCCGGTGCACCATACGCGAGCGAGGTCGTGGGAGTCCGAACCCGTCATCGTCGGTGTGGACAGCTCCGGACGGAGCCTGCGCGCCCCGGTGCGGGCCCGGCCGTTCTGCCCGGGGCCCAGCACGCACGGTGCGGCGCCTGACCGATCGGGCCACGCGCGCGATGCTCGCCGCACTGCTGCACGGCCTGGAGGACGCCATCGACCCCCGGGCCGGCGACCGTCTGGTCAAGCCCCGGCACCACCTTCAGGGTCAGCGGGTCGTCTGACCATCGGGGCGGGGCGCCCCCGACTCCACGCCGAATCGGCCCGCTGTCCGATGGCGTCGTCCGTCGGACAGCGGGCCGGTGCCGTTGACGACCGGGCGATGTCGGCCGTCTGCCGAGGCCCGCTCGGTCAGAGTTTGAACATCGCGGTGTACGGCGGGGTGATGCGTTCCTGCCGTGATCCGAAGTCGACGAGGACCGCGATGTCGCTGTCGCCCTCGACGCCGATGGCCCGGCCGAGGCCGTACCTGTCGTGGGAGACCCGGTCGCCGACGATGAAGTGCTTGGGCGGCGCCTCCACTCGGACCTTGAAGGGGCTGGTGGGCAGGTGGCGGCGGACTGCTGCAGATTTCGTCATTCCCTCCAGTATGCGCCGGAAAGCGCGGGCGCGGGGTCATTCCGGCGATCGATTTCGGGGGTCGGAATGCCAGGTACGCCGTTCGGCGCGCCCCTGGAATGCGGGATGGGCCCGGTAAGTCGAGTTTGCGGGGCTGGTGAAGCATCCAAGGCGCTCCCGGTCGCGGGGAACGCCCTCCTGGGGAGACGTCGGTGCCGAGGGGTGCGGATGTGTGCTCGATCGCCTTGGTGCGCAGGCGTGTTGACGGGTGTTGTCGGCTCGGGTCCGGCGCCCTGGGGGAGGCTCTCGCGGAACCGGGGGTGAAATATTCCGCCACGGCGGGCCGTGGTCTGCTAGAGTCGCCTTAGTTGCAGTAGTGGTTCCCATGAACTTTGTGTGCGCCTGCTGATGTTTCGCAGGCGTATTTTCGTTTCCCGGCTTTTCTCCGGGTGGGTGCTCATCGCGGCGACTCGAAGCCCGCGCTGTGCGTGCTTCGGACAGCCCCTTGAAGGAGATTTCTTTATGGCTAATGGCACTGTGAAGTGGTTCAACGCGGAAAAGGGCTTCGGCTTCATCGAGCAGGAGGGTGGCGGCCCCGACGTCTTCGCCCACTACTCGAACATCAACGCCAACGGCTTCCGTGAGCTGCTCGAGGGCCAGAAGGTCGAGTTCGACGTCACGCAGGGCCAGAAGGGCCCGCAGGCCGAGAACATTCGTCCGCTGTAGTTCATCTGTCAAGGCACCCGCCTAGCAGCGAGGGGCCCGCACCGAGTACATGCACGGTGCGGGCCCCTCGGCATTGCGCCACGACGCACATCCCCGGCCGTTTCAGGCCCCCTGGCTCCGCCGCCGGCGGCCATCCCCACGCGAGACGCACAGCGTCGCGTCCGGATCGGCGCCCTGCCGTGACATCCCACAGTTCGAGGATCTCCGGCCTGAGGTGACGTGCCGCACGGTTTCACCGTCCACGCCCCGCTCCCCACACTTCGGCCCGTTGACTTGCGATCTCCTGCCGGCGCCGCGCGCCGCGGAGCCGCCCCGCGACGTGCCGTCCAGGAAGGTTGTCCATGAACTCCTCCAGTCGCTCCTCGTACCGGAACGCCAACTCCCGTTCCCGCGCGGGCTCCCGCTCCGGCGGCAGCTCCTTCTCGGGCGGCAGCTCCCGCTCCGGCGGCAACTTCGGCGGCAGCTCCGGCAGCAGCTCCTTCTACGGCGACCGGCCTGCCGGCGGCCGGCGCTCCGCAGGTCGGGGCACGCGCCAGGGGGCTTCCCCGCAGGGGGAGTTCGCGATGCCGGTGAGCACCACCCCGGCGCTGCCGCCCGTCGAAGCGTTCGACGAGCTGGACATGCCCAAGGCGCTGCTGTCCGTGCTGACCCGCCAGGGCGTCACCGCGCCGTTCCCGATCCAGGCCGCGACGCTGCCGAACTCGCTGGCCGGCCGCGACGTCCTCGGGCGGGGCCGCACCGGCTCCGGCAAGACCATCGCGTTCGGCCTGGCCGTCCTGGCCCGCACCGCCGGGCGCCGGGCCGAGCCGCGCCGACCGCTGGCGCTGGTGCTGGTCCCCACCCGTGAGCTCGCGCAGCAGGTCACCGAGGCCCTCACCCCCTACGCCCACGCGGTGCGCCTGCGGATGGCGACCGTGGTGGGCGGCGTGTCGATCGGTCGCCAGGCCCAGACGCTGAACCGCGGGGCGGACGTCGTGGTGGCCACCCCCGGTCGGCTCAAGGACCTGATCCAGCGCGGCGACTGCCAACTGGACGGCGTCGGCATCACGGTGCTCGACGAGGCCGACCAGATGGCCGACATGGGCTTCCTGCCGCAGGTCACCGAGCTCCTGGAGCAGGTCGCCGAAGGCTGCCAGACGATGCTGTTCTCCGCGACCTTGGACCGCAATGTCGACCGCCTGGTGCGGCGCTTCCTCAAGGACCCGGTCACGCACTCGGTGGACCCCTCCGCGGGAGCCGTCAGCACCATGGAGCACCACGTGCTGCATGTGCAGGCCTTCGACAAGAGCGCCACGATCGCCCACATCGCGTCCCGCGACGGCGGGGTGATCATGTTCATCGACACCAAGCACGGCGCGGACCGCCTGGTGGAGGAGCTGCTCGCGAACGGGGTGAAGGCCGCGGCGCTGCACGGCGGCAAGTCCCAGCCCCAGCGCACCCGCACCCTGGAGCAGTTCCGCACCGGCCAGGTCACCGCGCTGATCGCCACCAACGTCGCCGCCCGGGGCATCCACGTCGACGGTCTCGACCTGGTCGTCAACCTGGACCCGCCGGCCGACCACAAGGACTACCTGCACCGGGGCGGGCGCACCGCCCGGGCCGGTGAGTCCGGCACCGTCGTCACCCTCGTGCTGCCCAACCAGCGCCGCGAGATGGCCCGCATGATGACCACGGCCGCCATCACCCCCATCACCACCAGGGTCAGCTCCGGCGACGAGGACCTGGCCCGGATCACCGGCGCCCGGGTGCCCACCGGCATCCCCACCGTGATCGCCGACCCCGTCGTCGAGCGGCCGCGCCGTAGCCAGTCCTCCAGCCGCGGCCGCCGCGGTCGTCCCGCCTCCACGGCTGGCGAGACCCGTGCCGCCTCCAGCCGCGGCAGCCGGGGCTCCTCCGGCCGCCGCCGCGCGCCCCAGCGCGTCGCCCTCGCCGCGTAGCACCCGCCGGGCCCGGTGCGCGGTGCGTACCGGGCCCGCGCGGTTCGCCGCCTCGGCGGCAGCGGTTTCCCGCGACGGCCCGCACGCGCGGTTCGTCAGCAACGCCGCGCCGCGCTCCGGCGGACCGCCACCGGCCTCCCACCGCCCGTGCCCCGATCACCGCCGGACCCGGCGGGAGAGACGAAGGAGTCAGCCCATGACCATCGCCCTCGAACACCCCGCGACCACCGCCACGGTCGGCGACCTCATGCGACACCCGGAGCTGCAGATCAGCGACGATGTCATGGTCGACACGGCGATGGACATCCTGCAGAGCTCCGGCGCCGACCACCTGCTGGTCCGCGACGAGGACGGCCGCTGCGCCGGGCTGCTGACCCGCCTGCAGCTGGCGCCGTTCCAGGCCCGGTCCTGGTACACCGAGCGCACCCCGGTGCGCGACATCGTCTTCGACCGCGCGCCGTTCGCCACCCTCGACATGCCCGCCGCCACCGCGGCCGCTGCCATGCTCTCCCGCGACCTGGACGCGTGGCCCGTCGTGGACCACGACGGCCACGCCATCGGGCTGCTCAGCTTCTAGGGCCTGTGTGGCGTCGTGATCGATCTTCGGGTGGTGCCCCCGCCCTGCTCCACGCCCCGGGTGGTGGCGCGCCGCCCTCCGGGCCGCCCCGGTGGGAGGTCCGGCGGGACCGGACTCCCGCCAGACCTCCCACCCGCGTCACCGCGGAGCGCCGAGGTCGGCGATCGGACACTCCCCCGAAGGTGAGCCGGAGCCGCCGGTCGGACACACCCACCCCCGCAGGGAGGTGACGAGGTCGACGGTGAGCCGGGAACCGAGCGCCGCGACGGCGTCGAGGGGGTAGGTGTGATCGCCGGGGAAGAGGCGTGGGGTGGCCGGTCGGCTACTGATGTCGTTCCAGCCGGCCAAGGCCTCCGGGGAGATGACGGGATCGTCCTCGCCTCCGTAGAGGGCGAGTTGGGCGTCCAGCGGTGGTCCCTGGTGGGGCGGGAACTGCAGGGCGAGCAGAAGATCGGCGAGCATCGGGATCCACGTGTTGACCAGTGCCCTGGGGTCGTGGCCGACGTGGTCGGGCAGGCGGCCGAAGAGCTTCTCGATCCCCTCCCGGCCGCCGAGCAGGACATCCGGAGCCCTTGCGGTGAACTCGGGGTGGTGGGGGGCGGCCATGGCGGACAGGGCGAGCAGGGTGGGCGGGCGGTGGCCCTGCCGGATGAGGCACTTGACGGTCTCGTAGGCGACGAGGGCTCCCACGCTGTGGCCGAACACGGCGTACGGGTGGCCGTGGTCGCCCTGACGGATGCGCTCCGCGAGGAGCTGTCCGAGGCGGTGCGGGTCGGTGTGCACCGCCGTGCCGATGGCCCGTCCACGCCCGGGCAGTTGCAGGGCGTGCAGGCTGACGGTGGCCGGCAGGTGGGCGGTGAAGGCCTGGAAGTAGGTGGCGTTCGTTCCCGCGGGCGGCATGCAGTAGAGGCGCAGGAGGTGTCCGTCACCGGTGGCCGGGCTCAGCGCGACGAAGTCGGGTTGGTCGACGGCGGTGGTCAGGCGGGCCGAACTGCTGCCCACGGCATGGGTGTTCATGCGTGTTCACTCCGCTCCGGGACGGTGACGGTCTTGGTGGGGTCGGCGTAACCCGGCTGCCGGAGGCGGTACAGGGCTCGCTTGGCGATGTCGGGCAGGTGGGCGGCGCCCATCAGTTCCAGGGTGGGGATGTCGCAGCCGAGGTGCCGGCGCAGTGCCGCGGAGAGTTCCAGGAACATCAGGGAGTCGATGCCGAGCAGGTCGAGGCGGCTGGTGCGGTCCAGGCGGTCGACGGGGGTGTGCAGGACGGCGGCGGCGAGCTCGGCGACCTTGTCCTCGATCAGGACGATGGCCTCGTCGTCGCTCAGCACGGCGACCTCGCTGCGCAAGGAGGTGGGGCGGTCGGTGCTCACGTGATGCTGTCGGAGCAGTGCGCCGGTCCTGGGCGCCTTGAGAGCGGGCAGGACGCGGCTGATGCTGTCCCAGTCGAACCGGCCCAGTGCGACGACCAGTCCCGTTCGGGTGTCGAGAAGCCGGTCGAGTGCGGTGAGCGCGTCGGTGGCGGAGACGGGGGCCATGCCGTAGGAGGCCATCTCGTCGACGCGTCCGGTGCGGTGGACGTATCCGGCGTCCGCGATGACGCCCCATTGAACGGCGAGGGCGGGGCTGCCGCCTCGGTGTCGGGCTCGGATCAGCGCTTCCATCGCAGCGTTCGCGGCGACGTAGGGGGCCTGCTGGATGTTGCCGTCGAGGGCGGCCACCGAACTGTAGGCGAGGAAGAAGTCGGGATCGTGCTCTTCGGCGAGAGCGTCGAGTGCGTGGAGTCCGGCGATCTTGGGGGCGAGGATGGCCTCCAGCTGGGTGTCGGTGCAGTCGGTGAAGGGAGCGTCCGCGAGGACCATGGCGGCGTGCACGACACCGCCCAGGCGCCGTTCCCGCAGGGCGGTGCGCACGGGATCGAGGGCGCCGGGCCGCGTGACGTCGGCGCGGTGCACGGTGACCTCGACCTTCATGGCGCGAAGCTCGTCGAGCAGTCCCGCCGCGCCGGGAGTCCGGGCGCCTCGGCGGCCGACGAGATGAAGGTGGCGGGCGCCGCGTGCGGCGAAGTGACGGGCCGTGGCGGCACCGAATCCCGCGAGGCCACCGGTGATGACGAAGGCGGCGTCGGCGTCGAGCGCGCTCGCGGGCGCGGAGTCGACGACCGGTGGTGGGGCGTCGAAATCGATGACGATCCTGCCGATGTGCCGGGCGTGGCTCAGCAGGCTGAACGCCTCCCCGAAGCGGTCCGCGGGGAAGGTGTGATGGGGCACCGGCGTCCAGCGGCCGGTGGTGACGGCTTCGGCCAGCGCGGTGAAGTGGCGCCGGACCACGGGCGCCCGCCGATCGTGCAGGTCCAGCGTGTCCACCTCGAAGAACGAGACGTTGCGGGCCGGCGGGGAAACCGGCAGCGGATCGTCCCGCTCCGCGTCGCGTCGACCGAGTTCGATGAAACGCCCCTGCGGGGCGAGCAGGTGCAGGCTGCGCAGACGGGCCTCGCCGGGCAGGGAGTTGAGGACGACGTCGACGCCGCGGCCGTCGGTCAGGTCCGCGACCTGTTCGGCGAAGTCCAGGGTGCGCGAGTCCAGCACCTGCTCGACGCCCAGCAGGCGCAGCAGGCTCCGTTTGGCGGGGGTGCCGGCTGTGGCGATGACGCGCGCGCCGGCGTGCCGCGCGAGTTGCAGCGCGGCCAGCCCGACGCCCCCGGTGGCGGCGTGCACGAGGACGGTGTCGTCCTCGGTGAGGCCCGCGCACTGCTCGAGGGCGTGGTGTGCGGTGAGGAACGAGGTGGGCAGGGTGGCTGCCGCGGTGAACGCCATCGCGTCGGGCAGCGGTACGACGTGATCGCTGGAAGCCAGGACATGGGAGGCCAGAGCGGTGTGCGCCATGGCCGCGACGCGGTCGCCCGGTGCGAGATGGGTGACACCGGGACCGACCGCGGTGATGGTGCCCGCGCAGTCCAGGCCGAGGCCGAGGAATCCGTGGCGGCGGGCTGCGGGCAGGGGACTGCTGCCGGTCGCGGTGAGCAGGTCGTGGTGGTTCAGCGCCGCGGCCGCGGTACGGATGAGCACCTGTCCTTCGGCCGGGTGGAGCGCGGTGGTGGAGCGCCAGGTGAGGACGGGGTGTCGTCCGGAGGCATCGACGTGCAGCGCGTAGTGGGGTTCGGATCCGGAGGTGGCCCCGCTGGCGGGCAGTGTGGTGACCCGGGTGGCGAATCGCCCTCGCGGCGTGAGGACCACCTCGTCGTCGACGAACTCCTCGGGGGTGCCCGCCGCGGCTGCGCTGCCTTGGAGGTGGTGCAGTTCGTGCAGGAGGCGCTTGAACGTGTCGTCGTCGCCGGGCTCGGTCAAGGCGATGCGACGTACGCTCAGTGAGGGGTGTTCGTTCGCCAGACTTCGCGCGGCGCCCCACAGGGGGGCGCCGTGGGGCGAGGGCGGCGGGGTGGGTGGCTGCTGGCTGTCGGCGTCGATGATCCAGACACGCAGGTTCCCTTCGTACGACCGCGCGCTCCGGCTCCAGGCCCGGGTGAGGTCACGCAGCGCGGCGAGCTGCCGCACGCCGTGGTCGGTGCGTTGCCGTGGTCCCGTTTCGCCGGCCGGTTCGGCGAGGAGGATCACGTCGCTCACCGGTCGGGGGGCCTCGGCCCCGTCTGCCGCAGCGGTCAGTTCGCGGGCCCAGGAGTCCGCACCGCCGGCCGCCGCGACGTGCTGGACGCGGCCCTGGGGGCATGCGGTGAGCAGGGCCCGGGTCAGTCGGTGCGCCAACTCGGTGGGGGCGTCGGCGGTGGGCGTGCTCAGCAGCCAGGACCGCTGCGTCGCGTGGTCGGGCGCCGCCCCGGCGGCGGAGGCCCGTCGCCCGCCCGAGGCGCCGGGAGGAGTACGGTCCGTTGCCTCGTCGGGGACGGCGCGGGCGCAGCGCTCCGCGACGACGAGGGACACGTAGGGCCGGTCGGCGGCGGTGTCGTCGTACTGTCCGGTGGCCGCGAAGCCGCAATCGGCGAGCAGGTCGGGCCAGCGGTCGTAGGGCACCAGGGGACCGTCGGGCCGGACGTCCTGGTCGGTGGGGAGCCAGAAGGAGTCCAGCAGGCCGAACACCGGAGCCAGGAGTTCGGTGCTGTGGGTTTCCAGGGCGATCAGGTGGCCGCCGTCCGCGAGCAGGGTGGCCATGCCGCGCAGCGCGCGGGAGATGTCGCCCGTGGCGTGCAGGATGTTCGAGGCGATGACGAGGTCGTAGGCACCTGGCTCGAAGCCCTGGGCCACCGGGTCGCTGCCGGCGTCCAGGACCTGGTGGGTGAGGAAGTCGTAGGCGTGGAAGCGCTTCTCGGCGGCGGGGAAGAACGCGGGTGACACGTCGGTGAAGGTGTAGTGGACACGCTCCGGCGGCAGGTGCGGTAGCAGGGCGGCGGTGGTGGCGCCGGTGCCCGCACCGACTTCCAGGATGCGCAGCGGCCGGTCGGTGGGCCAACCGGCGACGACGCTGCGGATCCACCCGACGAGCGCGCGGGTGTGCGGGGCGAAGAAGGCGCTGGCCTCGTAGAACCGTTGGGCGAGGTTGTCGGCGTCGGAGAAGAGGAGCTCCAGGGGGTCGGCGTCACCGGTGAGGACATCGGCGAGGCGGTCCCCGCACACACCGTAGGTGAGGACGGTGACGGACTGGCCGGGACAGTCCTCGAGCAGACGGCTGAACAGTGCCTCGGGGCGTGGTGCGGCCGTGCTGCTCCAGACGCCGGGCCCGGTGGCGGTGAGGACGCCGGCACCGACGGCCTGGGGCAGCAGGACCTCGAGGAGCCGCGCGTGCTTGGCCTTGACTCCCGCCTCGATGAGGTCGGCCAGGCCGAACGAGGAGTGCTTCGCGGCTGGGAGCAGGTGGCGCACGGCCCGGGCGGTGAAGTGGGCGCAGACTTCGAGCAGGCGTGGCCGCAGCGCGTCGCTGATCCGGTGCAGCCGGCCCAGTTGGGCGTCGTTCTGCCTCCTGACCAGTTCCGGCAGCGACCGCGGGGCAGGCAGCGGGCTCCGGCCGGGCTCGGGTTGGCCGGGTAGGGGCACCGCGCGCAGGACTTCGGTGAGGCGGTCCTGCTCGTCGGCGGTCACGGTGTCGAAGCGTCGCAGTTCGCAGCCGAGCAGTTCCATGCACACCTCACCGTCGTCGTCGCACACGGCGATGTCCCAGAGGCCTTCGGGCCCGGTGGCGCGGGTGACGTGGCTGAAGCCGGAGGAGGGCAGCGTCCGCCAGCTGCGGACGGTGGTGATGCGGGCGGGCAGGAACGGGGCGGGTCGGTCCGCGGTGAACATCAGCGGCAGACAGGTCTGCAGGGCTCCGTCCACCAGCGTGGGGTGGGCGATGACTCCGGGCTCGGGCCGGCTCGACGCGGTGAACTCGTAGCGTCCTACGGTCTCCTCCGCCCCGGTGTACAGGTGGGTGACGGTCCGGAAGGCCGGCCCGTAGTCGAGAGCGGCCCGACGGGCGGCTGCGTAGTGCTCCGGGGCGGGATGCCGGTTCGGCAGCCGGCGTTCCAGGGCCGCGACGTCCAGCGGGGGGCGCTGCGGGCGCAGCAGGCTCCGCACGCCGGCGCGGACGTGCTCGGTCCAGTCCTGTTCACCCGTGCGGCTTCGAACGGTGAGCCTGCCGTCCTGGGAGAGGTGGGTGGCCAGCTGGACGTCGTCCCCGTCCATGGGGCTCGCGGAGTCGGTGCTCCAGTCGAGGGTCAGGGCCCGGTCGATGGACAGGCCGGTGATTTCGACCGGTCCGTCGTGTCGGCTCCGTGCGGCGGCCAACGCCATTTCCACGAAGCCTGCGGCGGGCCAGACGACGGCGTCCGCGACCCGGTGGTCCTCCATCCAGGACAGCCGGTCGGCGTCCAGACGGTTCAACCACGCGGCCTCCGGCCCGGCTTGGCGGGATCCGAGCAGGGGGTGGGGATCGGCGGCGTCCTCACCGGGGGCGTCCTCCTGCCACCAGGACGCGTCGCCGTTCCAGTGCCGCTCGCGCTGCCACGCCACCGCCGGCAGGTCGGCCACCGCGCCGGGACGGGGGAAGTGGCTGTCCCAGTCCACCGCCGCCCCGGCGGCGAGTACGTGCAGGACGGTCTGTTGCAGCGCGTCCACGGTGGCGAACGTCCGGGACAGCGTGGGAACGACCACGCCGGGAGCGGGGGCGTCGGCGGTGGCACGCCGCAGATAGGCGGTCAGCACGGGGTGGGGGCCGACCTCGACCAGGACGTCGCAGGCGGCGTCCCCGGCCGTCAGTTCGGTGGCGGCCTGGTGGAAGCGGACGGGGCGGCGGATGTTGGCCCACCAGTACCCGGCGTCCAGGGCCTGCCCCGACTCGAGGCGGCCGGTCACCGAGGAGACCATCGGAATGCGGAAGGACCCGGGGGCCAGGGATTCCAGTGCACGGGCCAACTGGTCACGCACGGGCTCCATGGCTTCCGTGTGGAAGGCGTAGTCGAGGCGCAGGTCCCGGAAGAAGACGCCGTCGGAATCCAGTGCGGCGCCGAGGGCCGCGAGGTCCTCGTGCGGGCCCGCGAGGGTGACGTCCTGGTCGGAGTTGATCGCGGCGATCTCCACGCGGCCGGTCAGCTGAGCCTGCTCGAGCCTTTCCCTGGCGGCGCGTTCGCTCAGGCCCACCGCGGCCATGCCTCCCGAGCCCGCCGTGGCGGCCTGGGCGAGGCTGCGGGCGGCGATGACGCGGCAGGCTTGAGCCCGGGTGAGGCCACCCGCACAGTACGCGGCGGCCACTTCCCCGACGCTGTGTCCCATGACCGCGTGCGGATCGACGCCCCGGGCGGACAAGGCGGCGACCAGGCCCGCCTGGACGGCGAACAGCATCGGCTGCGCGACTTCCGTGCGGTCCCAACGGGAGGCATCGGCGCGGGCCATCTCCTCAAGCACGCTCCAGCCGAGCAGGGGCTCCAGCTCGCCGCTGACGGCTTCGACTTCGCTGGTGAACGCACGGTCCTGGCCGAGGAGTTCGGCCCCCATGCCCGCCCACTGCGATCCGTTCCCACAGAAGACGAAGCCGATCCGGCCTCCGCTCACCAGACGTTCGGTAGCGGTGGCGGCTTCCTGCCCCCGTGCCGCTTCCTGCCCCCGTGCCGCCCGGGCCAGGACCTCTGCGGCCTGGGTGGGACCGGTCGCGAAGAACGCCATGCCGTGGCGGCGCCGGGTCCGTCGTCGGCACGAGGTGAAGGCGGCGTCGTACAGGGCCTCGGGCCCCTGCGAGGAGTCGGCGGCCATCGCGGTGAAGTGCTCCGCCCAGGACTCCAGGGCGGCGGTCAGCGCCTGGGCCGTGTGGGCGGAGACGATGACCGGCACCGGCCGCGCCGCAGTGCCGACGACTGGCGCGGCGTCGGCGTCGCTCGGCGCGGCGGCGGCGTCGGCGAGGACAGGCCGGGCCTGTGGCGCCGACAGCACGGGCGGTGCGGTCAGGACGGGCGGTGCGGTCAGGACGGGCGGTGCGGCCAGAACGGCGTGCGCGTTGGCACCACCGATACCGAAGGAGTTGATGCCGACCACCACACGGCCGTCGCCGGGAACGGGACGGGCGGCGAGTACCGGCTGCAGACCGAGGCCGTCGAAGTCGATCTTCGGGTTGGGTGGATCGGCGTGCAGAGTCCTCGGTATGGAACGGGACTTGATGACGATCAGCGACTTCAGCACTCCCGCCATCCCGGCCGCCGCCTCCAGGTGCCCGAGGTTGGACTTGATCGAACCGATCGGAAGCGGGGCGTCGGCACGGCGGCTGCCGAGCACCTCACCCAGCGCCGCGCACTCGACGGGGTCGCCGACCAGGGTGCCGGTGCCGTGTGCCTCCACATAGGACACGTCGCGCGGGTCGATGCCGGCGGTGGCGTACACCCGGCGCAGCAGAGCGGCCTGGGTGCGTGAACTCGGCGCGGACAGGCCCACGGTGCGGCCGTCGGAGTTGAGCGCGGTGGCCAGGATGACGGCATGCACCCGGTCGTCGTCGGCGAGGGCGGCGGCCAGGGGTTTCAGGACGAGCATCACGGCACCCTCGGAGCGTACGAAGCCGTCGGCCGCCGCTCCGAAGGGGTGGCAGCGCCCCGTCGGCGAGAGCACTCCGGCCTGCGCGTAGCCGACGAAGGGACCCGGCGCCAGCATCAGGTTCACGGCGCCTGCCAGGGCGAGCGGGCTGCGGCCGGTGCGCAGGTGCTCGCACGCCTGGTGCAGCGCGGTCAGACCGGAGGAGCAGGCGCTGTCCACGGCGCTGGACGGTCCGGTCAGATCCAGTTCGTACGAGACGCGGTTGGCCGTGGTCGACAGGAGTCCGCCGGTCGTGGTGTAGGGATTGCTCGAACGCAGGCGGCGCGCCTGCAGGTCGGCGTAGTCGTGGTTGGAGACACCGGTGACGACGGCGGTTTCGGTGCCGGCCAGGGCACTGATGTCGAGGGCGGCGTCGTCGAGCGCCTCGACCGCGCATTCGAGGAGCAGACGCTGCTGCGGATCGATGCGGGAGGCTTCCTTGGGAGTGATGCCGAAGTACGAGGTGTCGAAGCCGGTGACCTCCGGTTCGGGTAGGAAACCGCCCGCGATGGAGTTGAACTTGCCCGGCCGTCCCGAGCGACGGGCTTGGTGGGCACTGATGTCGAAGCGGTCCGGGGGCATGGTGCCGACCAGGTCGCGTCCTTCACGCAGGGCCTGCCCGAGCTGGTCCAGGCGGTGGATGCCGCCCGGCAGACGCAGGCCCACCCCGATCACGGCCACCGCGTCAGTGGGCACCGGGGGGTGGTCGACGTCGGAGGACGTGTACGGAGAGGATGGACGGGGTTCAGCCATGGAGTCCCTCCACATGAGCGGCGCGGGTTCGAATCTCGGGGATGGTGAGGCGACAACAGGGCGTGTCGGGTCGGCGCTCAAGCGCCGAGGGGTGCGCGGACCGGGGCCGCGGCGTCCACTCCCGGAGTTGTCGGGCCGGGCGGCTGTCCGGGCGGCTGTCCGGGCGGCTGTGCGGGCGGCTGTCCGAGCCGCTAGCTGGTCGGCTGCACGGGCTTGCGACCCCATACGGAGACGGCGTGCATGCCGAGATCCGTGAAGTCCGGTCGGTCGATCAAGGACAGTGCCGCGTCCAGCTCGTCGGCCAGCGGGGAGCCGTTCCGGGCCTGGAAGTCGCGGAGTTGCGCGAACGACAGGCGCCAGAACTCATCAGCGAAGCCGCCGTCACCGATCATCACCGGCTGCACCGCCATGCCGCCCAAGGTGAAGCCGCCATCGGTCACCAGGGCTTGCAACCGTCGGCCCAGGCGGAGATCGCTGCCCTGGGAGACCCCGAGGGTCCGCTCGGCGACGAGCAGGCCCTGACGCATCACCGGGTGGGGTGAGGCATCGGCGGGCCCCAGGTCGAGATCCTCGACCAGGAGAAGGCCACCGGGGCGTAGCCACTCGGCCATGGCGGCCAACGCCTTCGCAGGGTCGGCCAGATGGCACAGGACCATCCGGGCGTGGATCACGTCGAAGGAGCCGGCGGGAAAGCCGTCCCGGGTCACGTCGTGGCTCAGGACGGTGATGCGCTCCTCGGTCGCGAGTTCCGCGAAGAAACGGGTGTCGATGTCCGTCGCGGTGACGTCACCGCTCGGGCAGATCCGGGCCAGCATCCGGGCCACCGACCCGGCGCCTGCCCCGACTTCCAGACAGCGGGCCGTGGCGGGCACGCCTGCCCGTGCCAGGTACTGCTCGGTGAACGGGTCCCACAGGTCCTCCAGCGCACGCAGCCGGCCCTGCTCACCGGTCCTCTGATGGCCGAAGGCCCCGGTCTTGTAGCCGGACGCCGTCTGGGATCCGGGTTCGTGCCCGGTCGTGGGATGGGAGCTGGTCAAGGTTGTGGCCTTCCTGGGCTGAGTATCCGGTCCTCGACAGGCGCCGCGGGTTCCGATGCCGCCTGGCGCGCTCGCGCGGCGTGGCGGCCGGTCGCTACGAATGCCTCGCACGCGGCGGGAACCCGGTCTCCACCGCTCGCGCCGGTCCCGCTTGTGGCTTCACGCCCGCGATGGCGCGGGAGCCGAACTCGGCAAGGGCGATCGCGGTGAGGATGCGGTCGCCCGCGCCCACGGGGTCCATCGTCCGGACGGAGGCGGCGTTGCCGTCGGCGTTCGAGGCGGAGGTCGTACTCCAGGTGGAGGGCCGTGTGGCATTCGAGCCGCTGGAGGAGGAAGTTCGCGCCCCGGCTCCGCGCACCTGGGTCCGGACAGGGCCTTTAGGCGCCGGCCGAGCCCTTGGGAACGCACGCGGTCAGCGCCCGCCCCGCGGCGACGAGCGCGGTAACCGGTCTTCGTGCGCAGGCGTGCATACCCCTCATCGCTTTCGACATCGTCGTCCCCCATCCGGCGGCACTGTCCGCTCCGCCCCTCGGAGGACGACGATCGGTGGTGGCTGCAACGACCTTGACACACGCAACCTCCCAGGTGAACGCCGGTTACGGCCCCGTGACACAACGTCGAAGGTCTGGCGACAATCAGCACCGGGCGTCCCCCGGCCGAGGTGCTCGCCCGTCCGGCACGGGTCCTCGGACGGGTTCTGCGGCAGGCCGCTGCTCGCGCGGCGGCGGAAAGGGGGGTCGCGTGAACTGACTATTCGTCAAGTCGGCACTGCAGCCGGCCATTCGGCGGTATCCTCGGCCCTCGGCTGAAGACCTCAGCCTGATCCCGGTTCTCAGGGCTGGGTGTCGTCGTCGCTGCCGAAGTCGGGTACGCCTGCGGACAGCAGGTGCTCGGTGCCCCCTTCGAGGGCCTCGGCCGTCTCGGTGGATCGGGGGAGCATGGTCTTCTCGTAGGTGCGGATCGCGTCGTCGACGGTGGCGGCGTTCGCGAGCGCGAGGGCGAGTTCGGCGGCGTCGAGCATGGCGAGGTTGACGCCGACGCCGAGCGGGGGCATGAGGTGGGCGGCGTCGCCGAGCAGGGTCACCGTCGGGTTGTGTTCCCAGGTGTGCGGGACCGGGAGGGCGAAGATCGGGCGGTCGACGTAGGGGCCGTCGTTCTCGGTGATCATCCGGCGCATGCGGGGCGACCAGTGGGCGTACTCGCCCAGGAGCAGGGCGCGGATGCCATCGGTGTCCTCGACGGTCAGGCCGCTCCTGCTGATCCAGTCGACCGGAACCCGTCGGATGATGTAGACGCGGATGTGGTTTCCGCTGTTGCGCTGGGCGAACAGGCCGCGCTCGCCGTCGGCCGCGTGGGCGCCGCCCTGGCCGACCAGCTCGGCGAGACCCGGGTGCCGGTCCTCGACGTCGGTGAACCAGGCTTCCAGGAAGCTCACCCCGGTGTACCCGGGGACGGCGGGAGACAGGGTCGGGCGCACCCGGGAGGAGGCGCCGTCGGCGCCGATGACCAGATCGGTCTCGACGGTCGTGCCGTCGGCGAAGTGCAACCGCCGAGGCCCGTCGCCGGGTCCACTGATCAGGTGCAGGGCGCGGCCCCAACGCACGGTTCCCGGTTGCAGGGAGTCGAGCAGCAGGTCGCGCAGCCGTCCGCGGTCGATCTCCGGCTTGAACAGCTCGTCGGCCTCCGGGACGTGATGGGACGTGATCGTGCCGGTCGGGTCCATCTGGCGCATTTCCTGCCCTTCGGGGCGAGCGAGCTTGAAGAACTCGTCGAGCAGGCCGGCTTCACGCAGGGCGACTTGGCCGTTGTCGGCGTGCAGGTCGAGAGTGCCGCCCTGGTTGCGCGCGTCGGGGCCCGCGTCGCGGTCGTAGACGGTGACCGCTATGCCGCGCTGCTGGAGGATGCGGGCGCAGGTCAGTCCGCCGGGGCCGGCACCGATGATGCTGATGCGGGCCCGGGCGGGCGCTGGGGAGTTCATGGTCGTTCCCTTCGGTCGGCGAGGAGGAGTCGAGCAGGACCGGGCATGTCGATCTCGGCGCCGGACGTGCCACGCAGGGGGCCTCCCCGGTGAACGGGTCGGCGCGGCGCAGGCCATGACGGGTCCGACGGCGATGTGCCGGTCAGGTACGTACAGTGTCCATAAAATCAGAGCGAGTAGAAAAGTGCAACGACTCTACTTAGCGATTGATTCGACTGTCGGGTACGCTCTGGCCATGACCGTGCCCCCTGTCAGCCGCCGCGACCGCAAGAAGGCGGCCACCCGGCAGACGATCGCCGACGCCGCGCTGCGACTCTTCCTGGAGCGCGGCTACGACCAGGTGAGCATCCGTGACATCGCCGACACCGCCGACGTGTCGACCGCTACGGTGTTCAAACACTTCAGTGGCAAGGAGGCGCTGGTCTTCGACCAGGACGTGGACCGAGAGTCACAACTGGTCGCCGCGGTGCGGCAGCGACCCTCCGGCCAGAGCATCCTCGATGCCCTCCGACAGCACGTGCTGGACACCTGGCCGGCGATCGGGGCCCATCCTCAGG
The DNA here is from genome assembly GCF_055571335.1 of Kitasatospora sp. NPDC030952. Lineage (NCBI taxonomy): Bacteria > Bacillati > Actinomycetota > Actinomycetes > Kitasatosporales > Streptomycetaceae > Kitasatospora > Kitasatospora sp. NPDC030952. Next base: position 143,961 of record NZ_JBVIFM010000016.1, read on the forward strand.
CGGCCGCGTTCACCGACCTGGTGAACTCCACGCCGGCACTGCGCGCGTACGCCGAACGCATGTGGACCAGGCACGCCGACAGCCTCGGTGCAGCCATCGCGGACGAGTTCGGCGTGGACCACGACAACCTCGCCTGTGTGGCTCTTGCTCGATTCGTGCTCCAGATCCCGGTCCTCGCTCACGGCCGGCAGGACCGCCGGGCCGCCGTCGGGGCACTCTTCGACATCCTCGCCCACGGCTGGGAACCGCCGACCAGGCCGCCCGCGCCGTAGCGGGGCGGCTGCTCGCCGGCCAGGGCTCCTGTCGTGTCTCAGACCTCGGCGAGGGGGACGTCCGGGTTGGCCAGGGCCTTGACGTCCACCTGCCGCCCCGAGCGGACCAGTTCGCGGATCGGGTCGGTGACGTCCCAGACGTTGACGTTCATCCCCGCCAGCACCTTGCCGCCGGAGAGCCAGAAGGCGATGAACTCGCGGGCGGCCGGGTCGCCGCGGAACACCACCCGGTCGTAGCCGCCGGGTTCGACATAGCCGACGTACTCCAGGCCGAGGTCGTACTGGTCCGAGAAGAAGTACGGCACCCGGTCGTAGACGGCGTCCGGCTGTCCGAGCATGGCGCGGGCGGCGGTCTGCGGCTGGTTGAGGGCGTTGGCCCAGTGTTCGACCCGGATGTGCCGGCCGAACAGTGGGTGGTAGGCGTTGGCGGCGTCGCCGGCCGCGTAGACGTGGGGGTCGGAGGTGCGCAGGTGCTGGTCGGTCTTGATGCCGTTGTCGACCTCCAGCCCGGCGGCCTCGGCCAGGGCGGTGGCGGGGGAGATGCCGATGCCGACCACCACGGCGTCGGCGGCCAGCTCGGTGCCGTCGCCGAGCCGTACGCCGCTCACCGTGCCGTCGGCGCCGGTCAGTTCGGCGACCTGCGCCCCGAAGCGCAGGTCCACGCCGTGGTCGCGGTGCAGGTCGGCGAAGACCTGGGCGACCTCCCGGCCGAGCACCCGCAGCAGCGGCAGCTCCAGCGACTCCAGGACGGTGACCTCGGCGCCGGCGGTACGGGCCGCGGCCGCCACCTCCAGGCCGATCCAGCCGGCGCCGATCACCGCGATCCGGGCGCCGGGGCGCAGTGCGGACTTGATCCGGTCGCTGTCCTCGACCCGGCGCAGGTAGAGCACGCCGGCCTGGTCGGCGCCCGGCACCGGCAGTCGGCGCGGCACCGAGCCGGTGGTCAACAGCAGCTTGCCGTAGGCGACTTCGCCGTCGTCGGCGAGCGTGACGGTGCGGGCGGCCGGGTCGACGGAGGTCACCGCGGTGCCGAGCCGCAGGGTGACGTCGTGCTCGGCGTACCACTGCGGCGGGTGGACGTAGATCTTCTCCCGGCCCTCCTTGCCGAGCAGGTAGCCCTTGGACAGTGGCGGGCGCTCGTACGGGCGCTCGTGCTCCTCGCCGATCAGCACGATGCCGCCCCGGTACCCGGCGCCGCGCAGCGCCTCGGCCGCCTTGGCACCGCCCAGGGAGGCCCCGACGATCACCATCGGCCGCTCGCTGCCCGCCATGCCCAACTCCTCGTACTCCGTGGAAGATCCGTGGGAAAGCCCCGTGGAATGACCGGTGGAAGGATCCGTTGAGGACCGGGGCCAGCCTGCCGCCGTCCGGGTGGTGTGTCGAGACCGCGCCGGGCGCGCCGCGCCATGCTCGCCCGTTCGAGCGAACGGGGCGGCCGGCGCGGCGGTCCGGTTCACCTGGTTCACCCGGTTCACCCGGTCATCGCGTCCCTGATAAGCGCGGTGTCGGTGAACTGCTCGAAGCGGACGATCCGACCGCCGCGCACCACGAAGTGATGGGCGACCCGGACCGCGAGCGGTCGTCCGGAGGCCTTGTGGACGGCCGTGTAGCGGGCCAGGACCACCACGTTCTCGCCGTCCACCACGTAGGTGTCGTCGTGGGTCGTCCAGTCCTCCCACTCGGCGGCGAGGCGCTCCATGACGTGGGTGGTGACGCCCTTCGGGGTGCGGTAGGTGCCGGCCAGCGGGAAGCCCGCCATCTCGGTCCACTCGACGTCGTCGGCGAGGGTGGTGCGCAGCGCGGCCAGGTCGCCGCGGGCGGAGGCCAGGTACTGGCGGCGCACCACGTCGGCGGGAGCGGCGGACTCGGCGAAGCCGGCGACGTCCCTGGGGATCTCGATCATCGTGCGCTCACCCCCAGGCCATCTCGCCCTTGGCGACCTTGGTGCCGAGGTCGACCGCGATCCGCAGCCCGAGCTCCGGGAAGCGCCGTTCCAGTGCCTCCTTGGCGGCGGCCGCGTCGGCCGTCCGGCCCAGTTCGGTCTCGAAGGCGCGCAGGTAGGCGCGGGTGTGGTCGATGGCGTTGAGGTCGGTGGGTGCGTCGGCGACCCGGTGGCCGGCCGCCACCCAGGTCGGGCGCAGCGCCTCCATTCCGTCCAACAGGTCGATCCAGGCGGCCCGTTGGGCGGCCGTCGGGGTGTCGGCCGTCCACACGTGGAGGCCCTCGAAGAGCAGCACCCCGCCGAGTACCGCGCGGTGGTGGTGCTGCCACAGGTAGTGGCGGTCGGGCAGGTGGAAGTCGGCGCCGCGCAGCTCGAAGCGGTGGCCCTCGAAGACGATCTCGTCGCCGGGCAGCACCTCGGGCCGGACCAGCCGGGTGGGCAGTTCGGGGCCCAGGTGCGACCAGGCGCGCAGCTTGGACTCGAAGGTCTCCTGGATGTGCTCGACGGTCGGGGCGGTGGCCAGGAACCGCGCCTGGGGGAAGGCGTCCTGGACCTCCTGGGCGCCGAAGTAGAAGTCCGGGTCGCCGTGGCTGACGAACACGGTGGTCAGCCGCTTGCCGGTGGCCCGGACCCGCTCGACCAGTCGGCGCCCGTCGGAGCGGGTGAACCCGGCGTCCACCAGCATGGCGTCGTTCGGGCCGGTGACCAGGACGGCGGTCTTGTTGAGCGAGCTGTCGGGGGCGTCGATGATCTCGAAGTCGAGGGCACTCATGCAGCAAAGTCCTTCCTTGGGCCGGGCACGCCTCGTCGCCCAGCATCCGTGTTCGGTCCGGCGCCCGCATCCGGAGGGCCGGAGCGCCCGCCGGGTGCTGCCGATCGGGTGTACTCCGCCCGGCGTCGGGGCGACACCCCGTGCGCGTCGCGGACACCCGGGGTCCGCGCCAGAAGACTTCCAGGGCCCCATCGTGTTCACGTCATGAGAGGACCGAGGTGAAGCCCAGCCACAGAGCGACGGCACCAGCCGTCACCTGGAGACGCCGACTAGGCAAGGCGATGAGTTCCGCCGTCGCCCTGACGCTCGTCCCGTTCGCCATGTCACTCGTCGCCGCGACGCCGGCCTCGGCGGCCGGTCTGCCGGGCGGTCTCGGGCCCTGCTTGGGCGCGGACTGCCCGGCGACGTTCCCCCCGGTCAACAACGGCCCCTTCGCGGGCCGGGACGCCGGGGTGAACATCTTCGTCGGCGGCGACTTCAATGTGAGCGGCTCGGCCGCCGAGGCCGAGGGACACGTGGTGACCCTCGGCAACTTCTCCCAGAACAAGGCGGCCGGCGTCAGCTCCGTCTACAACGTGGGCATCGTCGGCGTCGGCTCGCGGGTGCCCCCGCCGGACGGCGCGGACTTCCTCACCGCCGGCGGCGACGTCACCGTGGCCCCGGGCCAGCGGCTGCTGGCGGACGGCGGCGTGGTCCGCTACGCGGGCACCGCCACCGGCACCATCACCGGGACGAAGATCCAGGACGCCCAGGCGGTGGCCGCCTACACGCCGCTGCGCGGTCAGCTGCAGACGGCGAGCGAGTGCTACGCCGGGGTCGGCACGCCCCGCCCGGCCACCGGGTCGGCCGTCAACCAGGGCTTCCAGACCCTGTTCACCGGCGACGGCAGCTCCGCGCTGCAGGTCTTCAACGTCGACTTCGACCTCGCGGGCAACGGCGGCGCCACCCAGGGCGTGGCGTTCGCCGGCATCCCCGCGAACGCGACGGTGCTGGTCAACCTGGTCGGTGGCGCCCGCACCATCAACACCTACAGCGGCAGCTTCGACGACAACGACCCGTGGAACCAGCTGCGTTCGCGCCTGCTGTGGAACTTCCCGACCGCGACGACCGTGACCCTCACCGGCTCCGGGCAGTTCCAGGGCAGCGTGCTGGTCGGCAACCCGGCCAGCACCAGCACGATGAACCTGCCCGGCCTGAACGGACGGTTCTTCACCACCGGTTCGCTGCTGCACAACTCCGGCTCCGGCATGACCGGCACCGAGTTCCACGCCTACCCCTTCAACGGGGACCTCCCCGACTGCGGCAACCCGCCGGCGCCGACCGCGTCGACCAGCGTGACCAAGGTCGACTCGGCCGGCTCGCAGCCGTTGGCGGGCGCGGTCTTCCAGCTGTGGCGGGAGACGAACGGCGTCGCCGGGCTGCAGACCTCGGGCACCACCCCGGACACCAAGGTCGGTGCCCCCTGCACCACCGGGGCGGACGGCGTCTGCTCGGTGGGTGACCTCCCGCTGGGGACGTACTACTGGCAGGAGACGGCGGCCCCGGCCGGGTACGACCTGCCGCAGCAGCCGGTGACGACGGTGGTGCTGGACACCGGCGGGCAGAGCGTCCCGGTGACCGTCGCCGACACCAAGTCCCCGGTGGTCGAGACCGCGTCGACCAGCGTGACCAAGGTCGACTCGGCCAGCTCGCAGCCGCTGGCGGGCGCCGTCTTCCAGTTGTGGCGGGAGACCAACGGCGTCGCCGGGTTGCAGACCACGGGCGCCGACCCGGACACCGCGGTCGGCCCGCCGTGCACCACGCCCGCCTCGGGCGTCTGCTCGGCGACCGACCTGCCGCTGGGCACCTACTACTGGCAGGAGACCGCGGCCCCGCCCGGGCACGACCTGCCGGGGCTCAACGTGACCGAGGTGGTGCTGAACACCAACGGGCAGAACGCCGCGGTCACCGTCGCCGACACCGCGACGGCCGCTCCCACCGCCGGAACGACCGTCACCAAGGTCGACTCCGCCGGTGGGCAGCCGCTGGCGGGCGCGGTCTTCCAGCTGTGGCGGGAGACCAACGGCGTCGCCGGGCTGCAGACCACGGGTGCCAACCCGGACACGGTGGTCGGCTCGCCGTGCACCACGCCCGCCTCGGGCGTCTGCTCGGCCGACGGCCTGCCGCTGGGGACCTACTACTGGCAGGAGGTCTCCGCGCCCAACGGCTATGAGCTGCCCGACCTGAACGTGACCACCGTGGTGCTGGACACCGACGGGCAGACCGTCGCGGTGACCGTCCAGGACACCCAGACGGTCGCGCCGACCGGCTCCACCGCGGTGACCAAGGTCGACTCGGCCGGCTCGCAGCCGCTGGCGGGTGCGGTCTTCCAGCTGTGGCGGGAGACCAACGGCGTCGCCGGGTTGCAGACCACGGGTGCGAACCCGGACACGGCGGTCGGCTCGCCCTGCACCACGCCCGCCTCGGGCGTCTGCTCGGCCGACGGCCTGCCGCTGGGGACGTACTACTGGCAGGAGACGGCGGCCCCACCCGGGTACGACCTGCCGTCGCAGCCGGTGACGACGGTGGTGCTGGACACCAACGGGCAGAACGTGCCGGTCACGGTGCAGGACTCGAAGTCGGTCGCGCCGACCGGCTCCACCACGGTGACCAAGGTGGACGCCGACACGGGCCGCCCGCTGGCCGGGGCCGTGTTCCAGCTCTGGCACGAGACCAACGGCGTGCCCGGACTCCAGACCACCGGCGCCGACCCGGACACCGCGGTCGGCTCGCCCTGCACCACCTCCGAAACGGGTGTCTGCTCCGCCGACAACCTCGCGCTGGGGACGTACTACTGGCAGGAGACGGCGGCCCCGCCCGGGTACGACCTGCCGCAGCAGCCGGTGACGACGGTGGTGCTGGACACCGACAGGCAGAACGTCCCGGTCACCGTGCAGGACAAGAAGACGGCCGGGCAGACCGGTTCCACGACCGTCACCAAGGTGGACGCCGAGACCGGCCGCCCGCTGGTCGGGGCGGTCTTCCAGCTGTGGCGGGAGACCAACGGGGTGCCCGGACTCCAGACGACCGGCGCGAACCCGGACACCAAGGTCGGTGCGCCGTGCGTCACCGGCGCCGACGGCGTCTGCTCGGCGGACAACCTGCCGCTGGGCACCTACTACTGGCAGGAGGTCCTCGCGCCCCCCGGCTACCAGCTGCCGCAGGACGCGGTGAGCACCGTCGAGCTGACCGAGGACTGCCCGTGCGTGGAGATCACGGTCCAGGACAGCCGGAAGGGCCACCCGGAGCCGTGCCCGCCGGAGCCCTGCCCGCCGGAGCCCTGCGACCCGCCGGCCCACGAGTGGGGCACCCAGGCCGACCGCACCCCGGTGCCCGGCCGGTCCGGGGGCCGCGCCTGACGGACCGCCGACGGGCGTGAGCGCCTGACCCGATGACGTGGCCGGAGGAGCCGAGGACGGCGCCTCCGGCCACCGGCGTCGACGGGCGGGTCAGCCGGGTCAGGGCCGGCTCCAGAGGGTGAGGTCGCTGCTGGTGGCCACGGCGAGGGTGCGGCCGGTGGGGGAGAAGCCGGCGGCGCGGAAGGTCGACCAGGAGGAGTGGAAGACGTGCCACCAGGTCTCGCCGTGCCGTCCGCCGCGGGCGGGCTCGGTGCCGCCGACGAGCAGCACCCGGTGGTTCGGCCACTCGGGCGCCACGACGTCGGCCCTCCAGCCGTCGTCCGTCCCGGTGTGCAGGCCGCCGCCCCACAGGCCGGCCACCGGGATCCGGAGGTCGGCGACCGGGCCGATGCCGGGGCAGGAGAGGTCGCGGCCGTCCGGGTCCTCCTCCGGGTCGTACTCGCGCTCCAGCTTCTCGCCGGTGACCGCGTCGAACAGGCCGTGCCCGCTGCTGGAGACGGTCAGCACCAGGTCGTGGCCGGTGCCGGGGTGGACGGCGAAGCCGATCCCGAGCAGTCCGCCGACCGGGACGATCCCCCGGCCGACCTGCCGCCACGGCTCCGGCGGGGGAGTCACCTCGGCGGCCAGGAGCTGTTCGCGGAGCTGCTGCTGGAAGGGGGTCAGGGCCATGCGGATGATCATCCCACCACTGCTTGGTGCGTCAGGCCCTGTCCGCCGGGCCCAGCCGCAGCACCGCCAGCGCCCCGGCCGCCGTGGTCACCGCGAGCGCGCCCCACAGCAGCCCCGGCCCGGCCGCCAGCAAGGCCGTCAGCACCGCGGGCGCCGCCGCCCGGCCGACGCCCATCGACAGCTCCCAGCGGGCCAGCGCCCGGCCCAGCAGGTGCGGCGGGGCCGAGGCCGCCACCAGGGCCGTACCGGAGCCGGTGTAGAGGATCTCGCCCAGCGTGTACGGCACGGACACCAGCACGATGCCCACCGCCCCCGGGACGCCGCCCAGCGAACCGGCCGCCCAGAAACCCAGGTACGACACGCTCAGCGCCGCCCCCGCGACCGCCAGCACCGACCGCCGGGAGCGCTTCGCCAGCCGCAGCACCAGCGCCAGCTGCAGCGCGATCACCAGCACGGTGTTGCCCACGAACACGCCCGAGGACCAGGCCGCGGAGGCGTGCAGCTGCAGCACCAGCAGCGCCGGCAGCGCCACCTCCAGCACGTCGGAGCAGAACGCGTACGGCAGGTTGGCCACGCTCAGCAGGGTGATCCGCCGCAGCGGCTCGCCGCCGGCCGCGGTCCGCAGCGCCTGGGCGGCCGGCCGCTGCGGCGCCCGCACCCGCAGCGAGCCCACCAGCGCGGCGGCCAGCAGGCAGGCCACGCCGGTCACCCCGGCCAGCACCCGGATCGCGCCGGTGCCGCCGGCCACCACCACCGTCGCCAGCAGTGCGCCGGTGCCCAGGCCCGCGTTGCGCAGCGACCGCCCGGCGGCCAGCGCGGCGTCCCGCAGCCGGCCCTCGGTCAGGGTGCTCACCACGGCGCCGTGGGTGGTCGGCCAGGACTGGCTGCCGATGCCGAACAGCACCGCCGCCGCAGTGAACAGCGGCAACCCGTCGGCGGTGAGCAGGACCAGCGCGCCCGCCGCCCGCAGCACCAGGGCGACGGCGGCCGGCAGGGTGCGGGCGCCGCTGTCGATCCAACGGCCGGTCAGCGGCACCAGCAGCAGCCCGGCGACCATCCCGGCCGACAGGGCCAGGCCGACCGACCCGGCGTGCAGGTGCAGCACCCTGATGCCGTACAGCAGCAGGAACGGGCGCAGCATGCCGCCGCCCACCGCGTCCACGGCGAGCGCCGTCGCGTACCGGGGGCCGCCGGCCGCGGTCAGCAGGCTCAGCAGCGCGGACGGGCCGCCGCGGCCGGTGCCGATCGGCGGCGCGGGCGGCTCACCGGTGCGGGCGGCGGCGTGGTCGTGGACCGACTTCTCCTGGATCAGGCTCATGGCCGGTACCGTCCGCCCAGGTGGGGGCCGGTGGCACGTGGATTGACGATCGGCGTCAATCGACGCCGGGCGGGGTGCGCAGGGGTGGCAGGATCACCGACGTGAGTGAGCGGAGCGAGGGAACCAGCAGGGGACGCGCATGAGTGTGACCATCGACATCACCGGACTGCCCGAGGAGCGGCTGCTCTTCAGCCCGTCCCCGCTCGCCGAGCTGAACGCCATGCTGCACGTGCTCGCCGAGCCCGCGCACCACCCGGCGCTGCACGGCTGGGCGGCCAGTACCACCACCGCGATCCCGCCGGAACTCGCCGAACGGCTGCTGGAGGCGGACTTCCTCTGGCGCTCCTCGCGCGCCGACTTCCTGGTCCCCGGCCTGCCCGGCGCCACCCTCGCCGAGGAACTCGACGCCGTCGACCGGATCGACGACGAGCTGTTCGTCCGCGGCGCCCTGATCACCACCTGCGGCTCCTCCCGGTTCTCCCGCCGGCTGGGCTCCCCGCTCACCGACGCCGCCGCCAACGAGCGGGCCCGCGACCTCGCCCTCGCCCGCGGGCCCCGGCAGGCCGCCTTCGCCGACCGGCTGCTCGCCGACCCGCCCGCGGTCCGGGCGCTGGTGCGCCGGATGCTGGAGGACTGCCACACCGCGTTCTTCGCCGACGCCTGGCAGCGGGTGCTGCCGGGCCTGGCGGCGGACGCCCGCCGCAAGGCGGACCTGCACGCCCGGCACGGCCTGGCCGAGGCGGTCGCCGCGCTCTCGCCCGCCGTGGCCCTGGAGGAGGGCGGCGGGCGGCGACGGATCGTCATCGATAAGCTGCAGGACAGCGCCACCAGCGGCACCGAGGGCGGGGGCGTCACCTTCATCCCCACCGTCTTCGGCCGCCCGCACCTGCTGGTGGTGCACGCCCAGGGCTGGCGGCCGGTGCTGCAGTACCCGGTGGCCGAGGCGGGGCTGCCCGAGCCGGTCTCGCTCGCGCTCGTCCAGCAGCGGCTGGAGGCGCTCGCCCATCCGATCCGGCTGCGGCTGGCCCGCACCATCGCCCGCGGCCCGCACACCACCGGGGAACTCGCCGCGGCCTGGCAGTTGAGCGCCCCCGAGGTGTCCCGGCACCTGGCGGTGCTGCGCAAGGCCGGGCTGCTGATCACCGAGCGGCGCGGCCGGTACATGCTCTACCAGCTGGACCTGTCCGGCAGCGCCCGGCTCGGCTCGGACTTCCTGGAGGCGGTGCTGCGGTGAGCCGTCGCCTGCTCGTCCGGTGGTCCGGCCGTCCCGGGAACAGTGATCACCCGGCGCGCGTTCGTCCGGTCATGACCGACGATGCTCCTGAGATCCTCCGCTACACGGCCTTCTCGACCCGGCCCGAGGGCGGCAACCCGGCGGGCGTGGTGCTGGACGCCACCAGACTGACCGACGAGCGGATGCTCGCGATCGCCGCCGAGCTCGGCTACTCCGAGACCGCCTTCCTGACCCCCGGCGGCTCCCAAGGGGCCTACCGGGTGCGGTACTTCAGCCCGCTCGTCGAGGTGCCGTTCTGCGGGCACGCGACGGTGGCCGCCGCCGTCGCGGTGGCCGGGCGGACCGGCCCCGGGCAGTACGTGTTCGGCACCGCCGCCGGGGACGTCCCGGTCGAGGTGGAGCGCGACGCGGACGGCCTGCGGGCGACGCTGACCAGCGTGGAGCCGAAGGTCGAGGAGGTGCCGGCGGCGGACGTCGAGGAGGCGCTCGCGCTGCTCGGCTGGTCGGCCGCCGACCTGGACCCGGCGCTGCCGCCGCGGATCGGCTACGCCGGCGCCCGGCACCTCGTCCTGGCAGCCGCCACCCGCTCGCGGCTGGCCCGGCTGGACTACGACTTCGACGGGCTGGCCGCCTACATGACCGCCCGCGACCTGGTCACCCTGCAGCTGGTCTGGCGCGAGGCCGCCGACGTCTTCCACGTCCGCGACCCGTTCCCGGTCGGCGGCGTGGTGGAGGACCCGGCCACCGGCGCGGCCGCGGCCGCCTTCGGCGCCTACCTGCACGAGCTGGGCGCGGTGACCGCCCCGGCGGTGCTGACGCTGCACCAGGGCGAGGACCTCGGCCGCCCGGGCGTGCTGCGGGTCGAACTGCGCGCGGAGGACACCCGGGTGCGGGTCTCCGGCGCGGCGGTGGCCATCCCGTAGTGGCCGAGGGGGAGGGGGTGGCACGGGCCACCCCCTCCCAGGGCGGTTCAGGAGCGGGCGGCGATCAGGGCGGCCAGGCCGTCCAGCCCCCGGTCCAGGGTCGCCGGGTCGACCTGGCTGACCGACAGCCGCAGCTGCCGCTCCCCGCCCGCGCCCGGGTAGAAGTGGCACATCGGGGTCCAGATCACCCCGTACCGCGAGGCGGACAGCTCCAGCAGTGCGTCGTCCACCACGCAGGGCACCGTGAGCACCAGGAAGAACCCGCCGCGCGGCTCGTTCCAGCTCACCCCGCCGCCGGGCGGGAAGCGCCGGGCCAGGCCGTCCAGCACCAGGGCGAGGTTGCGCCGGTAGAGCGCGGCGACCTCGGTGTTGGCGGCCCGCAGGCTGAGGCCGTGTTCCAGCAGCGCCCCGCCGACCACGGCCTGGGCGATCGGCGAGGTGTTCACCGTGGTCATGCTCTTGACCATGCCGAGCAGGTCGGCCAGCAGGACGGTGCCGCCGGCGCCGTCCGCCACCAGCTGGTCGGCCACCACGTAGCCGACCCGGGCGCCCGGCAGGGCCGTCTTGGCGAAGGAGCCGAGGTGGACCACCCGCCGCCCGGTGTCCAGCGCCTTGAGCGAGGGCAGCCGCTCCTCGCCCGCGAAGACGCAGTACGGGTTGTCCTCCAGGATCAGGAAGTCCTCCTCGGCCGCCAGCGCCAGCAGCTCCCGGCGCAGCGCCGGCGGCAGGCTGGCGCCGCTCGGGTTGGCCACGTCCGGCACCAGGTAGAGCGCCCGGGGGCGCAGCCCCTCGGCCCGGGCGGCGGCCAGCTCCCGCCGAAGGTCGGCGAGGTCCAGCCCGTCCGGGCCGTCGGCCACCGGCCGGACCGGAAGGTCCGCCAGCAGGGCCGCGCCGGTCAGCCCGACGTAGGTGGGGACCACGGCCAGCACCACGTCCTCGGGGCCGCGGCGCAGCGCCCGCAGCACCAGGAACATCGCCTCCTGGCAGCCGACCGTCACCACGATCGACTCGGCGGGCACCTCGATGCCCTCGTCCACCGCGAGGTGGGCGGCGATCAGCTCGTGGATGATCCCCTTGGTGCGCCCGTACTGGAGCACCTGGCGGCGGGCCGCCTCCTCGGACAGCCCGCGCTCGGTGCGCAGGTGCTCGACGTAGCGGTCCAGGTGGCGGTGGACGGCGTCCAGTTCGAAGAACTGCTCGGCCGGGCGGCCGGCTGCGAAGGAGACCGCCTCCGGGTAGCGGATGGAGATCTCGTTGAGCAGGTTCATCGAGGTCATCGCCGGGTCGGCGAGGGAGGGGTGGAGATCGGTCAGCCGCAGCTCGTGCGGCGGGGCGACGACGGTCACGGGGCACTCCAGGCGGGGCAGGGCAGGGGGGTGGTGCGCAGGGTGGCGGCGGTGGCGAGATCGGCGCAGCCGGCCAGGCCGAGCGCGTGCCGCAGTTCGGCGGCCAGCAGCTCCAGCACCCGGGTGCAGCCCGGTTCGCCGCCGGCCGCCAGGCCCCAGATCGCCGGGCGTCCCAGCAGCACCCCGGACGCCCCGAGGGCCAGTGCGGTGAGCACGTCCGCGCCGCCGCGCACCCCGCTGTCCAGCAGCACCTGGCAGTCCCGGCCGGCCAGCGCGTCGGCGACGGCGGGCAGCGCCGTCAGCGAGGGCACCGCCCGGTCGAGCTGGCGGCCGCCGTGGTTGGAGACCACCACGGCGGCGGCGCCCAGCTCGGCGGCCCGCAGGGCGTCCGCCGGGTCGAGCACCCCCTTGACCACCAGCGGCAGGTCGGTCTGCCGGCGCAGCCAGTCGAGGTCCGCCCAGGTGACGGCGGGGGAGAGCAGTTCGGCGGTGTGCGCGGCCACCGCCGAGACGTCGGCGGTGGCCCGGTGCGCCCGGCCCGCCGCGCCGCCCTCCAGCAGGGCGGCGCGGACGTCCCCGGGCAGGGCGAAGGCGTTGCGGGCGTCGCGCAGCCGGCGGCCCATGTACGGGACGTCGGCAGTGACCACCAGGCACTCGCTGCCCGCCGCCTCGGCCGCCGCGACCAGGTCGAGCAGCCGCGCCCGGTCGCGCAGCCAGTACAGCTGGAACCAGAGGGTGGCCCCGGTCGCCGCCAGCTCCTCGAAGCCGACGCTGCTGAGCGTGCCGACGGTGAACGGCACCCCCGCCGTGGCCGCCGCCCGGGCCGAGGCGAGTTCGCCCTCGGGGTGGAACAGGCGGTGGTAGGCGATCGGCGCCAGCGCGACCGGCAGCGCCGCCCGGCTGCGCACCAGGGTGGTGGCGGTGTCGCAGGCGGAGACGTCGGCCAGCACCCGGGGCACCACGCCCAGCCGGTCGAAGGCCGCCCGGTTGGCGGCCAGGGTGTGCTCCCGCTCGGCGCCGCCGGCCAGCCAGTCCCACACCTCGGGAGCCAGGGCGGCCCGGGCGAGGTCGGCGTAGTCGGCGACACAGAGCGGGAGTTGACGGCCCGTCAGGAGCGGGGTGCTCATCCGGCCACTTCGCTGGCGCTGCGCTGGAGTTCGACCGCCTCGTAGAGGGCGCGGATGTTGTTGCTGCCGAAGTTGCGGGCCCGGATGCGCTCGATCACCTCGAAGAAGAAGGTGCCGCGCGGGTGCTGGGAGCGGGTGAAGATCTGGAACAGCTGGCCGTCGTGGTCCTGGTCGACCAGGAGGTTCAGGTCGCGCAGCTCGTCGAAGGAGTGCCGCATCGGGGTGAGCCGGGCGGGCAGGGCGTCGAAGTAGGCGCCGGGGGTGCGCAGGAAGGGCACGCCGCGGGCGGCCATGGTGGAGACGGAGTGGACGGCGTCCTCGGAGGAGAAGGCCACGTGCTGCACCCCGGCGCCGTCGTGGTCGGCCAGGAAGGAGGCGATCTGGCCGCCGGCGTCCGGGGTGAGCGGCTCGATCAGGGTGAGGGTGACGCTGTGGTCGGGGCTCTGCACGACCATCGAGTCCATGCCGAGCGCGCCGACCTCGATCCGCTCCTCGAAGACCATGCGGAAGCCGAAGACGTCGCAGTAGTGCCGGACGGTGTCGAGCAGTTGGCCGGAGGGGACGCAGACCGCGAAGTGGTCGACGGAGCGCAGGCCCACCGCGCCGTCATCGCTCACCGGAGCGGCGTCGGGCAGACCGGGTATCCGGTCGGCGGGGGTGTCCGGGCCCCGCTCGATCAGGGTGTGCACCACGTCGCCGAAGGCGCCGACCACGGCGGTGACGCAGCCGTCCGCGGCCTGCGGCGGGCGCAGTCCGTCGGCGCCCCGGCCGGTCAGCGTCCGGTAGGCGGCGGTGGCGTCCGGCACCCGCAGGGCCAGCGCGGCCACGCCGTCCTGGTGCCGGGCCAGGTAGGCAGTGCCGGGGTGGCCGACGGCCAGCGGCTGGGTGAGCAGCAGCCGGATCGCGGCCTGGCCGAGCAGGGCGGAGACGCAGCGCTCGGCGCTCTCGCCGCGCTCGGTGGGCGGGACGAGCAGGTCGAAGCCGTACTCGGTGGTCAGCCGGGTGACGTCGGCGGCGAGGTCGGTGACGTAGAACTCGACGTGGTCGAGGGTGAGTGGGAGCGGGGCGTCGGTGGTGTCGGTGGTGTCCGCGCTGGCGGTGGCGGTCGCGGTGGTCGCGGCGGTCGCGGTGTCGGGAGAGGAACGGTCGGGCATCTGAGGGGCTCTCTCGTGAGGAGTGCGCGGAGGCCCGCCCCGGCGGCGGTGCGGTGCGGCAGGGCCGCCGCCGGGGCGGGCCGGTGGCGTGGTGCTCGGTACGTGGTGAGCGGTACGTGAGGCTCGGTACGTGATGCGGGGTGGTGCCGGTCGGTCAGGTGGACTGGAGGCGCGGGGCGGGCTCGGCGGACACCGCGGCGGGCTCGACCGGCTCGGTGTCCTCGGCCGGCTCCCCGGCTCGTTCCGCGGTGAGTTCCCCGGCGGGCTCCTCCTCGCCGTCCTCGTCCTCGTCGTCGAGCACGGCGTCGGGCTTGCCGAGCAGGTAGAGGCCGGACAGCAGCGCGCCGATCACCATCGCGGCGAGCACCGTCCGGAAGTCCAGTGCGGCCACCAGGCCGGCGCCGACGCCGATGGCGATCGCCTGCGGGGCGGTGAGCGAGAGGTTGACGGCCGCCTGGGTGCGGCCCATCAGCTGCGGCGGGGTGAGCGACTGGGCGGCGGTGGCCAGGCCGACCACGCCGGCCGGCATGCCGGCTCCGGCGATCAGCAGACCCGCCGACACCGCCCAGACCGAGGGCACCAGCAGCAGCACGGCGCCGACGCCGAAGGTGGCCGAGCCGAGCATGACGGTCTTGCGCGGCCCGAGCTTGCCGATCAGGATGCCGCCCAGCACCGAGCCGCCCAGCGCCCCGACCGCCTCCACCGTCTCCAGCACGCCGAGGAACTGCGGCGAGCGGTGCAGCCCGTGCTGGATGAGCGAGAACAGCACCGGCTGGAGGAAGCTGAGCACGGTCGCGGTGGCGGTGGTGGCGATCAGCAGCGGCAGCAGCGAGGCGGTGCCGCGCAGGTGCTGGAAGCCCGCCAGCACCTCGGTGCGCCAGTGCCGGCCGGAGGGCTCCGGCTTGGTCTCGGGCACCCGCAGCGCCAGGAACGCCAGCGCCGCCAGGAGCAGGATGCCGATGTCGACCAGGGCGACGGCCCGGCCGCCGAGCCACCCGTACAGGCCGGAGCCCACCAGCGGCGCGACCAGGGTGGTGCCCGCGCGCATGGTCTGGGTGAACCCGACGGCCGCGCCGAAGTCCTGACGCTCCGTCAGGATGGTGCGCAGCATGGCGCTCTGGGCCGGGGTGAGGACGGCCCCGGCCAGCCCGTAGAGCACCGCGGTGCCGTAGATGATCCACAGGTGGCCCCGGCCGTCGACCAGCAGCAGCGGCGAAACCGCCACCGCCAGACCGAGGTTGACCGCGACCAGCAGCGGCCGTCGGCGGACCCGGTCGGCGACCAGGCCGCCGAGCGGCAGCAGCAGCATCGGGACGGCGTAGCAGAACATCACCAGACCGGCCGCCGAACTGCTCCCCGTCAGAACCTTGGCCCAGATGCCGAGGGCGATGAAGAGGGCGCTGTCCCCGAGGACGGACAGCGTCTGTCCCGCGATGTAGAGCCGGAACTCCGGCCGCGCCAGAAGTGGGTGCATGTCCTGTCCTGTCCTTGACTGCTGCGTGGTGATGGGGGTTCCGGGGACTATCGGGGCGGTGCGGTGACGGCCTGGAACGCTTCGAGTACGGCGTCGTTGGCGTCCTTCTCGCCGACGGCGATCCGGATGCCCTGGCCCGGGTAGAAGCGGACGGCCACCCCGAGCCGCTCCAGCTCCGCCCGGACCGGGAGCTGCTCCTCGGGTGAAGGCGCTGTCACCCAGAGGAAGTTGGTCAGGCTCGGCGGCACCGGCCGGCCCAGGGCGAGCAGGCCGTCCCGCAGTCGCTCGCGCTCGCCGGCGATCTCGGCGATCCGCCGGTCCACCTCGTCCTGGGCGGCGACGGCGGCCAGCAGGCCCGCCTCCTGGAGCCGGTTCACCGCGTACGGCACCTGGACGTCCCGCACCCGCCGGGCCACGGACTTCTCCGCGACGGCGTAGCCGATCCGCAGCGCGGCCAGGCCGTGCGACTTGGAGAGGGTGCGCAGCACCACCAGGTTGGGCCACTCGGCGATCCGGGCCGGGACGTCCGGGGCCGCCCAGCCTTCGGCGAAGTCCACGTACGCCTCGTCCAGCAGGATCAGCGCGGTGGCCGGCACCCGGCGGAAGAACGCGGTCAGTTCGGCCCAGGAGTAGACCGTGCCGGTCGGGTTGTGCGGGTTGCACAGCACGATGATCCGGGTGCGCTCGTCCGACTGCCCGGCGATCGCGGCCAGGTCGTGCCGGGCGTCCGGGCCGAGCGGGACGGACCGGGCCTCGGCCCCGGCGATCCGGCAGAACAGCGGGTACGCGTCGAAGCAGGGGTCCGAGTGCACCACGTTGTCGCCGGGGCGGACGACGGAGTGGAAGAGGTCCAGCGCGACGCCGGCCGAGCCGTGGCCGACCACGACCTGCGCGGCCGGGACGCCCTGCCAGTCGGCGATGATCCCGGCGAACCGCTCCGGGCGGAAGTCCGGGTAGCGGTTCAGGTCGGCGACCGCCCCGGCCAGGGCGGCCAGCACGGACGGCAGCGGCGGGAACGGGTGCTCGTTCTGGGCCAGCAGGTGTCTGGCCGTGGACGCGGCGGCCATCAGTCGGCCTGCAGGACGTAGAGCCAGGAGTGCGGGGTGGCCAGCGCCTCGACGCGGTCGATCCGCAGCCCGGCGTCGGTGAACAGCCGCTCGTAGGTCTCCTTGGTGTGCAGCGGGACGCCCATCATCGCGTGCGCCAGCTCGAAGCCGACCGAGAACACCGGCATCGCGCTCTGGGACTCGCCCGGGCCGCGCAGCATGGTGTCGCCGAGCACGAAGGTGCGGGCCTTCGGGAAGGCCTCGCGCATCCGGGTGAAGATCGAGGAGCGGGTGCTCGGGTCGGCCAGCAGGTCGTGCAGCAGGAAGAAGCTCATCACGGTGTCGACCTCGGCCACCTCGGCGGCCTCGGCGTCGTTGTCGATCTGGGTGCCCAGCAGGCCCAGCACGTCGGCCCGGACGGCGGTGACCCGGTCCTGCATCCCGGCGGCGGCGATGTCGGCGCGGGCGATGTCGGTGGCCGGGCGGCTGATGTCGATGCCCAGGCCGCGGCTGCCCTCGCGCTGGGAGACCACCCGGCGCACCCGGGCGGAGGTGCCGCTGCCCAGGTCGGCGATGGTGCGGAAGTCGATGCCGGAGAGCACGTCGGTCAGCTGGGCGGCGAACATCGACTGGTCGCACTGGGCGGAGCCGAGGGCGACCATCGCCTCGTCGCGGAAGACGTCCGCGTTGTAGCGGTGCGAGCCGGTGCTCAGGTGCCCGGCGCGGCCGAACACGTCGTGGTAGCCGCCGACCGCCCAGGTGAAGTAGCCGCGGGCGGCGGCGATCTCGATGCCCGCCTCGGTGGGCAGGTAGCCGGCGCCGTCGGCCTTGAGGTAGCCGTAGTCGGCGGCGGCGCGCAGCACGGCCTCGGTGCGGGCGGTGTCGCCGCGCTCGGCGGCCACTTCGGCGCCGGCCAGCGCGGCGGCCGAGAGGGCCTCGCCGCGGCCGATCTGCTCCAGCACGCCGATCCGGTCCAGCGCGAAGATCACGTTGGCGGCGATGTAGCCGTTGTAGGCGTCGGTCGACGAGATCGGCGCCGGGGTGACGCCGCGCCAGGTGTCGGGGATGACGGCAGTCTGCATCGGTGTGTCCATTCCTCGTAGGGGCCGGGTCACGGCCGCTCGGCGTGGTGGTGCGGGGGTGTCGCGGTGGTGCAGGGGGTCGGCGAGGAGGTTCAGGGGTGGGGCGTCGGGTCCTGCGCCGGGCGGCGCAGGCGGTCGGCGAGCACCGGGCCGATGACCGCGAGGGCCTCCGCCCCGGTCATCGCCCCGTGGGTGCTGGGCACCTCGTGGATCTCCAGCCGACCGCCCACGTGGGCCCGCCAGGTCTCCGGGTCGGGGGCGTCGGCCGGACGGTCCTTCGCGGCGACGAAGACCAGCGCGTCGCCGTCGTAGCCGGGCGGCGGGGCCTCGCCGGCCAGCGCCAGGTTGGCGAGGAAGACCTCGACCACCCGGGCCACCCCGGCGCCGCTCAGCCCGGCCAGCGGGCCCTCGCCGTGCCGGACCAGCTCGGCGAAGCCCGCCTCGTCGGCCGGCCAGGCGGTGATCTCGCCGGCCGGCTGGCCGAGGGATTCGAGGATCGCGGCGAGCAGTGCCGGGTCGCGGTCGGCCGCGTCCCCGGCGTACCGGGCGTACTCGTCCAGCTCCGGGTAGCCGTCCAGCACGGCGAGCAGTTCGACCTGCTCGCCCTGTTCGCGCAGCAGCGCCGCCATCGCGTGGGCGACCGGGCCGCCGAAGGACCAGCCCAGCAGCGCGTACGGGCCCTCGGGGCGCACCGACCGCAGCTCGGCCAGGTAGCCGCGGGCCATCTCGGCCAGGCTCGCCGGGTGGCGGGAGAGGTCGGCCAGTCCGGGCGCCTGGAGGCCGTAGATCGGCTGCTCGGCGTCCAGGTGGCGCAGCAGGCCGGTGTACACCCAGCTGATCCCGGCGGCCGGGTGCACGCAGAACAGCGGCGGGCGCGAGCCGCGGGTGCGGATCGGCAGCAGCACCGGGAAGGTCTCCTCGGCGGCGGCGCCGTCCCGGGCCCCGGACAGCAGGTCGGCCAGCCCGGCGACGGTCGGCGCCTGGAACAGCGCCCGGACGCCGAGCTCGGCGCTGCCGGTCAGCTCGCGCATCCCGGCGACCAGCCGGCCGGCCAGCAGCGAATGGCCGCCCAGCTCGAAGAAGTTGTCGTCGATGCCGACCCGCTCCAGGCCGAGCACATCGGCGAACAGCCCGCAGAGCACCTCCTCCAGCGGGGTGCGCGGGCCCCGGCCGCCGCCGGCCCGGCCCGGCTCGGGGGCGGGCAGCGCCCGCTCGTCGAGCTTGCCGTTGGGCGTCAGCGGCAGCCGCTCCAGCGGCACCAGGGCGGCGGGCAGCATGTAGTCCGGCAGTTCGGCGGCCAGGTGGCTGCGCAGGACGTCCAGGTCGACCGGCCCGGCGGCCGGTACCAGGTAGCCGACCAGGCGCTTCTCGCCCGGGGCGTCCTCGCGGACCACCACGGCGGCGGAGGCCACCTCCGGCCGGCGGCTGAGCACCGAGCCGATCTCGCCCAGCTCGATCCGGAAGCCGCGGATCTTCACCTGGGCGTCGATCCGGCCCAGGTACTCCAGTTCGCCGTCGGCCGTCCAGCGGGCCAGGTCGCCGGTGCGGTACATCCGGGTTCCGGGGGCGCCGTACGGGTCGGCGACGAAGCGCTCGGCGGTCAGCGCCGGGCGGCCCAGGTAGCCGCGGGCCGAGCCGGCGCCCGCGACGTACAGCTCGCCGGGCACCCCGGCGGGCACCGGGCGCAGCCGGGAGTCCAGCAGGTAGAGCCGCAGGTCGGGGATGCCGGCGCCGATCAGCGAGCGGGACTGCCCGGCGGCCGTGGCGGCGTCCAGCGGGCGGTAGGAGACGTGCACCGTGGTCTCGGTGATGCCGTACATGTTGACCAGCACCGGGGCGTCCTCGGCGTGCCGGGCGTACCAGGGCGCCAGCCGGGCCAGGTCGAGCGCCTCGCCGCCGAACACCACCCGGCGCAGAGCGAGGCGGGCGCCGAGCTCCGGCGCCTCCTGGTCGGCCTGCATCAACTGGTAGAAGGCGGAGGGGGTCTGGTTGAGGACGGTGACCTGCTCGCGCACCAGCAGCTCCAGGAACTCCCGGGGCGAGCGGCTGGTCCCGAAGGGCACCACCACCAGGCGGCCGCCGTGCAGCAGCGCGCCCCACAGCTCCCAGACCGAGAAGTCGAAGGCGTAGGAGTGGAACAGCGTCCAGACGTCCTGCGGGCCCGGGGCGAACCAGTGGTCGGTGGCGGAGAACAGCCGGGCGACGTTGCGGTGCGGGATCACCACGCCCTTCGGTCGGCCGGTCGAGCCCGAGGTGTAGATGACGTACGCCGGGTGGTCGGGGCCGAGGGCGGGCGCGGGGGCGACGGCGGGCGCCCGGCGCAGCTCGGCCGCCGTCTCCGGGGTGTCCAGCAGCAGCGACGGCACGTCCGGGTCGGGCAGTCGGGCGCCGGCCGCGGTGGTGGTGAGCAGCAGCGCGGGCGCCGAATCGCGCAGGGTGTAGGCGATCCGGTCGGCCGGGTAGTCCGGGTCGATCGGCACATAGGCGCCGCCCGCCTTGAGCACCGCGAGCACGGCGACCACCAGCTCCACCGAGCGCGGCAGCGCCAGCGCCACCAGGCGCTCGGGGCCGACGCCCCGGCCGGTGAGGACCTGGGCCAGCCGGTTCGCCCGGGCGTCCAGCTCGGCGTAGTCGATCCGCTCGTCCCGGTGGACCACCGCCACGGCCTGCGGGGTCCGGGCGGCCTGGGCCGCGAAGAGCTCCGGGAGGGTGCGCGGTTCGACGGCCGCGGGCTGCTCCCCGGGGGCGCTCCAGTGGTCCAGGATCAGCGTCCGCTCGGCCGGGGTGAGGATCTCCGCCTCGCCGACCGGGCGGGCCGGGTCGGCCACCACAGCGGCCAGCAGCCGCTCGAAGCGGCCGCAGATCGCCGTCACGGTGGCCGGATCGAACAGCTCCTGGGCGAACTCGACCACCACGCCGATTCCGGCCGGGGTGGGGGCACCTCCCGGGCCGCCAGGCCCAGGGGGACCCTCCTCGGCCAGCCGCTCGTCGAAACCGAAGGCCAGGTCGAACTTGGCGAGTTCGGCGGCGGAGGGCTCCATCCGGGCGGGCAGCCCGGCGAAGGACGGGGCGGTCTCGGTCTCCGGGCCGGCGGCGAAGGTCAGCATCACCTGGAACAGCGGGTGCCGGGCCGTCGAGCGGGCCGGGTTGAGTGCCTCGACCAGCCGCTCGAAGGGCACGTCCTGGTGCTCGAAGGCGTCCAGGTTGGCCAGCCGCACCCGCTCCAGCAGCTCCTGGAAGCTCGGGTCCCCGGAGAGGTCGGCGCGCAGGACGAGGGTGTTGACGAAGAAGCCGATCAGCTCGTCCAGGGCCTCGTCGGTGCGGCCGGCGATCGGGGTGCCGAGCGGGATGTCGGTGCCCGCGCCCAGCCGGCTCAGGGTGGCGGCCAGGGCGGCCTGCACCACCATGAACACGCTGGAGCGGCTCGACCGGGCCAACTCGGCGACGGCGGCGTGGAGTTCGGCCGGGATCAGGAACTCAACGGTGTCCCCGCGGCGGTTCGGGGCCATCGGCCGCTTGCGGTCGTAGGGGAGCGTCAGCTCCTCCGGGAGGCCGGCCAGGGCGCGCTTCCAGTAGGCGAGTTGGGCGTGCTGGGCGCTCTCCGGGTCGTCTTCGGCGCCGAGCAGTTCGCGCTGCCAGAGCGCGTAGTCGGCGTACTGGACGGGCAGCGGCGCCCACCGCGGCGCGGTGCCGGCGCTGCGGGCCAGGTAGGCGGCGTCCAGGTCGCGCAGCAGCGGGCCGACGGACCAGCCGTCGCTGACGATGTGGTGCATCAGCACCAGCAGCACGTGCTCGTCGGTCGGCAGCGAGAACAGCCAGGACCGCAACGGCAGGTCGACGGCCAGGTCGAAGGGCTCCCGGCTCGCCTCCGCGAGGGCGGCGCGCAGTTCCTCCTCGTCGGCCACCGCCCGTGTCCGCAGGGTGAGTTCGGCGCGCTCGGCGATCAGCTGGTGGGGCCGGCCGTCGGTGGCCGGGAAGGTGGTGCGCAGCACCTCGTGCCGGGCCACCACGTCGTTCAGTGCCCCGGCCAGCGCGGCGGTGTCCACCGCGCCGGTCAGCCGGATCGCCAAGGGGGTGTTGTAGAGGGCGCTCGGGCCCTCGAACTGGTCGATGAACCACAGGCGTTGCTGGGCGTGCGAGAGCGGGACCAGCTCCGGGCGCTCCCGGGGCAGCAGTTGGGCGCGCGCCGGGCCGGCGCCCTCGCCGAGCTGCCGGGCCAGCCCGGCGACGGTCGGGTGGTCGAAGAGGGTGCGGATGGGCAGTTCGGCGCCCAGGCCGGTGCGGATCCGGCTGATCAGCTTGGTGGCGAGCAGCGAGTGCCCGCCGAGGTCGAAGAAGTCGTCGTCGATGCTCACCGCGGGCAGGCCCAGGGTCTCCGCGAAGAGCCCGCACAGGGCCCGCTCCCGCGCCGTCCGGGGCGCCCGGCCCTCCGGCGCGCCGGAGAGGTCGGGGGCGGGCAGGGCCCGGCGGTCCACCTTGCCGTTGGCGGTCACCGGCAGCGCGTCGAGGGTGACCACCGCCGCCGGGACCATGTACGCGGGCACCCGGTCGCCGAGGAAGGCGCGCAGCTCGCCGGGGGTGGCGTCGCCGGTGACGTAGGCGACCAGCCGCTTGTCCCCGGGCCGGTCCTCCCGGACCATCGCCACCGCGTGGCCCACCGCCGGGTGGGCGGCCAGCGCGGCCTCCACCTCGGCGGGCTCGATCCGGAAGCCGCGGATCTTGACCTGGTCGTCGGCGCGGCCGAGGAACTCCAGGACGCCGTCCGCGCTCCAGCGGACGATGTCGCCGGTGCGGTACATCCGGCCGCCCTTGCCGCCGTACGGGCAGGCCACGAAGCGCTCGGCGGTCAGTGCCGGGCGGCCGACGTAGCCCCGGGCCAGGCCGTCGCCCGCGATGTACAGCTCGCCGGGCACCCCGGCCGGCACGGGCCGCAGGGTCTCGTCCAGGACGTACAGCCGGGTGTTGGCCAGCGGGCGGCCGATCGGCACCACGGCCGGGACGTCCCCGCCCGGCGCCATGGTGAAGGTGGTCTTGATGGCCGTGGTCTCGGTCGGCGCGTACACCGCGACCACCTCCGTCTCCGGGCACACCTGGAGCAGCCGGCGCACCGCGTCCGGGGGCACCACGTCACCGCCGGTCCACACCTGGCGCACCGTGCGGAAGGTCTCCGGGGTCTCCTCGGCCAGCAGCCGCAGCAGGCCCGAGGGCGCCTGCACCAGGGTGACGGCGTGCCGGGTGATGGTCGCGGCCAGCGCGGGCAGGTCCAGCTGCCCGGGGGCGGCCAGGACGATCCGCCCGCCGGTCACCAGCGGGGCCCACACCTCGGTGGTGGAGGCGTCGAAGGCGGTGGGCGAGTGCAGGAGGACGGCCTCGTGGTGGCCCTGGTGGAAGTGCCGGTTGGCGAGCAGGTCGACCACGTTGCGGTGGGTCACGGCGACGCCCTTGGGGACGCCGGTCGAGCCCGAGGTGTACATCACGTAGAGCAGTTGGCCGGGGTGGGAGCGCCGGGTGGCGGGGGCGTGGCTTTTTTCGGGGGCCTGGGCGTTATCGGCAACCCGGGTGACGTCCAGCGCGGTGAGGCCGCTGTCGTCGAGGGCCGGGTGGTCGCGGTGGGCCGGGTCGACCAGGACGAGCTGCGCCCGGGTGTCGGCCAGGATGTGCCGCATCCGGTCCAGCGGGTAGCGGGCGTCCAGCGGGACGTAGGTGCCGCCGGCCTTGGTGACCGCCAGGATCGCCGTCACCAGCTCGGCCGAGCGGTCCATCAGGATCGCGACCGGCTCCTCCACCGCCAGCCCGCGGGCCAGCAGGACGGCCGCCAGGGCGCCGGCCCGGGCGTCGAGTTCGGCATAGCTCAGCTCCTCGGCGTCGGACACCACGGCGAGCGCGTCGGGGGTGGCGGCGGCCTGGGCCTCGAACAGCTCGGGCAGCGTGGTGTCGGCGACCGGGGCGGCGGTGTCGTTCCAACCGGTGAGCAGCTGCTCCCGTTCCGCCGGGGCGAGGATCTCGATCTCGCCGATCGGGGCGTCCGGGTCGGTGGCGGCGGCGGTCAGGATGCGCAGCAGCCGTTCGGTCAGGGTGGCGACGGTGGTGTGGTCGAAGAGGTCGGCCGCGTACTCGACGGCCGCCGCCACCCCGAGCGCGCTGCCGTCCGCGCCGTGCTGCTCGGTGAAGTTGAAGTTCAGGTCGAAGTGCGCCTGGGACTCGCCCGTGCCCTCCAGCACCCCGCTCACCCCGCCCAGGGTGAGTACGGGGGCCGGGCCGCCGTTCACCGTCAGGACGGTCTGGAAGAGCGGGTGGCGGGCGGGGGTGCGGGTGGGGTTGAGCTGTTCGACCAGGCGCTCGAAGGGGATGTCCTGGTGGTCGAAGGCGTCCAGGTCGGTGCGGCGGACGCGGTCGAGGAGTTCGCGGAAGCTGGGGTTGCCGCTGGTGTCGGTGCGCAGGACGAGGGTGTTGACGAAGAAGCCGACCAGGTCGTTCAGGGCCTCGTCGGTGCGTCCGGCGACGGGGGTGCCGAGCGGGAGGTCGGTGCCGGCGCCGAGGCGGGTGTAGAGGGTGGCGACGGCGGCCTGCAGCACCATGAACAGGCTGGCGCGGCTCGTGCTGGCCAACTCGCCCAGCCGCTGGTGCAGTTCGGCGTCCAGGCGGTACTCGACCACCCCGGAGCGGTGGCTCGGGGTGGTCGGGCGCGGGCGGTCGTAGGGGAGGGCCAGCTCCTCGGGCGCCTCGGCCAGGACCTGCTGCCAGTGGGCGAGTTGCCCGGTCAGCAGGGCGGTGGGCCGCTCCTGGTCGCCGAGGAGCTCACGCTGCCAGAGGGTGTAGTCGGCGTACTGGACCGGCAGCGGCTCCCACTGCGGCGCGGTGCCGGTGGTGCGGGCCCGGTAGGCGGTGGTGAGGTCGCGCAGCAGGGGGGTGACGGACCAGCCGTCGCTCGCGATGTGGTGCAGCAGGAGCAGCAGTACGTGCCGTTCGCCGTCCAGGGAGAACAAGGAGACCCGCAGCGGCTGGTCCCCGGCGAGGCGGAACACCTCGCCGGTGGCCTCGGCCAGGGCGGCGCGCAGTTCCTCCTCGTCGGCCACCGCCCGTGCCCGCAGGGTGAGTTCGGCGCGCTCGGCGATCAGCTGGTGGGGCCGGCCGTCGGTGGCCGGGAAGGTGGTGCGCAGCACCTCGTGCCGGGCCACCACGTCGTTCAGTGCCCCGGCCAGGGCGGCGGTGTCGATGGCGCCGGTGAGCCGGGCGACGAACGGGGTGTTGTAGAGGGCGCTGGGGCCCTCGAACTGGTCGATGAACCACAGGCGTTGCTGCGCCGGGGAGAGCGGGACGCGCGCGGGCCGGTCGGCCGGCCGCAGGGCCGGGCGGACGGCGCCGGAGGCGGGCAGGGCCTCGGCCAGCGCGGCCACCGTCGGGCTGTCGAAGAGGGTGCGGATGGGCAGTTCGATGCCGAGGGCGGTGCGGATCCGGCTGACCAGTTTGGTGGCGAGCAGGGAGTGGCCGCCGAGGTCGAAGAAGCCGTCGTCGATGCTGACGGTGGGCACGCCGAGGGTGTCGGCGAAGAGTGCGCAGAGCGTCCGCTCGGCGGCGGTGCGGGGGGCGCGTCCTTCGGGGGTGCCGGTGTAGTCGGGGGCGGGGAGGGCGCGGCGGTCGACCTTGCCGTTGGGGGTGACGGGCAGGGCGTCGAGGACGATGACGGCGGCGGGGAGCATGTAGGCGGGGAGGCGTTCGGCGGCGTGGGTGCGCAGTTCGCCGGGGGTGGCGGTGCCGGTGCCGGTGGTGGTGGCGGTGACGTAGGCGACGAGGCGTTTGTCGCCGGGTTGGTCCTCGCGGACCAGGGCGAGGGCCTGGCCGACGCCTTCGTGGGTGGTGAGGGCGGCTTCGACTTCGCCGAGTTCGATGCGGAAGCCGCGGATCTTGACCTGGTCGTCGGCGCGGCCGAGGAACTCCAGGATGCCTCCCCCAGCCTCCGGCCGAGGGGACCCCCATGTGGTCCAGCGGACGATGTCGCCGGTGCGGTACATCCGGCCGCCGGGCTCGCCGTAGGGGCAGGCGACGAAGCGCTCGGCGGTCAGGGCCGGGCGGCCGGCGTAGCCCCGGGCCAGACCCGCACCGGCGATGTACAGCTCACCCGGGACGCCCACCGGGACCGGCTGGAGGGTGTCGTCCAGCACGTATGCCCGGGTGTTGGGCAGCGGGCGGCCGATCGGGACGGCGGTGGGCACCTCTCCGGCGGTGGCCATCCGGTGGCGGGTGGCGAAGGTGGTGGTCTCGGTGGGCCCGTAGCCGTCGACCACGGTGAGGCCGGGGCAGGCGGTCAGCACCCGGCGGACGGCGGCGGGGGAGACCACGTCGCCGCCGGTCCACACCTCGCGGAGACCGGCGAAGACACCCGGATCCTCGGTGGCCATGACGTTGAACAGCCCGGCGGTGAGCCAGGCGGCGGTCACCGCGCCCTGGCCGATGGTGGCCGCGAGTTCGGAGACGCCCAGACGCCCGGGAGGAGCGAGCACGAGACTGCCGCCGGAGAGCAGTGGGGCCCAGAGCTCGTAGGTGGAGGCGTCGAAGGCGGTGGGGGAGTGCACCAGCACGCGTGCGTGGCCGCCGCCGGAGAAGGCGCCGCCGAGGGCGAGGTCGACCACGGAGCGGTGGGTGACGCCGATGCCCTTGGGCCTGCCGGTCGAGCCGGAGGTGTGCATCACGTACGCCAACTGATCGGCGCTGACGTCGAGTTCGAGGTTGTCGGCGGTCTCCGCGCCGACCCGGAGGGTGGTCAGCCCGGCCAGGGCGGGGTGCTCGGTGTCGGTGACGGCGAGCGTGGCGCCCGCGTCGGCGAGGACGGCCCGCAGGCGCTCCTGGGGCTGGGCGCTGTCGAGCGGGACGTAGCTGCCGCCGGCCTTGAGGATACCCAGCAGGGTGACCACCAGCGCGGGGGAGCGCTCCAGCAGGACCGCCACCGGGGTCTCGGTCGTGACGCCTGACGCGACCAGGCGCAGCGCCAATCCGTTGGCGCGGGCGTTGAGTTCGGCATAGCTCAGCGTCTCCGAGCCCGCCACCAGGGCGACGGCCTCCGGTGTGGCGGCGGCCCGGGCCTCGAACAGCCGGGGCACCGCCGCCGTCGGCAGCGTCGCGACCGGGCCGCTCCAGCCGGTCAACAGCTGCTCCCGCACGGCGGGGCTGAGGATCTCGATGTCCCCGATCGGGGCGTCGGGGTCGGTGGCGGCGGCGTCCAGGACGCGCAGCAGACGCTCGGCGAGGGTGGCGACGGTGGCGTGGTCGAAGAGGTCGGCCGCGTACTCGATCGCGCCGGAGAGTCCGGTCGGCTCGGTGCGCCCGCTTGCTTCGGAGAACCCGAAGGAGAGGTCGAACTTGGCCACATTGAGGTCGAACTCCAGCTCGCTGCAGCTCAGTTCGCCGAAATTGCGCGGCGCCTTCTCCTGGTTCTCCAGGGCGATGAGGGTCTGGAAGAGCGGGTGGCGGGCGGGGGTGCGGGTGGGGTTGAGCTGTTCGACCAGGCGCTCGAAGGGGATGTCCTGGTGGTCGAAGGCGTCCAGGTCGGTGCGGCGGACCCGGTCGAGGAGGTCGCGGAAGCTGGGGTTGCCGCTGGTGTCGGTGCGCAGGACGAGGGTGTTGACGAAGAAGCCGACCAGGTCGTTCAGGGCCTCGTCGGTGCGTCCGGCGACGGGGGTGCCGAGTGGGAGGTCGGTGCCGGCGCCGAGGCGGGTGTAGAGGGTGGCGACGGCGGCCTGCAGCACCATGAACAGGCTGGCGCGGCTCGCGGTGGCCAACTCGTTGAGACCGCAGTGCAGTTCGGCGTCCACGGTGAACTCGACCAGCTCGCCCCGGTGGCTGGGGGCGGCGGGGCGCGGCCGGTCGTACGGGAGGGCCAGCTCCTCCGGGGCGTCGGCCAAGGACTGCTGCCAGAAGGTGAGTTGGCGCCCGATCAGGCTGTCCGGGTCGTCCTCGGTGCCGAGCACCTCGCGCTGCCAGAGGGTGTAGTCGGCGTACTGGACCGGCAGCGGCGGCCAGTCGGGGGTGCTGCCGGTGGTGCGGGCCCGGTAGGCCTCGCCCAGGTCGCGGAAGAGCGGGGCGACGGACCAGCCGTCGCTGGCGATGTGGTGCAGCAGGACCAGCAGCACGTGCTGGTCCTTCGGCAGCGAGAACAGCTGGGCCTGGAAGGGGAGTTCGGTGGCCAGGTCGAAGGTGTGGCCGATGGCCCGGTCCAGCAGGGCGGTCAGCTCGGCCTCGTCGGCCGCGCGGGTGACCGTCAGGGTCGGTGTGGCGTTCGCGGCGACCAGCTGGTGCGGCTGGCCGTCGGCGGTCGGGAAGAGCGTGCGCAGTACTTCGTGCCGGGTGGCCACGTCCTTCAGCGCCTCGGCCAGGGCGGTGGTGTCCACGGCGCCGGTCAGCCTGATCGCGAAGGGGGTGTTGTAGAGGGCGCTGGGGCCCTCGAACTGGTCGATGAACCATAGGCGTTGCTGGGCGTACGAGAGCGGCACCCGCTCGGGGCGCTCCCGAGTGGTCAGCCCGGCGCGCACCGGGGTGTGGTCCTGGCCGAGGTGCTGGGCCAGCCCGGCGATGGTCGGAGTGTCGAAGAGGGTGCGGATCGGCAGTTCGGTGCCGAGGGCGGTGCGGATGCGGCTGGTGAGCCGGGTGGCGAGCAGGGAGTGGCCGCCGAGGTCGAAGAAGTTGTCGTCGATGCTGGGCTCGGCCGCCTGGAGGACTTCGGCGAAGAGCTCGCACAGGGTCTGCTCGGTGGCGTTGCGGGGCGCCCGGCCGGTGCTGGTGGCGGTGTAGTCGGGGGCGGGCAGGGCGCGTCGGTCGACCTTGCCGTTGGGGGTGACGGGCAGGGCGTCCAGGACGACGACCGCGGCCGGGACCATGTAGCCGGGCAGGCGGTCGGCGGCGAAGGCGCGCAGCTCGTCCAGCGGGGCCCCACCGGTGACGTAGGCGACCAGGCGCTTGTCGCCGGGCTGGTCCTGGCGGACTGTCGCGACGACCTGGCGGACGGCCGGGTGGGCGGCGAACGCGGCCTCCACCTCGGCGAGTTCGATCCGGAAGCCGCGGATCTTGACCTGGTCGTCCGTTCGGCCGACGAACTCCAGTTCGCCTGTGGTGTTCCAGCGGGCGAGGTCGCCGGTGCGGTACATCCGGCCGCCGGGCTCGCCGTACGGGCAGGCGACGAAGCGCTCGGCGGTCAGGGCCGGGCGGCCGGCGTAGCCCCGGGCCAGGCCGTGCCCGGCGAGGTACAGCTCGCCGGCGACCCCGGCCGGGACGGGCCGCAATCCGCCGTCCAGGACATAGGCCAGGGTGTTGGGCAGCGGGCGGCCGATCGGGACGGCGGTGGGCACCTCGCCGGCGGTGGCCATCCGGTGGTGGGTGGCGAAGGTGGTGGTCTCGGTGGGGCCGTAGCCGTTCACCACCCGCAGGCCGGGGCAGCTCTCCATGACCCGCCGCACGGCGGCCGAGGAGACGATGTCCCCGCCCGTCCACACCTCCTGCAACCCGGCGAAGGTCTGCGGGGCCTCGGCGGCGAGCACGTTGAACAGTCCGACCGTCATCCAGGCGGCCGTCACCCGGCCCCGGTCGATGGTATCGGCGAGTTCGGTGACGCCGAGGCGGCCGGGCGGGGCGATGACCAGGCCGGCGCCGGAGAGCAGTGGGGCCCAGAGTTCGTAGGTGGAGGCGTCGAAGGCGGTGGGCGAGTGGACCAGCACGCGTTCGTGGCCGCCGTCCGAGAAGGTGCCGCCGAGGGCGAGGTCGACGATGGAACGGTGGGTGATGCCGATGCCCTTGGGTCTGCCGGTGGAGCCGGAGGTGTGCATCACATAGGCCAACTGGTGCTCACTGAGCGCGAGTTCCAGGTTGTCGGCGGTCTCCGCGCCGACCGCGAGGGTGGTCAGTCCGGCCAGCGCCGGGTGCTCGCGGTCGGTGACGGCCAGGGTGGCGCCCGCGTCGGCGAGGACGGCGAGCAGCCGCTCCTGCGGCTGGGCGTCGTCCAGCGGCACATAGCTGCCACCGGCCTTGAGCACCGCGAGCAGCGCGACCACCAGGGCGGGTGTGCGCTCCAGCAGTACCGCCACCGGTGTCTCCACGCCGACCCCGGCCGCGACCAGCCGCCGCGCCAACCCGTTGGCGCGGGCGTTGAGTTCGCCGTAGGTCAGCGTCTCCGAGCCCGCCACCAGCGCGACCGCCTCCGGCGTGGCCGCCGCCCGGGCCTCGAACAGCTCGGGGACCGCGCCGGCCGGCAGCGCGGTGACCGGGCCGTGCCGGTCCGAGAGCAACTGGGCCCGCTCCGCCGGGCCGAGGACCTCGATCGCCCCGATCGGCGCGTCCGGGTCGGCGGCGGCCGCCCGCAGCACCCGGGCCAGGCGCTCGCCCAGGGTGGCGGCGGTGGCGTGGTCGAAGAGGTCGGCGGCGTACTCCACGGCCCCGGTCAGGCCGTTGGCGGCGCCGTCGGCGTCGTGCTGCTCGACGAAGGCGAAGGAGAGGTCGAACTTGGCCAGGTGCTGTTCGAGGACGTACTCCCGGCAGCCGAGGCCGGCGAAGTCGGCGGGGAGGTCCTCGTCGCTGTCCAGGGTCACCATGGTCTGGAACAGCGGGTGGCGGGCCGGGAGTCGGGCCGGGTTGAGCTGTTCGACCAGGCGCTCGAAGGGGACGTCCTGGTGGTCGAAGGCGTCCAGGTCGGTGCGGCGGACGCGCTCCAGCAGTTCGCGGAAGGTCGGATCGCCCGAGGTGTCGGTGCGCAGCACCACGGTGTTGACGAAGAAGCCGACCAGGTCGTCCAGGGCCTCGTCGGTGCGTCCGGCCACCGCGGTGCCCAGCGGCAGGTCGGTGCCGGCGCCGAGGCGGGTGTAGAGGGTGGCGACGGCGGCCTGCAGCACCATGAACAGGCTGGCGCGCTCCTCGGCCGCCAACCGGGCCAGGGCGGCGTGGAGTTCGGCGTCCAGGCTGAGAACGGCGGAGCCGCCGCGGTGGCTCGGCGCGGCCGGTCTCGGCCGGTCGCGGGGGAGTTCCAGCTCCTCCGGGGCCTCGGCCAGGGTGCCCTGCCAGTAGGCGAGTTGGGTGGTGAGCAGGCTCTCCGGGTCGTCCTCGGCGCCGAGCACCTCGCGCTGCCAGAGGGTGTAGTCGGCGTACTGGACGGGCAGCGGCTCCCACTGCGGCGCGGTGCCGGCCAGCCGGGCCCGGTAGGCGTCGTCCAGGTCGCGGAAGAGCGGGGGGACCGACCAGGCGTCGCTGGCGATGTGGTGCATCAGCACCAGCAGCACGTGCTCCTGGTCGGAGAGCGAGAACAGCGTGCAGCGGACGGGGAGTTCGGTGGCGAGGTCGAAGACGTGCCGCATCGCCGCGTCCAGCCGGACGGACAGCTCGGCCTCGTCGGCCACCGGCTCCGCCGCCACCGCGGCGGACCGGACGGCGGGGCTGTCCGGTTCGGCGATCGACTGCTGCGGCCGGCCGTCGGTGGCCGGGAAGGTGGTGCGCAGCACCTCGTGCCGGGTGAGCACGTCCCGCAGGGCGAGGGTGAGCGCGGCGGTGTCGATCGCACCGGTCAGCCGGACGGCGAACGGGGTGTTGTAGAGCGCGCTGGGGCCCTCGAGCTGTTCGATGAACCACAGCCGCTGCTGCGCGAACGACAACGGGATCACGGTGTGCCTCCGGCGGGTGACGTGCTGAGTTGGGGACGTGACGGTCGGGCCACCGGGGACGGCCGGTGGCGCGCGTGACCTACGAGGCGCTGCCGGGCCGGCGCATCGGCCGGAGGGCGGGGCGGGCCTTGCGGGCCGCGGGCAGCGCGGTGGAGAGTTCGCCGACCGTGGGGTGGTCGAACAGGGTGCGGATCGACAGTTCGACGCCGAGGGCGGCGCGGATCCGGCTGACCAGTTTGGTGGCGAGCAGGGAGTGGCCGCCGAGGTCGAAGAAGCCGTCGTCGATGCTGACCGTGGGCAGCCCGAGCACCTGGGCGAACAGCTCGCACAGGCTCTCCTCCCGGGCCGTCCTGGGGGCGCGTCCTTCGGGGGTGCCGGTGTAGTCGGGGGCGGGGAGGGCGCGGCGGTCGACCTTGCCGTTGGGGGTGACGGGCAGGGCGTCGAGGATGATGACGGCGGCGGGGAGCATGTAGGCGGGGAGGCGTTCGGCGGCGTGGGTGCGCAGTTCGCCGGGGGTGGCGGTGCCGGTGCCGGTGCCGGTGGTGGTGGTGACGTAGGCGACGAGGCGTTTGTCGCCGGGTTGGTCCTCGCGGACCAGGGCGAGGGTCTGGCCGACGCCTTCGTGGGTGGTGAGGGCGGCTTCGACTTCGCCGAGTTCGATGCGGAAGCCGCGGATCTTGACCTGGTCGTCGGCGCGGCCGAGGAACTCCAGGAGGCCGTCGGTGGTCCAGCGGACGATGTCGCCGGTGCGGTACATCCGGCCGCCGGGCTCGCCGTAGGGGCAGGCGACGAAGCGCTCGGCGGTGAGGGCCGGGCGGCCGGCGTAGCCCCGGGCCAGACCCGCACCGGCGATGTACAGCTCACCCGGGACGCCCACCGGGACGGGCTGCAACCCGCCGTCCAGCAGGTACGCCCGGGTGTTGGCCATCGGGTGCCCGATCGGCACCACGTCCGGTACGGACTCCACTGTGGGCAGGGCGAGTTGGGTCGCGCAGAGGGTGATCTCGGTCGGGCCGTAGAGCACCCGGACCCCGATGCCCGGGACGGCCGCCAGCACCTTGCGGACGGCGGGTGCCGAGACCACGTCCCCGCCGGTCAGCACCTCGCGCACCCCGGCGAAGACACCGGGCTCCTCCTCCGCGATGACGCGGAACAGTCCAGCGGTGACGTGGACGTGGGTGAGCCGGTGGGCCCGGACCAGGGCGCCGATCGCGGCGGCGTCCAGGTCGCCCTTGGGGGCGACGACCACCTGCCCGCCGGAGAGCAGCGGCGCCCAGAGTTCGTAGGTGGAGGCGTCGAAGGCGTGCGGGGCGTGGAACAGCACCCGCAGACCGTCGGGGTGCCGCCAGCACGGGTCCGAGGCGAGCTGGACGACGTCCCGGTGGGTGATGGCGATGCCCTTGGGCAGGCCGGTGGAGCCGGAGGTGAACATCACGTAGGCGAGCTGTTCCGGGTGCAGCGGCGGGCGCTGGGCGCGCTGCCTGCGCGGGCCGTCGAAGCCGAAGGAGTCCGGGGCGAGCGGCAGCACAGGGCAGGGGGCGTCGGCGGCCAGCGGGTGGTCCCGGTGGGCCTGGTCGACCAGGACGAGCGCCGCCCCGGTCTCGGCGGTGATCTGCCGCAGCCGCTCGGCCGGGTGCCGGTCGTCCAGCGGGACGTAGCTGCCGCCGGCCTTGAGCACGGCCAGCAGGGCGACCACCAGCTCGGCGGAACGGTCCATCAGCAGGACCACCGGGGTGTCGGCGCCGACGCCGGCCTCGGCGAGGTGGGCGGCCAGGTGCTCGGCCCGGGAGTCCAGTTCGGCGTAGCTCAGCGTCCCGGTGTCGGCGACCACGGCGGGCGCGTCGGGGGTGGCGGCGGCCCGGGCCTCGAACAGCTCGGGCAGGGTGGCGTCCGGGACGGGCACGGCGGGGCCGTTCCAGCCGGTGAGCAGCTGCTCGCGCTCGGCCGGGGCGAGCAGGTCGATGCCGCCGATCGGGGCGTCCGGGTCGGCCGCGACGGCGCTCAGCACTCGCAGCAGCCGCTCGGCCAGGGTGGCGGCGGTGGTGTGGTCGAAGAGGTCGGTCGCGTACTCCAGTGTCACCGTCAGGCCGGCCCGGGCGCCCTGCTCGGTGGACTCGGTGAACTCGGTGAAGCGGAAGGACAGGTCGAACTTGGCCACGTCCAGCTGGAAGGGGTGCTCGGCGCAGGCCAGGTCGCCGAAGGCGGCGGGCACCGCCGCGCGGCTCTCCAGGGCGACGAGGGTCTGGAACAGCGGGTGCCGGGCCGGGACGCGGGCGGGGTTGAGCTGTTCGACCAGGCGCTCGAACGGGATGTCCTGGTGGTCGAAGGCGTCCAGGTCGGTGCGGCGGACGCGGTCGAGGAGTTCGCGGAAGCTGGGGTTGCCGCTGGTGTCGGTGCGCAGCAGCAGGGTGTTGACGAAGAAGCCGACCAGGTCGTCCAGGGCTTCGTCGGTGCGCCCGGCGACGGGGGTGCCGAGCGGGAGGTCGGTGCCGGCGCCGAGGCGGGTGTAGAGGGTGGCGATGGCGGCCTGCAGCACCATGAACAGGCTGGCGCGGCTCGCGGTGGCCAACTTGCCGAGTGCCGCGTGGAGTTCGGCGTCGACGACGGCCTCCGTCAGGCCGCCCCGGTGGCTGGGGACGGCCGGGCGAGGGCGGTCGTAGGGCAGCGCCAGCTCCTCCGGGGCGTCGGCCAGCGCCCGCTGCCAGTGGGCGAGTTGCTCGGTCAGCAGAGCGGTGGGCCGCTCCTGGTCGCCGAGCAACTCGCGCTGCCAGAGGGCGTAGTCGGCGTACTGCACCGGCAGCGGTGGCCAGTCGGGGGTGCCGCCGGTGGTGCGGGCCCGGTAGGCCTCGCCCAGGTCGCGGAAGAGCGGGGCGACGGACCAGCCGTCGCCGGCGATGTGGTGCAGCAGCACCAGCAGCACGTGCTCGTCGTGCGGCAGCGAGAACAGGGTGGCCCGGACGGGGAGTTCGGTGGCGAGGTCGAAGACCCGGCCGCCGGCCTCGGCCAGCGCGGTCCGCAGTTCCGTCTCGGTGGCCACCGGCACGGTGTGCAGCGGGAGTTCGGGGGCGTCGGTGACCAGCTGGTGGGGCTGGCCGTCGGTGGTCGGGACGAGGGTGCGCAGCGCCTCGTGCCGGGTCACCACGTCTCGCAGTGCCCGCTCCAGGGCGGATTGGTCGACCGCGCCGGTCAGCCGGACCGCGACGGGCGTGTTGTAGAGCGCGCTCGGGCCCTCGAACTGCTCGATGAACCACAGGCGTTGCTGGGCGGGGGAGAGCGGGACGAGGGCGGGCCGGTCGGCCGGCCGCAGGGCCGGGCGGGCCGCGCGGGAGGCGGGCAGGGCGGCGGCCAGCGCGGCGACGGTCGGGTGGTCGAAGAGGGCGCGGATCGGCAGCTCGGCGCCGAGCGCGGTGCGGATCCGGCTGACCAGCTTGGTGGCGAGCAGCGAGTGTCCGCCGAGGTCGAAGAAGCTGTCGTCGATGCCGGGTTCGGCCACCTGGAGGACTTCGGCGAAGAGTTCGCACAGCGCGCGCTCGGTGCCGGTGCGCGGGGCCCGGCCCTCGGTGCCGCTGAAGTCGGGGGCGGGCAGGGCGCGTCGGTCGACCTTGCCGTTGGGCGTGACGGGCAGGGCGTCCAGGACGACGACCGCGGCCGGGACCATGTAGCCGGGCAGGCGGTCGGCGGCGAAGGCGCGCAGCTCCGCCGGGGTGGTGTCACCGGTGACGTAGGCGACCAGGCGCTTGTCACCGGGTTGGTCCTGGCGGACCAGGGCGACGACCTGGCGGACGGCCGGGTGGGCGGCGAACGCGCTCTCCACCTCGCCGAGTTCGATCCGGAAGCCACGCAGCTTCACCTGGTCGTCCGCTCGACCGACAAACTCCAGTTCGCCTGTGGTGGTCCAGCGGGCGAGGTCGCCGGTGCGATACATCCGGCCGCCGGGCTCGCCGTACGGGCAGGCGACGAAGCGTTCGGCGGTCAGCGCCGGGCGGCCGACGTAGCCCCGGGCGAGGCCGTGGCCCCCGAGGTACAGCTCGCCGGGCACGCCCACGGGGACGGGCCGGAGGGCGGCGTCCAGCACGTACGCCCGGGTGTTGGGCAGCGGCCGCCCGATCGGGACGGTGTCCGGCACCTCGGCGGGGGTGCTCATGGGGTGGTGGGTGGCGAAGGTGGTGGTCTCGGTGGGGCCGTAGCCGTTCACCACCCGCAGGCCGGGGCAGGTTTCCATGACGCGTCGCATGGCGGTGGGCGAGACGATGTCCCCGCCGGTCCAGACCTCCTGCAGGGCGGCGAAGGTCTGCGGGGCTTCGGCGGCGAGCACGTTGAAGAGTCCGACCGTCATCCAGGCGGCGGTGACGCCGCCCTGGTGGATCGTGTCGGCGAGTTCGGTGACGCCGAGGCGGCCGGGCGGGGCGATGACCAGGGTGGCGCCGGAGAGCAGCGGGGCCCAGAGTTCGTAGGTGGAGGCGTCGAAGGCGGTGGGCGAGTGGACCAGCACGCGTTCGTGGCCGCCGCCCGAGAAGGTGCCGCCGAGGGCGAGGTCGACGATGGAACGGTGGGTGATGCCGATGCCCTTGGGCCTGCCGGTGGAGCCGGAGGTGTGCATCACATAGGCCAACTGGTGCTCACTGAGTGCGAGTTCGAGGTTGTCGGCGGTCTCCGTGCCGACCGCGAGGGTGGTCAGTCCGGCCAGCGCCGGGTGCTCGCGGTCGGTGACGGCCAGGGTGGCGCCCGCGTCGGCGAGGACGGCGAGCAGCCGCTCCTGCGGCTGGGCGTCGTCCAGCGGCACATAGCTGCCACCGGCCTTCAGTACCGCGAGCAGCGCGATCACCAGGGCGGGTGTGCGCTCCAGCAGTACCGCCACCGGTGTCTCCGTGCCGACCCCGGCCGCGACCAGCCGCCGTGCCAACCCGCTGGCGCGGGCGTTGAGTTCGCCGTAGGTCAGCGTCTCCGAGCCCGCCACCAGCGCGACCGCCTCCGGCGTGGCCGCCGCCCGGGCCTCGAACAGCTCGGGGACCGCGCCGGCCGGCAGCGCGGTGACCGGGCCGTGCCGGTCGAAGAGCAGCTGTGACCGCTCCTGCTCGGTCAACACGTCGACGGTGCCGATGAGTTCGGCCGGGTCGGCGACGATCCGGTCCAGCAGGGCGAGGAAGCGGTCCAGGACGGTGCGTGCCTCGGCGGCGGTGAAGGCGTCCGGCTGGTGGTCCAGGCGCAGTTGCAGGCCGTCGCCCGGGGTGAGGGCGAGCAGCAGCGGGTAGTGGGCGCTGTCGACGTCCTCCACCAGGGTGACGCGGGTGGCGCCGCTCGGGTCGGCGTCGTCCAGGGCGGTCGGGTCCGGGTAGTTGCCGTACACCGTGACGGTGTCGAACAGGCTGCCCAGTCCGATGAGTTGCTGGATCTCGGTGAGGCTGAGGTGCTGGTGGTCCAGCAGCGCGGACTGCTCGTGCTGCAGTCGCAGCAGCAGCTGCCCCCAGGACTCGGCAGGGTCCAGGGTGACCCGCACCGGCACGGTGTTGATGAGCAGGCCCATCATCCGCTCCACGCCCGGCAGGTCGTGCGGCCGGCCGGACACGGTGGTGCCGAACAGCACGTCGTCCCGCCCGGTGAGCCGGGCCAGCAGCACGCCCCAGGCGGCCTGGACGAGGGTGTTGAGCGTGACGCCGTAGCGGCGGGCGGTGCGGCCCAGCGCCTCGGTGGCGGCCGGGGTGAGGGCGGTGTGCAGGCGCAGCGGCAGCTGCGGGGTGGCGGTGCTGCGGGCGGGGGCGAGCAGGGTGGGCTCGTCGGCGCCGGCGAGGGCGCCGGCCCAGGCGGCGCGGGCGGCGGCGCCGTCGCGCCGGGTGATCCAGCGCAGGTACTCGCGGTAGGGCGCGGCCGGGGGCAGCGGCCGGCGGAAGTACAGGGCCCACAGCTCCTCGGCGAACAGCGGGGTGGACCAGCCGTCCAGCAGGATGTGATGGGCGGCGGCGATCAGCCGGTGTCGGCCGGGGGCGAGGGTGAGCAGGGTGTAGCGCAGCAGCGGGGGCCTGGCCAGGTCGAAGCGGCGGCCGTACTCGGCGGCGGCGATCCGCTCGGCCTCGGCCTCCGGGTCGGGGTGCGCGGTCAGGTCGAGGACGGTGAAGGGCAGTTCGACGTGGTCCGGCACGGCCTGGACGGGCGGGCCGTCGGGGCGCTGGTGGAAGCCGGCCCTGAGGTTGGGCTGGCGCAGCAGCAGGGCCTCGGCGGCGGCGCGCAGCCGGTCGGCGTCGACCGGGCCGGTGAGGTCGAAGGTGCAGACGGAGGTGTAGACGTCGGCGCCGTCGGTGTCGTACTCGGCGTGGAAGGCCATGCCCTGCTGGAGCGGGGAGGTGGGCCAGACGTCCACCAGGGCGGCGGGGGCGTGGAGTCCGGCGAGCCGGTCGACCTCGTCCTGGCCGAGGGCGACGAGCGGGAAGTCGGAGGGGGTGTGTCCGCCGGCGTCCGGCCGCCGGGCGTGCTCGGCGAGCGCGCCCAGTGCGGTGAACCAGGCCTCGGCGAGCGCCCGGACCCGCTCCTCGCCGAGCAGTTCGGCGGCCCAGGACCACTGGGCGACCAGCAGCGGGCCCTGTGGGGTGTCGACGGTGGTGGCGTCCAGGCCCAGCACCCGGCCGAGCGCGAGGTCCGGCGCGGCGCCCTCGGTCATCGCCTCGGCGCCGGCCCGTACGGACTCGGCGGTGACGCCCTCGGGCTGGAAGCGGCCCAGGTAGTTGAACTCGACCTGCGGCTCGGCGTACCCGGCCAGCACCTCGGCGGTGGCCGGGTTGAGGTGGCGCAGCAGGCCGTAGCCGATGCCGTTGTCCGGGACGGCGCGCAGCTGTTCCTTCACCCGGCCGAGGGCCCGGCCGAGTTCGGGGCCGGCCGCGGTGACCTCGGCCCAGGACAGCGCTCCGGGGGCGAGCCGTACGGGGTAGACGGAGGTGAACCAGCCGGCGGTGCGGTGCAGGTCGACGCCCTCGACGACCTCCTCCCGGCCGTGGCCCTCGACGTTCAGCAGCACGGCGCCATCGGGCGCGGCCGGGTGGTCGCCGCGCCAGTGGGCGAGGGCCAGGGCCAGCGCGGTCAGCAGCACGTCGTTGACCTGGGCGTGGTACGCGGCGGTGACGCCGGTCAGCAGCGCCCGGGTGGTCTCGGCGGGCAGCACCAGCCGCAGGGTGGCGCCGGTGGCGTAGGTGTCCTCGGCCGGATCCAGGGCCCGGGCGCCGAGCAGCGGGTCGGGGGTGGCCAGGGCGGCCTGCCAGAGCGGGAGTTCGGCGGCCCGGCGGTCGGTGCGGGCCTCCGCGGTGAGCCGCTGGGCCCAGCGGCGGAAGGAGGTGGGCACCGGCGGCAGCTGCGGTGCGCGGCCCTCGCGGGCGGCGGCGAGCGCGGCGAGCAGGTCCTCCTCGACGATGCGCCAGGTGACGCCGTCCACCACCAGGTGGTGGATCACCAGCAGCAGCTGGGCGGGCTGGTCCGGGCCGGCGTCGAAGCGGACGGCCTGGAGCATCCGGCCGTCCTCGGGCGCGAGCCGGTCGCGGGCGGCCTCGGTGGCGGCGCGCAGGGTGTCCGTGGTGGCGGGGCCGGGGACGCTGCGCAGCAGCTCGGCGGCGGGGACGGCGCCGGGCGCGGGGACGTGCAGGGTCCAGGGGCGCCGGGCGAGCGGGGAGGTGCGGGCGCGCAGCACGTCGTGGTGGTCCAGCAGGACCTGCAGGGCGGTGGTCAGGTGCCGGTGGCCGGTGCCGGCCGGGAGGGTGAGCAGGGTGGACTGGTAGAAGCTCCCGACGGCGCCGCGCTGCTCGGACAGCCAGTGCACGATCGGCGTCGGCGGCACCTCGCCGAGGCCGGCCCCGGGCGGCTCGACGGCGACCGGCCCCTCCAGCGGGCGGGCGACCAGGGCCAGCGCCTCGACGCTGGGGGCCTCGAAGACCGCGCGGGGGGTGAGCTGCAGCCCGGCGTGCCGGGCCCGGGAGACCAGCTGGATGGCCACGATGGAGTCCCCGCCGAGCTCGAAGAAGGACTCGGTGACCCCGACCCTCGGCAGTCCGAGCACCTCGGCGAACAGCCGGGCCAGGGTGTGCTCCAGCTCCCCGGCCGGGGCCCGGCCGCCCTCCTCGGCGGCGCCGAGGACCGGCGCGGGCAGGGCGCGCTTGTCCACCTTGCCGTTGGGCGTGAGCGGCAGCCGGTCCAGGACGACGACGGTGGGCACCATGTGGTCGGGCAGCAGCTCGGCGCAGTGGGCGCGCAGCTCGTCCGGGTCGGCGGTGCCGACGGTGTAGCCGACCAGCCGGCGCTCGCCCGGGCGGTCCTCGCGGACCAGCACCACGGCCTGGCGGACCCCGGGGTGGGCGGAGAGGGTCTGCTCGATCTCGCCGAGCTCCACCCGGAAGCCGCGGATCTTCACCTGGTCGTCGGCCCGGCCGAGGAAGTCCAGCTGGCCGTCCGGGCGGTGGCTGCCGAGGTCGCCGGTGCGGTACATCCGCTCGCCGGGCTCGCCGAAGGGGCAGGCGACGAACCGGTCGGCGGTCAGGCCGGGGCGGCCCAGGTAGCCGCGGGCCAGGTGCGGGCCGGAGACGTACAGCTCGCCGACGGTGCCGGGCTCCACCGGGCGCAGCCGCTCGTCCAGCAGGTGGATCCGCACGTCCTGGCAGGGGTGGCCGATCGGGGGCTGTTCGGTGCCGGTGAGCGGCTCGCTCATGGTGACGATGACGGTGGTCTCGGTCGGCCCGTAGCTGTTGAGCATCAGCCGGTCCCGGCCGAGCCGGGCGGCCAGTTCGCGCGGGATGGCCTCACCGCCGCCGATCAGGGTGCGCAGGGTCGGCAGCGGGACGTCCGGCAGGGTGGCGGCCATCGCGGTGGCGACGTCGGCGTGGGTGACGCCGTGCCGGTCGATCAGCGCGGCCAGCGCCTCGCCGACCAGCTCGCTCTGCTCGCGGGGGAGGACGAGCGCGGCGCCGGTGGTGAGCGCCACGGCCAGGTCGGAGACCGAGACGTCGAAGCTGAGCGAGGCGGCCTGGAGCACCCGGCTGCCGGGGCCGACCCCGGTGGCGGCGACCTGGGTGCCGACCATGCTGGGCAGTCCGGCGTGGGTGACGGCCACGCCCTTGGGCACGCCGGTGGAGCCGGAGGTGTAGATGACGTACGCGGTGTGGTCGGCGCTCAGCGGCCGCACCCGCTCGTCGGCGGTGAACGGGGTGCCGGGCCGCCCGGCGAGGTCGGCCAGGTGCTCGGGGGAGTCGAGCAGCAGCCGGGGGGCGCCGGTGTCGGGCAGCCGCTCGGCGGTGCCGGCGGTGCTGAGCACCAGGGCGGCGCGGGAGTCGGTGAGCATGTGGCGCAGCCGCTCGGCCGGGTAGGCCGGGTCGGCGGGCAGCCAGGCCGCGCCGGTCTTGGCCACGGCGAGGATCGCGGCGATCGCCTCGGGGGACTTCGGCAGGGCGAGCGCGACGACGTCCTCGGTGCCCAGGCCGCGGGCGGCGAGCACCCGGGCCAGCCGGTTGGCGCGGGCGTCCAGTTCGGCGTAGCTGAGGGTGACGTCCTCGGCGTACAGCGCGGGGGCCTGCGGGGTGCGGGCCACCTGGGCGTCGACCAGCGCGCTGAGGGTGGGGCGCGGGTCGGCGGTGACGGGGGTGACGAGGGTGGTGGGGGCGACGAGCCGGGTGGCCAGGCCGGCCGGGGTGGGGGCGTCCAGCAGCAGTGGCAGCGGCACCCGGAAGCCGAGTTCGGCGCGCACCCGGGCCAGCAGCCGGACGGCGGCGGGCCGGTCACCGCCGAGGTCGAAGAAGCCCGCCGCGGGATCGACGGACTCCCGGCCGAGCACCTCCGCGAACAGTCGACACAGCAGCACCTCGGCCGGTCCCGGCCGCGGCTCGGTTCTGTGTGTCTGCTGGTCCCCGGACATGTGACTGTCTCCCTCGTTGCTGCGTGACCGGTGGAGCGTGCGGTGGTGCGGTGTGCTGCGGAGCGGTGGTGCGGTGCTGAGCAGGTGCGGAGCGATGGCGCGGTGCGGAGCAGTGGCGCGGTGTCGTGCGGTGTCGTGCGGTGTGGAGCGGCCGAGCCCGGCGGAGCGGTCAGCGGCCGGCCAGGTGGGTGACCAGGCTCTTCGGCCGCAGGTCCTGCCAGTGCTGCTCGACGTAGTCCACGCAGTCCTGGCGTCCGGCCGCGCCGAAGACCTGCTGCCAGCCGTCGGGCACCGGGCTGAAGACCGGCCACAGCGAGTGCTGGCCCTCGTCGTTGACCAGGACGAGGTAGTCGGCCTCGGGGTCCTCGAACGGGTTCGCCATCGTCGGTTTCCTCTCTGTTGGGAGAATTACGAAGAGGGGGGAATTTCGTTGTCGCGCGGTGAACGGATTACGTCGACGTACGGTTCAGCGACTTCGTCGCAGTACGGTCACGGACCCCAGCCGGAGTCGTCGCCGTGGACGGTGGAGGGCCCGGCGACGGCGGTGGACGGGTAGGGTGCGGCGTGGGTCTGGAGGCCGATGACGGCGACCAGCAGAACGGTGAGAATCCCCAGCATCTTGTGAATGCGAGCGGCAAGATTCGTCATGGCGAATTCCTCTTCCTGAGGCGGGCGGTGTGTGCGCTCCTCGCTGTGAATGCATCCTGCCGAGGCTCAAACTGGCGTGGAAGCTCTGGCCGTTATCGGGATCACGCAATGCGGGAACCGGAAGCGTGAACAGACTGTGTCAAAAACGGGCAGAACTGATGCAATGAGCACCTGGTTCTGTCAGATCAGTGGTGGGAGGACGGGCCCGCGAAGGCCCCGCCCGATGGCTGGATCCGCACCCCGGTGGCCGGAAACCCCCGACTCGACGGCCGGACGGGCCCTGCGGGTCGGCAGGACAACTCCCTGACCAGTAACGGAACTTGATGTTCTACGGCGGTCTCGGCGGATTCGATGCCGGCCTCGGCGGGTTGGACGCCGGCCTCGGCGGGTTGGACGCCCGCCTCAGTGCCGGGAGCCCCGGCGCAGCTCCTCGCGGACGGCCGGCCAGTCCCCGGTCCACGGCCGCCGGGCCCCGGCCGGTGACTCCAGGGCCAGGGTCGCCAGGTAGACGCGCTTGAGCGCGGCCCGCTCGTCCCGCACCCGCCCCGCGGCCTGCTCGATCCGGCGCAGCCGCGCGTGCAACCGCTCCAGCGCGCCGCCGCCCGCGAGCAGCCGCCGCGCCTCCGGACCGAACCGGAAGCCGGGCGCCAGCAGCGGCCAGGCCGCCCGCCACACCCGGAACACCTCGCGGTGGCTCGGCCCCCACTCCCGCTCGGCCCGGCCCAGCCGCTCCAGCGCGGCGGACTCGGTGGGGGCCGTACAGATCTCGTGCAGGGTCCGGGCCAGCGCGCCCCAGTCCTCGCCCGGCGCGTGCCGCAGCGCCGCGTGCAGCAGATGGGCCACCGAGGTGTGCACCACGGTGCGCGGCCAGCGCGCGGACGCCGCCTCGGCCAGGCCCGCGCCCGCGTCGCCGACCAGCACCCAGACCTCGCGCACCCCGCGCTCGGCGAGTCCGGCCAGCACCCGCGGCCAGTGCTCGCCGTCCGTGGCCGGCCACAGGCCCAGCACCTCGCGCAGCCCGTCGGTGGACACCCCCAGCGCCAGGTGCACCAGCGGACCGCCCGAGCGGCCGCTGCGCACCGAGTCGAGGAACACCACCGGGTAGACCGGGTCCAGCGGGCGCCCGCGCCGGTCGGCGAGCTCGTCCAGCACCTGATCGGTGATCACCGAGACGGTCTCCCGGCTGAGTTCCACCCCG
Organism: Kitasatospora sp. NPDC030952; assembly: GCF_055571335.1. Taxonomy (NCBI): domain Bacteria; kingdom Bacillati; phylum Actinomycetota; class Actinomycetes; order Kitasatosporales; family Streptomycetaceae; genus Kitasatospora; species Kitasatospora sp. NPDC030952. The sequence goes on from NZ_JBVIFM010000016.1 coordinate 187,078, forward strand.
TACACCTCCGACAGGTGCGCCACCAGCTCACCCGAACTGAGGCCGCGCGCGGTCAGCGAGACCACCAGCCGGTCGAGGCCGGGCAGCCGGCGCGCCCGGGGGCGGACCGTACGGGGGGCGAAGCTGCCGTCCCGGTCGCGCGGCACCCGCACCTCGACCGGCCCGATCTCGGTGAGCAGCCGTCTGGCCCGGGCGCCGTTGGGGCCGTTGGGATTTGCGGCGGCCGGGCCGAGGGCGCCGCCGCGACCGCCGGCGCCGGCCGGGTTGTTGCCGACCGCCGTACCGCCGACCGCCGTACCGCCGACCGCCGTACCGCCGACCGCCGGAGTGCCGCCCGCCGTATTTCCGCGCGCCGGAGTGCCGCCACCGGGCCCGCCGCCGCGCAGGTGCTCCTGGAGCTCGATCTCCAGGGCACGCTCGATCAGCTGCTTGGCCAGCGCCTGGAGCAGCCCGCCGTCACCGAGCAACTGCACGGCCCCGGAGCCGACCTGGGCGGCCGCGGCCTCCGCGAGCTGCCGCACCAGCCGCTGGTCCACCAGCGCGGCCGGGTCCACGGGAGGGGGCGGATCGGGATCAGCTCGCAACAAGGGTGCCCTCCGTCCGTCGGCCGGCCCGTTCGCCGGCCGTTCGCTCCGGCCGCCCGGGCGCGGCGACACGTGCAATGCGGCGGCCATCCGCCCGTTACCACGGCCGGGTACGGTCGTCCTCGCCGTCACCGGCGCGTCCACCGCCACCGCCACCGCCCGCCGGACGCCGTTGTCGGGCATGCCCGGTTTCACCGTGAACCGCTGATTTCCGCGCCTTTAGGGCGTACACTCGCGGCTGTCGTGGCCCGGGGGGGATGCGTTCGAACGGCAGGCGAGTTCCATCCTGCCCTTTCGGACGCCTGGCTGTTGCCGGTGCGGGCATTCGTGAAAGCGCAATGCCGAAGCCGGAAGGATGCCCAGATGTGCGTATCCCAGGACACCACCACGGAAAAGGGGACACCCCAACTCTGTGACCGCGGTGTCGAGTTCTACCGCGCCGCCCTCGCCGAGGGCGGCGCCACCGCCGGACAGGCCCCCGAGTGCCTGCTCAGCATGGGCCTGCTGCGCGCCCTGCCCGGCGCAGGGCAGCGCTTGGCGCCCGTCCCGCCCGACCTCGCGGTCACCGGCCTGACCAGGCCGCTCGAACTCGCCGTCCTGGCCCACCAGGAGCAGCTCGCCGAGCTGCGCACCGCCTTCACCGCCGCCGAACACGCCTACCAGGACGTGATGAGACAGGCCCAGCTCCCGATCCGCCTGCTGGCCGGCGAGGAGATCAACCCCGCCCTGGAGAAGGCCGTAGCCGCCTGCACCGAGGAGCTGCGCACCGCCCAGCCCGGCGGCGGCCGCGGCGCCGACCAGCTCGCCGACGCCCTCCCGCGCGACCTCGCCCTCGCCGAACGCGGCGTCCGCCAACGCACCCTCTACCAGCACACCGTGCGCTCGCACGGCCCGACGCTCGCCTACATCGAGCAGGTCAGCGCCCGGGGCGCCCAGGTGCGCACCCTCAACGAGGTCTTCGACCGGGTCATCATCTGTGACCGCTCCACCGCCTTCGTCCCGGCCGGCGCCGACCGTGAGGCCGCCGCGATGCTCATCCAGTTCCCGCCGCTGGTCGAGTACCTGCTCAAGATCTACGAACTGATGTGGGAACGCGCCGAGCCCGTCACCTACCTGGAGGGCCACCACCGGCCCCAGCTGCTCACCGACCGCACCCGGCAGAACGTCCTGCGGCTGATGGTCAACGGCTTCACCGACGAGGCCATCGCCTCCCGCCTCGGCATGAGCACCCGCACCGTCTCCAGCCACATCCAGAAGGCCAGCGAACTCCTCGGCAGCCGCAGTCGCGGCCACCTCGGCTACATCATCGCCCGAGAGGGCGTGCTGGCCGAGCCGCTCGACGACCTCTGACGGTCCCGCCGCCCCTCTTCCCGGTACGACGCTTCGGGCAGCGCGGCCTCACCGCGGGCGCCGAGGCCGTCAGCAGGGGAGCACCAGGCCCTCCTCCGCCGCGATCACCTCGCCACCCGGGAACCCGCTCGCGGCCTCGGCCACCGACCCGCCCCGGTCGGCGCCGGGCCAGAAGTGGGTGAGGAGCAGCCGGCGGGCACGGGCCGCCCAGGCCCCGGCCTCGGCCGCACTCAGCAGGTGCGGGTCGCGGTCGGGGCCGCGCAGGGTGGCCCCGGCGACGAACAGGTCCGCGTCCGCTGCTAGGTCCTGTCCAGCCGGAGGGGCCCGACCAGGTGGCCGCCCGCCGGGATCCGGTGCACCTCGAAGACCTCGGCCAGGCTCTCGGTCGGCTCCATCGCCTGCACCCGCTCGACCACCCCGGGGGTGCAGTACAGCGGCAGCCGGGCACCCCGCCGCTCGGCGAAGGAGCGGGCCCGGCACAGCGCGCTGAGGTCGGCGCAGTGGTCGGGGTGCTCGTGGGTGATCACCACGGCGTCCAACTCCCCGGCGCCGCAGTGCTCCAGCAGCCGGGGCAGCGTCCCGTGACCGAGGTCCAGCGCCAGCCGGAACCCGTCGTACTCCAGCAGGAACCCGCTCGCCGCCCGCCCGGCCTCCGGCCAGGCCCCGCCACGTCCGCAGGGGCCCGTCAGTGCTCGCACCGCGCGATGCTCCCACGCCGGGGCCGCTCCCATGCCCGGGCCGCTCCCGCCGAAATCCGGTCGCGCTCCCGGGGGTTCGTCGGCGAAGCTGCCCGGATGCAGCGAGCGAGCAGCCGGACCGTGACGGTCGACCTCACCCACGGGGACGAGTACTTCGGGCAGTTGGGCCCCTTCGAGGCCGCCGTCGGGTGGTGGTCCTCGATGGACGGCGTCGTCGACCGGGCGACCGAACTGGCCGGCGTGCCGGTGCTGGTGACCAGGCTGGTCGACGGCCACAGCGAGGACCTCGGGCACGGCGGCCGGGTCCGCTACCACGCCGAGGCACTGCGCCGGCCGAGCGCCCTCCGACCCCGCCCCCTGGACGGCGGGACGGCCGCCCGGCTGGGCCCCGGCGACACCCGGCGCGCCGCCTGGGCCACCCCCGAGGGCCTACGGGCGGCGCTGACCTGGGCCGAGGAGCAGCTCGCCGCCCTCGGCCGCCCCGCCGCCGGCGCCGCCCGGCAGATCCGTACCTGGAACCTGTCCGGCCTCTTCCGCATACCCACCGCCACCGGCCCCGACGCCTGGCTGAAGACCACCAGCCCGCGCTTCAACGCCCCCGAGGGCGAGGTCATCGCGCTGCTCGGCGGCGTCGACCCCGCGCTGGTACCGACCGTCCTCGCCGCCGACCCGGCCGCCGGGCGGCTGCTGCTCGACCACATCCCCGGCGAGGACTGCTGGACCCCGAGCGAGGCCACCGTCGCGGACGTCGTCCCGCGCTTCGTCGCCGCCCAGGCCGCCCTCGCCGAACACCCCGCCGCCCTCGCCGGCCTGCGCGACCGCACGCCCGCCGCCCTGCACACCCAGCTGCTGGCCCTGCTGGACCGGCTCCCCGCCGAGACCGACCTGACGGCGGAGGAACGCGACCGGCTACGGCGGTTCGCCGCCGGCCTGCCCGCGCTGCTGCGGGACCTGGCCGCCTGCGGGCTGCCCGCGACCCTGCTGCACGGCGACTTCCACCCGGGCAACTGGCGCACCGGGAACGGCAGCCCGGTCGTCGTCGACTACGCCGACGCCTGCCTCGGCCACCCGGCCGAGGACGGCCTGCGCCCCCGCGCCTACCTCACCCCGGAGGCCTGGCGGCACTACGCCGAGGTCTGGACGGCGGCCTGGCGCCGGCACGCCCCCGGCTCGGACCCGCAGCGCGCCCTCGAACTCGCCGAACCGCTCCACCACCTGTTCCACGCGCTGCGCTACCAGGAGTTCCTGGACCACATCGAGCCCAGCGAACGCCCGTACCACGAGGGCGACCCGGCCGCCCAACTGCGCGCCGCCCTGGCCTGCTGGCGGCCGGCTCACCGGCCGGCGGGAGGGCGCGACGCACGCTGATCCCCGGCCGCCCAGCTGCCCGGCCCTGCCCCGCACCTACACTGCCCGGGTGGAACGTACGCCCCCGAACCCGGCGCCCCCGATGCTTCCCGAGCTTCCGTTGCAGGAGCTGGAGTGCTTCTCCGTCCTGGTGCACCAGCTGCACTTCGGGCGGACGGCGGAGCTGCTCGGCGTCTCCCAGGGGCGGGTGTCGCAGCTGATCAAGCGGCTGGAGGGCCGGATCGGTGCGCCGGTGTTCGAACGGACCAGCCGGCGGGTGGAGTTGACCGAGCTGGGCCGCACCCTGGCCGAACAGGTGGTGCCCGCCTTCGCGTGGCTGCGGGAGGGGTACGGGGACGCCCGGGCGCGGGCCGCGGCCGCCGACCGGCCGCTGCGGCTCGGCTTCCAGTGCGCGGTGTACGAGCCGGTGGCGCGGGCGATCGCGCGGCTGCCGGAGGGCGCCGCGCAGCTGGTGGAGTTGCCCTGGGGGGATCCGTTCTCGCAGCTCAACGGGGGCGGGGTGGACCTGGGGATCGTGCTGGCGCCGTGCCGGGAGCCGGAGTTGGAGGTGCTGCTGGAGTTCTCCCGGCAGCCGGTGTTCGTGGCGGTGGCCGCCGGGCGGCGGCCGGCCGGTGCGGACGTCGTCTCGGCGGAGGAGCTGGCCGGGCTGCCGCTGATCGAGCCGCGCGGCCCGGCGCCCGAGTACTGGCGGCTGGCCAATGCCCCGCGCCGGACGCCGAGCGGGCGGGAGCTGGCCTACCCGGCGGGCGCCGCCACCGTGCAGGAGGGGCTCTCGATGGTGGCCAGCACCCGCCGGGGGCTGCTGTTGTGCGAGGCCAGCACCCGCTACGTCCCGCGGCCGGACATCCGCTACCTGCCGGTGCCTGAGCTGGCGCCGAGCGCGCTGCAGGTGGTGCAGCACGGGCGGCGGCCGCACCCGCTGGCCGGTCGGCTGGTGGAGTCGCTGCTGGCCGAGGTCAGCTGACGGTGCCGGTGCCGGCCGAGGCCAGCTGACGGTGCTGCCGCTGCCGCTGCCGCTGCCGCTGCCGCCGCGCGGGCGGGTGAGGGCGGCGGTCAGCAGTCCGGCGGCGGTCAGTCCGGCCGCGGTGTACAGCACCGCGTGGTTCCCGGCCCGGTCGACCACCACCCCGCCGGCCAGCGAGCCGAGCGCGATGCTCGCGTTGAACACGCCCGCCCAGAGGGCCGCCGAGGCCTCGAGCCGGCCCGGGTCGGCGGCGCGGATCCAGGTCTGGGTGGAGACCGACACCCCGCCGTACGCGGCGCCCCAGACGAGCAGGGCGAGCAGGACGGTGCCGATGCCGCCGGTGGCGGACGGCAGCAGGGCAGCGGCCAGGGTGACGCCGGCGAGGGCGAGGGTGACGGCGGCCTTGGGGCGGCGGCCGGACAGCGGGCCGAGGGTGAAGTTCCCGGCGACGCCGGCCAGTCCGTACACCAGCAGGCAGGTCGCGATGGCGCCGCTGCTCAGGCTCGCGTCGGTCTCCAGGACCGGGCGGACGTAGGTGTAGCCGGCGAAGTGGCCGAGCACGACGAACGCGGTGACGGCGGTGCCGGCGGCGACGCCCCGGTTGCGCAGGGCCTCGGTGAGGCCGCCCAGCCGGCCGCGCTCGGTGGCCGGCAGCGCGGGCAGGGTGACGGCGAGCACGGCGGCGGAGAGGGCGCCGAGCAGGGCGAGCGCCCAGAACGCGGCGCGCCAGTCGAGCAGCGCGGCGAGGTAGGTGCCGAGCGGGACGCCGAGCACCGAGGCGATCGAGACGCCGGAGAAGATCAGCGTCATGGCGAGCGCGATCCGCGGTCCGTCGGCGAGGCGCGGTCCGAGGCTCCCGGCGAGGCCCCAGACGATGCCCATGGCGGCGCCGAGCAGGATCCGGCCGAGGGCCAGCACGAGGAAGTCCGGTGCGAGGGCGCTGATCGCGTTGGCGAGGCCGAGCAGCAGCATGAAGGTGATCAGGACGGCCTTGCGGTCGCGGCGCCCGACGAGCACGGGGGTGACGGGGGCGAGGGCGGCGGCGATCAGGCCGGTGATGGTGAGGGAGAGGCCGGTGGTGCCGTCGGAGACGCCGAGGCTGTGGGACATCGGGGTGAGCAGGCCGACCGGCATCATCTCGGCGGACACCACGGTGAAGGTGGCCAGGGCGACGGCGAGCACCGGGGCCCAGCGGTGGGCCCCGGGCGGGGCGGGCGTCGGAGGTGCGAGGGCTTCCGCGTTCGTCATGCGGCCAGCTCACCAGCCGGGGGGAGGGCGCAACAAGATCGAATGGCTCATCGACTGATGAGCCCGGCTCATCGATCGATGCGGGGTCAGGTCGGGCCGCCCCGGTGTCGTCCTCCGCCGCCGTGACCGCGGCGAGGGCCGACACCGGAGCGGTCCCGTCACTCCGCCGGTGCGATCCGGTACCCGCCGCGGGCCGAGTGCAGGGCCAGCGCCTCGACCGGGCAGAACTCCACCGCCTCGGCCAGCCCGTCCGTCAACTCCGCGCCGCCGTCCGCGTACCCGGCCACCGGCCGGGCCAGCCCGTCGGTGCCCAGGGCCAGGGAGTCGGGGGCGCTGAGGGCGCACATCCCGGAGCCGATGCAGCGGTCCCGGTCGACCCGGACCACCACCGCCTCGGCGGCACCGGTCCCCGCCCCGGTGGTGTCGGCGGACCCCGAGGAGCCCGTCACCAGCTGACCCGCAGGGTGTTGGGGCTGCGGGTGAGCAGCCCGCGCCGCCAGTCGATGGTCTCGACCGGCTCGGCCATCCGCAGCGAGGGCAGCCGCCGGGCCAGCCGGTGCAGGGCGAGTTCCAGCTCCATCCGGGCCAGCCAGGCGCCCAGGCAGTGGTGGGGTCCGGCGCCGAAGGTGAGCATCGGCGCGGCCAGCGGGGAGAACAGCTCGGTGCGCAGGTCCCCGGTGAAGACCTCCGGGTCCTGGTTGGCGGAGCCGGTGTCGGCGGCGACGACGCTGCCGGCCGGGATGACCACCCCGCCGATCTCCACCTCCTCCACGGTGCGGCGCAGCAGTCCGGGCATGTGCTCGGCGGCGTCGCCGAGCGGCACCGCGCGCAGGATCTGCTCGGTCGCGGCGGCGGCGCTGGCCTCGTCCGAGGCGAGCCGCTGCCAGGCGTCCCGGCCGTCCTGCAGCAGGTAGACCAGGGCGTTGCCGAGGCTGGTCATGGTGGTCTCGTGACCGGCCACCACCAGGCCGATGACCAGGGCGATCAGCTGCCCCTCGGTGATCGAGCCGTCCTCGGCGGCGGCCGTGAGCAGGCTGCTGACCAGGTCGTCGCCCGGCTCGGCGCGGCGCTCGGCGATCACCTCGGCGCCGAAGGCGGCGAACTCGGTCATCGCGGTGCCGATCGCCTCGGCGCTGTAGGCGGTGGTGGAGAGTGCGTGGTCGCTCCAGTGGGCGAGCCGCTTGCCGTCCAGGTTGTCCAGGCCCATCAGCCGGCTGATCACCGCGACCGGCAGCGGCCGGGTGTAGGCGGCGACGATGTCGACCGGGGAGGCCCGGTCGATCACCTCGTCGATCAGCGACTCGACCACCGAGGCCACCCAGGGCTTCCAGCGGGCGATCGCGCGCGGGGTGAACGCCCGCTGCACGGTGCGGCGCAGCCGCTGGTGCTCGGTGCCGTCGATGTTCAGCATGCTCTGCGGGTCGTCCAGGATGTTCGGCGTGACCATCAGCGGCGGCGCGTCCGGCGCGTAGAGCGGGGCGCGGCCCAGCCGGGGGTCGGTCAGCACCTGCCGGACGTCGGCGTGCCGGCTGACCAGCCACACCGGGGTGCCGGTGGGCAGCGCGGCCAGTCGCGGCGGACCGGGTTCGAGGTGGCGCAGGCAGTGCATCGGGGGGAGCGGGGCGGTGCCGGTGCCGGCACCGGTCGCACTGTTCTCGGTGGACATCCGTACTCCAGACTCCAGGGCAGGGACCGCACGGTGCGGCCCGACGGGGGGTGGATCCGGGGTTCGTTGCGGGGACGGGCGGTTCGGCCGGGGCGGCTCGACTCCGGGCCGGCGGTGCGGGCGGTGCCGGGTGGCGCCGGGGGTGCCGGGTGGTTCAGGGTGTGCAGGCGGTTCGGGGTGTGCAGGCGGTTCCGGGCATGCGGGCGGTGCCGGCGGTGCGGGCGGGCCGGGGACGTCGCCCGCGCGGGGCGCGGGCCCGTGCGCGGGATGGCGCGAAACGTGCGGGAGCGCACGGTCGGTACGCGCCCGGCACGGGCGGCGCGCGGTGGCTTGCCGTCAGGTGGGGCGGGTGTGCTGAGCGTGGTCGCGTGGACCGTCTCTGCTACGACCGTACGTGGACGGCGGGGTGCCCGTCTGCGGCACTTCCAGCCAACGGCGGCGCTTTCCGGGCAGTTCGTTGCGCGCTGACGGGCGCTCAACACCACCCGCGCGCCCCCCGTACCGGACCGCGCCCGGACCGCGCCGGGCCCGCCCCCGACGCCGGACCGCCACCGACCCGTTCCGCCGCCCCTGCGCCGGTGGCCGACCGGGCGGGCGCTACCCTTCGTACGCACTCCTTCGGCAGTGCTTCGAAGGCAGGCCCTAGAGTTCTGCCGCAGTCGTTTGTCGCAGGTCACGCCGGGGCAGAGCCGCACCGGCCGACGGAGGTGGAATCGGATGGCCCAGCAGGTCAAGGCAGTCATCGCGCGTGCCAAGGGCGCGCCCGTGGAGGTGACCACGATCGTGGTGCCGGACCCGGGGCCGGGCGAGGCGGTGGTCCGGATCCAGGCGTGCGGCGTCTGCCACACCGACCTCCACTACCGCGAGGGCGGCATCAACGACGAGTTCCCGTTCCTGCTCGGCCACGAGGCCGCGGGCATCGTGGAGTCGGTCGGCGAGGGCGTCACCGAGGTGGAGCCGGGCGACTTCGTCGTCCTCAACTGGCGTGCGGTGTGCGGCCAGTGCCGCGCCTGCAAGCGCGGGCGCGCGCAGTACTGCTTCAACACCCACAACGCCAAGCAGAAGATGACGCTGCTGGACGGCACCGAGCTGTCCCCGGCCCTGGGCATCGGCGCCTTCGCCGAGAAGACCCTGGTCGCGGCCGGCCAGTGCACCAAGGTCGACCCGGCCGCCGACCCGGCCGTCGCCGGCCTGCTGGGCTGCGGCGTGATGGCGGGCCTCGGCGCGGCGATCAACACCGGCAACGTCGGCCGCGGCGACACCGTCGCCGTGATCGGCTGCGGCGGCGTCGGCGGGGCGGCCGTGATGGGCTCCCGGCTGGCGGGCGCGTCGAGGATCATCGCGGTGGACATCGACGACCGCAAGCTGGAGACGGCCCGCACCCTCGGCGCCACCCACACCGTCAACTCCCGCACCACCGACCCGGTCGAGGCCATCCGGGAGCTGACCGGCGGCAACGGCGCGGACGTCGTGGTGGAGGCCGTCGGCCGCCCCGAGACGTACCGGCAGGCCTTCTACGCCCGGGACCTCGCGGGCACCGTCGTCCTGGTCGGCGTGCCGACCCCGGAGATGACCCTGGAACTGCCGCTGCTGGACGTCTTCGGCCGCGGCGGCGCGCTGAAGTCCTCCTGGTACGGCGACTGCCTGCCCTCCCGGGACTTCCCGATGCTGATCGACCTCTACCTCCAGGGCCGCCTGGACCTGCGCGCCTTCGTCACCGAGACGACCGGACTCGACGCCGTCGAGCAGGCCTTCGAGCGCATGCACCACGGCGACGTGCTCCGCTCGGTGGTGGTCCTGTGACCCTCCGAGTGGACCGTCTGGTCACCGCCGGGACGTTCGAACTCGACGGCGGCAGCTGGGAGGTGGAGAACAACGTCTGGATCGTCGGCGACGACGAGGAGGCGGTGGTGATCGACGCCGCGCACGACGCCGAGGCCATCGAGGCCGCGCTCGGCGGGCGCCGGCTGCTGGCGATCGTCTCCACCCACGCGCACAACGACCACATCGACGCCGCCCCGGCCCTGGCCGGGCGCACCGGCGCGCCGATCCTGCTGCACCCGGACGACCTCCCGCTGTGGAAGCTCACCCACCCCGATCGGCTCCCGGACGGCGAACTCGCCGACGGGCAGCGGATCGCGGTGGCCGGCACCGAACTGACGGTGCTGCACACCCCGGGCCACGCGCCCGGCGCGGTCTGCCTGTACGCGCCCGAACTCGGCACCGTCTTCACCGGCGACACCCTGTTCCACGGTGGCCCGGGCGCGACCGGACGCTCCTTCTCGCACTTCCCGACCATCATCGAGTCGATCCGCGAGCGACTGCTGTCCCTCCCGGCCGACACCGTGGTGCGCACCGGCCACGGCGACCCGACCACCATCGGCGCCGAGGCCCCGGCCCTGCCGGAGTGGATCGCCCGCGGCCACTGAGCCCGTAGCGGCTGTAGCGAAGCAGCGGTCTGAGCGGTCTGCGCGGCCCCTGCGGTTCACGCTGGCGCAGCGGTACGGCCCCCAGGGAGTCGATCACTCCCCGGGGGCCGTACGATCGCGATCATGGCCCATGACCCGCGCGACCTCGACGACGCCTTCCTCGCCTTCTGGCGCGAGCGGCACATCTCCACCCTGACCACCACCCGCCCCGACGGCACCCCGCACGTGGTGCCGGTCGGTGTGACCTTCGACCCGGCGACGGGCCTCGCCCGGGTGATCACCAGCCGCACCAGCCGCAAGGCCCGCAACGTCGCGGAGGCCGGGCCGGCCGGCCTGCGGGTCGCGGTCTGCCAGGTCGACCGGGCCCGCTGGTCCACCCTGGAGGGCGTCGCGGTGGTACGGGACGAGCCCGAGCAGGTCGCCGACGCCGAGCGGCGCTACGCCGAGCGCTACCGCCCGCCCCGGGAGAACCCGGCCCGGGTGGTCATCGAGATCACCGTCGAACGCGTCCTCGGCCGCGCCTGAGCACCACCGGCCCGCTCACGCCGCCGACGTCACCCGGCCGACGTCATCCGCCGGCCTCACCCGGCCGACGTCACTCGGACAACGCGGGGGCGATCCGGCGCAGCACCGCCGGCCACCCGCGCCCCATGCCCTGGTGAGCCTGCCGGCCCATCGGGGTGTTCAGGTCGAACCCGGCGTGCTCCAGCAGCAGTCGGGTCCCGTGCCCCTCGGGCACCAGCCGCCAGGTCACGGTGGTGTCCAGTGACCCCGCGCCGAACGAGTACCGCAGCAGCCGCTCCACCTCCACCGCGACCACCTCGCACGGCTGTTGCCCCCACTGCCCCATGTCCAGGGTGAACCGGTGCCCCACCACCGCCTTCACGTCCCCGGCGGCCCACCACCGCGCGTGCAGCTCCGGATCGGTCAGGGCCTCCCACACCCGCGCCGGCGGGTGCGGCAGGAACTCGTCGCAGTGGATCGCGGCCATCTCGGTCATGAACTCTCCTCGTCCAGGAGCTCGCGCAGCGAACGCATCCGCGCCCGCCAGTAGTGCTCGAAGGGGTGCAGCCACTGCCCGACCTCGGCCAGCGGCGCGGCTTCCAGGTGGTAGTAGCGGTGCCGCCCCCTCGGCTCCTCGCGCACCAGCCGGGCGTTCCGCAGCACCGCCAGGTGCTCGGACACGGCCGGCCGGCTCAGCTCGAACTCCCCCGCCAGCTCCCCGGCCGCCCGCGGCCCCTCCCGCAGGCTCTCCAGCAGCCTCCGCCGCACGGGGTTGGCCAGCGCGCTGAACACATCGACATCCGCCATGCCTCCACCATCCGTCGGAGACTCCCGACATGTCAACTTTTCCCGACGCGTGGCTGTGCTCCCGCTGTGCAGGGTGCCGCCCCACACCAGCAGCGCGTCGGCGTCCCGCACCGTCGGCACCCAGGCGGCCTCCTCGATGACGGCCGGCCGGAATCACTCCCGTCGGACGTACGGCGTACCGGCTCACCGGTCGGGGAGTTCGACGGAGAGGGCGTGGCGGAAGACGTCGAGCGGGTCCCAGCGGGCCTTGGCGCGCTGGAGGCGGGGGTAGCCGTCCTTGTAGTAGAGGGTGTGCCAGGGGACGCCGGAGGTGTTCCAGGCCGGGTCGGCGAGGTCGGCGTCCGGGTAGTTGATGTACGAGCCGTCGCTCACCTCGCCCGGGACGGGCACGCCGCCGGTGTCGCGGTAGACCTCGCGGTAGAGCTCGCGCACCCAGGAGAGGTTGGCGCCGTCGTCCTTCTCCTCGGCCCAGACGCTGTGGTAGACGGCCTTCATCACCACGTCGCGCTGCGCCACCGCGGTGGCGCCCGGCTGTACGGAGCGGACCTGGCCGCCGTAGCCGATCAGCAGCATGCCGCAGGCGGGGGTGCCGGTGTCATTGGTCAAGTGCCGGTGGATGGTGGTGAGTTGGTCCTCGGTGAGGGAGCGCTTGAGGTAGCCGGCCTTGCCCTTGTAGCGGCGGGTGATGATGTTCCCGGCCTCGCCGTTGCCCGGCCAGGTCATCGGGTACAGCCAGGGGACGGTCGCGCTTCCGCCGCCGGCGTCCAGGCCGGTGCCGGCGTTCACCTGCTGGATGAAGTCCTTGACCAGGTCCGTCGCGCCGGGGATCCCGGCGTCGATCTGGACCACCATGGAGAACGTGGTCGCGGTGTGGTGGGTGAGCTGTAGGACGGCGTACAACCCGGCCTGGGGTGAACCCGGCTCGCTGTTGCGCTCGTGCCAGGCGCAGAAGTTGCGCAGCAGGGTGGTGAGCGCCTGCTCACTGGTCCTGGCCTTGTCCCAGGGCCACTCCACCAGGGCCTCCAGCATCTCGGCGGGCGCCGGCGGCAGCAGTCGGCACGGATCGGGCGCGGCCGTACGGGCCTCGGCGTCGGCCTGCGGCGAGCGCAGCCAGTACCGGGTGACCACGCCGAAGTTGCCGCCGCCACCGCCGGTGTGCGCCCACCACAGTTCGCGGGCGGGGTCGTCCGGTTCGCGGGTGGCGACCACGGCGCGGGCGGTGCCGTCGTGGTCCACGACCACCACCTCGACGCCGTACAGGTGGTCCACCACCGAGCCGTAGCGCCGCGACAGGGGCCCGTACCCGCCGCCGACCAGGTGCCCGCCGGCGCCCACCTCCGGGCAGCCGCCCGCCGGCACGGTGACGCCCCAGCCCTTGAACAGCGTCCGGTAGACCCGCCCGAGGGTGGCGCCGGGCCGCACCTCGAAGGCCCGCCGCTCCGGGTCGTAGCCCACCGCGTCCAGCTGGGAGAGGTCCAGCAGCACCTGGATCGCCGGATCGGCGGTGAAGTCCTCGAAGCAGTGCCCGCCGCTGCGCACGCCGATCCGGCGCCCGGCCCGGACGGCGTCCTGGACGGCCCGCACCACCTGCTCGGTGCTGCCCACCACCACGATCTCGTCCGGACGCCCGACGAAGCGCTGGTTGTCGCCCTTCAGCAGGCTCTCGTAGCGCGGATCCCCGGGCCGCACAGCCGCCGGCCCGAACGGCGCGGGCTCCCGCCGCCCCGCCGCCTCGGCCGGTCCCGTCGGTCCCGTCGGTCCCGCCGCCTCGGCCTGAGCCGCCCCCGCCCCCGTCCCGGCCAGTCCGGCGGCCAGGCCGCCGGCCGCGGCGAGCAGGGCGCGGCGGTTCGGTCGCGCGGTAGTTCCCTCACTGTGACTCATCGTCAGCCCCCGTACGGTGTCAGCTGGTTGCCCCATTAGCATGCCCGCCGCCCGGCTCCGCGCCCACCCCTCGGCCGCACGCCTCGCCGTCGAATCAAGCCGGAGCGCCGCTCAGCGCCGGTGCGTGGAACTCCCCGAGCCCGGAGGTCCGGTTCTGGTCCAGCCAGTAGCGGCGCGGCTCGGCGAGTACCACGTCGACGTTGACGGCGAGGATGCCGGGGATCTTGGCGAGCTCGTCGTCGATGAACGCCGCCAGGGCCGGGCGGTCGGCGACCAGCCCCGCGCACAGCACTGACAGGTCGCTGGCGACGTGGGCGACGAGCCGGGTCTGGGGGAGCACGTCGAGGCGGTGCATGACTGCGGGGGTGTCGCCGGGCGCGACCCGCAGGCGCAGCAGGAACGGGGTCTGGAAGCCGAGCCACTCCGACACGATCTCCAGCCGGGGCTTGACCCATCGCTCGTCGAGGATCCGGCGGACGATGCGGTGGGTGGTGGAGGTGGCCAGTCCGGTGGTCCGGGCGACGGCGGCGGCGGAGGCCCGGCCGTCCTGGATCAGCTGGGCGACGATGGTGCGCTCGGCCTCGCTGAGGGGTTTTGCGGGGGGCGTCGCGGTCGCGGTGCCCTCAGGGCTGGCTCCGGTGAGTCGCAGCAGCTCGGCCCGTTCGGCTTCGGTCAGGAACTGCGGGTCCCAGGTGACGCCCCGCCGCAGGGTGTGGAGCGCGGGCAGGGCGTTGACGCGGCGGACGCCCGGGATGGAGAACATCCGGTCGATCGCCTCGCTCGTGGCGGCATCGGAGGGGGCGTGCACCACCGCGTAGAGGGGGTAGTCGCCGGAGATCTGCGCCAGCCGCTGGAGGTGGGGCAGGGCGCGCAGGCGGTCCACGACGGTGAGCGGGGTCAGGCCCGTGACGTCCAGGAACACGTGGACCGGCATCGCGGTGGAGTGCAGTCCCCAGTCGGCCTGCCCGATCACCCGCAGCATCCGCGCTTCCCGCAGCCGGTCGAAGCGGCGCTTGAGCGTGCTCGCGTCGGCGGACAGCACTGCGGCCAGGTCGTCCCAGGTGGCTCGGGGCGCCAGGTGCAGTGCTCCGATGAGGCGCCGGTCGAGTTCGTCGAGCTGCGGGGAGGTCATGGACTCCTACCTTAGACTGTCGATTGATCCCATTGTTATCTGGCAAGACTAGAGAATCTCTCACTTGCTTGTCATTCTTTGCAGGAACATCCCTCCAGTACGAAGAGGTACCTATGAGTGCCACCGCGACCAGGCCCCGGTCGAGCGTGCCCGACTCGAGAGCCGCGCGTGCCGCGTTCCGCGCGATGGCGGCCGTCGAGAAGGTCGGCAACAAGCTGCCCGAGCCGTTCTGGCTGTTCTGGTCGCTGGTAGGGGCCGTGGTCGTCCTCAGTGCCGTGCTCGCGGCCGAGCACGTCAGTGCCGTGCTGCCCGGCACGCACAAGGCCGTCGCGGTACAGAGCCTGCTGAGCAAGGCCGGCCTCGCGGTGCTCATCCAGGGCGGTGACACCGGCTTCGCGAGCTTCCCGCCCATCGCCACGGTCCTGGTCGTCGGCTTCGGCATCGCCGTCGCCGAGCAGAGCGGCCTGTTCACGGCCCTGCTGCACCGCATGGTCGCGAAGGTGCCGGGCAAGTACCTGACCTTCGCCCTGGCGATGACCGCCATGGTCAGCCACGTCGCGGGTGACGCCGCCTATGTGACGTTGATCCCGTTGGGCGCCCTGATCTTCCGGGCTGCGGGCCGCAGCCCGATGCTCGGCTGCATCGTTGCGTACGTCTCCATCTCGGCGGGTTACAACGCCTCCCCCTCGCTCACCACGACGGACGTCCTGCTGTCGTCGATGTCGACCACGGCGGCCCGGACCATCGCCCCGCACGCCGTCGTCAGCCCGATGGCCAACTACTTCTTCGGGGTCGCGTCCTCCGTCGTGATGGCCCTGGTGATCACGCTCGTCACCGACAGGTTCCTCGCCCGCCGCGCCGACCTGGCGACCGACGAGCCGGCCACCGCGCTGAACACCGTCGAGATGGCGCAGATCACGGTGCCCGAGGTTCAGCGCCGTGCGCTGCGGGTGACCGGCCTGGTCGCGCTGGGCTTCCTCGCCCTCCTGGTCGCGGCGGTGGTCCCGGACTCCTCGCCGCTGCGCGGTGACCACGGCGGCATCATCAGCTCGCCGCTGTTCACCGGCATGTCGCTGGTGCTGTGCGTGTTCTTCGCCCTGCTCGGCACCGTCTACGGGCGCAGCACGGGCAAGTTCACCGCCTCCTCCGACGTGGTCGAGGCGATGACCACCGGCACCAAGGCGATGGCGCCGACCCTGGTGCTGTTCTTCGCGATCTCCCAGTTCCTCGCCGCCTTCAAGTGGACCAACATCGGCAACATCATCGCCGTCAAGGGCGCGCAGCAGCTGACCTCGATGCATCTGAGCGGCTGGGCGGTCCTGCTGGCCATCGCCGTGATGGTCTCGCTGATGAATCTCTTCCTCACCAGCGGGTCCGCACTGTGGGCGCTGCTCGCCCCGGTGCTCGTGCCCATGCTGATGCTGATCGGGATCCACCCCGACGCCGCCCAGGCCGGGTACCGGGTCGCCGACTCGGTCACCAAGTGCGTCACGCCGATGAGCCCGTTCTTCGTCATGGCGGTCGGCTTCGTCAAGCAGTACCGCAAGGACGCCGGCATCGGCACCCTCGCCTCCTACACCGTCCCGATCGCGGCCGTCGCCTGGTTCGTCTGGGTCGGGTTCTTCCTGGCCTGGTACCTGCTCGGCATCCCCTTCGGCATCAGCTGACCCCGAGCCCCCACCCGAAAGGGACCGCCCCAGAGGCCCACCTCCCGCAGCCGTCAGAAGAAGCACATCGACTCAAGAGGCGCACCGTCCGCCTCTCGCACGAGAAAGCCGACCATCACCGTGTTGCCCGCTGCCACCCTCACCAGCTGCGCCCAGGATGTCTCGCCGGAGATCCTCTGCGACATCCTGACGCTCGTCCACCAGGAGACCAGCAGCTACGACCTGCCCGCGCTCGCCGCAGGCCTGGACCTCCTGCGCGAGCTGGTGGTCCACCGACTCGGGCACCCCGACCACGAGCGCCGCCACCCCGGCGGCGCCTGCGGCGACACCATCACGCTGACCTACAACGGCACCGCCCCCGGGCACGTCGCGCTGGTCGGGCACTACGACACCGTGTGGCCGACCGGCACGCTCGCCGACTGGGACGAGCAGGCGCCGCTCGCGTTCGACGGCCGGGAGAAGCTCACCGGACCGGGCATCTTCGACATGAAGACCGGCCTGGCGCAGGGGATCTGGGCGCTGAGGCTGGCTCGCGAGAGCGGTGATCCGGTCCCCACCGTCACCTTCGTGTTCAACGGCGACGAGGAGATCAGCTCGCGCTCCTCCCGTCCGGTGATCGAGGAGGTCGCTCAGCACGTCGACGTGACGCTGGTGCTGGAGCCCTCCGCGGGGGAGGGTGCCGTGAAGACCGGCCGCAAGGGCACCGGTGTCTTCCGGGTCACGGCCTCCGGCATCGAGTCGCACGCGGGGCTGGCGCCCGAGGAGGGGGCCAGCGCCATCACCGCGCTGTCCAACTTCGTGGTCGCCGCCACGGCCGTCGCCGCTCCGGAGCTCGGCACCACGATCAACCCCGGACTCATCGAGGGCGGCAGTGCCACCAACGTCGTCGCGGGCCACGCCAGCGCGAGCATCGACATCCGGGTCAGCAGTGAGGCCGAGCAGAAGCGGGTGGACGCGGCGTTCGACAGCATCGACGTCGGCGACCGGCGGGTGGGCATCGAGATCGTGCACGGCTGGAACCGGCCGCCCATGACCCTGAACGCCGCCTCCGCCCCGCTCCTGGGCCTGGCCCGCGAGGTCGCCCGCGAGCAGGGCCGCGACCTGCCCGCCGCCTCCGTCGGCGGTGGCAGCGACGCCAACTTCGTCGCCGCCCTGGGCCTGCCGGTGCTGTGCGGCATGGGCGCGGTCGGCAATGGCGCCCACGCTCAAGGCGAGTTCATCTACCCCGACACCGTGCCCGCCCAGACCGCGTTGGTCGCCGGGATGCTGGGCCGCCTGGCCGATCCGATGCGGCCTTCGGCGAAGGCGTCCTGAGACAGCGGACCCACCGCGGACCGCGCGTCCGCGAGTCGCTGTTCAAGAGCCCGGTCGGGCAGCTTCGAGCTGCCCGGCCGGGCTCCGGTGTCACTCGCAAGATCGCTGCCGCGAAGAGCGACGGTCTCGTTCGGGGGGCATGACGGATGCGGAGCGGTTACTCGTCGAGGGGGATGGTGGCGAGGGTGTCCCAGTCGATCTGCCAGGCGGGGTGGTCGGTGCCGGGGGCGGGGGTGCGCCGCCAGTGGACCTCGTTGAGGATGATCCGGCGCACGGTGAACGGGGCGTGGCCGGGGCGGATCCGGTGGATGGTCTGGGCGAGTTCGTCGGTGTCGGTGTCGGCGGTCGCGTAGGCGGCGGTGGTGTGGAGGACGCCGAGCGGGTAGTCGGTGGAGTCGGGGCCGAAGACGTCGTGGACGGCGGTGCGGACGCGCTGTTGGAGGGCGGCGAGGGCGTGGTCGGGGTGGAGGTCGAGCCGGACGCCGGTGCGGTACGCGAGCGGTGAGCCGGCGTTGAGCCGGATCGGGCCGGTGCCGGCGACGGCGCTGCGCAGCCGGTCGGCGAGGCGGCGGTGCCGGGCCGGGTCGATGGTGTCGGCCGGGGCGGAGGTGATCATGTCGAGGGTGATGTGGGTGCGGTCGTCGGGTACGGGCAGGACGGGGTAGCCGGTCAGGGCCTGGCGCAGGTCGGCGAGCAGGGTGTGCAGGGCGGATCCGGCGGGCAGGTCGGGCAGGGCGTAGATCTGCAGGGCGCGCAGGCCGTCGGGCCAGGGGGAGCGGCCGAAGGTGGGGTGGAAGGCCTTCATGCGGTCTCCTCGTGGTCGGGGTCGGGGTCGTGGTCGTGGTCGGAGTCGTGGTCGGGGTCGATGCGGGCCGGCCGGGCGTCGCGGAGGGGGTGAAGTCGAAGAGGGGGTGGAGCGGTCGAAGGGGTCGAAGGGGCCGAAGGGCAGTGTCCGCGAAGCCCGGCCGGGCCGGGTCGGTTCCGTCCGGGATCAGCCGAACGGGTGAGTTCGGGTGCGGGGCGGCTGGGGAGGGGGCGTCAGCGGGAGCGCAGGGCGAGGACGAGGTCGCGCGGCAGCCCGTGGGTGTCGTGGAGGTAGTGGAGGTCGTCCTCGCTGAGCGGGCCGCGGAAGCGGGGGCGGGAGAGGATCTGCCGGCCGCGGTGCAGGAGGCGGTCGAAGCGGTGCTCCTCGTCCAGCAGGACCTGGCGGACGGTCTCGGGCCGCACGTCCTGGCGGAAGCG
This sequence comes from Kitasatospora sp. NPDC030952, assembly GCF_055571335.1. Taxonomy (NCBI): domain Bacteria; kingdom Bacillati; phylum Actinomycetota; class Actinomycetes; order Kitasatosporales; family Streptomycetaceae; genus Kitasatospora; species Kitasatospora sp. NPDC030952. Next base: position 205,932 of record NZ_JBVIFM010000016.1, read on the forward strand.
GTCCAGGGTGTGCCGGACCAGTTCGTCCGGCAGATCGCCGAGGCCGCGCTGGGGGTCGTCGCGGCGCAGCACGGTGAGCACCCGGCGCACCAGGCGGCGGAGCACGTAGCCGCGACCGGTGGGAGACGGGCGGACGCCGTCGCCGATGACGACCACGGCCGAGCGCAGATGGTCGCTGACCAGGCGCAGGGACGGTTCGTCGAGCTGCCACAGGGTCGGGACCAGGCGGCGCCAGGGGTCGAAGACGTCGCACTCGAAGACCGAGGAGCGGCCCTGGAGCAGCGAGGAGAGCCGTTCCAGTCCGAGCCCGGTGTCCACGTTGCGCTGGGGGAGCGGAACGAGCGAGCCGTCGTCGAGCCGCCGGTGGCGCATCATCACGTGGTTCCACACCTCCACCCAGCGGTCGTCCCGGGTGGGGGTGGACTCGGGCGGGGTGTCGCCGGTCCACAGGAAGATCTCCGAGTCGGGGCCGCACGGGCCGGTCGGGCCGTTGGACCACCAGTTGTCCTCGACGGTGAGCTCCACCGGGACCCCGCGGTCCTGCCACAGCTCCAGCGAGCCGGTGTCCGGGCCGGTCCGGTCGTCGCCGCCGCCGAAGACGGTGACGTGCAGTCGGCCCGGGTCGATGCCGAGCCCGTCGGTGAGCAGCCCGTAGCCCCAGTCGAGGCTCTGCGGGCCCTCGTAGTCGCCGAGGGACCAACTGCCGAGCATCTCGAAGACGGTGAGGTGGGTGCGGTCGCCGACCTCGTCGAGGTCGGTGGTGCGCAGGCAGCGCTGGAGGTTCACCAGCCGGCGGCCGAGCGGGTGCGGGCGCCCCTCCAGGTACGGGGTGAGGGGGTGCATGCCGGAGGTGGTGAACAGCACCTGGTCCCCGGGCGGGGGCAGCAGGGTGGAGCCGGTGATCCGGCGATGGCCGCGCTCCTCGAAGTACTCGGTGAAGACGCGGACGAGCTGGTCGGTGTTCATGGCGGTGGCTCCTCGAGGGCCGGAGGGAGGCGCCGGAGAACGGGACCGCGCGATCATCGGGCCGAGGAAGGAACACCTCGGAGCCACCACCGGCGGACCGTTTCCGGTCGCCGGGGGGAGGGGTACGTCAGGCGGCGGCAACCGGCGAGCGGGTCGCTCGCGCGGCTGCGGTGGTGCTTCGATCCATGACGTCCATGCCCCCGAGACTAACTCCGGGGGCGCCGACCGGGCCAGCCGTTTTACGGCCGCCGACCCGGGACGCCCGCCGCTGGCGGGAAGCGAGCGCGGGCGGGCAGGGCCCATGGGAAGGGCCCATGGGAAGGGCCCGCGGGAAGGGCCCGCGGGAAGGGCGTGCTGCTCCTGACCGGCCGATCCCGAGCGCCCATGAGCTGCTGGGGGTCTTCGCTCAGGCGGACGTGACGGTGCGGAACCTCTCGCCGCCGACCACCCAGCGGCCCCGGCGCATCACGGCGACCAGGTCGTAGCCGTCGGAGTCGACCACGACCAGGTCGGCGAGCTTGCCGGTCTCCAGCGAGCCGGTCGAGTCGGCCAGACCGAGCAGCCGCGCCGGGGTGGCGGACAGCGACTGGACGGCCTGGTCGAGCCTCAACCCGTGGACCAGCAGGGCCCGTTGGAACACCCGGTCCAGGGTGAGGGTGGACCCGGCGATGGAGCTGCCGTCGGGGAGCATGGCGACGCCGTTCTTGACCTGGACCTGGAGGGGGCCGAGGGGGTAGAGGCCGTCGCCCATGCCGGCGGCGCCCATGGCGTCGGTGATCAGGGCGACGCGGGTGGCGCCGGCGGTGCGGTAGGCGAGGTCGAGGACGGAGGGGTGGAGGTGGACGCCGTCGTTGATCAGCTCGACGGTGACGCGTTCGTCCTCCAGGAGGGCGACGATGGGGCCGGGGGCGCGGTGGGCGATGCCGGGCATGGCGTTGAAGAGGTGGGTGGCGACGGTGGCGCCGGCGTCGATGGCTTCGAGGGT